>CAKREB010000012.1 GCA_934317005.1 uncultured Lachnospiraceae bacterium
CACGTATCGGTGACAACTATAATAATCCTTCTTTCGGATATGGCGGATATTGTCTGCCAAAGGATACCAAGCAGCTTTTGGCAAATTATGAGGATGTCCCGCAGAACATGATGAGTGCTATCGTAGAATCAAACCGTACACGCAAAGATTATATTGCGGAGCGGGTACTGGAGCTTGCAGGAGCGTATGAGGCAAATGATGATTATGATGCAGCGAAAGAACATGAAGTTATCGTGGGAGTTTATCGTTTAACCATGAAGTCCAATTCGGATAACTTTAGACAATCTTCCATTCAGGGAGTTATGAAACGGATCAAAGCGAAGGGCGCCACTGTGATTATTTATGAGCCAACTTTGGAAAATGGCAGCACTTTCTTTGGAAGCAAAGTGGTAAATGATCTGGAACAGTTTAAGAAGGAGAGTCAGGTTATTTTGGCAAATCGCTACGATGCGTGCCTGGATGATGTGCAAGAGAAGGTATATACAAGGGACTTGTATCAGAGGGATTAAAGATGAAATTGGTACATTTTGGAATGTAATTAATAGTAGGAGAGTGGAACTTATGAGAAAGAGTGATATCAAGGAACTATATTGCAGTTTTAAAGAGATAAAAAAGGGAAAGGAAGGAGCAGGCTATACTGAATGGGTAGAGGACGTGAAATGAGAAACTTGCAGATGTGAAAAATATTCAGAATTTTCAGAAAGGATTAGAATTGCGTGGGGGAGTTTATATATGGTAAAATGAGACGGATAGATATTATAGCGTCGTTTAAGTTCGATATACGGATTAGAATTATAAGCAATCTTGTATTATAAAGAGAGGGAGAAAAATATGGCGATGGAGGAGACACTTTTAGGATTTGTTGAATGCGAAGGGAAAAGTAGTCCATTTGTATGTGAAAATGGACTGTTACAACTATTTCCTACATCAGAAGATGAGTGGAAGACAAATAGACAAGCGTTAATTAGAAAGCTTGGGAGTGAAAAAAATTGGTCTAAGGAAGAGTGGATTGGACAATCATTTATACATGGAAAATTACATGATGGAACTGCAATAGTCTTTTGTGTTTCAAATATGAGTTCAAATAATAATGGGTTTAAAAGCTTTTCTGTATCGTATGTAATGAAGTATAATAAAAGGGATTTAGAACCCGATAAGATACATGGAATTTTTGTTTCTGGTAGAGAAGTTAATTATTTTTATACATCAGCTAAAGCTTTTGAAACATCGTTTTTAGAAGCAGATAATGGTGTAAAAAAGGCAAATGTAAGTACAGGCATGCAGCAGAAGTGTGTGATAGGAAATTATAATTATAAAGGTTGTAAGATTACTGTGACTGCTGATATAGTTTCCAAGTTGGCTTGGAAATCAGATACACCATTAACTGCATATAGCAAATTGAACCTCTCTTTTTCAGAGGCAAAAAATATTGAATTCGTAATTGAAGTATATGAACATGTGTTGAAATTCTTTTATTATGTGTGTGGTAGAACCAATATAGCTTTGGATGATATAGGGATATATGGATTAGTGGGTGAAAAAGAAACGGAAGCAGGTGTTTTGAAATTTATAGAAGTTGATTGCAATGAAGAGAATGACAAAAAATGTTCAAAACAGATTATTAATTATGAATTATTGGGAGAATGCACAAAAATGATTTTGCAAGAGATAGCAAATGAAAAATTATACTTTGAGCATTATTGTCCTTCTATAGAAGCAAAGAATTCTTATGGCATGGATAGGATAATTCTTAATTTTACAGCGTTTGAACGGGAAGAACGTAATATTTATCCTACAATGCAGATTCGTTCTAATGAGTATATGGAAGCAAAGGAAAAATCATTGGAAGTGTTAGAAAAATTAAAAACAGAATTAACAGGCAAGAGAAAGAAATATGTGAAAGGGTTTATTGCTTCTATATCAAAATCAGAAAACAAATACGCAGATCGAATGAAGAGCGCACTGATAGATTGTAAAGATATCTTAAAACCGTTTCTTATGCATGATTACAACGAATATAGTGAACAGCATCTGGATGAGATGCTGGAAGAGATTTCTGATCGTATGAATGCTTTGAGAAATAATGTTGTTCATGGAAATTTAGGGATGATAATAGAAGCGATAAACATAAGTGATTTTTTTACGTTGGAGAATTTGTTGTATGCAATGAGGTTAAAGAAAATGGGAATGAATATAATTTCAATTCAAAAATCAATTTGTAAAGTTAGAAATTATAATATTCATATTTAGGATAAAAATGTGCCAACAGGAACTGTAGATGTGCAAGATGTAAGCATGAATGGTTACATCCATAAGTATCTCATATTTTCTAAAGAATAATTTACGTTATAATAAATAGAAAATATACGAAAGGAGTTGACAAATATGGCACAGGCAACTATTTCTGCGCCAGTTGATAGTCTTGATAAAACTGCATTTGATTCTTTTTGCAAGAATGTAGGAATTAGTTCTTCTGCGGTAATAAATATGTTTATTAAAGCTGTTCTCCGTGAGCATCGTATTCCTTTTTAAATTAATAATGATCCATTTTATTTTGGGAGTAATATGGAATTTTTGAGAGAAGGCATTCAATTCTGGAAATGGAGTTTTGCATGAGCTTATCGAGAAGAATGATTGATGAACAAGAGTTGGTATGATAAAGCGTGGGACGAGTATCTTTTTTGGCAATCTGGAGATAAGAAAACTCTGAAATGAATCAATTAATTGATTAGAGATACAGAACGAGATCCTTTCAAGGGAATAGGAAAACCAGAGCTGCTTAAAAGTGAGTTGTCTGGCTTTTGGAGCAGACGGAAAGATGAAACGAAGTGTTTGGCTTATCATGTTAGTGGCAATCTGCTTGAAATTTTATCTTACAAAGGACATTATGAATAGTTAAAATTCTGAGGGATGGGAAGTTTGAGCTATTCTATATATAGCAAGCACATCTAATAAAAAATTAGCGAATAATTGAAAAGGATATCGAGAAAAAATGTGTTATAATGTTAAAAAGAACATATTTTTACTATTTAAGAGAAAGGGAAAACAGAATATGTGTATAGTTAATATTTTAAAGGCACTAGGGAATATCTTTCCTATAATAACAATGATAGTGTCGTTTGTTGTATTTGAAATTAAATATTTATCGGCAAGCTCAATCGACAAGGCATTTATGACTAAGACAAAACAGTTTGCGTGTGAAGTTTGTGTATGTTTGCTATATGTATTTTTGTATTCTGTAGTGAATAGTTTGATTGTATTTTGTGCGGACAAAAATATAAATTGGCTAGGAGAAAAAGTAATAATGGGATTTCTTATTGGCCTTTGTGGGACTATATGTATGGCAGGAATCATACTTATGGTTATTACTTTTATCGAAAAAGTTCGAGATAAACTTAGAGAACAAGACTCCGTATGTACTATTATATGTGCCAGCATTATGATTGCATGTGGTATTCTAGATATAATATGGTTTCAATATTTTTGGGGGATTTATGAAATTACTTTCAGAAATTGCATTATGATTATTGTGGCATCAGTTATACCAGCGATGTATTGGAGTTTGATAATCTATACATTAGAGTTTATCAATAATATCAAGGTGTATTTTTTTAAAGATGACCATGTTAAATATGAGATATTATATGCAAGTGATAGGAGAAATGTAGTGGTTCAATTTAAAGAAAATAATCAGGTTGGCAAAAATAATAGTATATATATACTGATGCCTAAGAAGGAACTGGTAAATAAAAAAATATATATTGAGAGAGATGTAGATTTAAGAGAAAATATTTCCAATAACCAACAGATTGACAGCAGTGAACAATAAAACTGCAGCTTACGGAAATATTTATTGGAATAGGGATTATCTTTCGCAATTGATAAAACAAAAAGTAATCTTTGAGAGAAAATTTTCAGGCGTTCAATTCTGGGAATGGGGTTTTGCATGAGCTTATTGAGGAGGTACTATGAATAGTTCAAATTTTTTGGATGGGAAGCTTGAACGATTCAGCATATAGTAAGCAGATCTAACAAAAAAATAACGCTATATCATACAAAATCACGAAAGGTAGAAAGATTTTGCATGATATAGCGTTATTTTTTAGCATAATGTATATTTTGGACGAAATATTTTGTAACATATGTTGATTGAAAATTGAAATTGCATGGGTTATAATAACCATCATCTTATAAACTTCAATAATCTTAAAAATTCCAAAATGATTGATAAGTTACGTTATTCTTGAAGTGTAAACTTTGTATAACACTTGTGTATGCAGTGCTATCAGCAGTAAAATTGGACACGAATTTTCTGTGCTGGCAGTTGCGGGTACAAGAGTGAGATGCTAAAATATAGGAAGAAGGTGGCAGATGTCCGAAAGAGTAAAAGAAATCGTAAAAAAATTAACGGCCATGGATGATATATTTTTTTATAAGCTGGCGAAGGATAAAGACTTTTGCGAAGAAATGGTCCAGGTGATTTTACAAAATGACAAGATACATTTGTTAGAGTGTACACCACAGTATGCTTTGAAAAATATCAAGGGGCGTTCCGTGATATTAGATTTGAAATGTGTGGATGAAAAAATAGGATCATAAATGTAGAGGTGCAGAAGAAGGATAATGACGACCATCAGAAGAGAGTACGCTACAATATAGCAAATATTGATACGGCAGAGTCGGAGAAGGGAATCAAATTTGAAGAGTTAAATGACGTATATGTTATCTATATTTCAAAGTTTGATGTGTTCGGAAAAGGGAAAACAGTATATCATGTTCGCCGGGTTCTTGAAGAGACGCAGGATATTGTAGAGAATGGAACACATGAGATATATGTCAATACAAAAATAGATGATGGAACGGAGATTGCAAAATATATGCAATTATTATCCAGTGAAGTAGTCGCTGCAGAGGGAAATTTTTCGGGATCCCGAAAGGCAATCAGAGGGATAAAAGTCGGAGAGGAGGATGAGATAATGTGTGATTTGGTAGAAGAATATGCGAGGGAATATGCAAAAGAACATGCGAAAGAATACGCAAAGGAATATGCAAAAGAATATGCTGATGAACAGAAGATTCAGTTAATGGTAGAATGTTATTTGGCGGGTGGCATTTCTTTAGATCTGATATTGCAGAAGCTGGATCTGACACTGGAGCAGTTTACGGAGTATGTGCAAAAATATAAGGAGCAGGAAAATATCTAGCATTGATATGAGTAGAACGAAAACAAAAAATAGTCAGAATTGTCTTGACAATATGTTGAATACAACATACTATGATTATAAGGAGAAAGGGGCATGCTAATGTACGAAATCATTTTATATGATACAGAAGATGGAAGATGCCCTGTGCAGGAATTATTGGATTCTTTGGAACCTAAACTATTGGCAAAGACATTGCGAACCATTGAATTGTTGGAAACGAACGGTCCCATGCTTCGTGAGCCGTATTCAAAACCCTTGGAACAAGGACTATTTGAACTTCGTACTAAGCAGGGATCAGATATTACAAGAGTTCTATATTTCTTTATTGTAGGTAAGAAAGTAGTGTTGACAAACGGGTTTGTAAAAAAATCTCAGAGAATACCAAAAGCAGAAAAGAAATTGGCAAGGAAATATAAAGCAGATTATGAACGGAGGTATGGCAATGAGCAGCTATGAAGATTATAAAAAAAGAGCATTGCAGAATCCGGAGGTTAAAGCAGAGTATGATGCATTGCAGCCGGAATATGATATTATCCAGGCGATGATTGATGCAAGAGTACAGCAGAATATGACACAGAAAGATTTATCAGCCAAAACTGGAATTACACAGGCAGATATAAGTCGAATTGAAAATGGAACAAGAAATCCCAGTCTTGCTATGGTGAAAAAACTTGCACAGGGATTAGGGATGCAGTTAAAACTAGAATTTATTCCAATATCGACAAAAAATAAAATGTAAACAATACGAAATAGGAACTGCAGTTTATACAATCACAACTGGCAGATGCAAGCAAAGAAGCTGTTTGGAAAAAATGTGCTGGAATTTTCTGTACCGGAGATATCAGGAATTCTCTATTAAAGGAAATTTTTCAAGATCCCGAAAGGCAATCCGTGGGATAAAAATCGGAGAGGAGGATGAGACAATGTGTGATTTGGTAGAAGAATATGCGAGGGAATATGCTGATGAACAGAAGATTGAATTAATGGTAGAATGTTATTTAGCAGGTGGCATTTCTTTAGATCTGATATTGCAGAAGCTGGATCTGACACAGGAGCAGTTTATGGAGTATGTGAAAAAATATAAGGAGCAGGCAGAGTCATAGTTATTGTTGGAGAAAACAGCTTTTAACATATTTGGTTAATCCTCAATATATAAAATATTTGTCACAATATCAGGAACATATATTTATCTCGGATGGAGATAAGTCGAACAGAAAGTATGTAGGTATTGTTTTACAAATAAAAGAATTAAAATATTTTGCACCATTATCTTCGTTTAAACCAAAAAGCAGGAAAATGAAGGAGTCAGTAGATTTTATTAAAATTGGCAATTACGCAGTTATCAATATGAATAACATGGTATCAATTCCAGAAAGAGAATGTCATTTGGTAGAGATAAATGGTATAAAAGATCAGCAGTATAAACTTTTGATGCAAACAATATAATGGATGACCTTTTCTTATCATGTTTTTTAAGAAAGCAAGCACTTGCAGGGGGGTTAAGCAGAACAGCGTTGTATGATCTGGAGGATTACAAATGGAAGAAAATAGAATGTATGAGCAAAAAGATGTGGAAGCACAGAAGGTATATGATTATGCACAAAGTGCTAATTCTTTATTTCATTTTATGAAGGAATACCGTTTTTTGAAGGAAATCTTGCTACACCGGGCAATCGTGCCAAGGTTTTATGTGGAAGATATGGAATATCTGGACTTAGATTTGATGGGACATCATTTTCAAGAGATAGCAGTGCTGCAGAAGTGCTTTTGTGATATTCCGTTTCATCAGATTTCTAATATTGCAAGGACGGATCGGTTTGACAAAGAAAAACGGATACAAGAACAGAAGGATCAGCAGGATTATTATTGTCATACGGATATCTATGGGGAATATGGGATTGCTTTTTCGAAGGAATGGGCAGAATCCCATGATGTTCAACCGGTGCATTATATTAATGAAAAAACGGGGTTTTGCCGGAACTTTACACAGGCAATCCGGCTGGCTTTTGAGGCAGATGAGTTGGATGAAGGGATTGCGGATAGTTTTCTGCAGCAGTTAGCGTTTATGAAACCGTTAAAGGGATGGATGCCAGTGAAAGATGGTTATGTTTACAAAAATTTTCATGATGAACGGGAATGGAGGTATGTACCTGAAAAAGGACAGGAAGAGATTGATCCGGTGATTGCCAATCCCAATATCTGTTCTACCAGGGGACAGCTGGATTGGATGAGTGACAGCTTGAAACAGTCGGTATATCAGGACTTGTGGCTTCGTTATGAGTATGATGACATTGCGTATCTGATCGTGCCGGATAATTTTGCAAGGCAGCAGTTGATAGAAACCATCATGGAAATTCCCAAGGAAATGTTTCAAAGCCCGGAGGAGGAGAGCAGTGCTTTGAGACAGCGGCTTACGTTGGTCAGTAAGATTGTGGTGTTGAATCAGATCAGGAAGGATTTTTAATATGGGAAATAAATTAAAAGATATTTTTAATGAAAACGAAGTTCAGAATACACTCCGGGTATCCTTTGCTGATGAGAAGGCAGGAAAAGCATTCGCTGCGTCTCTGCAAAAAGTATATCAGACCGGAGAACCGCAAAAAATCGAGGGAATTGAAAAAATCACAGCAGGCTGTACAGACGGAACAGGGCATTATGCGAAGGATCAGATGGCAGATGCAGCGGATATTATGATTTATCCGAGTAAGAAAGAGGAAACATTTCCGGTGCAGACGAAGTATGGAGAACAGATGTTAGAATTGCTATCGTATGCGGTAGAGGATGGGGTAGTCATTGAAACCAAAGAAGACTTTCCGGTAGATGTGTGGTTAAGGATGGATAGAAAGACGGAAAGCTGTCAGTTTAAGTTTCAATATAAGCCATCCCGGTCAGAAAGCATCGAACAGATCGTGAAGTCATATGTAACACTGTATGCGTATCTGAAAAAAGTTTTTCTGGTCAAAGAGGAAGACAAAGAATATCTGCAGTGGAGTGAGATTTGCAAACAGTTTGAAAATGAGATTACTTTTTTTGAAAAGGCATGGGCGGTTGAAAAAAGGTTAGGACAGACATTTGTCACCTCTTATATGAAGTCTGCTTCGGAGGAGGAATGGAGAGAATGCGTTTTGGATATCGAAGAGTTGTATACGACTTTGATCCTTGGAAAGGCAGCACGCCTGGCGGCAAAGCTGAATGCAACAGAGCAAACCTGCGTATATCTGGAAAAGGATCAACAAATGGAGACTGGAAAGAGCATAGAACTGACCTTTACGGGGAAGGTTACGTATCGGATCTTTGGAGAAGAGATTTCGTTATATACAGCAAATTTACTTTGCAATGCGGTCGTAAAAGAAGTGAGACATTCTGCGGAAAATGGAAAAAAGACAATGGTATGGTATGGGGATAAGGACAGCAATCCGATGTATCTTGCTTATACAGTTCACCAGACAGAGGATGCTGCAAAGCAGGAAGCAGGGCAGATTATGGAGCATGCGGAGCGTTACCGGAATGCAGGAAAATAGAAGGAACAGATAAAACGCATGATATTATTAGAAATATAGGAAACAAGAGACTTGACAAAATAAATAACAGTGTTATAATAACGATGTTACAAAAAGGGAGATAGAAATGAGAAAAGAGACAGCCGGAGTAACAGAATCTTTGCTGGAAAGTGCCAAAAAGGAGTTTTTGGAATATGGTTTTCATGCCGCCAGTGTGCGCAGAATATCTGCTGCCAGTGGAGTGAGCACCAATTCGATCTATACAAGGTTTGGCGATAAGACAGGACTGCTTGAAGCACTTGTAAAGGATGTTGCGGATGGACTGATGGAAATTTATCTGAACAGCATTCAAAAGGCGAAGGATTCCGCAAATATGGATGTTGCTATGCAGGAGGGCAGTCAGGGGACGGATCTGGTATTGGATTACATCTATGAGCATAAGGAAGAGTGTAAACTGATCTTTTGCTGTGCAGCAGGAACATCATATGAAGATTATTTTGACAGACTGGCAGCAATCGAAGAGCGATATTATAAGGAATTTGCAAAGCAGTTTGCAAAAGAGGAACATGCGATTGATGATTTTTTTATTCATATGCATTGCAGAATCGGATGGCAGTATGTCTATGAAATTTTAACGCATGATAAAACATATGAAGAGGCAAAACGTTATATGAAAAATGTATGTGTCTTTAACATAGCAGGCTGGAAAGCGGTGCTTGAACATATCAATTAGGTGATTAAGCAGTACAACGGATAGTGTTTCGGAGTACTGCTAAAAAAATAACCATAGGTTAGCGAAAACTAATCAAAGTAATGCAAAACAAATACAAGGAGGGGATGTCATGAAGACAAAGAAACAAAGTGTACTGTCAAAATTGATGGAAATAGCAGGAAATCATAAATATTTTTCCTATGCGTCCTGTGTGTTAGCAGTGATCAGTGCCTGGATTGCACTGTTACCATTTTATAATGTGTGGCGCATGATAAAAGAAATATTGGAGGTGCGTCCTGATTTTTCGAAAGCAACGCATATTACTACATATGGATGGCAGGCGGTAGGTTTTGCATTGCTTGCTATGGCTTTTTATATTGGAGCTCTTATGTGCTCGCACAAGGCGGCATTTCGTGTGCAGGCAAATATGCGCATGAAGATGATGCAGCATATTATGAAACTTCCGTTAGGATATGTAGAAGCTGAGGGAACCGGAAAAATCCGTAAGATCGTTACCGATTCCTCAGCTGCAACGGAAACATTTTTAGCACACAATCTTCCAGATAAAATGGTTTCCTATGCAACACCGGTTGGATTACTTGCGATGATGCTTTGGTTTGACTGGCGTTTAGGTTTTCTAAGCCTGATCCCGGCAGTGTTGGCATTTCTGATTATGGGGACGATGATGATGGGACCGAGGATGGCAGAAGATATGAAGCAGTATCAGAATTCGCTGGAAGTGATGTCTGCTGAAGCAGTTGAGTATGTCAGAGGAATTCCGGTGCTAAAAACGTTTGGTCAGACTATTTTTTCCTTTAAGAGATTTAAGGGGGCAATTGATGATTATGAAAAATGGACATTGGATTATACCAAAGAAATGATGGCTCCGATGGTTGGATTTACGGTATTTTCCAATGGTATATTTGCGGCTTTGATTTTGGCAGCGTATCTGCTGGGAGGAAATACGGTTACCGATACTTTTGTATGGAACCTGATCTTTTATGTACTGATCACTTCGGTTTTGACAACGACGCTGATGAAGGTTGCTTATGCCGGAGAGTCGCAGATGATTGTTGAGGATGCATTGAATAGAATGAATGAGATTCTTAATATCAAAGAACTGCCCGATGTAGAACAGGGAGAATCACCAAAAGATAGCTCCATTACTTTACAAAATGTGACATTTTCTTATGATGCTTCTAAAGGAAATGCCGTAGACGGAGTGACTCTTCGGATTAAAGCAGGGGAGCATATTGCATTTGTGGGTCCGTCCGGTGGCGGAAAGACTACACTGGCTTCTTTGATCGCCCGTTTCTGGGACGTTAAGAGCGGAAGTATTGCCATTGGTGGAGTAGATGTCAGAAAGATCAAGACAGAACAGCTGATGGATCAGGTGTCTTATGTTTTTCAGGACAGCAAATTATTAAAGACGAGTATTTTAGAAAATGTCAGAATGGGCAGACCGGATGCTTCAGATAAAGAAGTCATGGAGGCATTACAGAATGCACAGTGTACAGACATTATTGAAAAACTTCCGCAGGGAGTGCATACAATCATCGGTTCTAAGGGGGTATATGTGTCAGGTGGTGAGATGCAGCGTCTTTCAATCGCACGTGCTTTCTTAAAAAATGCACCGATCCTGATCCTGGATGAAGCAACGGCATTTGCAGATCCGGACAATGAAAAGCTGGTGCAGCTTGCCTTTGAAAATCTGTCGAAGGATAAAACGGTGATCATGATCGCCCATCGTTTATCGACAATCACAAATGCAGATCGAATCTGTGTCTTAAAGGACGGAAAGATAGCAGAGGCCGGTACACATGATACACTTCTTGCCGCAAATGGAATCTATACCCATATGTGGGAGGAATATAATAAATCCGTAAACTGGCAGGTAGGAAAGGCAGGTGCAGCATTATGATAGAAACATTAAAGCACAGATATGCATTGTCGGATAAAGGTGCAAAAGACATGATACGGGCATTTGTAGCAGTAACGATAGCAAACCTTGTATTAATGCTTCCGGTAGGACTGTTGTATGTATTATCGTCTTATCTTTTAGAAGGAAAAGTGCCAAAGGATCAGCTGGAATTTTTTGTGGGCGGGATCATTGCAGTTCTGCTATTGATCGCAGTGACAACGGTTTTTCAATATCGTGCCACTTTTTTGTCAACTTATGTAGAAAGCGGTGTGAGACGACGTGCACTGGCAGAAAAGCTAAGACGGCTGCCGCTGTCATTCTTTGGGAAAAAGGATCTTTCTGATCTTACCAATACAATCATGTCAGATTGTGCAAGGATTGAGACGGCAAGCTCTCATTGGATACCGGAATTGATCGGTTCGATGATCTCGACTGTGCTTATTGTGATCGGTCTGCTGTTTTTTGACTGGCGCATGGCACTTGCGGCAATTTGGGTTATGCCGATTGGGTTTGTCATTGTTCTGACTTCCAGAAAGGCATTACGAAACACACATAAAAAAACTGTGGCATACAATCTGGCTTGTCAGGATGGCATTCAGGAAGGACTGGAGACTTTGCGGGATCTCCGGTCAAACAATATGACAGAAAACTATCAGAAGGGATTAAATGTGAGGATCAAAGAGGTAGAGAAAAATTCTATTATGCTGGAATTTAAAAATGCAGCCTTTGTATGCTCCGCTCAGATGATCTTAAAACTTGGCATTGGTACAGTAGCATTGGCGGGAAGTATCCTGTTAGTACACAATGAGATTACGATTCTGACGTTTTTCATGTTCTTACTGGTCGTAACCAGAATGTATGAGCCTTTGCAGATTGCATTGCAGAACCTTTCTGCGCTGATCAGTCTGGATACGACCTGTGAAAGAATGGATGAAATCTTATCACATGACGAGCAGACAGGAAAGGAAGGATTGACGAATAAAGGGTATGATATTGTGTTTGACAAAGTTGCTTTTTCCTATGAAAGAGGAGAGCAGGTCTTATCGAATGTCAGTTTTACGGCAAAGCAGGGCGAAGTTACAGCACTGATCGGACCGTCCGGCGGTGGAAAGACTACGGTTTCCCGTCTGGCGGCAAGATTCTGGGATTGCAATCAGGGAACGATTACTGTTGGCGGCATGAAGGTATCAGAAATCGATCCGGAGAGCCTGTTATCTCTGTATTCTATTGTATTTCAGGATGTTACACTCTTTAATAATACGGTGATGGAAAATATCCGTATTGGAAAAAAGGATGCAACGGATGAGGAAGTCATGGAGGCAGCCAGACTGGCAAACTGTATAGAATTTATCGAGACACTTCCGGATCAGTGGAATACATTAATTGGGGAGAATGGTTCGGAACTGTCCGGTGGAGAGAGACAGAGAATTTCCATTGCCAGAGCATTTTTAAAGGATGCACCGATTATTTTGCTGGATGAAGCAACCGCGTCTCTTGATGTCGATAATGAATCTGTCATTCAGGAATCGATTTCGAAATTGATCCAGGATAAAACGGTTTTGATCATTGCGCATAGAATGCGGACGGTCGATGGTGTAGATAAGATCGTAGTCCTAAAAGACGGTACAGTGGCAGAGCAGGGTACACCAAAGGCTTTGAAGGAGAAAAAGGGAATGTATAAGCATATGGTAGATATGCAGTTGGAGACAGAAAACTGGAAATACTGTTAAAAGAAAAAATACTCCAAAGAGGCAAAGCATATCAACAGGTATATCAGCCTCTTTTTGGGGGAATAGGAAATTGCTGTAATGTAGAGGTGTGTCAACAAGAATTTCGAAGAAATTCTTGCAGGGGCAACGTGCTGACGTTGCCCTTTTTCAGGAATAGAAATTGCCGTAATGTAGAGGTGTGTCAACAAGAATTTCGAAGAAATTCTTGCAGGGGCAACGTGCTGACGTTGCCCCTTTTTTCTCTGCACAAAATGTGCTAAAATAATAGCCAAACAGACAGATTGGAGGAACAGATATGAACGATATTTTAGAGAACATGAAAACACGGAGAAGTATCCGTAAATATAAGTCCGATTTGATTCCGAAGGAGGTGTTAGATCAGATCATTGAGGCAGGAACCTATGCCCCAACCGGTATGGGAATGCAGTCGCCCATTATTATTTCTGTGACAAATCGTGAATTGCGTGATAAGCTGTCGGCGATGAATGCAAAAATTGGTGGTTTTGACATGGATCCGTTTTACGGAGCACCACAGCTTTTGATCGTGTTAGCAGACAAGAGCCGTCCAACCGGTATTTATGATGGTTCACTGGTTATGGAAAATCTGATGCTTGCGGCACATGCATTAGGGGTAGGAAGCTGCTGGATCCATAGAGCAAAGGAAGAGTTTGAGTCAGAAGAAGGAAAAGCTATCTTAAAAGAGCTTGGAATCGAGGGGGAATACGAAGGAATCGGTCATGTGATCCTGGGATATCCGGATGGCGAAGAACCACAGGCGAAGCCTAGAAAAGAAAACTGGGTGTATTCTATTGACTGATCTTGTGTGGTAGGACAAAGGAGGTCTGGCACAGGAGAATGTTATATCTAAAGAAAAGCAGAAAAAAGAGGAGAAGGAACAAAATATGAAAAAATTAGTAACGATTTTACTGGCAATTGTACTTGCCGTTACTTCGGTCAGTACAGTACCGTCACAGGCACGGGCGTACAGCGTACCTTCCAACATGAAATGGTGGGCGCAGGACAAATTCGGCATGTTTATTCATTTTGGAGCGTATTCGTATTATGGTCAGGGCGAATGGGCAATGAGTGAGCAGAAGATTTCGAAAAAGAAATATCAGACGACCATTGCCGCAAAGTTCAATCCGACAAAGTTTAATGCGGAGGAAATCGTAACATATGCGAAGAATGCGGGGATGAAGTATGTTGTCATCACAGCAAAGCACCATGAAGGGCTGGCTATGTGGGATACACAGGTAGAGAGCTTTAAGGACTATACCGGCAAGAAAATCTTTAGCCTGCAGCAGTATACACCATTTGGCAAGACTGGCAGGGATATTTTAATGGAGCTTAAGACAGCATGCGAAAAGGCAGGTCTGAAATTTGGCTTATATTATTCCATCATTGACTGGAATCATCCTTCGCAGGAAATCGATAATTATTTTTCGAAGATGAGTTCAATGGAAGCACGCACCGCTTATATTAAGGATATGAAAGCACAGCTGCAGGAGCTGATCACGAGGTATGATCCTTCCGTGATATGGTTTGATGGGGATTGGACGTATAATAACAAAAAGCCGACATTGAAGTCGTGGTGGACGAAAGCGGATGGAAAGGATCTCTATCAGTACATGAAAAAGATCAGTCCTGACATTATTGTCAATGAGAGAGTCTGCCGTGGTTATGGATTAGGCGATTTTGAATGTCCGGAACAGACCATTCCTGAGAAAGCACTATCACGCCCATGGGAAACCTGTCAGACAATGAACAGCGCCTGGGGGTATAAAAAATCCTGTGAGAAAGCATACCGCAGTACAAAGGATATCGTACAGGAACTGGTAGAGGTCGCTTCAAAAGAGGGAAATTATCTCTTAAATATTGGTCCGAAAGGCGATGGAACGATGACTGCCGGAAGTGAGAAAATCCTATCCGGAGTAGGAAAATGGATGAAAACATATGGTGATAGTATCTATGGAACGACAAGAAGCCCATTTTCAAAGACACCGTCATGGGGAACCTACACGCGCAAGGGAAAAACAGTTTATGTACATGTATGGAAATGGCCGAAAAATGGAAAGCTTACGGTATCCCGTTATAAGAAATTAAAGCTGAACAAAGTTTTTCTGCAAAATAACGGTAAGAACAGGCTTAAAACTACGGTAAAGGGAACAAAGATTACGATTAAGGTTCCAAAGAATGCGCCAAATAACAAGGATACCGTCATTGTTATGAATTATGCATAATGAAATAATTTAATGCAAGGGTCAAGCCACCAGCTAGTAATTTGTATGTAAACATACATTACTAGCTGCTTTTGACCCTTGCATCATAATTTATTGTTGCTTTTGTAGAAAAAAGGTGTTACCATTCTAACATCAGACAGTTAGGGAGGTGGCAGAATGAGTCGGAAGATCAAGACAAACAGAAAGAGAATCCTGTTTATTTGTGTCTTGTTTTTCATGACTTATTTTGCCACCTTTTTGCGTGTAGACAGTTCCGTTCATTATAGATATTCCAAACAGAGTGTTCGGTTGGAAGTAGGAGAGACGACGGCAAAGCTAAGCGCATATAATCCATTTTTGCTACAAAATACGGAAATGATTGCAGAAAAAATAACATCTACTGTAGCGGGACATTTTATCAGAGGTCGTCTGGGAAGGTTGGAATTTGAACAGAATTTTCTGATCATATATCTGATTTTTGGTGGAGCAGTACTGCTGTCGGCAATTTTTTGGAACATTGTATGGATACATGGCGATCTTAGGATTATTACAAGAGGAAAACAATTAATTGGTATATTGCATCGATCGGATGGGAAAAAATGAGAATAAAAAACAAAGATAGGATATTTACATTTTGAGAGGAATTTTTTTCAAATGAGAATGGATAGGAAAAGTATCCTATTTGTAGAAAGGCAGGAAAGAAAATGAATCAAGATCAGAAGAGAGAGGTTTTGTCAGAAGAGGCAGAACAGATGAGGTTGAGCGATATGAGAAAGACAAAAATAATTTGTACATTAGGTCCTGCTACCGACAGAGAGGGCGTTTTGGAGGCAATGGTGCAGGAGGGATTAAATGTTGCACGTATGAATTTTTCCCACGGAACATATGAAGAACATGCAAAGAGAATAGAAGCTGTGAAAACGTTAGCTAAAAAGAGTCATCAGCCGGTTGCTGTAATGTTAGATACAAAGGGACCGGAAATCAGAACAGGAGAACTAAAGGAGGATTCGATCTTCTTAAAAAGCGGACAGGAGTTTACCTTGTTCTATGAACCACGCAAGGGAGATCTGGAGGGCGTTTCCATTTCCTTTACAGAGTTGTATCGTGATGTGGCACCGGGAGCGGAAATCCTTTTGGATGATGGATTGATCTCACTGGTGGTCAAGGAAATCGTAGGAAAAGACATTGTCTGTGAAGTAAAAAATGATGGCAGATTGTCAGAGCATAAGGGAATCAATGTACCAAACATTCACCTGAATATGCCGTACATGAGTGAAAAAGATAAGAATGATATTTTGTTTGGAATTAAGGAAGATGTTGATTTTATTGCAGCGTCCTTTGTGAGAACGCAGGAGGATGTCATGGAGCTTCGCCATTTTCTGGATGATAATGGTGGAAAAAACATTCATATTATGGCAAAGATTGAAAATATCGAGGGTGTAAAAAATATTGATGCTATCATTCAGGCATCTGAGGCAATCATGATCGCACGTGGTGATATGGGTGTGGAACTTCCACCGGAGGAGGTCCCGGTAATCCAGAAGATGATCATTCGAAAAGTATATGAAGCCGGTAAGCAGGTGGTAACAGCAACACAGATGTTGGATTCTATGATCAAGAATCCGCGTCCGACCAGAGCGGAAGTAACGGATGTTGCCAATGCGGTATATGATGGAACGAGTGCGATCATGCTTTCTGGTGAAACGGCAGCAGGAAAATATCCGTTAGAGGCATTTCGGATGATGGTTCGCATTGCACAGAGAACAGAGTCTGATATCAATTACAGACATCGTTTTGAAGTAAATATTCCACGTGCAAGCAATGACATTACGGCGGCAATCAGCCATGCAACATGCACTACGTCCTATGACCTGAATGCAAAAGCTATCGTAGCGGTTACAAAGTCGGGACGTTCAGCAAGAATGCTTTCGAAGTATCGTCCGGAATGTATGATCATCAGTGGTACAACGGATGAAAAGGTATATCGTCAGATGGGTATGTCCTGGGGCGTTATCCCGATTCTGGTAGAAGAAAAGAAGGATATTTTTGAACTATTTACGCATGCAATCGATGTGGCAAAACAAAAGAAATTAGTAGAAAAAGGCGATCTGGTTGTATTGACTTCCGGCGTACCACTTGGAGTTTCGGGTACAACCAATATGCTTAAAGTTCAGATCGTTGATGGCGAAGTATAAAGAGGAAGTTTCATGATGACGGAATTAGAGAAATATTATAATAAGTTTAACGAAGAGAAGCGTTTGCTGCGCAGGCATGGAAACATAGAGTTTATCACTTCTATGCGGTATATTCATAAGTATCTTGAGGAGATGACGGAAGCTAAGATACTAGATATCGGTGCCGGGACGGGAAGATACAGCGTTGCATTGGCAGAGGAAGGTTATGATGTGACTGCTGTCGAACTGGTAAAATATAATCTTGGAATTTTAAAAAAGAAAAACAGCAGTGTTAAGGCGTTTCAGGGCAATGCATTGAAACTGTCCCGTTTTGAGGACAATACGTTTGATCTGACTCTGCTTTTTGGACCTATGTATCATTTATATACAATGGATGATAAGATCAAGGCATTGTCAGAGGCAACACGCGTGACAAAGGAAAATGGGATTATCCTTGTGGCGTACTGTATGAATGAGTTCTGTGTCATCACACATGCATTTAAAGAAAACTATGCCAAAGAATGCGTGAAAGAAGGAAAACTTACAAAGGATTTCCATAGCGTTTCTACAGAGAAGGACTTATATGATTACGTCAGACTGGAGGATATTGAAAAGATCAATGAAGCGGTGCCTAAGGTAGAGAGGGTACAGATCATTGCTGCGGATGGAGCAGCTAATTATCTGCGCCCGGTGCTTAATGCGATGGATGAAGAAACATATCGTTTGTTTATAGAGTACCATCTGTCAACCTGTGAACGTCCGGATCTGATGGGAGCCAGTGCACATACTGTAGATATTTTACGGAAAATATCTGATTGATCTTAGTAAAAATAGAAACTGCTTATTTCCAAACTTTACGGTACATTCCCGGGGCAATCCCTTCGGTTTTATGGAACAGGCGGTTAAAGTAGCTGACATCCCGAATGCCACACTGACGCGCAACCTCTTCTACCGGAAGAGTGGTAAAGCGCAGAAGCTGTTTGGCATGGGAAATGCGCAGCTTGATCAGGTATTGATTGATCGAAATATGATACTCTTCTTTAAAAATTCGCGTCAGATAAAATTTATTAATGTAAAAGTGCTCTGACAGAAGATCCAGAGTGATCTTTTCCGGAAAATGCTTTTCAAGGTATTGGAGGATTGGAGCAAGATTTCTTTTCCGGCTGTTTTGACTGCCTGCTTTGGCACGCTGAAGTGTGGTTTCTCTGGCAAGCAGAACAAACAGCCGGGATAATTTTTCGTGCAGTTCCAGATCGTGTACAGGAGATTCGGTCTGTGCTGTTTCATAAATTTCATTGAGCAGGTTTTGATAGACTGCTTTTTTTTGTGCAGTAAAGTGATTTTTTCCGCCAAGCTGTAAATAATATTCATATAATTTTTGCGCCTGGGTACCATAAAAGTGAATCCAGTAAAGCTGCCATGATGAATACAGGGATTGGTGAAGATAGGGAAGTGTGCAATCGATGAGCATACAGTCACCGGCATGAAGGGAATATGTGGTGTTCTGGTAGGTAAAAATACCGTTTCCCTCTAATACGAGTACAAATAAAAATGATTTAAGGGAAGCACGCTTACTGGTATGAGCAGGGTAAGAAGTGAGTGTACCGCTTTCCTGAAGATAGAGTAACTGTTGCTTTGCAAAGCTGCCGGGGGTATATAAGATGCGGCTTGACTGCTCGGCATGTGTTTGAAAAAAAGTCTGATTCATAAGATTCCTCGTTTCTGCGCACTGCTTTTTTGTGATTAAAAAAATGCTGTTATGGTAGTGGTATACAGAGAGAATGCGCTGGTATTCTCTCTTTTTGCATTAAAAATTCCACATTATTACCCTTATTTTACTACAAAAGTCAATATAATCCAAGCATTTTGCAAGATAAGCACTGTTATTCTAATGTGATAAAACATAGAATGATGCAGGGAACAGAATAGCCAGTCATGAAGGAGAAGATTGCGATGAAAAACATACTTGTGGCACAGTCGGGCGGGCCAACTTCAGCAATAAATGCAACATTGGCAGGGGTTGTGCAGATGGCACAGATCAGCAGTGAGATTGATTGTATCTATGGTTCTGTGAATGGAATAGAGGGAATACTGCAGGAGAATCTGATCAATATTACCCAGAGCTTTCCGGATACAATGATGGTGGAAAAGTTAGCACACACGCCTTCGGCTGCACTTGGTTCCTGCCGTTTGAAGTTAAAAAACTTTCAGGAAGAAGAAAGTCAATATCAGCAAATTATAGAGATTTTTCAAAAATATAATATTGGTATTTTTGTTTATATTGGTGGGAATGATTCAATGGATACCGTTGCAAAGCTGAGCGCTTATTGCAGTAAGAACGGACTTTCGGATCGTATCAAGGTTATTGGGGCACCAAAGACGATCGACAATGATCTGGTATTGACAGACCATTGTCCGGGTTTTGGCAGTGCAGCAAAATATATAGCAACAACCTTTTCGGAACTAGACAGGGATATTTCGGTATATCAGAATGGTGGTGTGCTGATCGTAGAGGTTATGGGAAGAAATGCCGGATGGCTGACGGCAGCTTCTGCATTATCAAGGATCAATGGGGGAAATGGTCCGGATCTGATCTATTTGTGCGAAGTACCGTTTCATAGCGAAAAGTTTTTGGAAGATACGAAGCGGATTTTAGAGGAGAGAGGAAGAGTGATCGTAGCGGTCAGCGAAGGGGTAAAAAATGAAGATGGACAATATTTGTCAGAGCTAGCAGAGCAGAAAGAGGAAGATGCGTTTGGACATGCCTATATTGCAGGTGCCGGAAGAGTACTGGAAAATCTTGTCAGAGAAAAGATCGGCTGTAAGGTTCGAAGCGTTGAGTTAAATCTGATGCAGCGATGTGCGGCGCATATTTTATCTGCAACGGATATTCAGGAATCAAGGATGCTTGGAATGAAAGCAGTACAGTGTGGCTTAGAGGGACACACCGGCAGAATGGTTGCTATCGAGAGAATGTCTTCTGCGCCATACCGTATCCGCTTTACATCTGTAGATGTATGCGAAGTGGCAAATGCAGAAAAGAAGGTGCCGCTTGAGTGGATTCATCCGGAGGGAAATGATGTGAAAGCACCGATCATGGAGTATCTGCTTCCATTGATTCAGGGAGAAGAAACAGCGATGTATCATAAGGGAACACCGGAATATTTTATTTTTTCTTATGCCTGATCACATTAAAAAGATATGCAAATTAATATAGAAATTTTATCAGGAGAATGTGTATACGCATTCTCCTTTTTCGCTGGAAAACTGCTCATTATAGTAGTAGCGCACCAACAGGAATTGCTTTGCTCTATTTGACTTTTACGTTAAATGTAATACAATGAAAAAGGCAAATAGTCAGATTAAAAATGTTGGAGGGAAAAATGGCAAAAGCAGTCAGATTATCAGATATCGCGGAAAAACTGAATGTCAGTACTGTGACGGTATCAAAGGCTCTGGCAGGACAAAAGGGAGTCAGTGAAAAAGTACGGATGCAGATCATAGCATTGGCAGAGGAGATGGGCTATGAAAAGCAGTCTTCCGGAAAAGGGAGAAAAAGAACAAAAAGCTATAATATCGGTGTTATTGTAGCAGAATATTATCTGCGGGACAATGAATCATTATACTGGCAGCTCTATCAGGAGCTGTCGCAGGAAGCAATGAAAAGAAATTCTTTTATTTTATTAGAGATTGTACGACCAAAGACCGAACGTTTATGTGAAATTCCGTTGATCCTTGAGGAAAATAAGGTAAATGGTCTGATCATTCTTGGAACCTTTCAGAAAAAATATATGGATGCCGTGATAAAGGAAACAAAAGTGCCTACTCTTTATCTGGATACAACGACAGGGGAAGAAGGGGGAGATTTTGTACTTTTAGATAATGTAACAGGAAGCTGCAAAATGATGGATCATTTGTTTGAACTGGGGCATCATAAGATTGGGTTTGTGGGGAGCCGTGGCATGGCAGAGTGGATCGATGACCGTTTTTTGGGATACATCAAATCATATATGGAGCATAAGTATGCTTATAAAGAAGAGTGGTTGATAGATGACAGGGACAG
Organism: uncultured Lachnospiraceae bacterium; assembly: GCA_934317005.1. Taxonomy (GTDB): domain Bacteria; phylum Bacillota; class Clostridia; order Lachnospirales; family Lachnospiraceae; genus Butyribacter. Next base: position 21,524 of record CAKREB010000012.1, read on the forward strand.
AGCGAGAAGCGGGATTGATTTTCGCCATTGTTTCTCTCTTCCTGCGGATATGCCAACCGCTTTTTTTTGCTGCTGTGATATGACAGCACAGGCGCTGATCCGAAAACTAAACGAAGCAGGATACCGTGTGCCGGAAGATATTTCTGTGGCAGGTTTTGGAGCATATGACAGAGAAAAACAGATGGATACAGGGATTACGTCGTATGAGATCAATGTACGGAAAATGGCACGGCAGTCAATTCATATTATGTATCACAAAATGGATAAAAAAGAGTATTCATCCGGAATCTATATGATATCCGGGAGGGTGGCAGATAAGGGAAGTGTCATCGAAAAACAACGCCGCCGGCTGGCAGATAAAAGTAATGAGAAAAGAGGATAAAAATGAAACATATGGTGTATGCTATGCGTAGAAACTTCTGTGGCATAAAAGGAGTCTGTCCTGATACTTTGTTTTCCTAAGGCTTGAAAATCAGTCTTTGGAAAAAAAGCTGGGACTGAAAAAACAATATGCAGGAGGTAAACAGATATGGAACAGAATAAGGTGGATTTACGTAAGGTGGCTGTCATTGGGTGCGGATTTGTGGGGTCTGCAACTGCGTTTAGCCTGATGCAGAGTGGTCTTTTTTCGGAAATGGTTCTGGTGGACGTGAACAAAGAAAAAGCCGAAGGAGAAGCACTCGATATTGCGCATGGTGTACCACTGGCAAGACCGATGAAAATCTATGGCGGTGATTATGATGATATTGTAGATGCTGCTATTATCATTATCACGGCAGGAGCAAACCAAAAGCCGGGAGAAAGCCGTCTGGATCTGGTAAAGAAAAATGTAGGAATCTATAAAACAATCATTCCTGAGATTGCAAAGCGTGACTGCAAGGGGATTTTGCTGGTTGTTTCGAATCCGGTAGATATTTTGACCTATACGGCATTAAAGCTTAGCGGTTTTCCTAAAAACAGAGTGATCGGCTCCGGAACGGTTTTGGATACTTCAAGATTAAAGCATCTGCTTGGAGAACACTTAAGTGTTGACAGCCGTAGTGTGCATGCATTTATTATCGGCGAGCATGGTGACAGCGAGATCGCAGCGTTTAGCAGTGCCAATGTTTCCGGTATCCCGGTCAATGAGTTTTGTGAACTGCGTGGCTTTTATCATCATGAAAAGGCAACAGCGGAATTAGCTGAAAAAGTCAAAAACAGTGCTTACGAGATCATTCAGAAAAAGCAGGCAACGTATTATGGAATCGCAATGGCAGTAAAGCGCATCTGTGAGGCAATCCTGCGCGATGAAAAATCAATTCTTCCGGTTTCTTCTTTGATGGAAGGGGCATATGGGATTCATGATATTGTGTTAAGCATGCCGGCGATCATTGGAAAAAACGGAATCGAAATGCAGGTGCCGATTGCTTTAAGCGACCGGGAGCTGAAAGATTTACAGGAGTCTGCTAATGTGTTACGCAGCGTGATGGAAGGGATAGAACTTTTATGAATGCGAAAAATGTGTGCAGGATGCCGAAATAAAGTGGTTTTTTATCAGCCAAGCACAGTATAATAATAAATAAGATAGGATTCGTGTGAGGACAAGTTCCTGTTTGATTATTATTAGGGGGTGCAAACATGGAAGAAATTTTAGCAGTAGATCAAAATGAGTTAAGACAATTGCTAGCCTCTTCAGAAAAGTTTTTTGATAGAATACGATTAGTTGATCCGATGAAAATGTGTGTCGTGACTTTGACAGAGCAGGGAAATATATTGGATACGGATGAGCAGTGCTATGATGTCTGGGGACAGGATGCAAAGTGTGCGAACTGTTGCAGTATGTGTGCGTTGCATCAGAAGTGTACCGTTTCAAAAAATGAAAAGCTGGGACGTGACAGCTATCATATTGTAGCGCGGGCAGTGGAGTTAAAGCAGGCTGATGGCACGGAAAGAAAACTGGTTATTGAGTGGATTGGACGAACGCTGGAAGAAGATGAGATGAAGGGAAATACAGTGTTAGTAGTCGATGATCAGGAGGTTAATCGTATGATCATACATCGGATCCTGCAAAACGATTACGATGTTGTGGAGGCTTCTAGCGGAAAGGAAACCCTGAGTATTTTGGAAAAATATAGCGATAAGATCGTGGCAGTTGTTCTGGATCTTGTTATGCCGGAAATGGATGGGTATGAGATACTAAAGCGTATATCAGAGGATGAGCGCTATGGAAATGTTCCGATTCTTGTGACGACCGGTGAGGTGAGCAAGGATAACGAGAAGAAGTGCCTGGAAGCAGGGGCGTGGGATTTTATTCCAAAGCCGATCAATAAGGACACTTTAAAGCTTCGTCTGCGAAATATTATTGGAAGAAGCCAGTATGATTATCAGAAGCATGAGCGTTATATAGCAGAGCATGACAGACTGACCGGTTTATATAACCGTATGAAGTTTTTTGAAAAGGTCAGAGAAATATTTGACGAAAATCCGGACAATGAATATGTATTTTTGCGGATCGATCTCGATCGTTTTCATCTGTACAATTCCTTCTTTGGGGAGGAAGAGGGAGATAAGCTGTTAGTTTATTTCGCGGAACAGATCAAAGAGGAAGCGGATATATTTGAAGAGGCTGTGTTTGGCAGGATTGAAGCGGATATTTTTGGAATCTGCTGTCGCTTTTATGAAAATGGGATTGAAGGTCTACAGAGCAGATTGATCAAGGATCTGCAGAAATATAATGATACATATTATATTGAGCCTTCTGTGGGAGTCTATGTTGTAAAGGACAAGTCAATCCCGATTGAAGAAATGTATGACAGGGCCTCTATGGCTGCACGTTCCTGCAAGAACAAGTTTATGTCAGGTGTTGGCTATTATAGTGACAAGATGACGGATAGACTACTTTTAGAGCAGGAAATGATGAACGAAGCGCAAAAAGCTTTGGATGAAGAACAGTTTGAAGTATATCTTCAGCCAAAGACAGATATCCGCTCAGAAGAACCATATGGAGCGGAAGCATTGGTTCGCTGGCTGCATCCTGAGAAAGGACTGGTTTCTCCGGGCAAGTTTATTCCGGTGTTTGAGAGCAATGGTTTTATTGGCAGACTGGACTATTATATGTGGGAGCATACCTGCAAGCTGTTACGCAAGTGGCAGGAGGAGGGGTTAAATCCAAAGCCGGTATCGGTTAACGTTTCCAGAGCCAATATGTATAATCCGAATCTGCTTGACAATCTGAAAGGTCTGGTAGAAAAGTATGGGATATCCGCAAACATGCTTCAGCTTGAACTGACAGAGAGTGCATTTATGGATGATCCTGATATGATGATCATGAAAGTAAAAGAACTGCAGGCAAATGGCTTTACGGTTCTCATGGATGACTTTGGAAGTGGATATTCTTCCCTGAATACACTGAAAGATATTCCGGTAGACATTCTAAAGATTGATATGAAGTTTTTGGGAAAGAGTGAAACGGATGACGGAAGAAGTGAGAAGATACTTGCTTCTGTTGTGCGTATGGCATTCTGGCTTGACATTTCTGTTATTGTCGAGGGCGTTGAAACAAAGGCGCAGCGGGACTTTCTGGAAAGCATCGGCTGCGAATATGCGCAGGGATATTATTATGCGCGTCCAATGCCGTGGCAGGAGTATGAGGAAATGTTATGTGCAGCACAATAAACTGGTCAGTGTTTAGTTGGACGGAGAGAACAGTATGAGATTAAAGAAAGATACCGTGCGTCTGTGTGCTGTCATGGAATATAGCAGTGCGAATGACTCCAAACTGTTTGAACAGATACAGATGATTTTAGAAGGTGGGGCAACCCTGATACAGTTTCGGGAAAGATCGTCAGAGCTATACAGTTTTCTGATGGAGGCACGTCAGATCAAAATGCTTTGTCTGCAATATGGTGTACCGTTTATAATCGATAATAATGTTCAGATTGCACAGGCTGTAGATGCGGATGGAGTGTATCTGCGCAAGGATACTCCGATGACCGGGGTGCGGGAAAGGCTTGGTGCTGATAAGCTTATCGGTGTGTCTGTTGAAACGGTGCAGCAGGCTTGGAATGCGCAGGCTGATGGAGCGGATTATCTGGTTGTTGGGGATGATCTGACAGTAGAAAAGTGGCAGATGCAAAAGGAAGATATACTTGACACTTTAAGAAAAATATGTGAGAATATCACAATTCCGGTGATAGCTGCCGGTGCAATCACATTGGAGAATGTGACGCAGGTAGGAAAAACCGGAGTAGATGGTATTGCAGTAGTCCGTGCACTGTTAGAGCAGGGAGATGTGATAGCAGCTACTAAAATACTAAGAAAAAGAATTGAGGATATTTTGATATGATTCGTGGCGCGATATTTGATATGGATGGTGTATTGTTGGATTCTATGCCGGTCTGGGACAAAGCAGGCGGATGGTATATTGAATCGCAGGGCAAAGTTCCGGAAGAGGGACTGACAGAGGTTTTGTTTACAAAGTCCATGCATGAGTCAGCGAGATATATGCAGGAACACTATCAGATTGCAAAGTCGGAGGATGAGATTGTTGCCGGTGTGATCGAGGTGATACATCAGCAGTATGCAGAAATGATACCTGCAAAGTCAGGCGTGATCGATTTCCTGCGTCAGTTAAAGGAAGCCGGGGTTCAAGTGACTGTGGCAACCTCAAGCGACCGCGTTCTTGCAAAGGCAGGTCTTACGCGTGTGGGTGCAATGAAATATATTGATACTATCTTTACCTGCAATGAGATCGGAAAGAGCAAAGAACATCCGGACGTTTATCTGGAAGCGTGGAAAAGCATGAAGATTGCGAAGGAAGAAACCTGGGTGTTTGAAGATGTGCTTCATGGAATACGTACGGCCAAAGAAGCAGGATTTCAGACGGTAGGTGTATATGATGCGTCAAGCGATGCCAATACGGAAAAGATTTATCAGGAGAGTGTGATCTATCTGAAGGATTTTACGGATTTTGAAGCATTTTACCGGAAAGCATCCCAGATCAGAACTGCGCTTACGATCGCAGGCAGTGACAGCAGCGGAGGTGCAGGGATTCAGGCAGATATTAAGACAATGCTTGCAAACGGAGTGTATGCAATGAGTGCTATCACGGCACTTACCGCACAAAACACGATGGGTGTGACAGGGATCATGGAAGCATCGGCAGAGTTTTTGGAAAAAGAACTTGATGCAGTGTTTACGGATATTTTTCCGGATGCCGTAAAGATTGGAATGGTTTCTAATGCTACGCTGATCAGGACGATTGCAGAACGTCTGAAAAGATATCAGGCAAAAAATATTGTGGTTGATCCGGTCATGGTTTCTACCAGTGGCTCGAAGCTTTTGCAGGATGAAGCTGTTGCAGTATTACAGGAAGAACTGCTGCCGATGGCATGTGTGGTAACTCCTAATATACCGGAAGCAGAGATTTTGGCGCAGATGACGATTTCTTCTAAAGAGGATATGGAAACTGCGGCAGAAAAGATTGGTCAGAAATATCAGTGCAGTGTTTTGCTAAAGGGCGGTCATGCGCTAAATGATGCAAACGATTTTTTGTGGCAGGAAGATAAAAAAGAGTGGTTTACCGGAAGAAGGATTGATAATCCAAATACGCATGGAACCGGATGTACCCTTTCCAGTGCGATCGCTTCAGGACTTGCGAAAGGAAAGACGCTTTCACAGGCTATTATAGAAGCGAAGGAGTATCTGTCAGGTGCTTTGGCAGATGGCATGGATCTGGGAAAAGGAAGCGGTCCGTTAAATCATGGATTTGCATTAAAGTAGTTCGTCAGAATCTAAGAATATCGTAAAAGGACCGTCGTTTTCTAAGGAAACTTTCATATCAGCGCCAAATTCACCGGTTTGTACGCTGTGACACTGTTCTTTGGCTTTTTGAATAATATATTCATATAAGCTGTTTGCAAAGTCAGGTTTTCCGGCCTTGAAAAAGGAAGGACGGTTTCCTTTTTTACAATCAGCATATAAGGTGAACTGTGAAACAAGTAACAGTTCACCTTTTACGTCTTTTAGGGAAAGATTTGTCTTTCCGTCTTCATCACTAAAAATTCGTAACTTCAACAGTTTATTTAACATCTTGTCGGCAATCTCTTTCGTATCGCTGTCGCAGATACCGATCAGTACAAGGTATCCTTTTTGAATCGAAGATATTGTTTTTTTATTGATTGTCACAGAGGCGTGATTGACACGCTGAACCATAAATCGCATTGTATTTTCTCCTTTTTAAGGTTTCGTTTAGATTTTTTTTACATAATCTTAGACATAATAACACAAAAGTATGATATGATAAAGCTAAAAGAATCATAGGAAAGAGTTTGATTCAGCGAAAAGGAGCAAAAAAGTGTTTGGATATGTGAGGATTCGAAAGCCGGAGCTTAAGGTAAAAGATTATGAATTATATCATGGTGTTTATTGCGGACTTTGCAGTGAATTAAAGAAAAGGCATGGACTGCTTGGACAGATTACCCTGACATATGATATGACTTTTTTAGTTCTCCTGCTTTCGTCAGTATATGATATTTCTTTTCAAAAGAGCATGGAACGCTGTATCGTACATCCGGCAAAGAAACATCTGCGGCTTATCAATCAGGCGACAGGTTATGCCGCTGATATCAATATGCTTTTATCCTATTATCATTTTCAGGATGACAGTGAAGATGAAAAGTCCAAAAAGGCATGGCTTGGGACAAAGCTATATCAGAGAAAAAAGAAAATATTGGAAAAGCAGTATCAAAGGCAGAGTGTCGCAATTAACCAAAGCCTTTCTACGCTTTCACAGTATGAAAAAGAGAAGGAAAGTAATATTTGGAAACTGGCAGGTTGTTTTGGAAAGCTGATGCAGGGGATTTTTGATTATCGTCAGGATGTTTTTTCAAAGGATCTGCAGACATTAGGGTATCATTTGGGAAGATTTATCTATATCATGGATGCGTATGATGATTATGACGAGGATCAAAAAAAGGGGTGCTTTAATCCTTTTTTAAATGGAAACACAGAAGAAAACTTTGATCATCAGGTAGAAGAGTGGCTTTTGGATGAGATATCGGCTGCTGCAACCGCCTATCAGAAGCTTCCGTGTGTGGAATATGCAGATATTTTGGGAAATATACTATATGCAGGAGTCTGGAACCGATTTGATGATATACAAAGGATAAAGAACAAAAAGAATGAAACACAGGAGGAAATGACATGACAGATCCATATCAGGTGCTTGGAATCAGTCCAAGCGCAACCGATGAAGAGGTAAAGAAAGCGTATCGTGAGATGAGCAGAAAGTATCATCCGGATGCGTATGTGAACAATCCGCTCTCTGATTTAGCGGAAGAAAAGTTCAAAGAGGTGCAGGATGCATATCAGCAGATCATGGATTCGCGTGCTGGAAAAAGTCAGGGGTATCAGCAGGGTTATCAGGGCAACCCATATCAACAGCAGGGTGGTTATCAGCAGGGCTATCAGGGCAATCAGCAGTATAACCGTCAGCAGTATCAGAGTTATGGCAATGGGTATGGGAGAAATCCTTATGCCGGAAGCAGCAGTGACTGTGGCACGGGCAATCTTTGTTGTGATCTGTGGTGTGCAGATACATTATGTGAGTGCATGGGAGGAGATTTGTGCACATGCTTTTAAAGTCAAGAGAAATAGCCGTTACCGGAATTTTGATGGCAATAGGCGTGATTTTGATCCTGTTTGGAGGATATTTTGAGGGAAGTACACTGTTCTTTCTGGCAGCAGCTTCCTTTTTGACGGGAATGATCCAGAGAAATATATCGTTTCCGGCAGCAGCAGCATATTTAGCAGGAACGGTGCTTTTGGGTTTTGTTTTGGCACCGCAAAAGCTGTACTGCTTTACATTTATGGCGTTTAGTATTTATGTTATCTGTGCAGAAGGCATGGCTGGCAATGCAAAAAAGCAGGGGAGATTTAAAAAGCGTTCTTTACTGTGGGCAGGAAAAGCAATCATATTTCATATATTACTGTTGATCGTACTGTTTGCAGGAAAAGAGCTGTTTGGTCTTGCTATTCTTTTTCAGGGAAAGCTTTTGAAGCTTTGGCAAAGTATGTCTGTACTATTCTGGATTGGAATTCTGGTATGTGCTGAGGTGTTCTGGCTCGTATTTGACAAAGCGTATTTTTATGTGCAGGATCGCTATGGCAGCCTGCTTGCAAGGCTGCTTCGCGAATAAGGGGAGTGTGAAAACGTGAAAAGACTATCTACAGAAAGAGAACATCTTTTTTGGAAAGAGATTGAAACGATTTGTAACGTATCACGAATGAATGAAAACAAGCAGTATTTTCAGCATGGGGTAACGAGCATTTACCGCCATTCGCTTCATGTGGCATATGAAAGCTGTCTTTTGGCAGAAAATTTTCATATGAAGGTTGATTACCGTGCTCTGATCCGTGGAGCTTTTTTGCATGATTATTTTCTATATGACTGGCATGACAAGGAGCATGTACATAAAAGACCGCATGGTTTTTATCATCCGAAGGCTGCTCTTGCAAATGCCATGCGTGAGTTTACGCTGTCAGAAAAAGAAAAAGACATCATTCAAAAGCACATGTTTCCACTGACTGTTATGCCACCAAAATATAAAGAGGCATGGATCGTGTGCCTGGTAGATAAATTCTGCTCGACCAGAGAAACGTTATGGCATCCGTCAAAGGACCGTGCAGGTCAAATTCTATGAAGAAGTATAGACGAATAGGAAATTTGGTGGTATAATTATGCAGTATAAGTCTAAAAAGACGCATGTAGAAGAACGAGGAGGAAATAAATATGGGTACTTTCGATGACGCAAATGTAGATAAGGATTTGTTAAGTCAGATTTTTGCAGATGAGGGTGATGATGCCGAAACAGATGCAATGTTAAATGAGATGTTAAAGGATGTAGAAAAGGATGCGTCCGATGAGAAAGAAAGTGTACCTGATATCATAGAAGATCAGGAGGAAGATATAACAGAAGATGCACAGGAGTCACCTGAAGCAGCAGAAGAAGAAAAGGAAGAAACTGTAGAAGAGGATGCTGTGGCAGAGGATGCCGTAGAGATTCCGGAAGCAGAAGAAACCGTTGAAACCGCAGAACAGCCGGAAGAAAAGCCGGTTGGTGTGATGCCTGTTTTTGAAACGAATACAGAAAATGACATGGTATTAAAAGAAGCAAAAGAAGTGATGGATGTTGAGCGTGAAAGCGGCACAGTTACAACAATCACCAGTGGAACAACGATTCGTGGTGGCATTTCTTCTGATGGCTCTTTGGAAGTAATGGGTGTGATCACCGGTGATGTAGAATGTCAGGGTAAGGTTTCTATCATTGGTAAGGTTTCCGGTAACGTTATTGCTTCTGAAGTGTATGTCAGTACACAGCGTCTGGAGGGCAGTTTAAGCAGTGAGGGTGCTGTTAAGATCGGTGTAGGAACGATCATTGTAGGCGACGTAGATGGAACATCTGCTTACATTGCCGGTGCTGTTAAGGGTGATATTGATGTGAATGGTCATGTAGTTGTAGATTCTACAGCAATCATTCAGGGTAACATCAAAGCAAAATCCATTCAGGTCAACAATGGTGCCGTAGTAGATGGCTACTGCTCATTAAATTATGCCGGTGTTAATCTGGATGATTTCTTTGATGCAAAATAATAAGAACAAAATATTTGCTGTCTGCGGCAGCCGATGAGGTGTCGTAGGCGATTGTGTATAAAATCTTTAGAAGAAAGGCATGGTAGGTCATGGCAGCAAAATATAAGAGAATATTGTTAAAGTTGAGTGGAGAAGCATTGGCAGGTCCAAACAAGACCGGTTTTGATGAAGCAACCTGTCTTGAAGTGGCAAAGCAGGTAAAACAGCTTGTGGATGACGGAGTGGAAGTCGGCATCGTAACAGGTGGCGGAAACTTCTGGCGTGGACGCAGCAGTGAGAATATTGATCGTACAAAGGCAGATCAGATCGGTATGCTGGCAACGGTTATGAATTGTATTTATGTTTCGGAGATTTTCCGTAGTGTAGGAATGAAAACAAGTGTGTTGACACCTTTTGAATGTGGTTCCATGACAAAGGTATTTTCAAAAGACCGTTCAAACAAATACTTTGAAAAAGGAATGGTAGTATTTTTTGCGGGTGGCACCGGTCATCCATATTTTTCAACAGATACAGCTACGGTTCTCCGTGCGGTTGAGATTGAGGCAGATGTGATCCTGTCTGCGAAGTCGATTGATGGCGTCTATGATTCTGATCCGGCAGTAAATCCGGATGCTAAGAAGTTTGACGAGATTTCCATTGATGAAGTTATCAATAAACGTTTAGGAGTTATTGACTTGGCGGCAGCCGTTTTATGCATGGAAAATCATATGCCGATGATGATCTTTGGACTGAATGAAAAAGACAGCATTGTCAACACGGTAAAGGGTGTGACAAAGGGAACACTAGTAACTGCGTAGCAGAAAACAGATAAAATGGAGGATACAGATAAAATGAGTGCAGAGTTAGACCAGTATAAAGAGAAAATGGAAAAATCGCTTGACAGTCTGGCAAATGAATATACAACGATTCGTGCCGGAAGAGCAAATCCACATATCTTAGATCGAATTAGTGTAGATTATTATGGACAGCCAACAAACTTACAGTCCGTAGCTAATATTTCCGTTTCGGAAGCACGTACATTGGTGATTCAGCCGTGGGAAGCAAGCCTGATCAAGGAAATCGAGAAAGCAATTCTGGTAGCTGATCTGGGACTGACACCGAACAATGATGGAAAGGTGATTCGTCTGACATTTCCGGAACTGACAGAGGACAGACGTAAAGAGTTAGTGAAGGATGTTAAGAAAAAAGGAGAAGGCGCAAAGGTTGCTATCCGTAACATCCGCCGTGATGCAAACGATATGATCAAGAAGCAGCAGAAGGCAAACGAGATTTCTGAGGATGAGCAGAAGGATGCAGAAGATGAGATTCAGAAGTTGACAGATAAGTTTGTCGCAAAGGTTGACCAGATGGTAGAAGATAAGTCTAAGGAAATTATGACAGTATAAAAAATGTTTGGCGAGAAAGGGATGGATCTTTTGGTCTGTCCCTATTTTATGAAATAGAAAATTGCCTGTACAGTAGTATGACATCAACAAAAAGTGTTTGAATAAGGAGTTATAATGGCAGAAGAAAAAAATGTGCCTCGTCATGTGGCGATTATTTTAGATGGAAATGGACGCTGGGCAAAAAAAAGATTGCTTCCAAGAAATGCCGGTCATGTAGCTGGCAGCAAAAATGTAGAAAAAATCTGCAAAGCGGCATGGGATATGGGGATTGAGTATGTAACCATGTATGCATTTTCGACAGAAAACTGGTCGCGTCCGCAGTCGGAGGTAGATGCGCTGATGAAGTTACTGCATCAGTATCTTTCTGACTGCTTAAAAACAAGTGAGAAAAATAATATGCAGGTCCGGGTGATCGGGGATATTTCAAAATTAGAGCCTGATCTGCGAAATAGGATACAGGAGTTAGAAGAATATTCAGCGAAAAACACCGGATTGCATTTTCAGGTTGCATTAAACTATGGAAGTCGTGATGAAATCACACGTGCCGTACGAAAAATGGCACAGGACATAGAAAAGGGAGAGCTTGCATCGGAAGATATTACAGAGCAGACGATTAGCAGTTATCTGGATACAAAGGGAATTCCTGATCCGGATCTGATGATCCGTACCAGTGGGGAGCAGCGTTTATCCAACTATCTGTTGTGGCAGCTTGCTTATACGGAGTTTTATTTTACAGATGTGCTCTGGCCTGATTTTGACAAGAATGAACTGGAAAAAGCGGTCGAGCATTATAAGAACCGTGACAGACGTTTTGGCGGGGTAAAGAAGTAAGAGAAGATAGTAAACAGAGTGGAGGATGACATGTTTCGAACAAGATTGATTAGTGGTATCGTTTTGATGGCGATTACCATTGCATTGATGGTATATGGCAGCTATCCGTTGTTTTGGGTAATTGCTGCAATTTCCGTAATCGGATTATTTGAGTTATATCGTGCTGTAGGAATGGAAAAAACATTGCCTGCTGTAGTAGGCTATATTTCAAGCATTATTATTGATATTTTGATTTTGGATGATGCATACAGTTATTTACTGATGTGGTTTGTACTTACGCTGATGGTTTTGATGGCATGCTATGTGATCGCATATCCAAAGTATAATTCGGAGCAGATGACCATGCTGTTTTTTGGACTGATCTATGTGACGGTGATGCTTTCTTTTGTATTTAAGGTACGTTTTGTCGCTAATGGTATTTTATATGTATGGCTTATATTTATAGGAGCATGGGGCTCAGATACATGTGCTTATTGTGTAGGAAAGCTTTGCGGCAAGCATAAGCTGCCATCAAAGTTAAGTCCGAATAAGACGATTGAGGGATGTGCTGGCGGTATTGTCGGTGCAGCACTGATCGGTTTTCTGTTTGCACTTGCATTCTTTACTAAAAATACAGAATATTGGTGGAAATTTGCGGCAATCGGTGGTGTTTCCTCTGTTATTTCCCAGATTGGTGATCTGACGGCGTCTGCCATCAAAAGAAACCATGATATCAAAGATTATGGTAAGCTGATTCCGGGACACGGTGGAATTTTAGACCGTTTTGACAGTATTATCTTTATTGCACCGGTTGTATATTATCTTGTGACATTTTTAGGATTATAAGATACTTTTGACTGAAAGAGGTATTTGATTTTTGATACGAATTGTACCGCTCATGACAGGCGGAGGCATGGAGGATTGACATGAAAAATATAATGCTATTAGGTTCTACCGGATCGATCGGTACGCAGACGTTGGATGTGGTACGACAAAATGAGGATATGAAGATTGTTTCTCTTGCGGTATATGGCAGCATTGAACGGTTGGAGAAGCAGATAGAGGAGTTTGAACCTAAGATAGTTTGTGTTTATCAGGAAGACAAGGCACTGGAGCTTAAAAAGCGTCTTTCCGGAAAAAAGGTGGAAGTGGTATCCGGAATGGATGGTCTGATCGCGTGTGCTACCGTTTCGGAGGGAAATATCGTTGTAGCTGCTGTGGTCGGAATGATCGGAATACGTCCTGTAATTGAAGCAATTAAGGCGAAAAAGGATATTGCTTTTGCAAACAAGGAAACATTGGTGACAGCAGGACATATTATCATGCCACTGATTAAGAAGATGGGAGTGAAGATGCTTCCGGTTGACAGTGAGCATGCAGCTATCTTTCAGTGCCTGAATGGAGAAAATCACAGTGAGATTGCAAATATTATTCTGACAGCATCCGGTGGCCCGTTTCGCGGAAAAAAGCGTGAAGAGCTTACACACGTAACTGTTTCTGATGCCTTGAATCATCCAAACTGGTCAATGGGAAAGAAAATCACAATTGATTCCTCGACTATGGTAAATAAGGGTCTGGAGGTAATAGAAGCAAGGTGGCTTTTTGATGTATCCTTTGATCAGATTCAGGTGGTTTTACAGCCACAGAGCATTATTCATTCGATGGTTGAGTTTCAGGATGGTGCGGTGATGGCGCAGCTTGGGACACCGGATATGCGGCTGCCGATCCAGTACGCGCTGTGTTATCCAAATCGAAGAGAGCGGATGGGAGAGCGTCTTGATTTTCATAAGCTTTCTGCGATTACATTTGAACAGCCGGATATGGAAACATTTCGTGGTCTGGCACTTGCGTATGAGGCAGGAAGAACAGGTGGCAGTATGCCTACGGTATTAAATGCAGCAAATGAGCGTGCCGTTTCGTTGTTTTTAAAGGAAAAGATATCATATCTTGCGATGGCAGATATGATTGAGGATGCGATGAATGCGCATCAGGTGATTGCTGAGCCATCGTTAGAAGAGATATTAGAAACAGAACAAAAAGTATATGAGTATATTGATAAGAAATATATGATGTAAGGGTTAAAAGCAGATTGTAATCTGTTTGCAGGATTGTAGGAATTGTCTGGCAATGGTGCAATCCGCAGCATCAAAAGTTTTGAATATAGAAGGAATTGAGGTAGTATATGAATATTATTGTAGCGTTATTGATTTTTACGGTGATCGTGGTAGCACATGAGTTAGGACATTTTCTTCTTGCAAAGAAAAATGGTGTAGGAGTACCGGAATTTTCTGTTGGAATGGGGCCTCGCATTATTACGGCAGCAAAGACAGAGAAAGGTTTTATTGTGAAGTTTTTCTGCTCACAGAAGACAATGGATGAGTTGGAAGATTGGAAGAATGTGACCAGATATTCCTGGAAGCTGCTTCCTATCGGTGGTTCCTGTGCCATGATCGGTGAGGATGAAGAAAATGATGCTCCGGATTCTTTTAACAGCAAAGGGGTATGGGCAAGATTTTCCATCGTGTTTGCAGGGCCGTTTTTTAACTTTATTCTTGCATTTGTTTTGGCAATTATCATTCTTGCAAACTCAGGAATTGATTACCCCATTGTAGAGTATGTATATGATAATCAGCCGGCACAGTCAGCAGGTATTCAGGTAGGGGATGAGATCAAGTCAGTCAACGGTCATAAGATTACGATCGGACGTGAAATTGATACGTATACGCAGTTACATCCTTTAACAGGAAAAAATGTTGATATCGTGATTGAAAGAGATGGAAAGCAAAAGACAATCTCATTAGATCCGAATTATCAGACATATCTTTTTGGATTTTCTTACTCTCCTAAAAAGACAGACAGTACCAAAATCTCTTCCGTAACAGAAGGAAAAGCTTTTGAAAAAGCCGGGATTGCTGCAGGAGATAAGATTTTAAAGGTAAATGGAACAGAGGTTTCAAATGGCGAAGAATTAAAATCAGTCATGGAGAAAAATAATACGGATGGAAAGACCGTTGTCTTTACGATTGAGCATAACGGTGCCGAAAAAGAGTATGATATTACACCGGAAGCTTATAAAACAAAGACACTTGGTCTGTACGCTTCCGGAGATATTAAAGGTGGCAGTGCTCTTGAAATCTTAAAGTACAGTGTGGTAGAAGTGAAGTATTGGATTGAAACGACTGTGGCAAGCTTAGGACAGCTTATTACCGGCAAGCTTAGTGTAAAAGAAGTTTCCGGTCCGGTTGGAATTGTAGATACTGTAGGAAGCATGATCGATCAGAGTGCAGATTACGGAATGCGCGTTGTTATATTAAACATGCTTTATATGTCTGTGCTATTAAGTGCGAATCTGGGTGTAATGAACCTGTTGCCGTTACCGGCATTGGATGGCGGACGTCTGGTATTTATTTTAATCGAGGCAGTACGTGGAAAGCCTGTTGACCGCGATAAGGAAGGTTATGTACATTTTGCAGGATTTATATTATTGATGCTCTTTATGGTATTTGTTATGTATAACGATATTATAAAGATTATTCATTAGTGAAAATGAAAACTTTAGGAGGCGATTAGAAATGCGTGAACATACAAAGGTGATTACGATCGGTAATCGAAAAATCGGTGGAGGAAATCCGATTGCGATTCAGTCTATGACAAATACAAAGACAGAAGATGTAAAGGCTACGGTACAGCAGATTCTGGAACTGGAGAAGGCAGGATGTGAGATTATCCGCTGTGCTGTTCCGACAATGGAAGCAGCAGAGGCCTTGTCAGAGATTAAAAAGCAGATTCACATTCCACTAGTCGCTGATATCCACTTTGATTATCGTCTGGCGATTGCAGCAATTGAGAACGGTGCAGATAAGATCCGCATCAATCCGGGAAACATCGGTTCAAAGGAACGTGTGCAGGCGGTGGTAGATGCAGCTAAGGCAAAAAATATTCCAATCCGTGTTGGTGTCAACAGTGGCTCCCTTGAAAAAGAAATTATTGAAAAATACGGAAAAGTGACAGCGGAAGGTCTGGTTGAAAGCGCGTTAGATAAAGTTCATATGATTGAGCAGATGGGATATGACAATCTGGTGATTAGTATTAAGTCCTCTGATGTGCTTATGTGCATTAAGGCACATGAATTGATCGCAGAAAAGACAGATTATCCGCTTCATGTAGGGATTACAGAATCCGGTTCGATTCTTGCAGGAAATATTAAATCAGCGATTGGTTTAGGAAATATCCTGTATCAGGGAATCGGTGATACGATCCGTGTTTCCCTGACAGGGGCACCGGTTGAGGAAATCCGTTCTGCAAAGTTAATCTTAAAGACGTTAGGTCTGCGAAAAGGCGGCGTTACCGTAGTGTCCTGTCCAACCTGTGGCCGGACACAGATTGATCTGATCGGACTTGCCGGTAAGGTTGAAAAGCTGGTGCAGGATATGGATCTGGATATTAAGGTTGCGGTTATGGGCTGCGTGGTCAATGGACCGGGGGAAGCCAGAGAAGCGGATATAGGTATTGCCGGAGGAAAAGGAGAGGGACTTTTGATCAAAAAGGGTGAAGTAATCCGCAAAGTTCCGGAGGCAGATCTGTTAGATGCCCTGAAAGAAGAACTGGAACAGATGGCAAAGTGATAAGGCGTTTTTTGACAGAAGTATATAGGATGTGAATAGTATGGAAAAACTCTTATTAGAAACGTTTGACGGATTATCCCTGACAGACCGTCAGAAGAAAATATTTTCTGATGTCTATGTCAAAAGAGTTGTGTTGTCAAAGGAACACAAAAAGATCACGGTGTATATGGAAAGCAGTCATGTGATTGCTTTTCGTGAAATTTCACTTTTGGAATATGCACTGAATCAGGAGATGGGAAAGACTGGCTTTTTGGTATCGGTGAAGGAGCGTTTTTCTCTCTCTGAGCAGTATACGCCCAAATTGTTTTGGAAAGAATATCAGGACAGCATCCTTTTGATCCTAAAGGAAACGAATGTACTGCTTTTTAATATGATGTATCGAGGGGAAGTGACGATGGAAGGAACTTCCTTTCTTTTAGCGTGCGAAAAAGATGTGCTTTTTCAGGCAAGAGAGCAGCAGTTGGTTGAGCTGCTTCAGGAGATATTTAAAGAAAAAGCGGCATTTGAGATTGAGGTTTCTGTAGAGTTTTCTTTGGAGCCAAAGACGGTGCAGACAGAAGGCTATGAGGTCTTTAAGCGAAATGCACAGGGGTATTTTACCTGTACGCATGTGAAAGATCTGTATGATCAGGCAGAGTATGCTACGACGGATACTTCAAATGACGTTTCGCCAAATCATACACAGACAGGGAATGAAATGGATGCCGCAAAGTATGACAGGCAGGCAGCTTTGGCCGGAAGTGATCAGAGTGCGAAAAACAGGCAGATGCCGGTACAGTCTGACGGAGCAATGTCTGGCTTTGATGTACCGCCACAGTCTGACGGAGCGATGATGGGATTTGACATACCGCCACAGTCTGATGGGGCAATGATGGGATTTGACATACCGCCACAGTCTGATGGGGCAATGATGGGATTTGATATACCACCACAGCAGGAACAAAAGAAGGCACCAAAAACGGCAGCGCACGCAGAGGAGAAGAAGAAAACAAATGCAGCGAAAAGCTCTGAAAAAGGTGGATATGCCAAAAAAGGAGCTTTTAGCAAGGGAAAATCAAAATGGGGGCAGGGCCCGATTGATGAAGACTGTTTCTATGGCAGAAACTGCGAGGGAGAGCTTGTTAAGATTGCAGATATTCAGGGTGAGATCCGTGAAGTGGTGATTGAGGGAATGGTTGTCAGTGTAGAGGAACGTGAGATTAGAAATGAAAAAGTTATCTATATGTTTAGTATATCAGATTTCACGGATTCTATTATGGCAAAGGTCTTTCTGGAAAAGGATGAATTGGAACTGATGCGGGAAAACATTAAAAAGGGAAAATTCATTAAGCTGAAGGGAAATCCGATGTATGACACGTATAGCCGTGAGATTACGATCAGTTCTGTCCGGGGAATCAAGCCTGGTGTGGATACACGTGTCAAGCGCATGGATACCTATGAGGGCATGAAGCGTGTGGAACTGCATGCGCATACACAGATGAGTGAGATGGACTCTGTCGTTCCGGTCCGTGATTTTGTAAAGACAGCCAAAAGCTGGGGACATAAGGCACTTGCCATTACAGATCACGGTGTGGTACAGGCATTCCCTGATGCAGCACATGAGGTTTCTGCGGACGAAGAGTTTAAAATGCTCTACGGTGTGGAAGCTTATCTGGTGGATGACTTGATCGAGGCAGTCAGAGATGATAAGGGACAGGATTTACAGGGCAATTTTGTTGTATTTGATCTGGAAACAACAGGAATTGGAGCAAAGAGCAATCAGATCATTGAGATAGGCGCAGTAAAAGTGGTAAATGGCAAGATGACCGATACTTTTAGCGTATTTGTCAACCCGATGCGTCCTATTCCATATCAGATCCAGAAGCTGACGGGCATTGATGATTCTATGGTGGCTAAAGCACGAACAATAGAAGAAATCCTTCCGGAGTTTATGGCATTTTGCGATGGCTGTGTCATGGTAGCGCATAACGCTTCCTTTGATATTGGTTTTATTGATCAGAAGGCAAAGGATCAGGGGATTACAACAGATTATACTGTGGTTGATACAGTGTCTGTTGCACGTGCCCTGTTACCGGATCTGAAGCGTTATAAGTTAGATACTGTAGCAAAAAGATTAGGCGTTTCACTGGAAAATCACCACCGCGCAGTAGATGATGCAACGGCAACGGCAGAAATCTTTGTGCGAATGGTAGAACGGCTCGAGGCAAAAGGAATCACGACGCTGACACAGTTAAATGAATTTTGTGTGCCGGATGAAGAAACGATTCGAAAGATGCCGTCCTATCATGCCGTTATCCTTGCCAAAAATGAAACGGGACGTGTCAATTTGTATCGTCTTGTATCGGAATCACATTTGAAATATTTTAATCGGCGACCGAAGCTGCCAAAAAGTCTGTTCTTGAAGTGGAAGGAAGGACTGATGATCGGTTCTGCCTGCGAGGCGGGAGAACTGTATCGGGCAATTCTGGAAGAAAAACCCGATGAAGAGATTGACCGTCTGGTGCGCTTTTATGATTATCTGGAGATACAGCCACTTGGAAATAATGCGTTTATGCTGCGTGACAGTGACAAGTATCCACAGATTCAGGATGAAAATGATCTGATGGAGATTAACCGCCGCATTGTTTCACTGGGAGAAACATATGGAAAACTCGTGGTAGCAACATGTGATGTGCATTTTATGAATGCCGAGGATGAAGTGTACCGCCGGATCATTATGGCAGGAAAAGGATTTGCGGATGCAGACGAACAGGCACCGCTTTACTATCGTACCACGGAAGAGATGCTTGCAGAATTTCAGTATCTTGGCTCTAAAAAGGCTGAGGAAATCGTTATTACAAATACAAACCTTATTGCTGATATGGTGGATAAGATTGAACCATGCAGTCCGCGAAAATGCCCTCCGGAAATCGAAAACTCGGATCAGGATCTGCGAGACATCTGCTATAATCAGGCACACGCTATCTATGGGCCGGATCTTCCGCCGATTGTAGAAGAACGTCTGGAGCGTGAGTTAAATTCCATCATCAGCAATGGATACGCCGTTATGTATATCATTGCGCAAAAGCTGGTGTGGAAGTCAAATGAGGATGGATATCTGGTAGGCTCGCGTGGTTCCGTAGGTTCTTCATTTGCAGCAACGATGGCGGGAATTACGGAGATCAATCCTTTGCCGGCACACTATTATTGTAAAACGTGCCATTATTATGATTTTGATTCGGAGGAGTTAAAGGCTCATTCCGGCAACTCGGCATGTGATCTGCCCGATCGCATCTGTCCAAATTGTGGGGAAACACTGGAGAAGGAAGGACATGATATTCCGTTTGAAACATTTCTTGGATTTAAGGGAAATAAAGAGCCGGATATCGATCTGAACTTTTCGAGCGAATATCAGAGTAATGCACATGACTATACGGAAATCATCTTTGGTGCAGGACAGACGTTCCGTGCAGGTACGGTAGGTACGCTGGCAGAAAAAACAGCGTATGGTTATGTCAAAAAGTATTGCGAGGAACGCAATATTACAAAAAGAAGTGCTGAGATTGAACGAATTGCACATGGATGTGAGGGTGTCAGACGTTCAACCGGTCAGCATCCAGGTGGAATTGTTGTATTGCCGATGGGAGAAGAAATCTATACCTTTACACCGGTACAGCATCCGGCAAATGATATGACAACAAAGATCATAACAACGCATTTTGATTATCATAAGATTGATGCAAACCTGTTAAAGCTTGATATTTTGGGACATCAGGATCCGACCATGATCCGTATGCTAGAGGATCTGACAGATGTAGACGCCGGAAAGATCCGAATGGATGATCAGGCAGTGCTTTCGCTCTTTGCCAGTACAGAGGCACTTGGAATCACACCGGAGGATATTGGTGGATGTACGCTTGGATGCTTAGGACTTCCGGAGTTTGGTACACCGTTTGTTATCGGTATGCTCTTAGATGCAAAGCCAAAGAACTTTTCTGATCTGGTGCGTATTTCCGGTCTTTCGCATGGTACGGATGTATGGCTAAACAATGCGCAGTATTATATCACGGAAGGATACTGTACTTTGTCCTCTGCAATCTGTACCCGTGATGATATTATGACATATCTGATTCATATGGGCGTGGAAAATGAACGCTCCTTTAAGATCATGGAAAGCGTCCGTAAGGGAAAAGGTCTGGATGAGAGCATGGAAGCAGACATGCGTGCCTGCAATGTGCCGGAGTGGTATCTGGAATCCTGCAAAAAGATTAAATACATGTTCCCGAAAGCACATGCGGCAGCTTATGTTATGATGGCACTTCGTGTGGCATATTTTAAGGTGCACTACCCGCTTGCTTACTATGCGGCATTTTTCAGCATCCGTGCCACTTCCTTTAACTATGAGTTGATGTGCATGGGAAAGGATCGTTTGGAGTATTATATGAATGATTATCAAAGCCGGAAAAATGATCTTTCGGACAAGGAGAAGAGTACACTGGAAGATATGAAGATCGTGCAGGAAATGTATGCGCGAGGTTTTGAATTTGTAAAGATTGATATTTACCGTTCCAAAGCAAACCGTTTTCAGATCGTGGACGGCAAGCTGATGCCATCCTTTGCAACCATTGATGGTCTGGGAGATAAGGCTGCCGAGATGATTGAGGACGAGGCAAGCAAGGGACCGTTTTTATCAAGAGAGGATTTTAAAAACCGTTGTAAAGTCAGTGCAAATACAGTGGAAAGCATGGCAAGGCTGGGACTGATGGGAGATCTTCCACATACAAACCAGATTTCACTGCTTGACTTTATGGAAATGTGATCAGGAGGGATGATTTATGCCAGGAATGTATTATTATTTTGACCCGACGTATGTACTTGTTATTATTGGAGCACTGATCTGCATGGCTGCATCTGCCAATGTAAGCCACACGTATAACCGCTATCGCAATGTCAGGACAATGCGCGGTGTCATGGCACAGGAGGTTGCAGCGCAGATGCTGCAGGAGGCGGGCATCTATGATGTCAGGATAGAGCGTGTTAGTGGAAATCTGACCGATCATTATGATCCGAGAAACAAGGTGTTACGCCTGTCAGACAGTGTATATGGTTCTTCTTCGGTTGCTGCAGTTGGTGTTGCAGCACATGAGTGTGGTCATGCAATCCAGCATCAGACAGGATATGTTCCAATCAAAGTCCGCAATGCGATCGTGCCGGTTGTCAATCTTGGTTCGTGGCTTTCCTGGCCGATCATGGTTGTCGGTCTGATCATGGGATCGTTTGGGCTTTTAAAGCTTGGAATCCTTTTGTTTGCATTTACGCTGGTATTTCAGATTGTGACGCTTCCGGTAGAGTTTAATGCTTCCAGACGGGCGTTGCATATTTTAGGTGAGAGAGGAATCTTATACCGTGAGGAGCTTTCCGGTGCCAGAAAGGTTTTAACGGCAGCAGCACTTACCTATGTAACGGCAGTGATATCTACATTGTTACAGTTATTGCGCCTGATCCTGTTATTTGGCAGAAGATCAGATGATTAAGGAGAGAAGCTATGACACAGAAGGAGATGCGGGAGCAGTTAGAAGAAATGGCAGAAAAAGGCTATCAAGAGTTTAGTGCCAGTCTGATTCCAGGGGTAAAAAACATGCTTGGAATCAGACTTCCTAAGCTTCGGACGTTGGCAAAGGCTCTTGCAAAGGAAAATTGGGAATATTACCTTTCCTTTACGGAATTTGTCTATTTCGAGGAGGTTATGTTGCAGGGAATGATCTTAGGGTATGCAAAAGCTCCGATTGATAAGATACTAAATAAAACAAAAAAATTTATTCCACGGATCGACAACTGGTCTGTCAATGATTCTTTTTGTATGACATTCCAGATTGCCAAAAAGCATCCAAAAGAAGTGTGGGAATTTTTAAAACCATATCAGGACAGTCATCTTGAATTTGAGGTGCGTGTGGTAGCGGTGATGCTTATGTCGCATTATCTGGTGCCGGAGTATGTCGATGAGGTACTGTGTGTTCTTGGCAGATTGGATGTGACGAAGTATTATGCCAGTATGGCAGTGGCATGGGCATATGCGACAGCATGGGCAAAGTTTCCTAAAAAGACCAAAGCATATCTGGAAAAGCACCCGCCTGAGCGCATAACATACCGCAGAATGCTGCAAAAATGTGTGGAATCCCGCCGCATTACTGAGGAAGATAAAGAGTGGATGCGGGAGGAGAGAAAAAGAATACTTGACAAATAGGCTTCCTTTTTTTAAAATACTGTTAGCACTCGATTAGGTGAAGTGCTAACAGTGTGGATTCTGCAAGTCTTATCATAAGAAAACAGCAGAATGATAGCAGATAAAAAGGCAATACAGGCAGAGGAAGGATGAAGTGTAATCGGCAGAGTATTGCAGAATGGAGGCAGCATCATGTTAGTAATACCGGTATTTGATACCTTGATTTTGTCAAATGTGCAGATTAATGTGCAGGAGGATGTGTTTTCTCAGGCAGAAATTGATAATATAAAGAATGAAGATGAATTTTTGATCGTTCCGATCAAAGAACAGAAAGAACGGGGAGAGCTGACGGTAGAAGATTTTTATCCGGTGGGAATTCTTGCAAAGGCAGTTTCTTCCGTAAGTCGTGATGGGAATGCGTTCTTTATTATGGATACACAGGAGCGCGTGAAAGTATTTGATATTACCTTTGAAGGGGAACGTGTGGAGGCTTCATACGAGCCTGCCGTTGACATTATAGATATTTCAGAAAAAGAAGAGCAGGAACTTTTACAGGAGTTTAAGCAGTATGCGGAAGAAATGGTACAAAATCTTCCGGGTGGCATATGGATGCGCGGTCATATCCGCAGATGGAAGAACTTAAATGAAGCGGCTACCAGTATCGGCTCATATTTAGACATTGATGAAAATGAGCGTTTTACGATTATGGCAACGGATTCATTAAAGGAAAGAGATCATCTGATCTTAGAGGGAATCCGGCGTCTGGTAGGGGCAAAGTCGGTGCGCGATGAAGTAAATACCCGCATGACGCAGGAGCAGCAGGATGCCTATAAGGTTATGGCAATCAAAAAGCAGATGTCAATTTTGGAAAATCAGTTAAATGAAATGGATAAGGACTTCTCTTCGGAAGAAGAAATGTTTGCCGCAAAGATTGAAAATGCCGGAATGCCGGAGGAGGCATACAAAGAGGCAAAGCGCGTGTTAAAGCGTTTTGCGATGGAAGGAAGTCAGGGGCATGAATATGGAACATTATATGATTACCTTGATTTTGTGACAACACTTTCTTGGAAGGATGGTAAGAAGCAGAAGATAGATATTGCGAAGGCAAGAAAGATTTTAGATCGTGATCACTATGGTCTTGATAAGGTGAAAAAGAGAGTCTTAGAGCAGATTGCGGTAACGGAGTTAAAGGGCAGACAGACGGGCTCGATCCTGCTGTTTGTTGGTGCACCCGGTACAGGAAAGACCAGTATGGGACACAGCATTGCCGAGGCAATGGGAAGAGAATATGTGCGCATCAGTCTTGGAGGTATTCGCGATGAGGCAGAAATCCGTGGTCATCGCAGAACATATGTCGGTGCAATGCCGGGACGTATCATGGAAGGAATTAAACGGTCACAGGTTAATAATCCAGTTGTAGTATTAGATGAGATTGATAAGATTACACAGGATTATCAGGGAGATCCGGCGAGCGCACTGTTAGAGGTGCTTGATCCGGAGCAGAACAGTTCTTTCGTGGATCATTATCTGAATGTCCCATATGATCTGTCAAAGGTATTCTTTGTCTGTACGGCAAATACGACAGAAGGAATACCGGAGCCTTTACTTGACCGTATGGAAGTAATCTCACTATCCGGATATACTCCGTTGGAAAAGTATCAGATCGGTAGAAAATATCTTTTGCCAAAGGCAATCGAGCAGGCAGGCTTAAAAAAGGGACAGGTGACATTGTCACAGGGCGCATTAAAGAAGATTATTGCGGATTATACAATGGAAGCCGGTGTGCGCGGACTTCGTAAGCAGTTAGATAAGGTGTGCCGTTATGCCGCTGTAAAGATGCTAGAAGAGGGAATTATAGGCGTAGAAGATGATAAAAAAGAACAGGAAGCTTCTGATCAGAAGGATACTTCTAAGGATAAAAAGAAATCGGGTGCCGTACCAAAGTTTGCAGTGAAAGACGGTGAGCTTTCTGAAATATTAGGAAAGAAAGTAGCAAACCATGATCTTGCTTTGAAAAAGGCAGTTCCGGGTGTTGTGACCGGTCTTGCATGGACACAGGCAGGTGGCGAGATCCTCTTTATCGAGGCAGTCGAAACAGAGGGAGAGGGAAAGATTCAGCTGACCGGACAATTAGGTGATGTGATGAAGGAATCTGCTGAGCTAGCCTTTACATTGGCAAAGGCGCATCTTGCAGAATATATTGATGAAAACAACAGGCATGATGTCCATATTCATGTACCGGAAGGCGCTGTACCAAAAGATGGACCGTCAGCAGGTGTAACGATGTTTACGGCACTTACTTCTCTCATCTTAAAGAAGCCTGCAAAGAAAAAGCTTGCCATGACAGGTGAGATTTCGCTGCGGGGAGATGTATTACCGATTGGTGGACTTCCGGAAAAATTGATGGCAGCACAGAGAGCAGGGATTCAGACAGTTTTGATTCCAGCGCAGAATGAAGAGGATTTAAAAGATGTTGCACAGGAGATTAAGGACAAACTGACAATCATACCGGTGGCAACGATACAGGAAGTAGTAAAGGAAAGTCTTGGAGTGGAGATATAAAAAGGGCACCGCAAACGCGGTGCCTTTTTAGAATTTTCATAAATTCAGCAAACTATTCTTCGTCCTCTGTTTCGTGCATCAGAGGTTCAAAGGTGCGGGAAGAGTGTGTGGTATGTTTTTTGCTTTCGGCAACGGCAACTGCCTGCTCGCAGAAATACTGTTGTGAGTTTAAGCTGTTCTTACCACGTTTGTGCAGATGGAGATAAGAACCGTCCGGCTGCATGATGCGTGCCTTTACGTTATCACGAAGCTGGATATCCAATATATCAATAACTTCCTGCTTCAACACAGAGTCTTCCACAGGAAACAGGATTTCTACACGTTTATCCAGATTACGAGGCATCCAGTCAGCACTTCCCATATAGACCTCTTCAAAGCCGTTGTTATGGAAGTAATAGATACGGCTGTGCTCTAAGAAATCACCAACGATCGAACGTACACTGATATTTTCACTGATGCCCGGAATACCGACTTTTAGGCAGCAGATTCCGCGTACCACAAGCTCGATCTTTACACCGGCTGCAGAAGCTTCATAAAGAGCAGAAATAATCTCAGCATCACAAAGAGAATTCATTTTTGCCTTAATAAAAGCCTTTTTGCCTGCCTTTGCAAAATCCCGTTCTCTGTTGATCATCTGAATAAAACGGTCACGAAGCCAGATTGGAGCAACGATCAACTTGTTCCAGACAGCCGGCTCGGAATATCCGGAAAGCATGTTAAAGACAGCCGTAGCATCTTCGCCGATAGCTTTTTGCTGTGTCAAAAGTCCCATATCCGTATAAAGCTTTGCTGTGCTGTCATTATAGTTTCCAGTGCCCAGATGGACGTAACGGCGGATACCGTCTTCTTCCTTGCGGACGACTAATGTAATCTTACTATGTGTCTTTAAACCAACCAGACCATAGATAACATGACAGCCGGCTTTTTCTAGCTTTCTTGCCCAGATAATATTGTTTTCCTCATCAAATCGTGCCTTTAACTCAACTAAAACCGTTACCTGCTTTCCGTTTTCAGCGGCGGCGGCAAGAGAAGCAATGATAGGAGAGTTGCTGCTGACACGATATAAGGTCTGTTTGATCGCAAGAACATCCGGATCTTTTGCTGCCTGACGGACAAAGTCAACGACAGGATCAAAGGTTTCATATGGGTGATGAAGCAGCACATCGTGATCTCTGATCTGATCGAAGAGATGTTCGTCACCATTTAACCACTTTGCCGGCTGTGGTGTATATTTTTTGCTGCGCAGGTGTTCATAGCCTTCTAAGCCGGACATTTTCATTAAGAAGGTCAGATCAAGCGGCCCGTTGATCTTAAAGATATCCACTTCGTTAATGTGAAGCTCATCCTTTAAGGTCTGTAAGAGGTGTTCGTCAATTGATTCTTCTACTTCCAGTCGGATTGCTTCTCCCCATTGACGTTTTTTGAGCTGGCGTTCAATCTCAATCAGCAGATCAGCAGCTTCGTCCTCTTCAATCGTAAGATCGGCATTACGCATGATACGATATGGAAAGACAGAGAGTACCTCATAATTTAAAAATAATTTTTCAATATTCTTTTCGATGATCTGTTCCAGTAAAATAAATGTTTTGTCATATTCATCACTGGAAGGAATCTCGACAAAGCGGGGAAGAACAGAAGGAACCTGAACGGTCGCAAAATCAATATCTGTATTTTCCTTTTTCTTCTTTCCGGTATGTGACATGTATAATTCACGGAAGTGTCCCTTTTTCTCATCTGACTTTTCATGCAGCTTTGTCTGCAACAAGGCACCGATATTTAAAGATTTGTTGCGAATCAGTGGAAATGGACGGGAAGAATCTACTGCCATCGGTGTCAACACCGGATATACCTCTGACTTAAAATAGTTATCGACATATTGTGCCTGCTCATGGCTAAGCTCTTCATGGTGATCGATGATACAGATGCGTTCCTTTTTTAAGCTTGGAATCAGCATTTTGTTATAGGTATCATACTGATCTTTTACTAATTTATGTGTCCTTTTGTTGATTTCTTCTAACTGCTTTTGTGGTGTCATACCGGCAATATCTTTTTTGGTATAATTTACCTGAACCATATCCTTTAGGGAAGCAACACGGATCATAAAAAACTCATCTAAGTTTGATGCGGTGATGCTTAAAAATTTAAGACGATCCAGCAAAGGAATGGTTTTATCCTGTGCTTCCTCTAAAACACGATAGTTAAAAGAAATCCAACTAAGTTCTCTGTTATAAAAATATTCAGGTTTTGAATAAATGGATTTATTTACCATAATAATCCTCATTTCTGCGCACGTTTTTTGCGTGTAACAAGTTTGTGTCAAGTGCGCGCAGACACAAATTCTGCATGTGAAAATTTGCTTAAAATTCTTTTTTCTGTTTTAACAATGGCTGGATACCAAAGACTTCTTCAAAAAAGTCTGCGGAGTTTGCAAAAATTCCCTGCTCTAAGGTAATGTCATATAAGGTATGTCCTGTGATATACAGGGTGTTGTTACGGCATACTATTGTTACATTGCGGAATTTCTGACGATGACTGCGATCCATCGCATCTGCAAGTCGTAAGATTGCATTTAACTTTGCGATTTTAATATAATCCTCTTTTTCAAATACATCGTCCATCTCGGCAAATTGAGGAAAATCTCCGGTAGTATAGCGGACGATGGCAGCAACGATCATGCGCTGCTTATGCGAAATGCCAATGATTTCGGTGGAGGTGACGATTTTATAAGAATTTTCACCTACCTCATTCAGATTAATAAAAGCTCCACAGTTATGAAGGATTGTTGCAATCTGAAGCAGAAGACGTTCCTGTCTTGTCAGATTGTTTTGTTTTTTCACGGTATCAAATATCTTTAAGGCAATCTGCTCTACCAGTCCGTTATGCTTCGGACTGCAGCAGTAGCGTGCCGCTATCTGACGGGATGCGGAAAGAATATCATCAGCGAAGCTGTGCGCCGGAATAATATGCGCTTTTCTTTCTGCAAAATCAGCAGCCATACCGTCACATAGTGTAATACCGGAAAGCCACATCTGTTCTGCCTGTGTTTCTTCAAAAATATTATGATAGATCATTGCCGTAGGCAGAAGAAGAGAGGCTTTATCCGGATTGATATTTAATTCTTTGCTTAATTCTTCCGGTTTTTGTGAACTGATCGCCTGATAAAACTCTTCGTACTGCGAGCGGTTTACGGAATCTTTTTTAGTGCCCTTTGCATCAAAAGGAATCAGTTTGCCAAAATGATGGGTAGAGAGGTATTTTACAAAGCTGGAAAGCTGATTACCAACGGCAATAATATTTTTAATCTTGATATCCTTTAGATAAAGCTGTGCAAACACATGGAGATCATGAAAAATATATTCATAAATTAAATTTTGATAATTATCAGTAGTATTGTACATATCCTGCAAAATCTCCTGAATACGGAGAGAGCCAAGCATGATATTCTGCGTTGCGATCAAAGCATTTTTGTCAAAAAGGGAAAGCTGTATGCTGCCGCCACCGACATCTGCTAAAAGAGTTCCTTTCTGGATCAGTTTGTGAAAAGAATTTTGCGTCAAAGCGATTGCCTTATAACAGAGATAGCGCTGTTCTGAATTGCTGAGTATCTTAATGAGAAAGCCGGTACGCTGTTTGATCTGATCTAAAACGATCAGATTGTTATCGGCTTCGCGCAGTGCACTGGTAGCAGTGATCATATAATCACGGACGCCGTATTCCTTCATTTTTAAAGAAAATCCATTTAAGATCTTACAAAGCTTTTCAATGGAATGATAACTGATATGCTTGGTTGAATATGTTTCATAACCGAGCCGGGATGTATGGTGAACATGGTCTAATTGCTTTATGCCATTATGCTTAGAAATTTCATAAATACGAAGTGTCGTTTCATGAGAACCGACATCGATAGCTGCAAATGTTGTGATTGCCATAATAAATTTCCCACCTTCCTTTCGTATTTTTATAGATCTTTTGATCCCAATTGGTGCTACGGATTGCACCATTGCCAAGAGCAATTCCTGCAATCCTGCTTTTGAACCTAGCATCATTATTATCATAATATTACGACATTTGTCAGAAAAAAACCAGTATTTTTTAGTTATGTTTCACAAATTTTACATAGATTTTTCGCGCAATTCTTCTATATTTTACAGTGGTCACATTTTGAAGATATTTTTAAAATTTAAAACTGCGCAGACAGTGGCAATATTTAGAAAATATATGCTGTGATTCTCCATTTTTTGCGTATAATTTCGCGATAAATATGGAATGAATATAATCGAGCAACTATTGAAAATAATTATAAAAGCAAAATACATGCAGTAAGGAGTGTGTGTAGAAAAGGGGGAATTTAATGAGCATGTATCAGATTCAGGACGTAATAGGAAGACAGATCATAGATTCCAGAGGAAATCCGACTGTGGAAGCAGAAGTAGTATTAAAATGCAGGATTAAGGGAACAGGAGCCTGTCCAAGCGGAGCTTCTACCGGTATTTATGAGGCACATGAGCTTCGGGATGGTGGAAGTGATTATCTGGGAAAAGGCGTGAAAAAGGCAGTGGAAAATATAACTGGGGAAATTGCACCGGCACTGATCGGCATGGATGTTAGAGATTGCTATGCGATAGACCGTAAGATGTGTGAAATAGACGGTACATCGGATAAGAGTAAGCTTGGAGCAAATGCGATATTAGCTGTTTCAATCGCTGCAGCGTGTGCAGCCGCAAAGTGTCAGAATATGCCTTTGTACCGCTATTTGGGAGGAGTGAGCGCAACCGTTCTTCCGGTGCCAATGATGAATATTTTAAATGGTGGGGCGCATGCAACGAATACGGTAGATACACAGGAGTTTATGATCATGCCGGTAGGAGCCTGCTGCTTTTTAGAGGGAATGCGTCAGTGTTGTGAGGTGTATCATACGCTGCAAAGTATTTTGAAGAAGAAAAAGCTTGCGACTTCTGTTGGTGATGAGGGTGGCTTTGCACCGGATCTTGGAAGTGATGCAGAAACGATCGAGCTGATCTTGGAAGCTGTTGAGAGTGCCGGTTATGTGGCAGGAAAAGATTTTGTGCTGGCGTTAGATGCTGCTGCCAGTGAGTGGAAGGGAAGTCATGCAGGAGAATATTGTTTGCCAAAGTCGAAGCAGACGCTGTCGACGCAGGAGCTGATCAGACATTGGAAGGAGCTGTGCAGACAGTACCCGATCGCTTCCATTGAAGATCCTTTGGACGAAGAGGACTGGGAAGGTTGGAAAACGATTACGGCAGAGCTGGGTCATAAAGTACAGTTAGTGGGGGATGATCTTTTTGTTACCAATACAAAACGTCTGCAAAAAGGAATCGATAGTGGCTGTGGAAATTCCATTTTGATCAAACTCAATCAGATTGGCACACTTTCTGAAACGATGGATGCGATTAAGTTAGCAAAAAAGAATGGGTATACGTCAATCATTTCGCATCGTTCTGGGGAAACGGAGGATACCACGATAGCAGATCTTTCCGTAGCGCTAAATGCCGGACAGATTAAAACCGGTGCGCCGTGCAGAAGTGAAAGAACAGCAAAGTATAACAGGCTTCTTAAAATAGAAGAACAGCTTGGAAACGCAGCAATGTATTTAGGAATGAAAGCATTTCAGAATAAGCATTAAAAACAGTTAAAAAACGAAAAGGGTATGTTGTGTAATTATCATGGACATGATACGATATGCAATGTGGTATATATCACAAAAAGCCTGAAAAAAGAAGTGAGGAAGAAACAAATGAAAAGCATAGAAAAGTCTGTATTTATCGCACCAAGTGCAGATGTTCTTGGTGATGTTACGATGAAAGAGGATGCAAGTATCTGGTTTCATGCGACGGTGCGTGCAGATGCAGATTCCATTTATATCGGGAGAGGAAGCAACATACAGGATAACTGTGTCTTACACGTGGATCGTGGATATCCTGTAAGGATCGGAGAATACGTCACGGTCGGGCATGGCGCGGTTGTACACGGATGTACGATCGGAGATCATTCTCTGATCGGCATGGGAGCTATCCTGCTAAATGGATGTAAGATTGGGAAAAACTGTATTGTCGGTGCCGGCGCTTTAGTAACAGGTGGTATGGAGATCCCTGACGGTTCCGTTGTGCTTGGAAATCCGGGGAAAATAAAGCGTGGCATCCGCGAAGAAGAAATTACGCACAATATAGAAAATGCCAGATTATATATAGAGGAAGCAAAGACCTACCTGGGATAGGGCAAAATATCAGATGACAATTAAAAATATAAGAAATAAAAGGCTGGTGCAGATAAAATGCATCAGTCTTTTATTTGGCTGGAAAGCAATCTTTTGATTTGTCAGTTATTATTGCGGGAAGGTTCCCTCATATGGTAGAATGTGTGTTAGAAAAAGCACTTATGACAGGAGTGATAAGGATGACATTAAATCAGCTAAAATATGCGATTGTTGTGGCGGGGGAAAACTCGCTGAATGAAGCAGCCAAAAAGCTGTATATTTCACAGCCAAGCCTTTCTAGTGCAATCCATTCGCTGGAAGAAGAGATTGGTATTGAACTTTTTATCCGTTCTAAGTCAGGCATTACCCTGACAGCGGAGGGAACGGTTTTTATCGGATATGCCAGACAGGTTGTAGAACAGTATGAACTTTTGGATGCACGCTATATTTCAAAGAAAAATATTAAAAAGAAGTTTAGTGTATCGATGCAGCATTATACTTTTGCGGTGAATGCCTTTGTCGAGATGGTAAAGCACTACGGAATGGATGAGTACGAGTTCGAGGTACATGAAACAAAAACCTATGAAGTAATTGAAAATGTGAAAAACCATAAAAGCGAGATAGGTATCTTATATATCAATGATTTTAATGAACAGGTGTTAAACAAGATTTTTGCAGAGAGCAGATTAGTCTTTCATCCGCTTTTAGAGTGTGGCGTGTATGTCTATATGTGGAGCGGACATCCACTGGCAGGCAGAAAAGAGATCGCATTAGAGGAGTTAAAGGAGTATCCGTGTCTTGCCTTTGATCAGGGGGAACATAATTCGTTTTATTTTGCAGAGGAGGTTTTAAGCACATATGAGTATAAGCGGCTGATACGTGCCAACGACCGTGCAACCTTACTTAATCTTATGGTCGGTCTGAATGGTTATACCTTATGCTCCGGCATTATCTGTGAAGAATTAAATGGAACAGACTACTGCGCAGTCAAGCTAAAGTCTGAGGAAAAGATGACGATAGGATATGTTGCAAGAAAGGACGTCCGTATCAGTGAGATCGGGCAGAAGTATCTGGAAGAAGTGGCAAAATATAAGGATAAAATATTGCATTGATCACATCAGTGCCATCATACCGCAACGGCATCACGACAGGATTGGAAAGTCAAAGAAAGAAGAATGAAAGCAAATGAAATATACAAACTATATATTTGATCTTTACGGTACATTGGTGGATATCCATACCAATGAAAAAAAGATAGATCTATGGCGCAAGTTTGCAAACGTGCTTGCAATGTTTGGCGCAGAGTATGAACCGAAAGAACTGCGGACATGTTACAAAGAAATGGTAAAGGAAGAACAGGACAGATTGTTAAAAAGGTATCTGGAACAGGGAAAAAAGGTACGATTATCAGATATTGAGATTAAGTTAGAATTTGTATTCTGGCGTCTGCTATGGCAGAAGGGTGTACAGCGTGATGTAAGCGAAGTGTATGATCTGGCTGTGTTTTTCAGGGCACTGTCGCTGGAAAAGCTTACGCTCTTTGATGGTGCAAAAGAACTGCTTAAAAATCTGAAGCAGGCCGGGAAAAAGATATATCTGTTATCGAATGCGCAGAGGATCTTTACAGAGCCTGAGATGAAACGTCTGGGAATCTACGATCTGTTTGATGGAATTTTATATTCCTCCGATACAGGCTTTCAAAAGCCGTCACCGTATTTTTATGAAGAACTGTTTGTGCGCTTTTCTTTACAAAAAGAAGAATCCGTGATGATAGGAAATGATCGCTTTGCTGATGCAGGTGGGGCAGAACAGTTTGGAATAGACAGTATGTATATAGAAACAGAACAATCTACTCCGTTTACGGGAAGTCTGCCAAAGAACTGCAGAAAGATTTCTTCTTTGGCAGAAGTTATAGCCTAAGAGGCAGCTTTTGAAAAGCTGCCGTGGCTGATTACTTTTATATGAAACTTTTTTTGGGATGAAGGATTTATGTTTTGACATAAGAATGAAAAATGTGTATAATAGATGAAATGCGTAAATTGGAGTAGTTCGGACAATTTTAGAACTGCAAAAAGAAAAATGCGTAAAAAAGCGTAGACACAGCAATGGGCTTTATTGCTTGATAAAGTGGGATATTCGGGAAAGACTTCTATAGGATAGTGACATAAATTACGACAGAAAGGAATGGTATTAAAATGGCGAAGTATTCCAGACAGGATATTTACGACTTAATTGAAGAAGAAGATATTGAGTTTATTCGTTTGCAATTCACTGATATTGCCGGAAATTTAAAAAATATGGCGACAACCATTGATCAGATTGATAAGATCTTAGATGGCAAGTGCAAATTTGATTGTGCCGCAATTGATGGTTTTCGTGGAATGGGATATGAGGAGTTGTTTTTGATTCCTGATTTAGATACATTTGTGATATTCCCGTGGCGTCCTCAGAATGGCAAAGTAGCACGTTTTATTTGTGACGTGGTTAAGCCGGATGGGACGCCTTTTGACGGTGACAGCAGGTATATATTAAAGAAAGCGATCAGTCAGGCAAAGGAAATGGGGTTTGAACTGGATGTGGCAGTGAAAAATGAATTTTTCTTATTTGACCTGGGTGAGAATGGACAGCCGACCAATCATACCAGTGAGAAGGGCGGCTATTTTGATATAGGCCCGACAGATGGAGGCGAGAATACACGTCGTGACATGGTACTGTATCTGGCTGACATGGGAATCGAAGTGGAATCTTCCTATCATTCCGATGAGGCAGCACAGCATGTCTTAGATCTGACACATGTTGATGCACTGCATATGGCAGATGATATTATGACAACACGTCTGGTAGTAAGAACTGTGGCAAGAAGACATGGAGTGCATGGAACTTTTATGCCGAAGCCGAGAGAAAATGTTCAGGGTTCCGGAGCACATTATACTTTTTCACTGCGTGATGCAAGTGGAAGAAATGTCTTTACGGATAAGAACGATAAACTGGGAGTCAGCAAAGAGGGTTATCATTTTATGGCAGGCATCCTGAATCATATTGCGAGTATGTCGTTGGTCAACAATCCAATCGTAAATTCGTATAAGCGACTGATTCCGGGCTATCTGGCACCTGTTTCGGTAGGCTGGTCTTCTACCAACAGCAGTCCGTTGATCCGTCTGACATCAATCGGCGGTGATGGGGCAAGAATCGTGTTAAGAAGTCCGGACGGAGCGGCAAATCCATATCTGGTAATCGCAGCATGTTTGTGTGCCGGACTGGATGGTATCAGACAGAAGTTAGAGCCGCCTGTCTGCATGGATGATCAGATAGAGGATGTTGGAAATGTTGAGAAGCTGCCAAGGACACTTCATGAAGCTGTTTCACAGTTTAAGAAAGATACATTTTTACATGAGGCGTTAGGAGAGCATATTGCAAGACATCTGATCCATACAAAGGACGAGGAGTGGAATGAGTATTGCAAGCAGGTAACGAAGTGGGAAAAAGACCGTTACCTGGGAACTGTATAAATAAGCATCATTACACAAAGATAGGAGGTTTCTGCATGGCAGATATCATAGTAGCTTTTCCTAAACTGGATGATGCTAAAAATTTAAGAAAACTTCTTATTCGAAATGGTTATGATGTGAATATGGTTTGTGACAGCGGTGCTCAGATCGTTGAAGCGGTGAACCGTCTGGATGGTGGGATTGTCATATGTGGATATCGTTTTTCTGATATGTATTATATGGAAATCAATGATTATCTGCCAAAGGGATTTCAGATGCTTTTGCTGGCATCGCCCGGAAAACTGGCAGAGTGTGACGCGACAGGACTGATTTCTGTGGCAATGCCGTTTAAGGTTCAGGATTTACTGAATACATTAGAAATGATGATGGTTCAGTATAACCGCTGGCGTAAAAAGCAAAAAAGCAAGCCGAAAGTTCGAACAGAAAGTGACCGAAGAGTGATTGCTACTGCAAAAGAGTTATTAATGGAGCGCAATCAAATGACAGAAGATGAAGCACATCATTATATTCAAAAGCTAAGTATGGACAGTGCTACCAATATGGTAGAAACTGCTGAAATGATACTAGAACTCAATGGAAAGGAATGGGATATATAATTATGAAAGCGTTTCTTATATTAGAAGACGGAACTGTATTTGAGGGAAGCAGCATCGGCAAAGCAAAAGATGTGATCAGTGAGATTGTTTTCAATACATCCATGACCGGATATCTGGAGGTGCTTACGGACCCAAGTTATGCCGGACAGGCAGTAACAATGACATATCCGTTGATCGGAAACTACGGTATCTGTTATCAGGATATGGAGTCGAAAAAGGGATGGCCGGATGGATTTATTGTACGTGAGCTTTCACGTATGCCAAGCAATTTCCGTTCGGAAGATACGGTACAGCATTTCTTAGAGGAAAATGATATTCCGGGAATCTGCGGTATTGATACACGTGCCCTTACAAAAATTCTTCGTGAAAAGGGAACGATGAATGGAATGATCACAACAAACGAAAATTATAATCTGGATGAGATCCTTCCAAAGCTCAAAGAGTATACTGTAACCGGTGTGGTAAAAAAAGTAAGCTGTAATGAAAAAGAAGAGTATGTTCCGGGGGATATCGGATCAGAAAAGGTAACAGCAGACAAAAATGTTGCAGTGATCGATGTAGGAACAAAGAAAAATATCATTCGCTGCCTGTTAAACCGTGGATGCAATGTTACAGTTTATCCATGTACGTTTGATGCTAAGGAAGTGATCGCTTCTAAGCCGGATGGCATTATGATCACAAATGGCCCCGGAGATCCTGCAGAATGTACAGAGATCATTGAGCAGATTAAGATTCTTGCAGATGCAGGCATTCCAATCTTTGCAATCTGTCTGGGACATCAGCTTATGGCACTGGCACACAACGCCAAGACATATAAGATGAAATACGGACACAGAGGTGCGAATCATCCGGTTAAAAACTTAGATACCGGAAAGGTATATATTTCTTCACAGAACCACGGTTATGTTGTAGACGCAGACTCTATTGATGCATCGGTGGCAAGACCATGGTTTGTCAATGTAAATGATAATACCGTAGAAGGTTTAGAGTACATTGGAAAGCCTGTTAAAACAGTGCAGTTCCATCCGGAGGCAAATGCAGGCCCTAAGGATTCTGAACTGTTGTTTGACGAGTTTATGAAGATGATAGGAGGAAATAAATAATGCCAAAGTTGGAAGGAATAAAGAGAGTCTTAGTAATTGGTTCAGGTCCTATTGTGATTGGACAGGCTGCTGAGTTTGATTATGCCGGCACACAGGCATGCCGTTCTTTGAAGGAAGAGGGAATGGAAGTTATTCTGGTAAACTCAAACCCGGCTACGATCATGACAGATAAAGATATCGCAGATAAAGTATATATTGAGCCACTGACAGTTGAAGTTCTTCAGAAGATCATCGAGGTAGAAAAGCCGGACAGTCTGCTGCCAAATATGGGTGGACAGGCAGGCTTAAACCTTGGTATGGAGCTTGCAGAGTCAGGATTTTTGGATTCACATGGCGTCAAGCTTTTAGGTACAACGGCTGAAACGATTCGAAATGCAGAGGGACGTCAGGAATTTAAGGATATGATGGAGCGCATCGGTGAGCCTTGCGCAGCATCCGAGTTAGTAGAGAATATTGAAGACGGTGTTGCTTTTGCTGAAAAGATTGGTTATCCGGTAGTACTCCGTCCTGCATATACATTAGGTGGTTCCGGTGGTGGTATTGCACATAATCAGGAAGAGTTAGAAGAAATCCTTTCAAACGGTCTTCGTCTTTCCCGTGTCGGTCAGGTACTGGTAGAAAGATGCATCGCAGGATGGAAAGAGATCGAATATGAGGTTATGCGTGACAGTAACGGAACATGTATTACTGTTTGTAACATGGAAAACCTTGATCCGGTTGGTGTTCATACCGGTGACAGTATCGTTGTTGCACCATCCCAGACCTTATCTGATAAAGAATATCAGATGCTTCGTACATCAGCACTTCGCATTATCGATGAGTTAGGAATTACAGGTGGATGTAACGTACAGTTTGCACTGCATCCGACATCATTTGAATATATTGTTATCGAGGTAAATCCTCGTGTGAGCCGTTCTTCTGCTTTGGCATCTAAGGCAACAGGATATCCGATTGCCAAAGTTTCTGCAAAGATCGCTCTTGGTTATACATTGGATGAAATTCCAAATGCTGTAACAGGAAAGACGTATGCCAGCTTTGAGCCGGCTCTTGACTATGTAGTTGTTAAGATTCCGCGTCTTCCTTTTGATAAATTTATCAAGGCAAAGAGAACACTGACAACACAGATGAAAGCAACCGGTGAGGTTATGAGTATCTGTACGAATTTTGAAGGTGCACTGATGAAGGCACTTCGTTCTCTGGAGCAGCATGTAGACTGTCTGGTCAATGATGAGTATGTTGATCTGCCAACAGAAGAGATCGTTGAAAAGCTTCATGTGATCGATGACCGCCGTATCTTTGTTGTAGCGGAGGCTATCCGTCGTGGTGTTGATTATGATACGATTCATGAGATTACAAAGATTGATGAGTGGTTCATCGATAAGATTGCAATCCTTGTTGAGATGGAGCAGAAGTTAAAGTCTGCAAAGAATCTGGATAAAGAACTTTTAACACAAGCAAAGCGTCTGGAGTTCCCGGACACGGTCATTGCAAGATTTACCGGCAAGACAGAAGAAGAAATCCGCAATATGCGCTATGAGCTTGGCGTGACAGCGGCGTTTAAGATGGTTGATACCTGTGCTGCTGAGTTTGCTTCCGAAACACCATACTACTATAGCTGTTTTGATGGAGTGAATGAGGTAGAAGATAACACAACAAAGAAAAAGATCATGGTACTCGGTTCCGGTCCGATCCGTATCGGTCAGGGTATTGAGTTTGATTATTGTTCTGTACACAGCGTATGGTCACTGTCTGAAGAAGGATATGAAACAATTATCGTTAATAATAACCCGGAAACAGTAAGTACAGACTTTGATATTGCAGATAAGCTTTATTTTGAGCCGCTGACACCGGAAGATGTAGAAAATATCGTTCGTTTGGAAAAACCGGATGGCGCCGTAGTACAGTTTGGTGGTCAGACAGCGATCAAGCTTACGGAATCTCTTTTGAAGATGGGTGTCAAGATTCTTGGAACCAGTGCAGAAAATGTCGATGCGGCAGAGGACAGAGAGCTGTTTGATGAAATCTTGGAGCAGTGCTGTATTCCAAGACCTTCCGGAAAGACTGTATTTACAACGGAAGAAGCATTGGAAGCTGCCAATGAACTGGGATATCCGGTATTAGTGCGTCCTTCCTATGTACTTGGTGGACAGGGTATGCAGATTGCAGTATCTGATTCTGATATCAAGGAATTTATGGCAGTTATCAACCGTTACCATCAGGAACATCCAATCTTAGTTGATAAATATCTGATGGGTAAAGAAGTAGAAGTTGATGCCGTATGCGATGGAGAAGATATTCTGATTCCTGGTATCATGGAGCATGTGGAGAGAGCAGGTATTCACTCCGGTGACAGTATCTCTGTTTATCCGGCTCAGAGTATTTCCGAAAAGATTCAGCGCGTCATCGTAGAATATACCAGAAAGCTTGCGCGTTCACTGCATGTTATCGGTTTGATCAACATTCAGTTTATCGTATATCATGATGAAGTGTTTGTAATCGAGGTAAATCCTCGTTCCAGCCGTACAGTGCCATATATCAGTAAAGTAACTGGTATTCCAATCGTTGATCTGGCTTCTAAGGTCATCCTCGGCGCAAAGATCAAGGATCTTGGATATGACACGGGACTTGCCAAGAAGTCTGATTATCTTGCAATCAAGATGCCGGTATTCTCATTTGAAAAGCTTCGTGGAGCAGAGATCAGCCTTGGACCTGAAATGAAATCTACCGGTGAGTGTCTGGGTATTTCCAAGTCATTCAATGAAGCATTGTATAAGGCATTTTTAGGCGCAGGCATTGATCTTCCAAAGCATAAGAAGATGATTCTTACCGTAAAGGATGCGGATAAGTTAGAGGCTGTTGAGGTTGCTAAGAGATTTAAGAAGCTTGGTTATGAAATCTTTGCAACACGCAATACGGCAAGAGTGTTAAATGATCACGGTGTACTTGCTATTCCGGTCAATCGTATCAACGAAGAGGCACCGACATTGATGGATCTGTTATTGGAGCATCAGATCGATCTGGTTGTCGATACACCAACATATGGGGATAAGTTAAAGGATGGTTTCCTTATCCGTCGGACAGCTATTGAAACAGGTGTTACCTGCCTGACATCACTGGATACAGCAGATGCGCTTTTAACAAGTTTGGAAAATTCCGATATGGAAAATCTTTCTGTTGTTGATATTGCAACAATCTCTAACGGAAGATAGGAAAAATGGGGGAAAATACAATTTTTGTAAAAAAATTTAAAAAAGGTCTTTTCAAACTTAAAGAAATGTGATATGGTATTAGCAGTTGGTTAAATACTGTACAGAACAAAGGCGTTCTCAATTTATTTGAGTGCGCCTTTTTTGCTAGAAAGAATTGACATAAGCTGTTTCGGTATTTCCACTTTGTCCAGACAAAGACAGCATGGATCGACAATAGAGCGTCTGGACGATTTCAATATTGAACCAATATTAATATGAAAGGATGGTATCAGTTTATGGAAACAAATGTAATTGAACAGGTATTTGGGAAAGACGTGTTCAACGACGAGGTTATGCAGGCAAAGCTGCCAAAGGATGTTTACAAATCATGGAAGAAAACATTAGAAAGCGGAGAGGATCTTGATCCTGATATTGCTAATGTTGTGGCTCATGCAATGAAAGAATGGGCATTAGAGCATGGTGCTACACATTATACTCACTGGTTCCAGCCAATGACAGGTGTGACTGCTGAAAAGCATGATTCATTCCTTAGTCCGGCAACAAAGAGTAAGCCGGTTCTTGAATTTTCAGGAAAAGAGTTGATCAAAGGTGAGCCGGATGCTTCTTCCTTCCCATCAGGTGGTCTTCGTGCAACATTTGAAGCAAGAGGATATACAGCATGGGATTGTACATCACCTGCATTCCTTCAGGAGGACGCTGCCGGTGTTACACTTTGCATCCCTACTGCATTTTGTTCTTATACAGGTGAAGCATTGGATAAGAAGACACCGCTTCTTCGTTCGATGGAAGCAATCAGCAAACAGGCTGTTCGTATTATGAAGCTGTTTGGATATGATGATGTGAAGAAGGTATCCTGCTCCGTTGGACCAGAGCAGGAGTATTTCCTTGTAGACCGCGATAAATATTTACAGCGTAAGGATTTGATCTTCTCCGGACGTACATTGTTTGGTGCACCGGCTCCAAAGGGACAGGAGTTAGATGATCATTACTTTGGCGCAATCAAGGAGCGTATCGCTTCTTTCATGAAAGACTTAAACGAAGAGCTTTGGAAGTTAGGTATTCTTTCTAAGACACAGCATAATGAGGTTGCACCGGCACAGCATGAGATGGCACCAATCTTTACAACAGCAAATATTTCTACAGATCATAACCAGTTAGTTATGGAAGTAATGAAAAAGGTTGCTAAAAGACATAATTTAGAGTGTCTGCTTCATGAGAAGCCATTTGCCGGTGTGAATGGTTCCGGTAAGCATAATAACTGGTCTATCGTAACAGATACAGGAATCAATCTGTTAGATCCGGGCAAGAAGCCACATGAGAATACAAAGTTCCTTCTTTTCTTAGCTGCTATTATTAAAGCTGTAGATGAGAACGCAGAACTGCTTCGTCTTTCTGCTTCTAACCCTGGTAATGATCACAGACTTGGAGCAAACGAGGCACCTCCTGCTATCATTTCTATTTTCTTAGGTGAGCAGTTAGAGGATATCATTGAGCAGATCATTAAGGGAGATGTTTCTTCTTCTATTCAGGGATCTAAGCTTGATACAGGTGTTCATGTACTTCCGGTATTAAAGAAGGATGCTACAGATAGAAACCGTACTTCACCATTTGCCTTTACAGGAAATAAGTTTGAGTTTAGAATGCTTGGATCTTCTATGTCGATCTCAGGTGTCAACTTTACATTAAATACAATGGTTGCAGATGTATTACAGGATTTTGCAGATGAGTTGGAGAAGGCTTCTGACTTTGATGCAGCAGTAAAAGAGTTGATCAAGAAAACAGTTACAGAGCATCAGAAGGTTATCTTCAATGGTGACGGTTATTCCGATGAGTGGGTTGCTGAGGCTAAGAAGCGTGGTCTTCCAAATGTTAAATCTTTCGTAGAGGCAATTCCTTATCTTGTAACAGATAAATCTGTTAAGATGTTTGAGCGTCAGAATGTTTTGACAAAGGTTGAGCTTGAATCAAGAGCAGAGATTAACTTTGAAACATATTCTAAGACAATCAATATTGAAGCAAAGACTATGATCGACATGGCTGGTAAGCAGTATATTCCTGCAGTAATCCAGTATGTTACAAGTCTTGCTGATTCAATCAACAGTGTTGCGGCTGCATGCCCATCTGCAGATGTATCTGTTCAGACAGAACTTCTGACAAAATGCTCTTCACTTCTTGCAACTGCACAGAATGCACTTGCTAAGCTTGAGAAGGTGACAGCAGAAGCAGCAGAAAAAGAGGAAGGTCAGGAACAGGCTCTCTTCTTTAAGGATGTTGTATTTGCAGCTATGAATGAGCTGCGTGCACCAATTGATGAACTGGAAATGATCGTTGATCAGGATTTCTGGCCGGTTCCAACATATGGTGATCTGTTATTTGAGGTTTAATCCTTACATAACTTTATCATAAGTGATGGAGTTGT
Source organism: uncultured Lachnospiraceae bacterium (assembly GCA_934317005.1). GTDB lineage: Bacteria > Bacillota > Clostridia > Lachnospirales > Lachnospiraceae > Butyribacter. Next base: position 63,789 of record CAKREB010000012.1, read on the forward strand.
TTTAGCTGTAGGCTAAAAAGACTGTTATCATAAATTTGCTTTCATATTAATATTCCCAATTAATATATGAAAAAGATAAGAGGTCGCATTCGTGCGATCTCTTGTCTTTTGTGGGAAGCTTGTTTGGTTTAAAACATTGCTTTTCCAACCTTTTCATGGTAGTATATAAAGATAGAATATATTATTTCCATAAATGGAGAAATAAATAAAAAGAATAAAATGAAATTAGAAGATTATCTAAAAAAAGCTTCTAATGGATTCTATCGGAGGTATAGAGAATGGATAATAAAAAAGTGGTTGTCGCTTTAGGACACAGTGCATTGGGAAGGACATTTCCGGAGCAGAAAGAGGCGGTAAAAAACGCAGCAGCAGCGATTGCAGATTTAGTAGAAGCTAAGTATCAGGTTGTGATCACACACAGTAACGGTCCACAGGTAGGAATGATTCATGCGGCTATGACGGAATACAGTCGTCTGGAACCATCAAACACGGTTGCACCTATGTCAATCTGTAGTGCTATGAGTCAGGGATATATCGGATACGATCTGCAGAATGAAATCCGCACAGAGCTTTTGAATCGTGGAATTTATAAGCCTGTTTCTACGTTGATCACACAGGTGCGTGTCGATCCGTTTGATGCAGCGTTTACTCATCCTTCTAAGGTGATCGGTCGTTACATGACAGAGGAAGAAGCCAAGATTGAGGAAAAGAAGGGAAATCATGTTACTTATGTAGAAGGAAAGGGATATCAGCGTATCATTGCTGCACCGCGTCCGATTGAAATATATGAATTAGATGCCATTCAGGCACTGATGGATGCCGGTCAGATCGTTATTGCCGCAGGCGGTGGTGGAATCCCGGTTTTACAGCAGGGAACCCGTTTGAAGGGGGCAAGTGCCGTTATTGAAAAAGATATGACAAGTGCATGCCTTGCAGAGCAGTTAGGTGCAGATGTTCTCTTACTTCTGACAGGAGTAGAAAAGGTTGCATTGCATTATGGAAAAGAAAATGAAACACCGCTTGATTCCATGACAGTAGAAGAGGCAACACAGTATATCGAAGATAAGCAGTTTACAACAGGTGCCATGCTTCCTAAGGTAGAAGCGGCAGTATCTTTTGCATCTTCTTCCAATGAGAGAAAAGCCATTATTACAAGCATAGATACAGCTTTAGCAGGCTTGAATGGAAAAACAGGAACACTGGTACACTGCTAGTACAGCGAATATTAAGTAATTGGCAGTTTGACTTGCTTATTTTCCTGATAGCACTACTCCCCAAGCCTCGACGTAGCCACCACTACGCCTGCGTTTGTGAAGTAGCACTCTCAGAAAAATCTTCTGCGCCAAACTATCCAAAACTTAATTTTCGCTGTACTAGTATCAGGATGAAAAAAGAATAGGATAACAAAATTTTATAGGGCAGCGCATTAGCGTTGCCCTATATGTATATAATGTGTTGCAGTAAAAAGCAAATTTTTCTGCATTATATATTTATCATAAATTTATGGATAGAAGAGTGCGTATCGGAGCAAGTACGATTGATAAAAGAATTTTATGCAACAAAAAAGATCCCTATTCCCGTAGAGATCTTTTTTGCATGAATACCTATTCCCGTAGGCATCCATAACAAGAATAGATATTGCTATCTGTCCTTGTTAGGTAAATAGAAAAAGAGCGAATCCTTTCATCTCTGAAAGAATTCATATCAGTGAAAAATATAACTTCATGACAGTTAAAACTGCCATGTAGGAAATACAATTATTAGTATACGGATAAAATAAAAAAAGTCAATAGTTATTTGTCGAAAAGTGTAAAAAAATGTAAAAAGAGAGAATGCCCGTGCATTCTCTCAGCAAGAATCGCAATGCGATTCTTGTTAATGATCTACTACAGTATGAGCGTTTCATAAATTAAGAAAAGAGAATGACAGGGCATTCTCTCCAAATGCCTTGCAAAAATGCAGAAAAAAAAGTATAGTAGTTAATAAGATTAAAATCAGGGAGGATTTCAATGGAAAAAGAGAAAACAAAGGAACAGTCATTGATTAAGGAAACATTTCTAAAGTGGAGCGGACTGTTTTTGGTTGTGGTAGCATCTATTGCCATTTATTTTATTATAGCGAATGCAGATGTAATTTTTTCTACAATCAGTCAGTATATAGGAATTTTAAAGCCGGTTGTCTATGGCTGTGTGATCGCTTATGTATTAAACCCGTTGATGAAAGTATTTCAGAATGGGTTACTTAAGATTGCGCGAAGAGGAGGACGTACCGTATCTTTAAAGAGTGAAAAATATTTGAGTGGAGTTGCTATTACCGCTTCGGTAGTGTCAGCAATTTTGATTGTTATTGTCTTATTTATTTTGATCGTACCACAGCTATTAAATAGTATTATTTCATTAGCGGATACGTTGCCGGATAAGGCAAATGAATATTATAACCAGTTAAACCAAAGTATTCGAAACAATGCGTTTTTGGCAGATAAGCTGCAGGACATTGCATTGAATGCAACAGAATATATGGATGAAATGGTCAACAAGGAGCTTCTTCCGTGGCTGCAGTCAGAGCTTCTGCCAAGTGTAAATATGTTGGCAGCACAGTTTGCAAATGGCGTGATCAGTGTGTTGAATCTGCTTTACAATCTGTTTATTGGAATTATCGTGGCAATTTATATTCTGGCAAGCAAAAAAACATTTTCTGCACAGGCGAAAAAGCTGGCATACGGTGTGTTCAAAAAAAGCCATGCAGATACGATCATTTATTACGTGGAAATTTCAAATGAAATGTTTAGCGGCTTTATTGTAGGTAAGATTGTAGATTCTGCAATTATTGGTGTGTTAAACTTTGTTTTAATGACCATTATGGGACTGCCATATGCGATGCTGATCAGCGTTATCGTTGGTGTGACAAACATCATTCCGGTTTTTGGACCATACATCGGTGCGATTCCGAGTGCTCTTTTGATTTTATTGGTAAGTCCGGTGCAGGCACTGTATTTTTTGATCATGATCATTATTTTGCAGCAGCTTGACGGAAATATTATTGGACCGGCTATTTTAGGAGAGTCTACCGGACTTTCTGCGTTCTGGGTATTGTTTTCTATCCTGTTCTTTGGTGGTTTATGGGGCATTGTAGGTATGATTATCGGTGTACCACTTTTTGCTGTAATCTATCGAATCGTGTCAGATCTGGTTAAGTGGAGTCTTAAAGAGAAAAACTTAGAAACGGAAACAGAAAAGTATCGGAATTTAAAGCAGATCCAGATGAGTGAAAATAATGAGCCGCTTTATATCCTATATAGTGAAGAGGATATGAACGGAAAAAAGAAAGAGAAAGAGCAAGCATGGTCAGAAAAGGTAAAACAGATGAAAAATATCTGCAGTAAGTTTTCTTCCCATAAAAAAAGTACAGATAAAAAGTAGTGCTTGACGTTGTTTTTAGGATAGAGTAACATGTTAAGTTGCACATGATAAGCAAATGAGGAGGATGTCATGATAAAAAGTATGACAGGTTACGGTCACTATGAGAAGGTGACAAAGGAATATAAAATAACAGTGGAGATCAAATCGGTCAATCATCGTTATTGTGATATGAGCATTCGGCTTCCAAAGAAGTTTAATGCATTTGAAAATAAAGTACGTGAAATTTTAAAACAATTTGCCAGTCGTGGAAAGATTGATGTATATATTAATTTTGATGATTATATAAATGGTGATGCAAAGGTAACTTACCATGAAACGATAGCAGAAGATTATGTACGGGCAGTAAAGCTTGCCGGTGAACAGTTTGGGCTTGAGACCGGATTAAATGCAGCGGCAGTTTTAAGATTTCCGGAGGTAATTACGCTAGAAGAGGCTGGTACAGATGCAGACTCTTTTTATACTGTGTTAGAAGAGGCTGTAAGAGGCGCAGGACAACAGTTTTTTGATGCGAGAGAAGCAGAAGGAAAGCATCTGTATGAGGATATTCTTCATAAGCTTGACTATATTTTGGAGCTTGTTACATTTGTAGAACAGCGTTCACCGGAGATTCTTACTGAGTATCGTCAGAAGATTAGTGATAAGGTAGCAGAATTTTTAGGGGATGATAAGATTGATGAAGGTGTTTTGGCAACAGAACTGATCGTTTATGCGGATAAGGTGTGTGTCGATGAGGAAACGGTTCGTCTGCGCAGTCATATACAGAATATGAAGAATACATTGCAAAAGGATGAAGCAATCGGAAGAAAGCTTGATTTTATTGCACAGGAAATGAATCGTGAGGCAAATACGATCCTGTCCAAGGCAAATGATAAGGAGTTATCGGAAAATGCGATTGAATTAAAGACAGAGATTGAAAAGATCAGAGAGCAGATTCAAAATATTGAATAAGCAGATGGAAGGAAAAGAGTTATGCTTGTAAACATAGGATATGGTAATGTCGTAAATATGGATAAGGTAATCAGTATTATCCGTGCAGATGCAGCTCCTATCAAAAGAATGATCCAGATTGCCAGAGATGAGAATCTTGCGGTTGATGCGACTTGTGGACGTAAGACAAAATGTATATTGGTGATGGAGAGCGGGCATATTGTACTGTCAGCATTACTTCCGGAAACGATTGAAAACCGGGTAGAGGAAAATCCTTTATTGGAAAGGAGCAATGAAGATGAGTGATAGAGGAGTCATAGCGGTTATTTCGGGTTTTTCAGGTGCGGGAAAGGGAACTGTCGTAGAACAGTTAGTAAAAAAACATGGATACGCAATATCAGTATCAGCCACTACGCGCAAGCCTCGTGAAGGGGAAGTGGAAGGAAAAAATTACTTTTTTAAGACAAAAGAACAGTTTGAGGAAATGATACAAAAAGGTGAACTGATCGAGTATGCGCAGTATGTGGAGCATTATTACGGCACACCGAAAGAGTATGTTATGGAGCAGATACGCAACGGAAAAGATGTTCTGTTAGAAATTGAAATGCAGGGAGCACTGAAGGTAAAAGAAAAGTTTCCGGAGGTATCCTTAATCTTTATTACACCGCCATCTGCAAAAGAGCTTCGCAGCCGTTTGGAAAAGCGTGGCACAGAGTCGGAGGAAGTAATTGCAAAGAGGATTGCAAGAGCTAAAGAAGAGTGCGCCTATATGCCGGAATATGATTATATTATGGTAAATGATGATTTGGATCAGTGTGTTAGACAAATGCATCAGCTGCTACAGTCGATTCACTTTTCCAGAAACAATCAAAAAGATTTAATCGAAAAAATCACAAAAGACTTTGACCAATGATAGTAGTTTCTGTTATACTATAGGTTAAGTGTCATGAGTGACGATACATTCATGACGATGAAGAATGAACTTTTATACAAAATATGGAAATAAGAAAGGGGATTTTTTATGTTACATCCATCATATCATGACTTAATGAGCACAGTAAACAGCGAGGTAGAAAAAGGAGAAACTCCGATTGTAAATAGTCGTTATTCTATTGTGTTAGCTACAGCAAAACGTGCACGTCAGCTTATTGACGGAGTAGAGCCTTTGACATCCGGTGGCTGTCCGAAGCCATTATCTATTGCGATTGATGAACTTGCACAGTCTAAGATTCACATTTTAAGTGAAGAAGAGGCTGCCGAAGCAGAAAAGAGAAAAGCAGAGAAGGCTGCCCGGAAAGCAGCTATGGCAGAAGAAGTTATATCCTTTGAAGAGGAGGATTAGGTATGAGTGATACAGGCAAAGTAGAATATCCGTCAGAAAATGATGTAGAAGAGAAAGATCTGCAGGCGGATGAGCAGGAAGCTACAGTAGCTGCCGAAAAGACTGAAAAAGACAGACAGGATGAATCACCAAAATCTAGTAGAGCCAGCTTTATCCGTGAAATGTTGATTTATGTTGTGATCATCTTTTTGTGCGTCACTGTGGTGCCACGCTATGTGATCCAAAGAACACAGGTGGATGGTCGTTCTATGATGAATACTCTCAAAAACGAAGAGAGTCTTTTGGTTGAGAAAGTGACATACCATTTTAAGGATCCGGATCGTTTTGACATTATTACCTTTTATCCAAAGGGACGCGATCATGAGGAATACTATATCAAACGAGTGATCGGACTTCCGGGAGAAACGATTCAGATTACCGGAAATACTATTTACATCAACGGAAAAGTGTTGAAGGAATCTTATGGCAGAGAACCGATGCAAAGCGGTGGAATTGCCGAAGAACCGATCAAGCTTGGTAAAGACGAGTTCTTTGTTTTGGGAGATAACCGTAACGAGAGCGTAGATAGCAGAGACGGGGAAGAAGTAGGTATCGTCAAGAAAAAAAATATAGATGGTCATGCGGTATTGCGCATCTATCCATTTTCAAAGTTTGGAACGATAAAGAAACCGTGATAGGTCAGTCGGATTCTGTAAAAGTCACAGCAGATGCTTTTGCAGATCCGGCTTTTTGTTTTGAAATGGAAAATATGTCTGTAACAGTAGCAAATGTGAAGGGGTTATGGTATGCTATAAAAAGGTCTTAGTAAAGGACAGAGTATTAGTTTAGGAAGGAAGTAGGAAAGATGATGAAAAAGTTTCGCAGAGGGATTTGTTGTGCCGTTGCCATTGTGCTCGTAGCTGTGCTATGCGCCGGTACACATGGGATGGAAAAGGAGCAGAAGGTATCGGCATATACCGAAAAAGGATCCGAAAAAGGCAATATAGTAAAGCAGGGAGCAAAAAAGACACGCGCAAGCTATAAGATTGCGATTGATGCCGGACATCAGCAGCATGCTAATCTTGCAACAGAGCCGGTTGGCCCGAAAGCAGCCGTAAAGAAGGCAAAGGTAGCCGGAGGAGCGACAGGAACAGCCAGTAAAGTGCCGGAGTATAAGCTGACACTGCGTGTGGCAAAGAAGCTTTCTAAGATTTTAAAGGCAAAAGGCTATCAGGTATATATGGTGCGCACTTCTAACAATGTGAATATCAGCAACAAACAGAGAGCAGTACGTGCCAACCGTAGTGGTGCAGATATTTACCTGCGGATCCATGCTGATGCATCCGCATCTTCCGGTGTGCGTGGTGCAAGCATGCTTTATCCATCGACAAGAAACCGCTATGTGAGCCGTTTGAGTAAATCTTCCAAGCGTCTATCGGACTGTATCTTAAAAAAATATTGTAAAAAGACAGGAATTAAGAGCAGAGGTCTGATCGAGAGAGATGATCTGACAGGGACAAACTGGAGTAAGATACCGGTTACGTTAATAGAAATGGGATTTTTGACGAACCGTTCGGAAGACTATTTCATGCAGAAGCCTGCAAACCAGTCTAAAATGGCATCGGGAATCGCAGAAGGAATAGATGACTATTTTGGCTTTTAGTGATATAATAAATGAGATGGCAGGGGGGTTATTCAGGTGACGATAAGTGGCGGTGAATAAGCGTCAGAGGCCATTACGGAGAATGGATGTAAGCACGAGGGCATAGATGGTAAAAAATCTATGTAGAAATGAGGAATGTTATGACAGGGTTAGTGAATTTAATGGAAGAGACGGTTTTGGAGAAGATCGATCAATTATGGAAGGAAACGGACTATTGTAAATGCGAGCGCTGTAAGATGGATATTGCAGCGTATGCTTTGAATCGTCTGCCCCCGAAATATGTACAGTCTTTGGAGGGAAAGATGTTACATAAATTTGTGACACATACAACGCAGACGGATGTAGAGATTACTGCGGTTGTATATAAGGGGATTCAGATCGTAGGAGCAGAACCGCATAAAAATTCGAATGTATATTAAAAAATGATTATATGAAACCGCAATACGTCTATTGTGTCAGAAAATGCAGTTAGATAGTATTACGGTTTTATGTGTTTTGGGAGTATTTTAATAAGTATAACAGAAAAGAAAAATCGAACAAATTCTAAAAAAAGAATAAAAAAAGCCATGAAATTTTTTGTAAAAAGAAAAAAAGCTAGAAAATGAGAAAAAAATAATATGGCGCAAACGTTGATAAATAAAGGGTTTTGTCGAAAAAAACAAAAAAAGTTTAAAAAAATTGAAAAAAAGGCTTGCATTTTTTTCTTGTCTGGTGTATAGTATCACTTGTCAGCGCGAAAGAGCGAGGCAAACAAAACAAAATGGTCTGTTGGTCAAGCGGCTAAGACGTCGCCCTCTCACGGCGAAAACAGGGGTTCGATTCCCCTACAGACTGCTACTGTTTTTATAACAGCCCAACCCGAACTTGCAATTTATTTTGCAAGTTTTTTTCTTTGTCAGGAAATTGTCTGTACATGGATGATGTGACGTGGTGGTGCTGTTCTCTTATGGGAAGAATAGGAAATGGGATCAATGATACTTGGAAGAAATTCTTTGAAATGGATTGCAGCAGCTTCTATGCTATGCGATCATATTGCCTGCGTTTTTCTGCAGGAAGGAAATGCAGAACAGTTTGCAGCGTGGTCATTTGAAAACCGGCTGTATTTATTTTTACGCATAATAGGCAGAATAGCATTTCCGATTTTTTGCTTTGTGTTGGTTCAGGGATTTCTGACAACACGAAATATTCGTAAGTATCTGCTTCGTCTGCTTGTGTTTGCATTACTTTCAGAGATACCGTATGATCTTGCGCTTTCAAACCGGATTATGGATCTGAGTCAGCAAAATGTTATCTTTACCCTTTTTATAGGAGTAGTTGTGCTATATGGCATACAAAGATTTTCCAAAAGACCATGGCTGCAGGGAGGTGTGATCTTACTCGGATGCCTTATGGCATTTTATCTGCAGGTGGATTATTCTGTGTTTGGGATTGGCTGCATCGTCATGTTCTATCTGCTGGCAGCTTATCCGAAGCAGTGGCTCTGGCTTATGGCAGTTCCTTTTGTCATGATGGGAAATATCGAGCCGTTTGCGGTGCTGGCTCTGCCAATCTGCAGCTTATATGACACAGAGAAAGAGGAGCGCAGGATGCCAAGATATTTCTTTTATTTGTTTTATCCGGCACATCTGTTTATCCTGTGGGCGATTTTTGAAATTTGTCAAAAAATATGTTGACAAGCAGTATGTGAAATGGTATTATACACTAGTGTGCCGCTTAACGAGGCAAATTGAAGGATGTGCAATGTTCACAGACGCCGTAGTTAGCGAGTAATGATAAGGAGGTAAAGACTATGTACGCAATTATTGCAACAGGCGGAAAGCAGTACAAAGTAGCCGAAGGTGATATCATTAACGTAGAAAGACTTGCTGCTGAAGCAGGTGAAACAGTTACTTTTGATCAGGTTGTTGCTGTAAATGATGGTTCTTTAAAGGCCGGCGCTGATGTAGCAAACGCTACTGTTACAGCTTCTGTCGTAAAAGAAGGCCGTGCTAAGAAGGTAATCGTTTACAGATATAAGAGAAAATCTGGATATCATAAGAAAAATGGTCACAGACAGGCTTTTACACAGGTTAAGATTGAAAAGATCAACGCATAATCTGTGTAGTGATTCTTACGATATTCGGTATAGAATCGCAGAAAAGGTGACAGTATGATACGAGTTACAATTTACCAGAGTGATTCTGATAAGTATTGTGGATTTCGAATGGAAGGACATGCCGGTTTTGCAGAGTATGGAAATGACATAGTTTGTGCGGCGGTTTCCGTGTTGGTGATCAATACGATTAATTCCATAGATGCATTTACAGAGGATACCTTTGAAAATGCAGTACATCAGGAAAAAGATGTGGTTTCTTTTGAACTTACATCTTCTCCGGTCAGCGAACAGGCTGAGCTGTTACTTCAGTCATTGGTATTAGGACTAAAGTCTATAGCCGATGAGTATGGTAAAAAATATATTCGTTTAAAGTTTAAGAGAAAGCAGGAGGTGTAAGACAATGTTAAAGATGAACCTTCAGTTATTTGCTCATAAAAAAGGAATGGGTTCTACAAAGAACGGTAGAGATTCTGAGTCTAAGAGATTAGGAGCAAAGAGAGCAGACGGACAGTTCGTACTCGCTGGAAGCATTATCTATAAGCAGCGTGGAACAAAGATTCATCCGGGTGTGAACGTTGGTCGCGGTGGCGATGATACATTATTCGCATTAGTTGATGGTGTTGTTCGTTTCGAGAGAAAAGGTAGAGATAAGAAGCAGGCTTCCGTATATCCGGTAGAAGCTAAATAATCTAGTAAAAAATACCTGAGTAGGGGCTGTTTTGTTACAGCCCCTATTTTTCATAGGATAGGAAATTGCTCGTACAGTAGTGGGCTTGCTCACTTTGTTCATATAGAAAGAAGGTGGAATGATGTTTGCAGACAGAGCTGAGATTTATATTCGTTCCGGAAAAGGCGGCGATGGTCATGTCAGTTTCCGAAGAGAGTTGTATGTTGCGGCAGGCGGCCCGGATGGTGGCGATGGCGGCAAGGGCGGTGATCTGATTTTTGAAGTGGATCGGGGTCTGAATACGTTAAATGACTTTAGACATATCCGCAAGTATTGTGCAGGAGATGGACAGCCCGGAGGAAGAAGACGCTGTCACGGAGCGAATGGAGCAGACCTTGTGGTGAAAGTACCGGAGGGAACTGTTGTCCGGGAAAAGGAAACCGGAAAGGTTATTGTTGACATGTCGCATGGCTGTACAAGAGAGGTGATCTTAAAGGGTGGACGTGGCGGAAAAGGTAATATGAATTACGCAACACCAACGATGCAGGTGCCAAAGTATGCGCAGCCCGGAAGACCGGGAAGAGAGCTAAATGTCATTTTGGAGTTAAAGACAATCGCAGATGTCGGTCTGGTTGGTTTCCCAAATGTAGGAAAATCGACATTTTTATCACGCGTCAGCAATGCTAAGCCAAAGGTGGCAAACTATCATTTTACAACATTACAGCCGATTCTTGGTGTTGTTGATCTGGAAGGGGCAGATGGTTTTGTGATCGCAGATATTCCGGGACTGATCGAGGGAGCTTCTTCGGGAATTGGATTAGGTCATGAGTTCTTACGTCACATCGAGCGAACAAAGCTTTTTATTCATATGGTGGATGCAGCATCGACAGAAGGCAGAGATCCTTTAAATGACATTAAAGTGATAAACGATGAACTAAGAAAATATAATGAAGAACTGGCTTCAAGACCACAGGTGATCGCAGCAAACAAGACAGATGTTTTTTATGGCACAGAGGAAGAAACCGTGATCACTCTTTTGCGGGAAGAGTTTGAACCGCAGGGAATTCCGGTATTTCCGATTTCAGCAGTGAGCGGAAAGGGTGTCAGGGAGCTGTTATATTATGTGAGAAATCAGTTAGATCAGATGCAGGAAGAGCCGACTGTATTTGAACGGGAATATGTGATTGATGATATGACCTTCGAAGATGAGCCATATACGGTTTCATATGATGAAAAGGAAAAGGCATATGTTGTGGAAGGACCAAGAATTGAAAGAATGCTTGGTTATACGAATCTGGATTCTGAGAAGGGATTTCAGTTCTTCCAGAAATTTATGCATACAAGTGGTATCATTGATGAACTTCGGGCACTGGGAATACAGGAAGGTGATACGGTTAAGATGTATGACCTGCAGTTTGATTATTATGAATAGATCCTTTGGGATGAAATGGAAAATATATGAAAGAACTACTATTAGAATGTGTCATATGCTTGTGCGTAGCAGCGTTTCTTATGGTCGTGCATGAACTTGTAAAATCAATTGTATATATGCTGATCCAGCGCGTAAAGGGCAACAAAAGGCGTTATACGCACAGTATCTGGGCACTGCAGCGCTATATTGATCCGGTTGGTCTGCTGCTTGCCGTAGCAGGCAGTGTCACCTTTTCAAAACCGTTTATGTTCCGTATACAGGAAAAAAAGACAAACCGGATATTAGGTTTTACCGGCTTTTTGGTGCTGATTGTCTGCTTTGTATCAAGCGTCCTTGCTTTGCACTTTCATGTACTGGGAGTATCCGGTCTGGAGACGCTTCAGGGGCATGGCTTTGTGGCAAAGGCAGCTGTTTTAACGATACAGTATATTGCAATCCTTAGCTTTGGCATGATCGTTGCGAATCTGTTTCCTGTTTCTACATTTGATATGGGACTGATCATTGCCGGATTTTCTGCACAAAAGTATTTAAATATTATTAAGATGGATGCAATCATTAAGACGATTTTTATTATAACGGTAATCATAGGACTGATTCAATATGGTGGCTATCGCCTGCTTGACGTGTTAGTTGGGTGAGCAGACAGATAGATCTGGATCAGTGGAAAATGGGGAGAAGTATGAGTATTTCGGTAAAGCTTGAGGCTTTTGATGGGCCGTTAGATCTGCTGCTGCATTTGATTGAAAAAAATAAAATTGATATTTTTGATATTCCAATCGTAGAGATTACGAATCAGTATATGGAAATTATTTCAAAAATGCAGACAAAGGATATGGATGTCATGAGTGATTTTTTGCTGATGGCAGCAACTCTTTTAAAGATTAAATCAAAGATGTTACTTCCGGTACAGGTGAATGAGGAAGGTGAGGAGGAAGATCCACGTGCAGAACTGGTAGAACGGTTATTAGAATATAAGACATATAAATATGCGTCGTTTGAGTTAAAAGATCTGCAGTTAGATGCATCAAAGCAGTTTTTTAAGCGGCCAACCATTCCGGATGAGATTTCGGATTATAAAGAAGAAGTGGATATATCAGAGCTTCTGGGAGATCTGACACTTGCCAAGCTTCAGACAATCTTTCAGTCAGTCATGAAAAAGCAGATGGATAAGATTGATCCGATCCGAAGCAAATTTGGCAAGATTGAAAAAGAGCCGATCAGTTTGCCGGATCGTATGAACTATATTACAGAGTACGCTAAGGCGCATCAGAAGTTTAATTTTCGTGCGATGTTAGAAGAGCAGGCAGATAAGACGATGGTTATTGTAAGCTTTCTCGGAATTTTAGAGCTGATGAAGACAGGTGTCCTTAAAATCGTACAGGAAAATATTTTTGATGATATTTGGATTACATATAATGGAGGAGAACATGAAACTATCGGAACTGGAAGCAGCGATTGAGGCAATTCTTTTTACAATGGGAGAAGCGGTAGAGCTTGAGCGGCTTGCTGCTGCCACGGAACAGGATGAGGATACCTGCAGACGTGTCATACGTAACATGATGGACAAATATGACAGCGAAGACCGGGGAATCCAGATCATAGAGCTGGATGGGGCATTTCAGATGTGTACGAAGGCATCCATGTATGAAGCGTTAGTGAAAATTGCACACGTTCCAAAGAAACATGTTTTAACCGATGTACTTTTAGAAACGCTTTCCATCGTTGCGTATAAGCAGCCAATCACCAAGATGGAAATAGAACATATTCGCGGGGTAAAATCAGATCATCCGGTCAATAAGCTGTTGGAATACAATTTGATCTGCGAGGCGGGAAGACTGGATGCTCCGGGCAGACCAATCCTTTTTGCCACAACGGAGGAGTTTTTAAGAAATTTTGGTATCGAATCTTTGGAAGACCTTCCGGTTGTCAATCAGGAAAAGATAGAGGACTTCAAGCACGAAGCAGAAGAAGAAGTGCAGTTGGAATTAGATATCTAAAGAAAAAGAGGATAGGCTAAAAAGTCTAATCCTCTTTCTTTTTTTTGTTTTTGCCATTGTCAGAAGCCTGGGTGGCAGTTTCCTGATCGACAATGCTTTCAATAATGGTTTTCTTGACCCAGATATCAAAGCTTAACATACAGATAAATGCAAAATTAGTCAGAACCTTTCGTTCCTTTTCATCTGTAATCTCAGAAAAGGTTTCGTTTGATTTATTCAGCTTACGGATCATGTCGCGAACCTGCGAATCAATATTTTCTAACTCAATATTAAAAATCTCCTGATAGATCTTATCCAGATCAAAGCCGTTCTCTGCCTGAAAAAAAGTGGAGGAGATTGGTTCTAAGATATCTTTAATATCGTTGATTGAAAGAAAGTTTTTAAAATAATAAATAAAGATCAAAAGAATCATATGTTCCTTTGAATATTTTTTCTTATTTGGTGGTGGTAAAAGTTCATTCTTTGTATAATTATTGATCATAGTTTTTGTCAGAATCTTATCATCATCAAAACGTTTTGATGATTTTAAGTGTTCATCCATAAACGTAGTGACCTGATCCATGTACAGATCAATATTTGGAATGTCCTTAGGCGGAATATAATCAATATTTTGTATTTTTCGAATAAGATCGATCATCTCGCTTGTATATTTATTTGCCATGTCATGTATTCCTTTCTGCTTGCGAACAATACCGATAGGCTTAATTATATCGCAAATAAATTACGTTCGCAAGTAGGAAACAAAAGTAGAATCAGACAGCAGCCATAAAGTCTAGCCATAAAACACAGGCATAAAGAAAAAACGGAAAACGGACAGAAAAGTAAGGTTATCAAAAAAGAAAAACAGAGTCACCAAAGCACAGATATGTCATAGAATATAGGAAGGCTGCATAAAAAGAAAAGGGGGAGTCTAGGTGAGAAGCAGACAGGAAATGCACCATAAGGAGCACAGACATTCCAAAAAGGTAACGACAAAGCCTTCGATTCTGGAACCGGTCATTGCAGAGGCTGTTTCTAAAAAATTGCAACTGTCAGAGGATGTGATCGCTATGGCACCCATTGTAACAGGATATGGCACCCATCGCTTTTGTGTAGAAAATTATAGAAAGATTATTGAGTATACGCAGGAGCTTATCCGAATTCAGACAAAGACTGTGAGGATTCATATTATTGGAAAAAATCTTGTGATCGCATATTTTCGGGAAGATGGAATGTGCGTGGCAGGGGATATTTCCAGTGTGGAATATCACTGACAGAAAGGAAAAAGAATGGTACATAAAATATTTGGCTGGATAGGTGGCTATTTAAAAGTATACATACAGGGAAGAAATGTGGAGAGGTTTGTAAACCTTTGCAGAAATCATCATATTGTGCTCTGGCAGTTATATTGGAACGAAAAAAAGGATAAACTCTTTTTTAGGATTTATCTAAGGGACTTTTATCGTCTGCGTCCGATTGCCAGAAAATGCAAAGTACATCCGGTAGTTGTAAAAAGGATAGGATTTCCCTTTTTGCTTGGTCATATGAAAAAAAGGGCAAGCTTTTGTCTTGGGGGGTTGGGGTTTTGTATGCTGGTTCTTTTTTTGTCTACAAGAATATGGGGAATTTCTCTGGAAGGACAGTCCTACCATACCAGAGAGAGTATTTTGCGGTATCTTGATACAATTAATGTTTATGGGGGAGTGGCAGGCAGTTCCATAGAGTGTGGTAAACTGGAAGAAAAGATACGCAGACAGTATCGTGATATCGGCTGGGTGTCGGTGGAAAAAAAGGCAAGCAGGCTTTATATCCGTATCAAGGAAGTCAGGCTGGTTCAAAAGGAGCATAAGAAAAAGAAGGGACATCTGATCGCGCAAAAGGATGGAACCGTTGTATCCATTGTTACCAGAAAGGGAACGGCACATGTGAAAGCAGGAGATTCCGTAAAAGCAGGAGATATCTTGATTTCCGGAGTTGTTAAGATTTATGGAGATGATCAGTCGCTTATGGAAAAAGAATATGTGCATGCGGAAGGAACCGTAGTTTTGGAGGAAACGGAAGATTATCGGGATGTATTGCACAAACAATATCAGAAGAAAGTATATACTGCGCGGGAAAAAAGGATACAGGAATGGCAGATTGGTTCTTCGAAGTTTTTTTGCTATAATCCGTTAAAAAAATTGGAAACTTTTGAAAAGTATGATATAATCCGTGAAGGTGGACAGTTATGCCCTTTTATTTCTGTGCGCTTTCCTATTCGTCATTATGAAAAACGTTTTCGGGAAATTACGTACAAAAAAGCAGTATATTCTCAAAAGGAAGCAGACGAAATCCTGCAGAAGCGTTTGGAATATTACCTGTTAAAGAAAAAGAAAAAAGGGTATGTTCTAAAAAAACAGAATGTCAGACCACAACATAACAAAAAGCAGTATCAGTTTCTCGGAAAACTGACATTTTGGAAAGAACAGACGAAATACCGAAGAATTTCAAAAAGTAAAATGAAGTATAAGGAAAAAGAAACAAATGGCAATAATGGAAACGGTAATAGAAATACCGATGGAACATGAAAAAAATATTTTTGGAAGCTTTGATTCTCATATCAAAAAGATTGAAAAAAGCTTAAATGTAACGATGGTTGCAAGAGATGGTTCTTTGAAGCTGATCGGTGATGCCGGCAATGTGAAGCAGGCAGAAGGAATTTTAATGCAGCTTTTGGAGTTATCGAAAAGAGGAAATGAGATTACAGAGCAGAATGTAAATTATGCGATTGGGTTAGCAATGGATCATGATCACACGGATATGGTGTCGATTGATTCAGATATTATCTGTCATACGATTCAGGGAAAACCGATCAAGCCAAAGACTGCAGGACAGAAGGAATATATTGATCTGATCCGCAAAAAGATGATCGTATTCGGAATCGGGCCTGCCGGAACCGGAAAGACATATCTGGCAATGTCGATGGCGATCGAAGCGTTTAAGCGGGATGAAGTAGGAAAGATCATACTGACAAGACCGGCGATCGAAGCAGGAGAAAAGCTTGGCTTTTTGCCTGGGGATCTGCAGAGCAAGGTAGATCCGTATCTGCGTCCTTTATACGATGCCTTGTATCAGATCATGGGAGCTGACAGTTATCTGCGCAATGTAGAAAAGGGACTGATCGAAGTGGCTCCGCTTGCCTATATGCGAGGAAGGACGTTAGACAATTCTTTTATTATTTTGGATGAAGCACAGAATACGACACCTGCACAGATGAAGATGTTTTTGACCCGTATCGGTTTTGGCTCGAAAGTAATCGTCACCGGAGATCTGACACAAAAGGATCTTCCGTTTGACAGTAAGTCAGGGCTTGAACAGGCAGTGGAGGTGCTGTCAAAGGTAGAAGATATCGGATTTGCCTATATGACAAACCGGGATGTTGTACGTCATCCGTTGGTTCAGAAGATTGTATCTGCTTATGACGAATATGAGAAGAAGCAGGAGCGAAAGGAAAAAGTATCTGCTGCAAAGAAAAACCAATCGAATGGCATGAGAGGAAAAGAAAATAGTCGATCTGGCAGAAGGAGCAGAGAAAACTAATGGGAGAGAGTTACTTAAAGATAAAGAGTCAGGGAGAATGGAAGTGGCTGCATACGGTTATATTATGTGCCGGTCCGGTTGCCGGGGCAATTTTATACAATGCGTTGGCAGGAAAGGCAGCAACAGATATTTTTTCAAATGTAATCTTTTCGATTCTTCTGATCGGTGTGTTTCATACGTTTTTGTGTGTAAATGACAGATATTTTTGCCGGAAAATTAAGCACCCTATGCTGTATGCCGGCGTGTTTACACTGTCCTTTCTGATGCTTGGAGCTACGGCGCGGCTGCCTTTCGGGGTACTGTGGATGCTTATGGTTGTGGTTGCAGCGTTAGATGGTGGATTAGAGATTGCAGTACCGACACATATTGTATGTATGATCCAGTATGCATGTATGATCCTGCCAAATGAACACGGCTTTTATCGCTTTTCGGGATATCTGCTGTTTGGAATCATTGCAGCAGTTTTGCTTTCCATGTTTTGCAAAACGGAGGCAACAGGTTATCTTTGTATCATCCTGCTGGCATGTGACGGAATCGTACAATGTATTGCATACAGATTTAATCTGGCGCGCATGAAAAAATATGGAGTTAATATCGGGATAGAACTTTTTAGTGTACTGTTTTTGGTACTGGCAGGATGGATTTATTTAAAGAAATCTACCCTGTCAGAATCAGAAGAATCGGAAGAGGCAGAAGTCTTAGACAGCGTATCAGAAGAAACTGCAGAAAAGGAAGCAGAAGAGAAAGTAGAAAATAAAATAGAAATTAAAGCGGAAAATACAGATGAAGTATCACTTTTGGAAAGCCTGACTGCGTCTGATTTTGAACTTTTGGAAAGATTAAGAAATTATTCCGAATCTTTATTAGAACATTCCAGTAAGGTTAGTGCACTATCGGAAAAGGCTGCGCAGGCAGTAGGCGGTGATGTTGCACTTGCTAAGGCCGGTGGAATGTACCATGAGATTGGCAGGATTGAAGACGAAACAGACTATATTGAAGCAGGCACGCGGATAGGAAAAGCGTATGATTTTCCTAAAGAACTGTTAGATGTCATGCGGCAGCACAGTACAGGCTTTGAGTTTCCAAAAAGCGTAGAGGCTGCAGTCGTTATGTTAAGTGACTGTATTATTTCGACTAGTGAGTATTTGGAAAAAACCGGAAAGCGGAGTCTGGTGTCGGATGAACATCTGGTAAAAAGTATTTTCCAAAACCGCATTGAAAAGGGCAATCTGCAATATGCAGATATGACGCAGGAGCAGATTCAGGCATTATGTGATTTTTATGTTGGCAATACATTTGCAAGAGAGGGATAAGGATGACGATACTATTTGAGAAAGAAGTAGATGATGAGTTAAACTTTGATTATGAAAAAAGACTGGAACAGGTGATACGGGCTGCTATTGCAGAAGAAAAATGTCCGTATGACTGTGAGATCAATCTGACTTTAACGAATAATGAAGGAATCCGCACTCTGAATCAGGAATTTCGCGGACTGGATGTACCGACAGATGTGCTGTCATTTCCAATGGTAGATTATGAGGTGCCCGGAGATTTTTCGCATCTGGAACTGCCGGAAGCAAAAAACATGTATTTTAATCTGGAATCGGGTGAACTTCTTCTGGGAGATATTGTAATCTCAGTGGAAAGGGCGAAGGAACAGGCGCAGGAGTATGGTCATTCACTGGAAAGAGAGATTTCCTTTCTGACAGCACACAGTATGCTGCATCTGATGGGATATGATCATATGGAGGAAGAAGAACGAGAAGAGATGGAACAGAAGCAGGAAGAAATTTTACAAAAACTTGGAATCACACGTGATTTAGGAAGGGAAGAATAGTTTGATGGGAATTTCAGAGAAACCAAAGACAAGTAATTTTTTAAAGCAGGGCAGTATTTTAGCGGTAGCATCCATTTTGGTAAGAGTGATCGGACTTCTTTACCGTATTCCGATGGTAAATATTATCGGCGATGAAGGTATGGGGATTTACTCGGCAGCATTTGAGGTATACAATATTTTACTTATCATTTCTTCCTATGGTATGCCGATGGCTGTGTCAAAGATGGTATCTGCAAAGTGTATTCAAAGACGTTATAAAAATGCGTACCATATTTTCCGCTGTTCGATGATCTTTGCCTGCATAACAGGCGGCTCGGCAGCGCTGTTTGTCTATTTTGGTGCGGACATGCTGGAAACAAAGTTTTTTTCAAAATATCATGGCATTGCCATTCCGCTTAAGGTGTTAGCACCAACTATATTCATCGTAGCTATAATGGGCGTTTTGCGAGGACTGTTTCAGGGAAGAAAAACGATGATCCCAACGGCGGTATCGCAGATATTTGAACAGATCGTCAATGCATTTGTCAGTATTGCGGCAGCTTTTATGCTGACGCGTACACATACAGGATCAAGAAAGCTTGCTGCCTGGGGAGCGGCAGGCGGCACGATGGGTACACTATTTGGTGCGGCAACGGCACTGTTGATCTTAGCCGGTATCTATATGCTGTATCGTCCGGTGATGGAAAAGCAGAAAAGAAGAGATCATGTTTCGGCAAAGGAAACTCTGAGCATCACATATAAGCTGATCTTCTGTACGGTTATTCCAATCGTGCTAAGTCAGATGGTATATCAGCTTAGTGGTATCGTTGATGTTACATTATTTAATATGATGATGGGAAGCAAGGGATATTCTGATACAGAAGTCAGCACATTGCTTGGAATCTACAGTACAAAGTATCGAACGCTTTGTAACGTACCGATCGCTATTTCCACTGCGATCGCATCTTCTATGGTACCCGGACTTGTAGCATCCTTTATGCAGCAGGATAAGGCAGAGATGAAAAGAAAGGTGTCGCTTGCGGTAAAGTTTAATATGATCATTGCATTTCCATCCGCGATGGGACTTTCGGTTCTGGCAGAACCGATCATACGTCTTTTGTTCCACAGTTCAGATTATAAGATCAGTGCCGTGATGCTGATGACAGGTTCATCCTGCGTCATCTTTTATGCACTGTCCACTGTGACAAGTGGCGTGCTGCAAAGTGTTGACCGGATGAATCTTCCGGTGCTTCATTCACTGATCTCTCTGATCGTTCACATCGTATTGGTTTGTGCGCTGTTAAAATGTACCAATCTTGGTGCCTATGCATTAGTAATTGGAAATGTGACATATCCGCTTTTGGTATGCGTGTTAAACGCACGTTCCGTCAAACAAAGTCTTGGCTTTCGACAGGAGATCACACGGACATTTTGTGTTCCGCTTTTGTCATCCTTCTTCATGGGGATTGCCACATATCTGGTATATCAGGGATTCTTTTTCTTGACAAGCAGGATATATATTGCGATATTCCCTGCAATCGCAGTGGCGGTTATCGTTTATTTTGTACTTGTGTTAAAGCTTGGAGGTCTGACAAGAGAGGAGCTGTATGAGTTCCCATTTGGAAGAAAAATGTCAATCATAGCAGACAGAATGCATCTGCTAAACGAAGATATGTAATAAAAAATTGGAAAGGCGTGAAATAATATGCAGAAAATTACACGTGAGGCAATACGACAGATGGCTTCTTCAGAAACTGTGTATTATCGTGGAATGCGCTACTATGCTGCACATGCAGTGACAAAAGTAACGTGGAATGATACTAATAAGCAGTATCGTTCTGTTGTAAAAGGAAGTAACCAGTATCTGGTAACGATCCAGCCCGAAGAGGATGAGATTGTATATACCTGTAACTGTCCGGCACATGTAAAATATACAGGAGCCTGTAAGCATGTGGTTGCCACTTTGCTTTTTATAGCTGATTATCAGCAAAGACAGGAAGTTGATAAAAGCGAAGTGCCCGCAGACCGGACAGCATATCAGATCATAGAATATTTTCGTAAAAGAGAATACAGACGGCTGACACCGCAGTATTATCATATCCATTTACAGATTACGATCCCTGAATTTTTGAAGGGGCATCATGGGAAGGCTTATTTAAGCTTATACGCCGGCAGCACGAAAATGTATAAGGTAACAAATACAAAGAAGTTTATGGAAGATTATTATGAGGAAAAGACGATTCGTCTGGGAAAGGAGTTTTGCTTTATTCCCGGTGAATGTGCCTTTGATGAACAGTCGGTGCCGGTTTTGGAATATCTGACAGAAATCTATGAGATTCAGGAAACGTTAGGAAAGACATATTATTCTAATCTTTTTAACAGACAGGAGTTAGTGCTGTCAAAAAGGATGTTGGCAAAGCTGTTGCATCTGGTTGCCGGAACAAGCTGCTCTTTATCGCTATATGGAAAACCATTGACAGAGGCAAAGGTGGTTTCCGGAAATCCGGAGGTTTCTTTAGAGTTAAAGTTTGATAAAGAACGTCTGTTGGTAGAAAACAATAATGAGGGAAAGCTTTTATCACTTTGCGAGGATGGAAGCATTTTATTTTATGATAACTGTCTGTACCTTCCGGAGAGAGAATATATCTGTAATATTTTACCGTTTTATTCGACCTTATTTACAGAAAATGACCAGACATTGGAATTTCGTGGAGAAAATAAAAGCACATTTATAGAAAAAGTGCTTCCGGTAATAAAAAAGTCGATGAAGGTAGCGGTACCGATGGAATTAAAAAACAGCTACATTGTAGAACCGTTGACACCAAAGCTTTATCTGGATGTGACACAGTCAAAGACAAAGTGTTATATACAGGCTACGATACAGTTTGCTTATGGAGAGTATCAGGTCAATCCGTTACACAGCTTTTCTTCCGGAAAATACATTTTAGTGCGTGATAAAGAGGAAGAAGAACGTCTTACCAGAATTTTGTATGATCTGAATTTTAAAGTAACAGATGATACATTTTTATTAAAAAAAGAGGAAGATATCTTTTCTCTGATGTCGGAGAAGATGTCCATGCTTACGGACAATTTTGAAGTGTTTTATTCAAAGGCGTATAAATCTGCATCGGTCAAAAAGCTGGGATATCTTTCAGGAAAAGTGCGGTTAGATACCGGAATTGATTTTTTGGAAATGGATCTGGACTATTCACAGGTGCCAAAGGAAGAACTGGAAGAATTTTTTAAGGCGATACGCTTAAAAAAGAGATATTACCGCTTAAAAAGCGGAGCATTTATTGATCTGCAGGAAAGAAATGGTCAGCTAAGCACACTTTCCTGGATCATCGACAATGGAAAGGTGGAAGAAAACGGCAGTGTGGTGCTTCCTAAGTCGGCAGCTCTATTTTTAGATGATATGCTTCCGCGTGGCAACCGCATTGAAAAAGAAAAGTCCTATCAGAAACTGGTAGAACAGATCCACTCGCCGGAAAAAGCAGCATGGGAAGTTCCTACAGAGGTACATGCCACGCTGCGTCCTTATCAGAAGGTAGGATATCAATGGCTAAAAACTCTGGCGTTTTATGGCATGGGTGGTATTCTGGCGGATGACATGGGACTTGGAAAGACATTGCAGGCAATCCTGTATATCTGTTCGAATCCGGGGGATAAGACACTGATCGTATGTCCGACCTCACTTGCCTATAACTGGCAGGAGGAATTTGAAAGGTTTGCACCTTCCATTAGGACAAAGATTGTGTCAGGAGCACCGGAAGAAAGACGGGAAGCAATCGAAAGCATCAAGCAGGAGGATGTACTGATCACGACATATCCTTTGATTCGAAAGGATATGGAATGGTATCGCAGCTACAAGTTTGATCACATGTTTATTGACGAAGCGCAATTTATCAAAAATCCTCATTCGCTCAGTGCAAAGGCTGTAAAGTCAATTAGTGCAGCGCATCGGTTTGCACTGACAGGAACGCCGATTGAAAATACCCTGTCGGAGCTGTGGTCGATCTTTGATTTTGTGATGCCGGGCTTTTTCCCGCGTTACGGAAAGTTTAGTGAGATCTACGAGAAACCGATCATGCGTGGCGAAGATACCCAGAAGATGCAGGAGTTAAAGCTTAGGATTCAGCCATTTATTCTCAGAAGAATGAAAAAACAAGTTTTAAAGGAACTTCCGGACAAGACAGAATCTATGCGCATGGCAGAAATGACAGGAAAGCAAAGAAAGATATATCTGTCATATCTGTCGCGCATACAGGAAGAAATCCGAAGCAACGATGAGATTCAGGAGGGAAGCGGAAGAATCCAGATTCTTTCGGCTTTAACAAGACTTCGCCAGATCTGCTGCCATCCGGGAACCTTTGTTGAAAATTATCTTGGCGGCAGTGGCAAGCTGGATCTGCTTATGGAACAGCTTCCGGATATTTTAGATGGCGGACACAGTGTGATCATTTTTTCACAGTTTACATCGATGCTTTCTATCATTGCCAGACAGTTAGAGGAAACCGGAATTGCATATTATTACCTTGCCGGTTCGACAAAGGCAGTTGACAGAAAGCGGTATGTAAAAGAGTTTAATGAAGGGCTTGCACATGTATTTCTGGTTTCGCTTAAGGCGGGAGGAACAGGCTTGAATCTGGTAGGAGCCGATACGGTGATTCATTTTGATCCGTGGTGGAATCCGGCAGTGGAGGAGCAGGCAACCGACCGTGCATACCGCATCGGGCAAAGTAAGAAGGTGCATGTGATCAAGTATGTTATGAAGGATTCAATCGAAGAAAAGATATATCAGCTGCAGCGCAAGAAAAAGGAGCTTTCTGATCATGTGATCGATGCAGGTGAGGTGTTTATCAACCATTTATCCAAAGAAGAGCTTTTGGAGCTGTTTGAGTAGACAGACGGTGTTGGAAAACAGCTTTGTAAAAATCAAAAAAAGTGCTTGCATTTTGGACAAGGGTATGGTATTCTGTTGAAGTTGTGAGTAGAGATATTCCTCTGTTACGGTTGCGATATGCACAAAAGTATTAAGAATGTCAAAATGATGAAGGAGGTCACACGATGAACGATATTATTAAAGCAATTGAAGATGCACAGTTAAAGTCTGACGTAGCAGATTTTAATGTAGGTGATACTGTTAAGGTATTTGCAAAGGTTATCGAGGGCAGCAGAGAGCGTATTCAGGTATACGAAGGAACTGTATTAAAAAGACAGAACGGTGGCGCACGCGAGACATTTACGGTTAGAAAGAATTCTAATGGTATCGGTGTAGAAAAGACTTGGCCATTACATTCTCCAATTATCGATCATATCGAGGTTGTTCGCAGAGGTAAGGCTAGACGTGCTAAATTATTCTACCTTCGTGATAGAGTTGGTAAGGCTGCAAAGGTAAAAGAGATTGTAAAATAAGGATTCTCTTTCAGGGGGCATCATCGGTTTTCGATGGTGTCCTTTTTGTTATGTCCGGCATAGTATAATAGAAAGCAGATTTTGTCTGTCTTTCGTGACAGACAAAGGTTAGGAGATTTTCTATGGCAACTGTTATGATCGATGCCGGGCACGGTGGCTTTGACAATGGTGCTTCCTTTGAGGGAAGACTGGAAAAGGATGATACATTAAATCTGGCTCTTGCGGTTGGCAATCTTTTAGAAAACAGCGGAGTGGATGTTTTATATACAAGAACAACCGATGTATATCAGAGTCCGAATGAAAAGGCAAATATTGCTAATCGCAGTGATGCCTCGTATTTTATTTCCATACACCGCAATTCGAGTGTTGTACCGGAACAGTATTCGGGGGTGCAGACACTGGTATATCGAAATCAGGGGATACCGGCACTGTTTGCGCAGAATATCAATGCCGAGTTAGAAAAAGTGGGCTTTGCAGATCTCGGCACATCGGTACGGCCAAATCTTGCCGTGTTAAAGGGAACAAATATGCCTGCCGCGTTAGTTGAAGTGGGCTTTATCAATACAGAGCAGGATAACCGGCTGTTTGACTTAAAGTTTCCGGAGGTTGCGCAGGCAATTGCAAATGGCATTTTACAAACGATTCAGGGAGCAAATGTCGAAAGTATGGAAATGGAAGGCTACAGTATTGAAACAGGTGTGTTTATGCATCACGAAAATGCCAAAGGACTGGCAGAAAGTCTGCAGGAAGATGGATATTCCTGCTACATTGAACCGGTAAACAGGTGCTATCGTGTATCCTATGGAAAATATACAGATATAGAGCAGGCGCAGTTGGCGCAAAAGGAATTGTTTGAAAAGGGATATGAGGCAAGAGTGATTAAGCGGTAGTCAGAGGAAGCGTCATATTATTCAGAACGGAAGCGATTTGATGCTAATTTTTGGTAAAACTGCCTAAAATAGCAAAAAAAATACAAAAAACCCTTGAAAATACTTGCATTTTTAGAAAAGTAGTGCTAGTATTATTACGAAATTAGTTATTTAGAGTAAAAGAGTGGACTGCCAAGTCCACTCTTTCATTTATGTAATAGGAAAATGCTGAAAAAGAAAAGAGGTAGTGTTTTTGTCAAAAAGAGAAGAATATGAGGCTCGTGCAGAAAAAATCTTAGAGCCGATTATGGAAGAAAACAATTTCGAATTAGTGGATGTTGAGTATGTAAAAGAAGCAGGAAACTGGTATCTGCGTGCCTATGTTGATAAAGAGGGCGGAATTACTTTGGATGACTGCGAACTGGTCAACCGGACCTGGAGTGACAGGATGGATGAAGAGGATTTCATTCCGGAGGCATATATTCTGGAAGTGAGTTCTCCGGGACTGGGACGGCAGTTAAAGAAAGAAAAGGACTTCAAGCGCAGCATCGGAGAAGATGTGGATGTGAAGTTTTATCAGGGACGTAAGCTTCCAATCGGGAAGAATGGAAAAGAAGTTTCTGTTAAAGAGCTCACGGGAACGCTGACAGCTTTTACGAAAGATACCATAACGTTGGAAACAGATTTTGACAAAGAGTATGTGATTCCTCGTTCTGATATTTCTACCGTAAAATTGACAATAGATTTTTAAAAAGTAATAAGGAGGAAAAAGGAAATGGCTGCTAGAAAAAAAGCAACAGTAAATGACCGTACAGAATTAATCGAAGCACTTGATGCGATTGAAAAGGAAAAACAGATCAGTAAGGATATTGTGTTGGAGGCAATTGAAAATTCATTGCTTGCAGCTTGTAAAAATCAGTATGGAAAATCAGAAAACATTAAAGTAAATATTGACAGGGAAACAGGTGCTGTCGGTGTTTACGCTGAGTTACAGGTTGTAGAAGATGACATGGTAGAAGATGAAGTGACACAGATCGGTGTGACAGAAGCAAACTTAAAGTTTAAGGACGTAGCGGTAGGTGATACCGTAGATGTGGAAGTAACACCAAAGAACTTTGGACGTATTGCAGCGCAGAAGGCAAAACAGGTTGTAGTACAGAAGATCCGCGAGGAAGAAAGAAAAGTTCTTTATATTCAGTTTTTGGAAAAGGAACGTGAAGTGATCACAGGTGTCGTACAGCGCTACAGTGGAAAGAATGTCTGTATTCATCTTGGCAAGGTAGATGCAATCCTGATGGAAAGCGAGCAGGTTCCGGGAGAACACTTTAAGCCGACAGAGAGAATCAAGCTGTATGTTGTAGAAGTAAAGGATACACCAAAGGGACCACGTATCACAGTATCACGTACACATCCGGAGTTTGTAAAGAGATTGTTTGAAGAAGAAGTTACAGAGATTCAGGATGGAACGGTAGAGATTAAGAGTATTGCAAGAGAAGCAGGTTCCCGTACTAAAATCGCTGTTGCAGCACAGGACCCAAATGTAGATGCAGTCGGAGCATGTGTCGGCATGAATGGAAGCCGTGTCAATGCAATCGTAGAAGAGCTTCGCGGAGAGAAGATTGATATCATCAACTGGAACGACGAACCTGATATTCTCATTGAGCATGCGCTTAGTCCGGCAAAGGTAACTTCTGTTGAAGTCAATGAGGAAGAAAAAACAGCACGCGTTATCGTACCGGAGAACCAGTTGTCACTCGCAATCGGTAAAGAAGGTCAGAATGCCCGTCTTGCTGCAAAGCTTACCGGTTATAAGATTGATATAAAATGTGAAGCATAATTACAGAAGAAACAGATGACTTTACGATAAAGAAATGTTTGTGCAGACGGAGGTGGTATCATGGGAGGAAAAAAAGGAGTGCATGTGAAGAAAATTCCGATGCGTCAATGTACCGGATGCAATGAACGCAGACAGAAAAAAGATTTGATTCGCATTATCCGTACTCCGGAAGATGAGATCGTAGTAGATTTTACAGGCAAAAAAAACGGCAGGGGTGCATATATATGTAATTCGACAGAATGTCTGCAGCTTGCCAAAAAGAAAAAATCTCTGGATCGTTCTCTAAAGACCACGATCCCGGAAGAAGTATATCAGGAACTGGAAAAGGAGATGAGCGTGCATGAAGAGGGATAATATTCTTAGCACGATTGGTCTTGCAATGCGTGCGGGAAAAGTTGTAAGTGGAGAATTTATGACAGAGAGTGCAGTGAAATCACATGGAGCACATTTGGTGATCATTGCACAGGATGTATCTGATAACACAAGAAAGAAATTTCAAAATATGTGTGAGTTTTATAAAGTGCCGCTTTATGAATATTCCAACAAAGAGGAATTAGGTCATTCACTTGGAAAAGAATTCCGAGCATCTTTAGCAGTAACAGATAAGGGCTTTGCACAAGCAATTTTGAAGAAAATGGACTAGGAGGTCATAAAAGCGTATGGCAAAAATGAAGATATATGATTTTGCAAGAAGTTTGCAGGAAAAATTACCGGATTTAAAGAGCAAAGATTTAGTAGAGCTGCTTCAGGCAAATGGTTATGAAGCAAAAAGTGCTCAAAGCAGCATTGAAGATGAGGCAATTGCCTTTTTGATGAAATATTATAAAAAGAAAATGGCACAGCCTGCAGCAAAGCAGACAAAAGAAGCTGTAAAGCCGGTAAAGGAAGTAAAGAAGGAAGATGCAAAAGCAGAAGAAAAGAAGGCACAGGAGCCTGTAAAGAAGACAAAACCGTCTGCAGAGTCTGCTTTAAAGGAAGAAAAACCGGAAGAGAAAAAGACAGAGAGTAAAAAAGAAGAAAATACAGAGGCGCCTGCAAAGAAGCCGGAAGAGAAAAAGGCAGAGAAGGATACAGATAAGGACGCAAAGAAACAGAACACAGAGGCATCTAATACTGCATCCAGAGAAAGAAATGCAGGAAATAACCGTGACCGCCGTGACAACCGCTCTGACAATCGTCAGAATGGTTATAATAATCGTAATGGTAACGGAAACAACCGCAATGGAAACCGTGACGGTAACGGTGGCAATTACAGAAATAATAGTCGCGACAACAACAGAAGAGAAAACAACGGAAACCGTGACGGTAACAGAGATAATCGTCAGAACCGCAACGGATACAATAACCGTGACAACAATGGAAACCGCGATAACAATGGCAATCGGCAGGGTGGCTATGGGAACAGAAATGGCAGAGGTCAGGGCTCAGATTCCAGAAGAAGTGCCATGCCGGTTGACAGCATGAAATCTGAGGTAAAGCAGTCACGTCAGCAGCGCGCCAATAAAGATTCCAGAAGCGCAAAACAGCGTCATGGAAAAGACAGAGATCGTGATGATTATGATGATGGATTGTTCGGAGCAAACAGCAAATCACGCAAGAAAAAGGATCCAAACCGCAAGGGTGCCTTTATCAAGCCGGAACCGGTAGCAAAACCGGAAGAGCCGGAGGATGGTATTCGCAATATCATTTTACCGGAAAAGATGACGATCAAGGAACTGGCAGATATCATGAAAGTGCCTGCAACTACCGTGATCAAAAAACTTTTCTTACAGGGAAATGTAGTTTCTTTAAATCATGAAATCACTTATGACGAGGCAGAAGAGATTGCTTTGGAATACAACTGTATCGCAGAGATGGAAGAAAAGGTAGATAAGATTGCCGAACTTCTGAAAGAGGAAGAAGAGGACGAAAGCTTAATGCAGAAGCGTCCACCGGTTGTATGTGTTATGGGACACGTCGATCATGGTAAAACTTCCCTTCTGGATGCAATCCGTGAAGCACATGTAACAGACAAAGAGGCAGGCGGTATTACACAGCATATCGGTGCTTATATGACAGAGATTAATGGAGAGAAGATTACTTTCCTCGATACTCCCGGTCATGAGGCGTTTACATCTATGCGTATGCGTGGTGCACAGTCTACTGATATTGCAATCCTTGTTGTTGCAGCAGATGATGGTGTTATGCCACAGACAATCGAAGCAATCAACCATGCAAAAGCAGCCAATGTAGAAATCATTGTTGCAGTAAATAAGATTGATAAGCCAAGTGCTAATGTAGAGCGTGTAAAGCAGGAATTGGTAGAATATGGTCTGGTCGCAGAAGACTGGGGCGGCGATACGGTATTTGTACCGGTTTCCGCACATACAAAAGAGGGTATCGACCAGCTTTTGGAAATGATCATCTTAACAGCAGAAGTATCTGAGTTAAAGGCAAATCCAAACAGAAAAGCAAGAGGTGTTGTCATCGAGGCACAGCTTGATAAGGGACGTGGCCCGGTTGCAACTGTATTGGTACAGAAGGGTACGCTTCATGTCGGCGATAACATTGCAGCAGGTGCTGCCTATGGTAAGATCCGTGCGATGATGAACGCAAATGGACAGCGCGTGAAGGAAGCAACTCCTTCTACACCTGTAGAGATTCTTGGTTTACATGATGTTCCTGATGCCGGTGAAATCTTCATGGCGACGGAAAATGATAAGGAAGCAAGAAATATTGCAGAAACTTATATCAGTCAGGGCAGAGAGAAACTGCTTGATGATACAAAGTCTAAGCTTACACTGGACGGTCTGTTCTCCCAGATTCAGGCAGGTAATATCAAGGAACTGAACCTGATTGTAAAGGCGGATGTACAGGGATCTGTAGAAGCAGTGAAGCAGAGTCTGTTAAAATTAAGCAATGATGAAGTTGCCGTACGCATTATTCACGGTGGTGTTGGTGCAATCAACGAATCGGATGTATCTTTAGCGAGTGCTTCCAATGCGATCATCATTGGATTTAATGTACGTCCGGATAACACGGCAAAAGAGATTGCTGACCGCGAAAAGGTTGACGTTCGTCTGTATCGTGTCATTTACAATGCGATTGAAGATATTGAAGCTGCCATGAAGGGTATGCTTGATCCGGAATACGAGGAAAAGGTAATCGGTCATGCAGAAGTGCGTCAGACATTCAAAGCATCCGGAGTTGGTGTGATTGCCGGTTCCTATGTACTGGATGGTAAGATCGTACGTGGCTGCAAGGTTCGTATTACAAGAGAGGGCGAGCAGATATTTGAAGGTGATCTGGCATCTCTTAAGAGATTTAAGGACGATGTGAAGGAAGTTGCTGCCGGTTATGAGTGTGGTCTTGTTATGGATGGATTCCAGGATCTTGCCGTAGAAGATCAGATTGAGGCTTATATCATGGTAGAAGTTCCTAGATAGAACGCTTTGTGATAGATAAAAGCGTAGAAATGAGGGCAGTTGTTATGAAAAAGAACAGTATTAAATATTCCAGAATGAATGGTGAAGTACAGCGTGAGATCAGTAAGATCATTGCACAGGACATAAAAGATCCGAGAATTCATCCAATGACATCGGTTGTGTCTGTGGAAGTGACACCTGATCTGAAATACGCAAAGGTTTTCGTCAGCGTGCTTGGCAGTGACGAGGATAAGAAGCAGACAGAGATCGGCTTAAAGAGCGCAGCTTCCCATGTGCGTTCCCAGTTAGCAAAAACATTAAATCTGCGTAATACTCCGGAATTGACTTTTATTATGGATGATTCAATCGAGTATGGTGTGAACATGTCAAAACGCATTGATGAATTGAACCATTCAAAGGATGAGTAAAAAAGAGAATGCCGGCGCATGAAAATAATGGGGGATGCCAATGCATTCCCCTAAATAATTTGATGATAGAAGGAGGCTATGGGACATGAATGAACTAAGGATTATTGCAGAAGAAGCACAGAGCATTTTGATCTGTGGACATAAAAGACCTGATGGAGATTGTACCGGAGCTTGCATTGCGTCATATCATTATTTAAAAAATATTTATCCAGACAAGGAAATTTTTGCATATCTTGAGGTTTTACCGGATCGGTTTGCTTTTATGGATGAAGAGGAAAAAATCATCTCGCATGAGGTACCTAAAAAGCCTTTTGATCTGGTAATTGCCTTAGATTCCAGCACGGCAGACTGTCTTGGCGAGGCGCAGAATGCATTTTATCAGGCAAAAAAGACATTGTGCGTAGATCATCATATCAGCAACCGTTCCTATGCAGGTCAGAACTTTATAAATGCCAATGCAAGCTCTGCCTGTGAGGTCTTATATGAGATGATGGCAGATGAAGATATCGATGAAAAGATTGCAGAGGCACTCTATATCGGCATTATCTTTGATACAGGGGTATTCCGCTATTCCAACACATCCCAAAAGACAATGGAAATTGCAGGAAAGCTTATGGATAAAGGGATTCCGTTTTGGGATTACATAGATAAATGTTTCTATGAGAGAACGTATACACAGACACAGCTTTTGGGAAGAACACTTCTTGCCAGCATGCGTGTGATGGATGGAAAGTGTATTGTTGCTGTAATTACACGCCGTATGATGGAGTTTTATGGTGCACAGACAGAAGATATTGAGGGAATCGTGGATCAGCTTCGTATTACCAAAGGTGTGGAAGTTGCCATTCTCTTACATGAGATAGGAGAACAGCAGTATAAGGTCAGTATGCGCTCTAACCGTTATGTTGATGTCAGTAGAGTGGCAGCCTTTTTTAATGGTGGAGGTCATGTAAAAGCAGCAGGCTGTGTTATGCAGGGCTCTATGCATGATGTGATCAACAATCTGACTGAGCATATTGAAATTCAGATGAATCAGGGAAACATCCAGTAAATATTCTTCGCCCGGAGAGGAATTGAGTTTCCGTGGAAAAAAGAAACAGAAAGGAAAAGATTTAATGGATGGAATTATAAATGTATATAAGGAGGCGGGATTTACATCACATGATGTAGTAGCAAAGCTTCGTGGAATTTTAGGGCAGAAAAAGATAGGGCATACAGGGACCTTAGATCCTATGGCAACCGGAGTGCTTCCGGTCTGCTGTGGAAAGGCAACAAAGGTGTGTGAACTGTTAGCAGACAAGGATAAGACGTATCAGGCTGTCTGCCGTCTGGGAATTGTGACGGATACGCAGGATATGACAGGCAATGTGTTAGAGGAAAGCTCTGTAAAAAATATCACAAAAGAGAATGTGACTGCTGCCGTGGAATCTTTTTTAGGAGAGAGCATGCAGATTCCTCCGATGTATTCTGCCCTGAAAGTAAATGGCAAAAAACTGTATGAACTGGCAAGAGAGGGAAAGACCGTGGAAAGAAAACCGCGCCCGATCACCATTCATAAAATTCAGATTTTACAAATAGATATAGAAGACCAGACTTTTTCCATAGAGGTAACGTGTTCAAAGGGAACCTATATACGAACCCTGTGTCATGATATCGGTCAGAAGCTTGGCACGGGAGCAGCAATGCAAAGCCTTGTCCGAACCAGGGTAGGAACTTTTGCGATAGAGGATGCCATGACACTCGGAGAGTTAGAAAATTTGCATCAGGAAGATGAGAAGGCATTTTACGAAAGAGTGGCTTCAGTAGATTCTCTTTTTGAAAATTATCCGCATCTGCAGATACAAAAAGCTTATGCGAAGAAGTTAAGCAATGGAAATATATTAAAAAAATCTCAGTTTGAAACGACAGATGAGATGATCACAGAAGGACAAAATTGTCTTGTATATGATGAAAATGGTGCATTTAAAGCAGTTTACCGGAAAACGGGAAATGATTTTACCGTGATCAAAATGTTTTAGATATATGATATTTTCAAAACAATCAATCGTATGATCTGTTTTGTGCAGCAATATTCTAAACGAAAAGAGTGAAACGATGAAAATAATAACCGGACTTGATTTTAAACTAAAAGACAGCAGCGTATCTCTTGGAAAGTTTGATGGGATTCATCGTGGACATCGTTTTCTTTTGCAGGAGGTTATGAAGCAAAAGAAACTGATTCCCACAGTGTTTACCTTTGAGAATAATGCTTCGGTTTCTAAGATATATACACAAAAAGAAAAAAATCAGATATTAGATGGTATAGGAATTGCAAGGGAAGTGATCTTTCCCTTTAATGAAACCACAAAAAACATGTCACCGGAAGAATTTATACGGGATATTTTAGTAGAGCGCATGGATGTCAGACATATCTGCGTAGGAACGGATTTTCACTTTGGAAAAAATCGTCAGGGTGATATTCATACGTTAGAAGCATATCAGGAAAAGTATGGCTATTCTCTTACAACTGTTCCAAAGCTTAGAGATGCTGTAGGAGATATTATCAGCAGTACCCTGATACGCAGTCTGATGGATGAGGGCAAAATAGAAAGAACCAATGAGCTGTTAGGCGCACCTTACTTTGTGACGGGGGAAGTGGTGCATGGAAATGCACTTGGCAGAACGATTCAGGTACCTACGGCGAATCTGATCACGCAGGCAGACAAGAAGCTTTTACCAAACGGAGTTTATGCAACAACCGTCTGCATAGGAAAGAAACGATATGGCGGCATGACAAATATCGGCCGCAAGCCTACGATTGGTGAATATGCAGTAGGCGTAGAAACATATATTATGGATTTTGATGAAGAAATCTACGGACAGGAGATTCAGGTCTTTTTTCATCATTTTATCCGTGCCGAGAAAAAATTTGACAGTGTAACCCTTTTAAAGCAGCAGCTTGAGAAGGATAAACAGACGGCACGCAATATATTGACATCACGAAAGTCATAACCTATAATGAATAATTGGATTGATTTTTCATCAGAAAAGGAGAGAACACAATGGAGAAGTACGGTGTAAACGAACTCCGCAGAAAGTATCTGGAGTTCTTTGAAAGTAAAGGTCATTTGGCAATGAAGAGTTTTTCTCTCGTACCACATAATGATAACAGTTTATTATTGATCAATGCAGGTATGGCACCACTTAAGCCATATTTTACAGGACAGGAGATTCCACCAAGAAGACGTGTGACAACCTGTCAGAAGTGTGTGCGTACCGGTGATATAGAAAATGTAGGTAAGACAGCGCGTCATCTTACATTCTTTGAGATGCTTGGAAACTTCTCATTTGGAGATTACTTTAAGCATGAAGCACTTGCCTGGTCATGGGAGTTTTTGACACAGACTCTGGGTATGGATCCGGAAAGATTATACCCATCTATTTACGGTGAGGATGATGAAGCATTTGACATCTGGACAAAAGAGATTGGTGTTCCTGTAGAAAAGATTACCCGTTTTTATCGTGATGAAAACGGAGAGTGCGATAACTTCTGGGAGCATGGTGCAGGTCCTTGTGGTCCTTGTTCCGAGATTTATTATGACCGTGGAGAAAAGTACGGCTGTGGAAAGCCGGATTGCAAGGTGGGCTGTGAGTGTGACCGCTTTATGGAGATCTGGAATAACGTATTTACACAGTTTGATGGCGATGGAAAAGGAAATTATGCAGAGTTAGAAAATAAAAATATTGATACCGGTATGGGATTAGAGCGTCTTGCTGTTGTTGTTCAGGATGTGGATTCGGTGTATGACATTGATACAATGAAAGCAATCCGTGATAAGATCTGCTCTATGGCAGGTGCTGTATATCAGCAGGATGAGGAAAAAGATGTATCGATTCGTTTGATTACAGACCATATCCGTTCTGCAACATTTATGATTTCAGATGGTATTATGCCAAGTAACGAAGGAAGAGGATATGTTCTTCGTCGTCTGATCAGACGAGCAGTTCGTCATGGAAGAAAGCTAGGCATTGACAAACAGTTTATGGCAGAGCTGGCACAGACCGTTATCTCAGAATCCAAGGATGGTTATCCGGAATTAGAAGAAAAAAAGGAGTTTATCGTTCAGGTTCTGACACAGGAAGAGGGAAAATTTGATAAAACAATTGACCAGGGACTTTCTATTTTGAATCAGATGCAGGAAGCATTGGAAAAGGAAGGAAAAAAAGAACTTTCCGGTGAAGATGCATTTAAGCTGTATGATACGTATGGTTTCCCATTGGATCTGACGATTGAAATCTTAGAGGAAAAAGGGTTTGGTGTTGACGAAAAAGGTTTTGCAACTGCTATGGAAGAGCAGAAGGCAAAAGCCCGTAAAGCGCGCAAGACAACAAATTATATGGGGGCAGAGGAAACCGTATATCAGCAGATCGATCCAAGTATTACCAGCAAATTTGTCGGATATGACCGTTTAGAACAGGATTCTAAGATTTCTGTTCTAACTACGGAGGATGAAGTGGTATCTGCGCTGACAGATGGACAGGCAGGCACGATCATTGTAGATGAGACACCGTTTTATGGTACGATGGGTGGTCAGCAGGCAGATATTGGTACGATCACAGAAGGTGATAATGTATTTGAAGTAAAGGATACAATCCATTTGCAGGGTGGCAGAATTGGTCATGTCGGCGTGGTAACGAAAGGTATGTTTAAAGTGGGAGATACCGTTACCTTAAAGGTATGTGAAAAGAATCGCCTTTCTACAGGAAAGAACCACAGTGCAACACATCTGGTTCAGAAAGCGCTTCGTAATGTGTTAGGTTCTCATGTAGAGCAGGCTGGTTCTTATGTGGATGCGGACAGACTTCGTTTTGATTTCTCTCACTTCTCTGCTATGACACAGGAAGAGATCAAGAAAGTAGAAGATATCGTAAACGAGCAGATTGCTGCACATCTTCCGGTTGTAACCGAAGAAATGTCACTAGAGGATGCAAAGAAAACAGGTGCCATGGCTCTGTTTGGTGAAAAATATGGTGATAAAGTCCGTGTTGTAAAAATGGGCGATTTCAGTGTAGAACTTTGTGGTGGTACGCATGTAGCAAATACAGCAGATATTACAAGCTTTAAGATCATTTCCGAGAGTGGTGTAGCAGCGGGTGTCCGTCGTATTGAA
The DNA here is from genome assembly GCA_934317005.1 of uncultured Lachnospiraceae bacterium. GTDB lineage: Bacteria > Bacillota > Clostridia > Lachnospirales > Lachnospiraceae > Butyribacter. Next base: position 99,787 of record CAKREB010000012.1, read on the forward strand.
GCTTTGACAGGCGAAGGTCTGATGAAATATTATGCCAATGCGCTTAACATGCTCACAGAGGCAGCACAGACAGCAAAGGCAGAGCCGGACAAATTGGTTCAGAAGATCCAGGCAATGCAGGATGAGATCAAGTCGCTTCACAGTGAAAATGAGAAGTTAAAGGCAAAGCTTGCCAATGATGCCGTTGGTGATGTAGACAGTCAGATAGAAGAAGTAAAGGGCATGAAGTTTTTGGCTATGAATGTTCCTGATGTAGACATGAACGGACTTCGTAACCTCGGTGACCAGATGAAGGAAAAGATTGGAGAAGGTGTTGTGGTCTTAGCATCTGCTAATGACGGTAAGGTAACACTTCTTGCAATGGCAACAGATGCAGCAATGAAAAATGGTGCACATGCCGGAAATCTGATCAAAGAGATTGCTTCCTTAGTCGGAGGCGGCGGTGGTGGTCGTCCAAACATGGCTCAGGCCGGTGGTAAAAATCCGGCAGGCATTGACGAAGCATTAAAGAAAGCAAAAGAAGTTGTAGAGAGTCAGTTACAGTAAGTAAACTCGAAACAATCGGATAAGGCAGGATGTGAAAAAAACATATCCTGCCTTTTTCTTCGGTTGACGTATGTCACATTATTCGCTATGATAGAACCGTTGGGAATAGATATATCTAACTTTTATAAGATGAAAAGGAGACAAAAAATGAAGACATGGAAAAAAATCGTAACAGCATCCGTTTTTGCACTCAGCATAGCAGCAATTGCAAAAACAGATGCACAGGCAGCATCAAAGATTACAAATGTAAAGCAGATCAATGCAACGGACGATAGCATACAGATTTCGTGGGATGCAGGACTGGGCTCTGATCGTTATAAAATTGAAATCAGTCAGGATAAGACAACCTGGGTGGTTGCAGATGATACATCGGATACACGGACATATATCAATAATTTGTCAGCAGGCCGTTCCTATTATGTTCGCGTAAGCGGTTATAAAGATTGGAGTTGGAGTACGGAGACGGGAACGTTGCTCTATGAGACATCCACACCAATCGACGTTGTTACATCACCGGAAGTTCCTAATGCGAATGTAGTTCAGAGTGCAGCTACAACAACCGGATTTTCCGTAAAGTTTTCCAATACCGCAGGAACCGGTGCAAACTGGTATATGGTACAGTTGCGGAATGATGTGATTGTAGGACAGTCTGCAAATACGACAGTAAAGACAAATCAGAAGTTAGAAAAAGCAACAAGCTATTGGGCAGATGCGTTTATCTGCAGAAAATCTTCTTCCGGTTTTGTAGCACTCGGAACCAGAAAATATATGCAGTTTAAAACATTATCCAATAAAATTTCTACCAATCATTTTGGCACAACATCAGCACTTTCTAATATTGATGTATATTATTTCCTGATCAATGATCAACAGAGTGTAGATGGTTACCAGATGCAGTTTGTAAACACCGCAGGTAAGGTGAAGAAGAATATTGTACAGACAAGTTCCTCCTTCCGCGTAGAAGGTGTTGTGAATGGAACCTTTTATAAATATCGAGTACGTTCTTATGTAGAATGTGGAACCAAAAAGGCATACAGTGCATGGTCAGGTTATCGTTATATTGGTGTTACAAAGAAGGTCACAACGGGCTTGAGAGGAAGCGGTATCCGATTTAACTGGAGTAATGTTGCAGGGGCATCGAATTATGTGGTGTATATGTCTACCAGTGAGAACAGCGGATATAAGAAGATTGCATCAACAACTGCCAAGAAGAGAAATATTGCAGTCACAAAGTATAAAGGCAAAAAAATCCAGAAAAATAAAAAATACTATTTTAAGATTGAAACATATGCCAAGAATGGAAAGAAAAAAGTAAAATCAGAGGTTATTCTTAGATTTTCTGTTACAAAGTACTAAAGAAGCTCCTAAGGCTGGAAAAGTTAAAAAGCGGATAAAAACTAGAAAAAATAAACTGTCAAAAAACTATTAAAAAATTAAAAAAACAGTTGACCTTTTTCAATTTTATGTTATAATTGTTTTTGTGCGTATGAGAGAAAGCGAATTCTTTCATGGTAAAATATTACCCTATACAGTTGTGTATTGAAGCATAATCTACAACTGAGGGGAGGTTAGGTGTGAGACTATGTCAAATGTAATCGTAAAAGAAAATGAGACATTGGATAACGCTTTACGTCGTTTCAAAAGAAATTGTGCGAAAGCCGGTATCCAGCAGGAAATTCGTAAAAGAGAGCATTATGAGAAGCCAAGCGTTCGTCGTAAGAAGAAGTCTGAGGCAGCTCGTAAGCGCAAGTACTAATATCATGACGATTATCCTATAGAGGACTGTATATACAGTCCTCTTTTTTTGGTTTGCGCGCCATGGGCGCGCTCTAACGGGTGTAAGTCCCGAACACGCCCAGATAGTGGGAAGTGTATAGCCGAAC
>CAKREB010000013.1 GCA_934317005.1 uncultured Lachnospiraceae bacterium
TTTGCCAAATAATCGTTTGCACCTGCATCCAAACCGTCAACCTTATCAGACACTTCACTACGGGCAGACAAAATCAGCACCTTTGTGTCACGGTCGGTTTTTCTGAGTGTTCTCAAAACAGTCATACCGTCAGCACCCGGCAAATTCAAATCCAGCACAACGAGGTCAAAGTTATCGTCAGCAAGCATTTGTATTGCGGTTATTCCGTCATAGCAACAGTCAACGCTATAAGCAAGACGCTTCATGCTACGGGCGATTGTTTCGCACAATATTCTTTCGTCCTCAACAACTAAAATGTGCATAAAAACTCTCCTTGCTCTAAAATGTATTTATAATTATAATTATAGCACAAAAACATAAAATCTGTGTTAAATTTCTGTTCTTAACAAAAATTTTATATCCGATGTGCTACAATGACGCTAGAAAATGAAAGGAGTGATTGAATTGACCAGAGCAAAAAAGGCTTTATTACAGGCAGTACTGCTTGTTTCGGGATTTATTATGCTCGGCTTCGGCGCAATGCGTGGCGAAACTGAAACCGTTTTGAGCAAGGCAATCAGGATTTGTTTGGAGTGTGTAGGAATTGGATAAAAAGAAAACAAAGAATAAAAACCATAATAAGAAAAAATATACGGCATCAAACCAATTAGCCAAATTTCGAGGATGGATTCAGGCTGGAGCAACTCTGTTGACAAATATTCATCTGCCAAACTTTTTTAAAGGCGAAATTTATCAAGGCAAAGGCAAGGCCGTTTGTGTGCCGGGTCTGAACTGCTATTCCTGTCCTGCCGCATCGGGTGCTTGCCCAATCGGTTCATTTCAGGCGGTAGTCGGCGCGTCAAAATATAAGTTTTCCTATTATATAACAGGATTTCTCATTTTGTTGGGAGTTCTGCTCGGACGCTTTATCTGCGGATTTTTGTGTCCGTTTGGTTGGTTACAGGATTTGTTGCACAAAGTCCCGACCAAAAAGTTTTCAACAAAAAAACTCAAGCCACTGACATATATCAAATATGCAGTACTGCTGTTGGCAGTTGTTTTATTACCGGTGCTCATAGTAAATGATTTGGGGATGGGCGACCCGTATTTCTGCAAATATATATGTCCGCAAGGTGTGCTTGAGGGCGCGTTGCCACTTTCGGCAGTCAACGAAGGTATCCGCTCGGCATTGGGGAAACTGTTTTCGAGGAAACTTGTTGTGCTGATTTCGGTAGTTGTTTTGAGCGTGCTGTTTTACAGACCGTTCTGCAAATGGATTTGCCCACTCGGTGCATTCTATGCACTGTTCAACAAGGTTTCGTTGTTTGGGATGAAGGTAGACGAGCACAAATGCGTTTCGTGCGGTAAATGTGCAAAGGTGTGCAAAATGGATGTTGATGTTACAAAAACACCTAACAGCACCGAATGTATCCGATGCGGAAAGTGCATAAGTGCCTGTCCTACCGAAGCGGTCAGCTTTCAATACGGCTTTGGCTTGCTTAGAAAAACAGTAGACGAAAACGCAAAAATCAAAAACAAAACAAACAAAAACGAAACAAAAGAGGAATTATAACGGAGGAATAATTATGAAATTTTCAAAACTCTTAAAAATCTTAACAGTAGTATTATTAGTTTCTGTATTGGCAATCAGCCTTACTGCTTGCTCAACATCAAAAAACAACAAAGACGAAAAACAATCAACAGATTCAAGTATTTCAACCTTGATGGCAACAGAACCGAACAGCGCTGACGAGGCTTCAAAGCTCCACAATCAGCTTATGGAAAAAGAAAACGAAATCTTGTCAACAGACACAGCTCTTTGGGAAAAAGTATTTATGGCTTCAAACAAAGACAATCCAATGATTGAGGACGGCACAAACTACGGTGACTTCCTTCTCAAGACAATTGAGGATGCAAAGGACCAATTCACAGATGAGGAATACAAAAAACTCGTTGCCGGTGCAGAACAAATCAAGAAAATTGAGGGAAAACTCACAATCTTGGAGCAAAAATATCCTGAATGTGCAAATGCACCTTCAAACGGTGACAGCGTTCCGGCTGACAGCAACGGCGTTATTTCAAACAGCGGTGACGTAACAAGTTTTCCGTCATTCGACGGCAAGGACCTTGATGGCAACGATGTAAAGAGCAGTGACTTTTTCAAAAGCAACAATGTAACAGTTGTTAACTACTGGTTCAGCACTTGCAAGCCATGTGTCGGCGAACTTTCGGAATTAGAAGCACTCAACAAGAAACTTGCTGAAAAAGGCGGTCAGGTTGTCGGCATCAACACATTCACAATTGACGGCGACAAGACAGCAATTTCAGAAGCAAAGGACATCCTTTCAAAGAAAGGTGTAACATACAAGAACATTTGGTTTGATTCAAACAGCGATGCAGGCAAGTTCACATCAGGCATTTTCTCTTACCCAACAACATATGTTGTCGACAAGAACGGCAACATTGTAGGCGAGCCAATCGTTGGTGCAATCACTGAAAAAAAACAAGCAAAGACACTTGAAAAACTCATAGACCAGGCTTTACAGGTCAAATAAGAATAAAGCATAAAGTGATAACCTCTCCCGAATTGAACTGCCCCAAGTTGTGCAGACAGCACAAAAAAACAGGCCTATGGTAGAATAATTAGTGTCTGCTGATTAAACAGAAAGACACTAATTATCTGTAACTGATACAACATAAGTAGTCTAGGGGGGCTCACATTTTTCGACTGTAAATTTACATGTCATATAAGGAGGTATGCTATGAAAAGGAAGAATTTATGGAAAAGACTAATCAGTCTCATGTTGGTGGTCATGGTGAGCATGAGTGGCTCACCGGTCACGGCTTTTGCAGCAGATGACGCGAAGGTGGCATATAATGCGATTATCAATGAAATGGTCAGATTTAAACCGAGTGCCAGTCCGACAGAACAAGAGATATTGGATTTTGCCAAGAAAGCGTTGCCCGCTGGCAGTACGGTGACGCTGAAAATCAAGGATTTTGAAATTATTCCGGCACCCGAAATGAAACCTGGTGGAAATCCAACCTATGCAACATTAAAGGCAAAAATCGTTGTCGGTAATAAGTTTCAAGTAATTATAGACAAGCTGATTCCAAAGGAGAAGACTGACAACGAGAAAAAACTTGATGAAGACTGGAAGGCGATGTGCAAAGTTTTGGATCAGGTGACGATTACCAACAGGACGACGAAGGAAGAGTTACTGAATCTAGCACTTTCTGTGCAAAAGAATGGCACTACCGCTGAATGGAGCAGTTTTAACAAGGTGGATGCAACATATGAGGAAAAGGGTAGCATTTTGGGTTATATGACCTTGACCTTAAACGGTGTGAGCAAAGACATTCTTTTCCAAGAAGAGATTCCAATGCTTGTAAATATTGTGAATACAAAGCCACTGAACAGCACAATGGATTTGTTTTCCTTGAAAGAATCTATGCCGATTTTGGCTTATGGAAAGTTCAAAGAGGGTGCAGTTTCTTTGACACAGAAGTGGCTTGGTTTTCCGAAAGGAGCAACTGTCTATCTTGCAGATAATAGGAATACTTGTTCAGGTCTGTTTGTCTATAGAGCCTACTATGAAGGAAGAGCGTATACGGTAGATAGTAAAGATATTACGGATATGAGGGATGTGAGTTGGAAATCTTCATGGATCCAGAGTTCTGCTTATAAAGATAAAAATGGTAGAATTGACATAAAAAAGGTGAAAGTGGAGAAGAGTACAGTGGTGGGAAATGTATCGGATCCTTACCATTACTACTATATCTATGCAAAACCGTCTACAGAGTCTAAATATGTTATCGGTGCCGTTTCTGCGGGAGCAACCATAGACGTGGTCAAGGAAAAATATAATGCAAAATGGGCCAAGGTGATGTGTGGCATTGAAAATACAACCGCATTCGGATATATAAAAAGAGCCGATCTCAATACGACCGATTCTTATCTGGCAGGTGTGAATCGTAAATATCAGCAATCAGTAAAACTGGCAAAAAAAGCTAAGATTGCTTATAGCGGCATTTTGAAAAACTATGACAAGACATTGACGAAGAAGGAATTCTGCAGGCTTGCTGTGAACTGGTATAAAGCAACGGGGCATAAGCTGCCGAAGCAGAGTAAGAAATCTCCATATACAGATACGAAGGACTCCTATGTGATCATGGCACATCAGCTTGGAATCTGGAAAAGCACTTCGAATAAGAAATTTAATCCGAATAAGAAGATTTCGGAGAATGAATACAAGACACGGATGAAAAGTCTTGTTCGTATAGCAGGAGAATCAGAAAATGTTTACAAGCTTGGTGGAGGTAATGCATATTTGGGAGATGATATTACAAGACAAGAAGCGATACACTTTTTCTACCTGGCATATCAGGCTACAAGAGATACAGATTATTTGGCCGCAAACTATTATGATAACAACGAGGTGGAATATACCATCTCACCCGCAGATAATCAGAATCTTTGCCTTGATAACTGGTGGAGCATGGACCCTAGAACAACGATTGTTTTACAGAAAAAAGCAGGTAATAAGAATCAGAGATTTTGCATGCGCAAAATAAATGGTTTTCTGACGATTATCAATAAATGTTCCACATACACCTTAACCGGAACTGGAGAAGGGTTGGCGTATCAGTATGATAGAGGATATGAAAGCCAGAAGATGACGATTAAATATAATGATGACGGAACCGTGTGCATTGTAAATGGAGATGGAATGTATCTTGATATTCAGTATGGAGAAGCTGTTAACGATGCAAATCTGACTTTTGCACCTAAATCAGGAAAAAGCTCGCAGAAGTTTGTATTTAAATATGCATGGTAGCCTAGTCGTGATTTGCTTACAGATGAGTGTGAGAAAGTGTTTAAAAAATCAGAAGTTGAGGAGGTATATAAGATGAATACAAAACAAATGCGTGAATTTTACCTTGACAAAAAGGACACTCCGTGTCCAATAACAGAAGAATTAATAAAATCAGGGTTTCAACAAGAACGAGGTGGATATATCGCAAAAGCTAAAGAAGTAGGTATTGAAGTAGATTATAAGAAAGCAATGCCTACGCAGTGGTGGCATTTAATTAAGTCATATTGTGACAATACGGCATCAGATAAAGAATTTCCGTATTCTATTAAATGTGGAGAATTGTATTTTTGGATGGCTGAAGTATCAGGCATTTTTAGTCAAGATGAGCTTATAGAGTTGAAAGACAATGCCATTGGAGCGTGTAAAAAACTAACAAGGAGAAATAATAATCTTCCATCATTATATACTCCAAAAGGAAACCTAATTATACGTGACTATTGCTATGGCAGAATAAAAGAATTTATAGAAAACTTAGAAATTAATGATTAACATCTTTATAACTTTCAGCTTGCTGGTGCAACATTAATACCACACAACTTAATATTAACACAGCGATAGAGCGTATGAGAATACATGTACGCTCTATTTTTTGTCAAAAAATGGAAGAAGCAATTGTAACAATAACACCAAAGGAAATGCATGGGAGCCTGCAGCATTGCTATAGATTGCAGCCTTAATTTTAAAAATTGAAAGGATAAAGAAACTGCCAATAAGAAGGGAGAGGGTATTGCAGTAGTTCATAGAACGAATGATAATGAGGACAAACTAATCATTGTTTCAGAGGGAAAGAAATTTTCAGATGAGCAGATAGAAGCATTAATTGAGTATCAAGAGCGTTTTTTCGAACACATAATCATTAGAATATAGCATATGAAACAAGGTTTGATTTGAATTTTGCACTAAAATTTCTTCTTTGTCTGGACATGATTTTGAATCCTCTCTTTCATACTGATTGTAGTATATCAGATTCATTAAAATCTGTCCGAAAAAGTGTCTTAATTTATGAGACCATTATAGTATGGTTTCTGCATTTAAGTTAAGACAATATAACATAATGAAGAGAGGTACATTTTGTAGTGGTTGAACCTCTCTTTTTTGATGCAGTTATTTGAGTGTTTTCCGGTATTCGGAGGGGGAACAGCCTTTTTGTTTATGAAACAGCCGGCTAAAGTATAAAGGATTATCATAACCGACAATATGGGCAATTTCATTTACGGCATAATTTGTGGTTTCCAAAAGCATTTGTGCATTGGTGATGCGGATGGATGTAATAAACTGCATTGGTGTTGTACCTGAGAATTTCTTGAAATTACGAATAAACCAACTGACACTCATGCCTCTGGAAACAGCATATTCCTCAATGTTGATATCACGGTTGTAATTTTCATTAAAATAAGATGCAGCAGTATCCATTTCGTGATCTAGATATTCGTTTTTTAATACATGTTCTCGGGTAAGCTCTCTATGGAAAATGATGAGCAAATGCCGAAGCAGCAAGGTCAGCATCTCTTCATAGTCATCCTGACATCTTTGCAACTCCAGAATGATTCTCTTAAAAATACGCTCATATTCTAAAGAGGTTCCGACATGGAATATCCGTTCATTATCAGGAAAACCATATTTTTTCAAAATGTTTTTAACATCGCTTCCGGTAAAATGAATCCAATATACTGCGGTTTTATCAATTCCGTAATATTCATATTTTTGAAATTCTTTTGGACGGTAAAGCACTATGTTTCCGGCAGAAACAATAGTGTCATTTTCTTTGTTGTCAAAATGAAAATGAGCACGTCCGGATGCTACATAGATAATTTGAAAATCAAGTCTTCCTCTTGGACGGTGGGTTGGAAGTTTGGGGTGTGTGGACAAGCGGTAAGTGCCACAGCTTCCGACGATGAGAGGACGACTTTTGTCCTTAAAATCTATGAGTGAATGGTTGCGGTAACCGGAATTTATATACATTCTGCACTTCTCCTTAAAAATAGATATATCTGACCTGGAGCAGTCAATGGTGACCAGAAACGATACATAAAGTGAATGTCACCTCAAAACCTACGGTTTTTCGGTGAGAGCTGCGCTCATATAGTTTTAGCCGTATACCAATATTTGACTGCAAGCAGTCAATATTGGTATACAACTAAAACTGCATTCACTTTAGTGTATCATTTTGTGCATATTTTGTCCACTTCTGTTTATAGACATTTTTTGACTGGAAAGGTATGATGGTTTTAAGGTAATACAAGGACGGAAAATGATGACACAAAGAGAACGATTTTGTTGGCTGCTTGTTGAGGCGAACAATAAAATATATATCAAAGGAGGATTACAAAATGATTGTACCACGCTATTATGAAGATTTAAGTATGATGCATGACAAGACGATGCCAGCGAGAGCATATTACATTCCGGCATCTGTTCGTAATGACGATTTTGTGGAACACAGAGAAAAGTCAGATCGTTTCCAATTATTAAATGGAGAGTGGAAATTTCAGTATTATAACAGTATTTGTGATGTGACGGATGCATTTTATGAAACGGGTTATGATGTTTCAGATTTTGATTCGGTGGCAGTTCCGGGGGTATGGCAGATGGATGGTTATGATGTACACCAGTATACGAATATCCGCTATCCGTTTCCGTTTGATCCGCCATATGTACCGCAGGACATTCCTTGTGGAGCATATGTTCATACTTTTGATTACCACAAAGAAGAAAAGGCACCAAAAGCATTTCTGAACTTTGAAGGTGTCGACAGTTGCTTCTATGTTTGGGTAAATGGTGTTTATGCCGGATACAGCCAGGTGCCTCATGCGACCAGCGAATTTGATGTTACCTCTCTGCTGAATGAGGGGGAGAATACTTTAGCAGTTTTAGTTCTTAAATGGTGTGATGGTTCGTATTTGGAGGATCAGGATAAATTCCGTATGAGTGGAATTTTCAGAGATGTTTATCTGCTGAAAAGACCAGAAAAAGCGGTTAGAGATTACAAGATTACGACAGAAGTAAAAAGAGATCGTGCTATCGTAAAACTGGATCTGCAGTATGCAAAACCGGTGACAACAAAAGTGACGGTAGAAGATAAATATGGAGCGGTAGTTGCCAGTGGGGAAACTGCAAAGGACGGAATTGTGGAATTGACTGTATTAAATCCTGTTTTATGGAATACAGAGGACCCATATTTATATAAGGTGATCTTGACTACGCCGGATGAAGTGATCGTGGATCGAGTTGGTTTCCGAACGATTGAGATCAAAGATAAGGTTGTTTATTTCAATGGTGAAAAGATCAAATTCCGTGGTGTAAACCGTCATGATTCGGATCCGGAAACAGGATTTGTTATCAGTATTCAGCAGATAAAACAGGATCTGACGCTGATGAAGCAGCATAATTTTAATGCGATTCGTTCCAGTCATTATCCAAATGCACCATATTTTTATCAGATGTGCGATGAATATGGATTTATGGTGGTTGACGAAGCGGATATTGAGGCACATGGACCATTTATGCTGTACCGGAAGGAGGATACAGACCAGAACCGTTTTCACCGTTGGAATGAAAAGATTGCAGATGATCCGGCATGGGAAAAGGCAATTGTGGACCGTGTCCAGCTTATGGTACAGAGAGACAAAAACCGTCCAAGCATTGTAATGTGGTCTATGGGAAATGAAAGTGCGTATGGCTGCAATTTTGAAAAGGCGCTTGCATGGACAAAGCAGTTTGATCCAGATCGGATTACACAGTATGAAAGTGCAAGATACCGCAATTACGATATCACATATAATTACGACAATTTAGATCTTTACAGCCGTATGTATCCATCCCTGCAGGAGATTGAGGACTATCTGAAAAATGATGGAAGCAAGCCATTTCTGCTTGTGGAGTATTGTCACAGCATGGGAAACGGACCGGGAGATTTTGAGGATTATTTTCAGATGATTCATAAGGATGACCGGATGTGCGGCGGCTTTGTCTGGGAATGGTGTGATCATGCGATCGCACATGGAACAGCAGAGAATGGAAAGACCAGATATTATTATGGTGGGGATCATGGCGAAACGATTCATGATGGAAACTTCTGTATGGATGGACTGGTGTATCCGGATCGCACACCGCATACAGGACTTTTGGAATATAAAAATGTATATCGTCCGGTGAGAGTTGTGTCTTATGACCAGGAGAGTGGGCAGTTGGTTCTCCATAATTATATGGATTTTGATGATTTGAGGGATTATGTGGATATTTCCTATGAAATGACGCAGGATGGCCTGACGATGGAAAAGGGAAAATTGGCAGAGATTTCGGCTAAACCACATAGTGATGTGACAACCGAGTTGAAGCTGCAGGTTCCAAAGAATGGAAAAGTTTATCTGAAGTTCATTTATCATTTGAAAAAAGAAATTCCATTGCTTGAGCCGGGATACGAATTGGCATTTGAAGAGGTAAAGCTTGTAAATGAGGATGACAGGAACCGACAGGCTGTAAAGTGGCTTGAGCAGGAAAAAACAGCAGGAACCATTGATGTAAAGGAAACAGACCGGCAGATTGTGTTACAGGCAAAGGATTTTACCTATACATTAGATAAACGCACCGGTATGTTTGAAGATATTCAATTTGCTGGAAGAAGTTATATCAACCATCCTATGGAGTTGAATATCTGGCGTGCTCCAACGGATAACGACATGTATATCAAGCAGGAGTGGAAAAAAGCACATTATGATGCGGCTTATACAAGGGCATACCGCATAGAAGTTCTCCAAAATAAGCACGGAGTTTTGATCATGGAGCATGTGGCGGTAGTGGCAGATACTGTGCAAAAGATTTTGGATGTGGAAATGACATGGAAGATAAATGAAGATGGAAAGCTGGAAACGGTGATAGAAGCAGTAAAGGATAACGAGTTTCCAGATCTTCCAAGATTTGGGCTTCGTATGTTCTTAGATAAGAAACTAGGTGATGTTACTTATTTTGGAATGGGACCGCAGGAAAGCTACAGAGACAAGCACCAGGCTTCCAGTCATGGTTTATTCCGTTCGAAAGTGGATCAAATGCATGAAGACTATATTCGCCCACAGGAGAATGGAAGTCATTACGACTGTGATTATGTTGAGATCACAAATGGTCAGTATGGAATTGCTGCAGTATCAAAGTGTTCATTTTCGTTTAATGTATCTGTTTATACACAGGAAGAATTAGAAAAGAAAACACACAATTATGAATTGGAAGAGTCTGACAGCACCGTATTTTGTGTTGATTATGCAATGAATGGCATTGGTTCAAATAGCTGCGGACCGGAGGTTTTAGAAAAATACCGGTTTGATGATGAGATTTTTAAGTTTCAGTTTGAATTGGTTCCATTTGTAAAAGGATAATAAAAGACACCCGACAACCAAAGCAAATTTCCGGGGAAGATGATGCGAAATAGTCCGGACTGGCATGATCTTCTTTGGAAAACAACAGAACAAGAGACAATTAGAAATGACAAAAATTGATAGACTGCTGAGGATTCTAAACAACAAATAGAGAAGGAGCGATTCTTATGGAGAAAAAGAAATATTTAAAGTGGTATAACAAGATAGGATATGGATCTGGTGATATTGCAGGAAATATAGTATATGCATTCCTGACATCATTTATGATGGTTTATCTGACAGATACGATTGGTCTGGCATCCGGAATTGTAGGAACATTGATTGCCGTATCCAAATTATTTGATGGTTTTACAGATATCTTTTTTGGCTCAATGATTGATAAAACACATAGTAAGCTGGGAAAAGCAAGACCTTGGATGCTTTATGGATATATTGGCTGTGCAGTAACACTGGTAGCCTGCTTTGCAGTACCTACAAGTCTTGGAAAAACAGCACAGTATGCGTGGTTCTTTATTGCATATACATTATTAAATGGTGTGTTCTATACAGCAAATAATATCGCTTACTCGGCACTTACATCGCTTGTTACGAAAAACAGCAAAGAGCGTGTGCAGATGGGATCTTATCGTTTTATCTTTGCATTTTCTACCAGTCTTCTGATTCAGGCAATTACGGTTGGATTTGTTGCAAAATGTGGTGGAGATGCGGCTGCATGGCGTTTGGTAGCCATTATTTATGCAGTGATTGGTTTGATTGTCAATACCATTTCCGCGCTGTCTGTTAAGGAGCTTCCGGAAGAAGAATTAAACGATGGAGATGTAACAGGTGACGAGGAAAAATATGGTTTGGTTCAGGCATTCAAGCTGCTAGTAAAGAATAAATTCTACCTGATGATCTGTGGAACTTATATTTTGCAGCAGTTATACAGTGCAATGATCGGTGCCGGTATTTATTATATGACCTGGGTTTTGAAAAATAAAAATTTATTTGGTCAGTTTGCGTGGGCTGTAAATATTCCGCTTATTATTGCTTTGATTTTCACACCAACGCTGGTTGGCAAATGGAATGGTATGTATAAGCTGAATTTAAGAGGTTATATTCTTGCAGTAATTGGCAGAGCACTTGTCGTTGTTGCCGGATATATGGGAAGCATTCCTTTAATGATGGCATTTACTGCACTGGCAGCATTGGGACAGGGACCTTGGCAGGGAGATATGAATGCTGTGATCGCATCCTGCTCTGAGTACACTTACCTGACACAGGGAAAGAGAGTAGATGGTACAATGTATTCCTGCACTTCTCTTGGTGTTAAAATCGGTGGAGGAATTGGAACAGCAGTTGTAGGATGGCTCTTAGAACTTAGCGGATATGTGGGAACCCATGCAGTGCAGCCACAGTCTGCACTGAATATGATGCAGTTTATGTATCTCTGGCTGCCGCTGATCTTTGATGTGCTTATTATGTTTATTCTTTCCAGAATGAATGTAGAAGAGACAAATGCAAAGATTAAAAAAGAAAAAGGAATTACAGTAGAAGCTGCTCAGCAGTAATGAGCAGAAATTGGTAACAGGAAAGCATTGTCTTAATTGAATAAACAATTACAGGCAATGCTTTTTGTTACGAAAGAAAAAGGATTGGTGGAAATCATACAGACCATCAATGTGGAGAGGTGCTGGCGGCGTCCATCAACAATGATGCGATTGCTATTGTGCAGAAATTGAAAGAACCATGCGTCAAAGTTATATCGGATGGGTATGAATTGATTACGATAGATTTGGATGATCTGGACAGGAGAGAGGACGAGACGGTAACAACAAATGCACTGATTCGAGGGGTATTAGCAAAAACAAAAGAATATGGGTATCAGATAGGAGGCTTTCAGGCTTTTGTCACCAGTGATGTGCTGATCGGAGCGGGATTATCTTCCTCGGCTGCATTTGAAACATTGATGGGAACCATTTTATCCTATCTGTTTAATGATGGTAAAATTACGCCGATTGAAATCGCCATGATTGGACAGTTTGCGGAAAATGTATATTTTGGAAAACCTTGTGGCTTGATGGATCAGATGGCATGCTCTGTAGGCAGCTTGGCACATATCAATTTTCAGAATCCGACCGCACCTTTTGTAGAGCGGATTGAGTTTGATCTGGATGCTCAGGGATATAATCTTTGTATTACAGATACGAAAGGCTCCCATGCTGATTTGACAGCGGAGTATGCAGCAATTCCGGAAGAAATGAAAAAAGCAGCAGCCTGTCTTGGGAAAGAAGTGCATGGAGGTGGATTTGCCGGAACAATACAGGCATTTGTGCCCAATGATCTTGTGGAATTATATAAAAGCGAGATGGAAAATGTATTCGGTGACGGAACATGTGATGTGTTAAAAATCCGCAAATACGGCGGTATTATTGAATAAGGAGAATCTGTGGGAAAGCGATTTGACAAAATCACATGCAGAGTGGGCAGAGAAATGGATGTCAAACTATGAAATCACAGACGACAATATTCATGCAATCGTGCAAAAGGAAATAGGAATTGTTTTTGCAAAAGTTTTGGAATGCGCAGGTGGTTACAAAAGAACACCGGAAGGACAAGCTGCCTTCAAAAAAATTTTGGAGTGCATATAAAAAAAGGACCATTTCACATTTGTGAATTGGTCTGCTTTTTCAATATTCAGTTTTCACAAATAGTCCTTTTAGCTCGATTATGCATGATATACATGTTCAAAGTATCCTTCATAGAAAGCTAAAAGGTTGTTCATATAGTTTTTGAATCTGCTCATTTTGTATTCCTCCTTTCCTTGTTTGCAAATTCATTATAGGTCACGATGGATAAGAATGCTTGCCAAATTAAAAGAAAATGTAGACAAATGTTGCAGAAGAAATGAAAAACAAAGTAGTAAAGGGGAGATGTATAGATGCATTTGACATTTAAAGAAACGAAGGAAGAGATATATGCCGCTCAGAGAGTGTCAAAACATGTGTCTCCACATTTGCACAACGCATTGGAGATTGTGTGTGTAACAGAAGGTGTACTGGAACTGGGAGTTGGTCAAGAACTGTATCATATGGAAAAAGGTGACATTGGTTTTGTCTTTTCCGATATTATTCACCACTACCAGGTGTTTTCGACAAAGACCAGCTGGGCAGATTATATTTTGGTACCTCCGTCTGTTACAGGAATATTCGAGGATAAAATACAAGGATATGCTCCCAAATATCCAGTTATAAAGGCGAAGCAGATTGAGCCAGATGTTTACAATGCGATTCAGGAAATCATTCAGGCGGAAGAAAAAGAGCCAATGCTTGTCCAGGCTTATGTTCAGATTATACTTGCAAGATGTATGGGAAAGTTGGAACTGGTGGAAAAAAGTTGTGTGGGAAGTGATGACTTAATTTATCGTACTGTATCTTATATATCAGGAAATTTCAGGAGACAGTTTTCTTTGGAAGATATGGCACGCGATCTTAGAGTGAGCAAGTATGTATTATCCAGGGTATTTTCTAAAACATTTCACTGTAATTTCAATCAGTATCTCAATGATGCCAGATTAAGTTATGCATGCACAAGGCTGATAAATACCAGTGATACGATCCTGAATATCTGTCTGGACAGCGGTTTTGACAGTCAAAGAACATTTAACAGAGTGTTTAAAGAACGCTATAGAACCGCACCAAGTGAATACCGGAAAAACAAAAGACGAAATGGGTAAGGGGATAGAAGTGGGAAATTCAAAAATATAGAAAGGCAGGACAGTTATAGAAAGACTGATTTGGCAATAACAGTACGGGAATGATTCCTAAATAGAGAACATTGCTGCACAGGTAAGAAAATATTGGGATATTGGTAGTGGACCAATAAAGGATTTACAGCATCTTTTGGAAAAAAATGGGATAATTGTAACGGGATTTGATACCAACGAAGATAAAATAGATGCGTTTGGTAAGACAAATGGAATAGAAAACACTGCAGATGCTGATACAAAGATTACAAAGTTTGGCATCTCTTTTAATAGTGACGGAAGTACGACATTTTTTGCTGAGTTAGAAAAATCGTCCGCCAGTCAGAAAGAATATCTTGAAAAACTTCAGGAAAAGAAAGCTGAGGAGAAAAAAGAGGCAAAGAAAAAGGAACAATCCAAGCAAATCGAAGTACGAAAAACTACGGTTCAGGCAAATTCAAAAGAAGAACTTTTGTATAAAATCAAAAATATTGAATGGGATTCCATTAAGCCGGAGGACAATAAAATCGGTGGAAGATTTGACCTTTCGATTTAGTGAATTTGGATGGACGAGGTAGAGATGCTGTAAATGTAGGAAGGGGAAAGTGTAAATATGGCAATGAGCATCAATCAAAATTACAGTCAGTTTTACAGAGGAACCAGCACAATTGATACTTATGGTGGAGGGGCTTCTGGAAAAAAACAGATTGTAAAGTACGAATTTAATACAACAGATGAAAAGGGCAATAAGATCATGGACAAGATGTCCAAAGAAGAAACATTGTCAGCCATGAAGGAAATCAGTTCCCAGTACGGAGAAGATGTTATTGTTGAAGAATGGACATAATTATGGCATAATTGACCCATATAGACGAGGAGGTGTTTATTATGCCACTTTCGCTGGGCTATAGCTGGCAATAAAATATATATTTTTTAGTTGAGAGTAGTCAAGAATTTAGGTGAGGATAAATAATTGATGTAATCTCTGTTTTTTTGATTATTCATAATTAGTAGTAAAGAGAGTGATTTTTGGAATGGAACAGGAGAAGCTGAGAGCAGCAGTGTGTGAAGATGTTTTGGAGGAAGCAGAGTGGCTTTCTGACATGATACAAAGATGGTACGATGATAAAGGTATCGTGGGTGAGGTGAGGATTTTTACAGATGCTGCTGCATTTCTTTTCGAGAGAGAGGATAATCATTTTGATGTACTGTTTCTTGATATAAAAATGCCCGGAGAAAACGGGGTCTTATTGGCAAAGCATCTCCGGCGGCTTGGTGATGATATGCCTATCATATTTGTGACAGGCGAGAGGGAATATATTCTTGAAGGTTATGAAGTGCAGGCGCTTCATTATCTGATAAAACCGGTGCGGGAGGAAAAGATTTTTGAATGTCTGGAGAGAGTTTACCGCAATGCAGCCCAGCAGGAAGCATATGTGATATTGACAGGAGATATGGGTGTTGTTAAGGTTTTACAAAAGGATATATATTTTATAGAGGTATTTGGTCACGATATAAAATATGTGACAAGGCAGGGCGAATTTTTAAAGACGGGTTCATTAAAAGAAGCTCTATGTGAGATTTCTAATCAGGATTTTGTCAATTGTTATCGCGGCATTGCAGTAAATCTTCGTTATATATGGCGCATAGAAAAGGACAAGCTGTATATGGCAGAGGAGTTTTGCAGCTTTGAAAAAACGATTCCGGTCAGCAGGCGTATGTATAAGCTGGTAAATCAGAAATTTATTGATTATAATAAAAAACATGAGAATTAGAGACCTGTGCGAATTTCACTTCGTCTCTTCGCGATGAACGTTCAGAAATGAGGATCAATGTGCTTTTGTTATTGTAAAAAACACTAAGAAAAGAGGAAATTATGGAGCTTATCATAGCAGTAATTGTTATCTGCATATTTATTGTGGTATTGTCTGTTGTCATAATGAAGATGTGGATGCCGGGATATATGGTGCGTGAACTGGAGCAATATCAAAATAAGCTTTTAGAGCGCCAATTTGAAGAAATTGACAATACATATCGTGAGATGCGTGGATGGCGACATGATTATAAAAACCATATGCAGGTACTGAAGATCTATGTCGAAAACAGACAATGGGAAAATGCAAAGGATTATATTATACAGATGAATGAGGATCTGGAAAATATAGATCATGTAATAAAAACAGGAAATATTATGGCAGATGCTATCGTAAACAGTAAGGTATCTCTTGCAAAAAAGAAGGACATCAGGCTTAATGTCACAGCCAGAATACCAAAGGAAATACCGATGACAGATGTAGAATTTTGTGTAGTTTTTGGCAATATTATGGACAATGCAATCGAGGCATGTGAAAAGCTTACATCAAAAGAAAATAAATTTATCAGAGTGTATATAGGAGTATTTAAAAAACAGTTTTATATGTCTGTGAGCAATTCCACAGACCGGAAAAAGAGGATTGAAAAATATATATCAATGAAGGGGAAGGGACATGGACTTGGTTTGCAGCGCATTGACAAGATTATTCAGGACAAGAAAGGATATCTGAATCGTCAGAATGAGCCGGGAGTGTTTGTGACAGAAATCATGCTGCCATATATTTAAGCCGCTGCATAAGAAAAATGAAATACCACTTAAGTAAAAAATCATACCGCTTGTGCAAAAAAGCACAAAAAGTATGATTTTTTATTATGATACAAGGGTCAAGCCAATAGATTGCAATTTGTATGTAAACATACATTGCAATCTGCTTTTGACCCTTGCATCATTATATTAAAAGAGGTTTTGCGATAAATGCGCAGAATTGAGAATTATTATAGGAAAGGATGAAAAAAATGGAAAAGAAAAAAAGCAATATACGCTTTGTTATGCCGAAATATTTATTCGCATTTTCTGACTGTTTCCGAACGATATGGAAGATGGATAAAAAAGTGTATATTTATGGATTTGCAGCATTGCCATTTGCGGTATTGTTACAGATACTGCCACTTTATATGCCTAAGCTGGTAGTGCAGGGAGTGGAAGATAGTATCCGTTTGCCAAAGCTTATATTTCAGCTTTGTGTTTTGATTTTGATGCTTTTAATATGCGTTGTTGTCAGATGGCAGTTCAATGGAGAGGTTACAAGCCGCAATCAGATTATTGCAAAGAAATTGCAAAACAGGTTTGCAAAAAAATTACTTATGGTAGATTACAGTTATCTGGAGGACAAAAAGTTTCTTGAACTTCGAAATGTGGTAAAGAAGGATTTGTTTGGCGGAAAAGTGGGTGATGATGATTCCACAGGAAATTTAAAATATTTTGCGAAAGACATTTTTGAGTTGTTTTTGACTTTAACCATGATGCTTGTCTACATTGTATTTCTGGTTCGGCTGGAATGGTGGCTTGTCCTGATATTTGCCATGCTTTTTGTGGTGACTTATTTTAGTGGAAAGCTGACAGGGGCATATGAAAAGAAATGGGCAAAAGAGGGTGGCGAAGTCTGGCAGAAAATGGATTATATCACCAGACGCACCGAGGATTTTTCAATGGCAAAAGATATCAGACTGTACAATATGGAGAATTGGTTCGATTCACTTTTCCTGAAATATCGTAAAAAGAAGCTTAATTATAAAGCAAAAGAAATGGAATATCGTCTGTTTGGAGAAACGCTTACTGCTTTGCCTGAAATGATATCGTATGTATTATTTTATGGAGTTATAGTCTGGAAATTTTTCAAAGGAATGATGCCGATATCTGATGTTATTTTCTATAATGGAATGATATCAGGCTTTATGCTTCAGAGAAATTCAGGCATGACTAATGTACATCATCTTATAAACAGCGTATCAGCATTTAGCCGTTACAAAGAATTTATTGTATATGGTGATGACATGTCGGGAGAAGCAGCAGAGCTTAAAAAAGCTGCACCACAGATAGAGCTTAGACATGTAAGCTTTGCCTATCCCTCCTCAGAATATAATATCATTGATGATATGAGCCTTAAGATAGATGCAGGAGAAAAAATAGCAGTTGTCGGGTTGAATGGTGCCGGAAAGACAACTCTTATGAAGCTTATTTGTGGACTTTTACATCCGACAAAGGGAAAAATTCTTCTAAACGGAGTAGATATGGAAACAATGAAGCAGCAGGAGATATATGCGTGGTTTTCCTGTGTTTTTCAGGATGTTCATTTTCTGCCGCTTTCCGTCAGGGAAAATATCAGTATGAAGCCTTTCAATGGCAAAGCTGATAAAAGGGCATGGGAATGTCTTGATAAAGCTGGCATGAGTGATGTTATTAGCAAACTGCCGCAAAAAGATGATACCCTGATGGAAAAATCTTTAAATGATGAGGCAACAGATTTTTCAGGAGGACAGCGTCAGAAGCTGATGCTTGCGAGAGCGTTGTACAGAGACAGCGGAGCTCTGATACTGGATGAGCCGACAGCAGCAATGGATGCAATAGCAGAAAATGCTCTTTATCAGAAGTATGCGTACTTTACACAGGATAAAACATCATTTTTTGTATCGCACAGATTGTCAAGCACGCAATTTTGTGACCGTATTATTTTAATTGATGGTGGAAAGATCGCGGAGGAGGGTACCCATCAAAGCCTGCTTGAAAAAGGCGGAATATATGCCAAAATGTTTTCATTGCAGAGCAGATATTATCAGGAAAAGGTGGTGGATTAGATATGTCTAAAAAGGAAATGATAAAAATAAATCTGCGGGGATTGAAATTGGTGTATTCATCCCTTTCGATTCCAAAAATTTTCGTTATATTATTTGTGATATGTGATGTAATGTATAATTACTGGGGATTGTTTTTTGCTTCACGCCTTATTGATGACCTTGTCTTAAGAGCTGAAAGAGAGCGTATATTGGGAGATTTTTTAGGTCTTACGGTAGGAAATGGGATTTTGTATCTTGCAATGTGTGTGGTGGTCAAATTTTATTTTTATGGTGGTTCCATGATATGGGAGGATGCCAACCATAAATTAAACAAAAAGCTTATGTCGATGGATTATGAATATATGGAATCGGAAACGATTCAAAATAAACGGCGTGATATTGACAATATGGCCCGTGAGCATGGCTGTGGGCTAAATATGCTTTTTTGGACGGCGACGCCATTTGTGGAACGTTTGCTTCAGCTTATCGTTGCAGGAGTGATCACCGTGCAGCTTTTCGCAAAATGTTTTACCGCGTATAAGACACAAGAGTGGAAAGGCATTTTGATCGTTTTGTCTTTTGTGACATTTTTAATCATATTTTTGTCTATAAATCAGAAGATGACGCAGAAGATACAGGCTAAAATCAATTCAAGTATGGAGGAAAGACTGCCATATACAAGAAAATATGATTTTTATGTAGATGAATACATAGGCAGAGAAGAATGTGGAAAAACAGTGAGGATTTTCAATCAGCAACGCCTTTTATCCGTTACACTAAATGAAATTTTTGAGAAAGTATCAAAGCTTTTGAGCGGGCAGGCAATTCTCGAAGCAAGAATGAATCAGTGGGCAGAAGGAATCAATGTGTTGATTTCAGGAATGATTTATCTTTTGCTTGGAATTATGGCATTAAAGCACGTGATTTCTGTTGGAAGCATCTGTCTTTATGCGGGATGTATTACCAATTTTTTGTGGCATTTTCAAAGATGGAACCAGCAGACCTCCATATTGAAAATGAATACAAAATATGTAAAACAATATCTTGATTTTCTGGATATAAAAAATAAAAAATACGAGGGAACATTGCCTGTCGAAAAGCGTGATGACGACAAATTTATGATTGAGTTTGAAAATGTATCATTTCATTATCCGGGCAGTGAAAAAAATGTATTGGAGAATTTTTCAATCAAATTTAATATCGGTGAAAGACTTGCAGTGGTTGGTAAAAATGGTTCAGGTAAAACCACATTTATCAAGCTGTTATGTCGTTTGTATGATCCGACAGAGGGAAAAATATTGTTAAATGGAATTGACATAAGAAAATATGACTATAAGGAATATCTAAGTCTGTTTAGTGTCGTATTTCAGGATTTTCAGATACCGGCATTTACACTTGGGCAGACCGTTGCAGCGTCACAGGAATATGACGAGGAGTGTGTAAAGGATGCCGTAAAAAAAGCGGGACTTTCCAATCTTGCAGCAAGAATGCCGTATGGAAATGATACCTATCTTACAAAGGAGTTTGATAAAAACGGGGTGGATATATCCGGTGGTGAGGCACAAAAGCTTGCAATCGCAAGGGCATTGTATCACGATACACCATTTGTCATACTGGATGAACCGACAGCAGCGCTTGATCCTATTGCTGAATACGAGGTGTACGCAAAATTTGATGAGTTGATAGGCACAAAAACAGCAGTCTATATATCCCATCGACTTTCAAGCTGTCAGTTTTGCAATGATATTCTTGTAATTGATGATGGAAGGGCAGTGCAAAGAGGTAGTCATGAAAAGTTGATCGGTGAGGAAGGGCTTTATGCAACGTTATGGAAAACACAGGCGAAATATTATCAAAAATCATGAAAAAATTTTGCACTTAATAAGTATTATGTAGCACGATAACGTATATCAGGGTAGAATGTGTTAGAAAAATATAGTTAGTCCTCAAATATTGTACGGATAAATAATATGAATGCAACAATGTCTCACTTTTTTTCGTCTATATAATTAAGAGAACAAAACATATAAAGAAGGTACCTTTTGACACCCTGATCCTATCAGTTGAAAAAGTGGATTGAATCGTGTTATATGGTGATAACCGATCGATGGTATAAGGAGAAGTAAGTAAATGAAAGACGATGAAATTATAACTCTCTTGTGGAACCGACAGGAGAGCGGTATTCAACATTTGCAAAATAATTACAAAGAATACTGTATGAAAATTGCCTGCTACATTGTCCGCAATGAGGAGGATGCATGTGAATGTGTTAATGATGTATGGCTTAAGGTATGGAAGGCTATCCCGCCAAACCGTCCAAAGCATCTTGCCGGTTATTTGGCTAAAATAACACGAAACATAGCTTTGGATTCTTACAGAAAACTCTACGCATCCAAAAGGGGGAGTGGAAAGCTGGATGCAAATTTGGATGAACTAGCGGAATGTATTTTTGGAGCGGATCCGATCGAAGAAAAGATAGACAATGATCATTTAAAAACAACGATCAGAAAATTTTTGGAGCAAAAAGCACCACACAAAAGAAATATTTTTCTACAACGCTATTTTTATATGATGGATATCACAGAAATCGCACAAGCAATGAATATGAAAGAAGCGAGTGTACGCTCGGTATTGTGTCGCATGCGAAAGGAGCTGCGGCTTGTTTTGGAAAAGGAGGGCATTTGGATTTGAATAAGAATATAGACGCTGATAAACAGAAGAAAGTCGATCAGATGCTTCATGCGCTGGGTGAATTACCGGATGAAATGATTGCACAGGCGAATCCGGATCTGCAGAAGAAGGCACAGAAACATAAGAGAAAAAACGTATTTTTTATACCGAGAGTTTTGGCGGCAGTTGCGATACTCTTTTTGGGAATTGGCATTTGTTTCTGGGTACAGGAAAGGGTATCACAGCATAAAGCAACAAATAAAGTAAAATATCAGACAGCAAGTGATGCGGTAGTTTCTATCCCGAAAATCACAGTTGTCGCTTATGCAGCGCAATCTCATACTGCAGATGACATGACTTCAGAAAATGCTAAAATTGCACAGACACCAACCGCTTCACCGAAAGAAACTGCTAATCCGGCAGAAAGTGAGCTGACCGGTTATGACGCAGTTGAACTCACCAGAACAAAAGTAACTATTTCAGAATATTCACTTGCGATGAGTAGTGCGCCTGCCATGCCGTTTTCTTTTCAAACAACATCAGACAGCAAATCCATCCATATCCAAGTGAAAAGTAATGGAAAAGGGGTGCTCCAAAAATGGGACATTTCTAATGAAGATGGAACGTGGAAGTTACAGGCAGAAGGAAAAAAGATAAAATGTAAGCCTGACGAAGTGATTTACTGGAAACCTAAAAATGACACAGGAAAAATAGAGCATCTAATAGTGAATATCTATGATGGAGATACGTTGCTGGAACAGAAAACGATTGAAATTACCTGCAAGGATAAAATGACCTATCAGGCTCATCTGATTCCGTAGCCTGCTTTGACAGAGAGGAGAAAGATTGTATGAAAAAAACATTTGTATCAATTAACGTTTTACTGCTTGTTATAATTTGTCTCTGCGTGACAGGGTGTGGTATGCGAAGCACACAAAAACGTACCGCATCACGTGATGCACAAAGTCAGAGTGCTACACCATCTGTAGATCCAGCAAAAGAGGAAGCTTCATCAGAAACTTTGTCAAAAACGAAGATGGATATGGGATTTTATTCTACCAATCCGAATGAGATCAAAAAGAAATTAAAGTCTTATCCAAACAAATACCTTTCCAAAGAGGATGCACTGCAACAAAATATTCTCTTACACTCGTATGAAAATTTCGTACAGATGCGGGAAATATGGGAAGATTTTGTTACACATTTTCGTGAATGTCAAAAGGAGCATATAGACTATCAGCAATCACTGCTTATAGTTAGTTATACGGTAGAGGGAGACGCTATTTATACTTATGTTTATAATCATAATGGTTCACTGTTTGTGTACGAAGATGGGAGCCGGGACCAATATGGAGCCGGATCACCATATTATTTTCAAACGGACAGAATTACCTTAAAAAAATATTCAGAAGATAAAACTTCCTATGCGGAATACAAGATAGGCAGTGGAGAGGACTGCCGGTACTTGATCTGGGAGCTGTAGTATAGTAGTGGGCAAGAGAATGCGTTGGCTGCGCTAGTGCTGCGTGCCCCTTATGAGTGAGGGGGGATGGTGCATATCAACTTTGTCCTTTCGTGGTCATTTCTCGGAAAAACGGTTTATTTTCAATGCTATAATTGTATCTAATGATACATGAAAATTAAAAACAAATGAGGAGAGAAGACAATGAATGAAAAATTAAAAGAGCCACGAATTATTTTATGTGCAGCGATTATTCTGATGCTTTTTTTGCCGTGGGTAAGCATTGATGCATCGACAAGTGCAATGGGAGTGTCAGCAAGCTCGGCAACCTCCGTGAATGGTTTGGAACTGTTACAAAAAGCATTTATAGGAGTTCTGGTTTATCTGATTCCTATTTTTCTGATCTGTGCAGAGTTGATCCCATCAATTAATATCTCAATGAAGCTTCCCTATCTGCTTGGTTCATTGGCAGGAATCGTTTTTTCTATTATTATGGTGCTTATGGGAAAATCAGCCGGAACAACATCTACCGGTGGAGCCGGAATATCTGCCAAAACATCAGTCAGCTTAAAAATCGGTTTTTGGGTGACTATCGCACTTTTTGTTGCAATCATTGTAGTAACATTGATAAAAGATTTTGCATTGAGCAAAGAAGCTATTCAGGAAAAAGGCTTAAAAAATGCATTATCTGAGATTGCAGGGGAAGTTTCCGGAGAAGTTGCAGAAAAAGCAAAAAATGCAAATCTTGGTGAAGTGGGAGCAGCATTAAGCAATGCAGCACAGGGTGTTGCACAAAAAACAGCTGCGGGCGGTGGCGTCATTTGCCCGAACTGCGGTGCTACCGTAAAGGAAGGGAAGAAATTCTGTTCAAAGTGCGGTGGAAAACTTCCTGAAGTGGCAGGCACAACGAAGACAAAGAAAACAGTCAAAACAGGGCCGATGACGGTACAGGAATACATAGACAGTTTGGGAGACTACAAGTGTCCGAAGTGTAATGCAACGGTACCGGGTTCCATGAGCTTTTGTTCGCAGTGCGGTGAGAAAATAGTGCGTACGGCAAAGCCGGAAAAATGTGAATTCTGCGGAGCAGAGTTGATCAAGGATAAGAAATTCTGTCCTGACTGTGGAAAAGAAGTGGTTGAGAAGCCTTTGATTCCAAAATGCAGTTTTTGTGGAGCAACGTTGTATTTTGGTAAAAAGTACTGTGTAGATTGCGGAAAGAAAGTGGAAGAGAACTAAAAAACTATTTGCAAAGAATCATGCAATAGATATGTTATTCTTTTCTTCCGTAAATATCCCGATACTGCTTTGGCGTGTATCCGGTAGTTTTTTTGAACTGCTTTCCTAAGTGGCTTTGCGAAGAAAATCCCAGATAGGTGGCAATTTCAATATAAGAATAATCGGAGTAGATAAGCAGATTTTTGGCACGATTAATTTTTTCGCGAAGAATATAGTCAGAAATGCTGATTCCTTCACACTGCTTAAAAAGCTGAGAAAGATAATTAGGGTTGCAATCTGCTTCTGCTGCCAGATCATCGACGGTGATTCGGTCGTGCAGATGAGAAAATATAAAATCCTTGCATTTATTAATGCGGGGATTTTTTCTTTTCTGCAGAGTGCCCTTTTGCTGTTCCTTTATTTCGTGTACCATGCCCGCATAGTGAAACTCTGCTTTGTGAGCTAAAGGAACGATAAGAGCAATATCTTTACATTCTTCAATCTGTTGGATATAGGTGTCGCTCAAAGAAAAGGAAACTTCCGGTGACAAGCCTCCACGAATCGCATAGCGGCTGGCAAGTGTAATTGACCCGTCTTTGTTAAGTTTTTTGGGGTTTACTGTTTTGGCTTATCCCAAAGTTGCTTAAATAAAGAAAAAGCAGCTATCATTTCCTGTTGCGAACTGATAACTGCTCCTATGAGTCATATAATGGTGGTTCAATATACAATGATTTAGTCATCCAAAGTTTTACAGTCCTAAAATCTGTTTCTTTTTTGCATCAAATTCTTCCTGAGAAATAATGCCACTGTCCAAAAGTTCTTTGAATTTCTTTAATTCATCTGCTTCGCTCAAAGTGTTTTCCTGTTTGGCAGAACCAGTTTCTTTATTTAATCTCTGCCAAATTTTATTTATTCTGAGGATATCCATCATTTCTTCACATTTCCTTGCCTGGCCTTGAACAGAAATTCCTGTAAGCATTTCCATTTTTAAATATACTTCATTTCCATTTTCATCATCGTATGTAATAGCCATGGTGTTCAATGTAGCAAGAGCTGCTGCATCTGCTGAACTTCCAGAAAGAAACGTCTCAGCATTTCCTACTGTTCTTTTTACTAATTCAAACTTCTTAACTTTATCATACGGTATTTCCAAGTCTGTAAACCACTCTTTTGCAGTAATAGTTGGTTTGAAATAGAATGAATCTTGCATGATATTCATTCCGATTTGTATGATTTCATTGATGCAGAAGCTTCATCTATTGATGATTTAATCGAGTCGGTTGCTTTACTTACTTTTTCAGAAACTCCCTTTTCTTCTGCAAACTTCATTGTTGTATCCTTTGCCTGTTTGGCAGTTTCTTTTACTTTATCTAAAAATCCCATTCGTATCTCCTTCCTTTTATCAAAACGTTAAATCTGATCATATAATTATGATGTTAGTTAAATATGACTTATTTGTTATAACTATGGTAAATAACCAAATCTCCAACCAATACTTTCTTATGACAAGTAGTACACATTCCATATCTATCTTGTGTCAATACATTAGTATTATGTCCCATTGAACCATATCTCCTTTATATGAGTAGTTATATACACATATTATTGTATCATACATTCCTATTCATGACCATACATCTTTAAGCTATCCAATATTAGCCTAAAATTTTATTTTAGCATGCAAAGATGGATGGGATATTGTGCTATTTATTTTTTGCAGTCTATGATATTATAGTATATATAAAATGAATGGTATAAGTTATAGGAACAGATGAATGGAAAGTATCCCCTATGCACAAGGCAAGGAGATTGAATTTGGGAGGACAATGGTCAGATGGATAAAGAAAATACGGCTTCCAAGCGCAGTCGGGAGGTATATCAGGCATTAATGGACAAGAAATTTCCGGAAGAACTTTGCAGGGAGATTGCATATAAGTATATGACTACAGATTATACAGCAACACGAATGCTGGGGTATTTGTATCGGATGACGCAGCCTAGCATGGACATGATTGTGGATGAAATGATTGCTATTTTGGAGGATCGTGAAAGATTTCGAAAGAAGCATGAGATGGAGGAAGCACAGTCTGTAATCAATGGTATTTATAATCAAGGGTTAGATGAATGATAAAATAAAGTTTTAGTTTACAATAAGTGAAGCAATGCATATTTATCAGGGTTGGATAATGCGAGGGCAGCGAGTATATCAGTGGGACGTGGTACATTTTTTCTCCTGACGTTTGATAAGGATAAAAACAAGTGGTACACAGTACAAACAAGCGGCAAGCCAGGCACACTGATCAGCAAAGGTGATTGCAGTGTAGCCAAATTTTGGAACAAATGCCAGACTGACAACAATTCGTGCAATCATTTCTAAAATGCCGGATACAATGGAAATTCCGGCATAACCGATTCCTTGGATGGAAAGCCGGCAATTGTTGAGAAAGCCAATTGCCCAGAAAAATAATCCGAGATGTCCGACGTATAAAGCGGAAGCCTTGAGAACGTCAACTTCACTTGCACTGACAAATAAGGTGGAGAGTTCATAGCCCCAAAGGTTGAGGATAATCCCACTGATCGCACCATATATTACACCGATAGCAATGCCGGTTTTTAGTCCTTTTCGGATGCGATTGAATTGGCAGGCACCCAGATTTTGACTGCAAAAATTGGATACTGCCGTGGCGAGCGCATCAAATGGACACATAGCAAATTGTTTGAGTTTGCTGCCTGCGGCAAACGCAGAGATATAGACAGCCCCCAGATTATTATTGGATGTTTGCAGGAACATGCTTCCAATCGCTGTTATAGAATATTGCAGCCCCATTGGCACTCCCATAATGATACAGTCTTGCAGCGTTTTACCGTCTATTTTTCTTTCCTCTTTTTGTATCATTAAGATGTCAAATTTTTTATACACCAATCTCAAACAGAGAAGACCACTGACAGCCTGTGCCGTGATTGTTGCGGCTGCAGCGCCGGCGCATCCCCAATGAAAGAGCAGGATAAAAATCAAATCTAGAATAATATTTAAAATAGTCGAAATAGCTAAAAATATAAATGGAGTTTTGGAATCGCCAACTGCACGCAAAATACCAGCAAGTAAATTATAAAGAAGGGAAAAAGGGATTCCTAAAAAGATAATAAACAAATAATCGTAGGCACCCTTAAAAATATTTTGTGGTGTTTTCATTAAGTGAAGAATCTCTGGGCAAAAAAAGGTACAGAGACTTGTCATCAAAATAGCAATTGCAATCGTGAGAACAGCTGCATGAAAAATATAGGAACGCATTTTGCAGTAATCTTTTGCACCGAAACGTTGCGCAACAGGAATAGCGAATCCGGCACAGCATCCCATGCAAAATCCCAGAATCATAAATTGAACTGAGGAAGATGCGCCAACACTCGCCAGTGCATTGGCGCTGATGCAGCGCCCTACGATCATGGCATCCACCATATTATAAGTTTGTTGAAATAGATTACCGAGTAATAGTGGTATTGTAAAGTTAAGAATCAGTTTAAGGGGATTTCCCTCTGTCATACTTTTTGTCATAATGTCACCTGATTTCATAAAAATTTCCAACGAATGGTAACTAGTTGTGTTTTCGTATGTTTTCAATTTGTCTATATCAGTTATTATATCAGCAAGCCTTCGAAAAATAAGATTGTCATAGGAATAAGTTTTTTTCGTGGATTTTCTTATTCTAAGGTATGGTATAAATGTTTTACTATTTCATAACACATTTTTTTCCTTCGAAATTCATCAACAATTCCCTTATTATTCATGGTACGAGGTCGGTTTTGGAACCATTCTTCACTAACACGGACATCGCAGAATTGCCAAATATATAAACCTATGCAGTTGCTATTTTCTAATATTGCAGTGATTTGCTTTTCCAGTGCTTGCGCCTGATATTCCTCAGTCCATCTGGAGTGTTCGGGATTGTGATAGCCATAAAGACCACCGGCACCGATTTCGGTTATGAGAAATGGCTTTCCACTTCCGTCCGTTTCTGTTTGTATCCAGTTGTAAAGGTCTTCAAAATATTCATCAACAGGGGTATTGAGATACCATTGAGGATAAATATTATAAGAGACAACATCTGGTAAGTCAAGGCAAATATCTGTTTTGAATTTACAACTGGCAAACGAGGCAGGGCGCGATGGGTCAAGTTCATGGATGATATGGAACTGTTTGGCATAACAGCTTTTTCCGTATTCTGTTTCGCTTGCACACTCATTTAAAATGCCCCAAATATAAATGCTAGGGTGATTATAGTGATCCCGGATCATTTCTCGGATTACATTTTCGGCTTGTGGTTCAAAGTTTGGATTTTTCATATCTTCTTCACTTAATCCACGGGCATGGTTTTCTTCCCACACAAGGATACCCATTTCGTCACAGAGATCCAGAAACAATTCGTCATTAGGATAGTGTACCGTTCGTATTGAGTTTGCACCAAGGTCGTGAATGAGATTTAAATCATATGCCATGGCATGATAGGGAATGGCACAGCCATATTGAGGATGATCTTCATGTCGGCAAACCCCTTTGATACGGATTGGTTTTCCATTCATTAAAATATCTTTCCCTTGTATTGCTATTT
This sequence comes from uncultured Lachnospiraceae bacterium, assembly GCA_934317005.1. GTDB lineage: Bacteria > Bacillota > Clostridia > Lachnospirales > Lachnospiraceae > Butyribacter. The sequence goes on from CAKREB010000013.1 coordinate 28,554, forward strand.
CGCGGAATCCAAATTGATCGATCAGATCATCAATTGCCATTTCATTATGCATCACAGTGATTTTAGCAAAGTAAAGATTGGGACTTTCCCATGACCATTCTTTTGCAGTTGGACATTTTACAATAGAAGAGAGGGTAAGCCGTTCATTTGCCTGAAGTGTAATAGATGGAATATTCTTTGATGCTACAACGGTTTGTAAAGCGTTCTTTTCGCAAATATCGATACGGAGATCGACAGTGTTTGATGTAGCAACAAGGTTATGCAATGAGATTTCAAAAGAAGCTTCCCATACATCATCTGCATTTTTATGTGGCAAAATATGAAAGCGTTCAATATAAATATCCTTTAATTGCTCTAAAATAACCGGGCGTGAGACACCACCGTATGACATATAATCATTAGGAATGTGAAGAGCACTCGCTTCTGAAAAGCGGTTGTCTGCCTTGATCGTTAAAATATGCTCACCTTTTTCTAAGTTTTTTACAAGAGCATCAAATATTGTATAAGCATTATAATGCCGGGCAATCTCAATGCCATCGAGAGTAACTGTTGCCGTGTGGCTTACTCCTTTAAATTCCAAGTGTATGTTTCCCTCAGCATAAAATTTTGTAGTATATTCCCCTTCTCCACGATAAGAGGAAAAATCAGGGTGTGATTCCCAGCAGCAGGGTGTAGCAATTGGATAGATTTCATCTTTGTGCTCTCCGGATAGTGGCTTAAAATCCCAAAGGATACCGGTTAATTCAGTTTGTTTGCGGATATGATGTGTATGAAAAGTACGAACCATAAATTATGATACCTCCGATGCGTTATATAGTAATCCTATTTTAACACAGTCGTTGGAAAAAGGTACTGTCACTTGACAAGTATCTAACATAAATGGAAATTAGCATATTAGGCATTTCATATAATCTTATAATTGCCACTGCTTTTATAGGTTTTTTATGTTGTTTTTTTAAAGTTATGGTATTATAGTTATAGTACAGATAGAATAAAATATTTTTAGCATCAGAGGAGAGAGATTATGAAATCAAAAAAGATTAGTATCGTATTCGTATTGGTTGCAGCATTAGTAATTGGAATGTTTGTACCTCATGCAGCAGTTTCCGCATCGACAAAGAAGAACATCACGATTTGGAGAATGAGTGGTAATAAGATGCAGTATCACAAAGCATACGTGTCTACTTCGTATCTTCCAAACTGTGAATGGGAGAATATCATTGGCGGTGGAAAGCTTCAAAGTATTACGCTTTCTTCAAAATGTAAATTTTATACCTTTAATTTCGAAAAAATGCAGGTTAGTAAAAAGCCTGTGTCAAAGGCAAAATTTATCAAAGCTACTTATGCCAATCAGGCAGAAGCTTTTTTCAGTAACGGTAAAAAGTATTATGGTGGTCCGTATTGTATCATCACTATTCGTCACGGAAAAGTGGTAAAGGTGGTACAACAATATCAGGCATGATGCGTGGGGATATGGGAGACAAGTATATAGAACAATGTTATGATCATGTAAAATAACGGATGTTGAAAATATAAGTACCTTTTATACGAATGGAGGATAAATCAATGTATTATGTACCGGATGGCACAGAAAGATGTGGCTATTATGAATGTAAAGAATGTGGCAGTAGATTTTTAGATTTAAAAATTGGTCCGATGATCGTCTGTCCCTATTGTGGCGAAGAACCGGATATGGAAATTGGTCCGGACGAAAAAATGCCAGAGATGAAAGAAACGGCTAAATTGGTTCAAATGTTGTCTGATACAGAAGAGATTGAAAAGTATGATCAGTTATTGAGTTTAGCAGTGACGGGGGGAGATTATAATTGGATTTAGAAGGGAGATACCGATGAAATCAACATTGATCAAAGATACGACAAAGGAAGAGCGCATTGCGCTGATCAGAGAGTGGATACCTGATGATGATGGGATCAGTGAAAATGGAGGCTTAGATCTGTGGGATCTGTATGCAGATTATATTAATGGCGTGAAAGAAATTTCAGAATGTAATGCAGCATTTTCTACAAATTATATGACGGAAAAGGATCTTGCAGATGGAAAGTTAAAAGGGTGAAATGTAGAATCATAGAAGTGGAATGAATAGGATAAGTGCTTATAAATCGATAGAAGTTAAAATATTGATTTATAAGCACTATTTTATGTTATAGGAAATTGCTGTAATGTAGTGGTGCATCAACAAGAATTTCGAAGAAATTCTTGCAGAGAGAATGCGCTGGCATTCTCTCTTTTTATGTTAGACAAAAAATTTTAAAATATGTGAGTGATTTTAGAAAATATATGCCAATAGATAAATGAAAGGTCTTTCAAATAGAAATTAGGAGGCGAGAGGATGGTAAACCAGGAGGAATTGTTAGAGTATCTAAAAGAAGATGCGTCAAAGGGAATGGAACTGGCTATTGAACAATACGGAAGTGCAGTAAAAACAATTTGTCAATCGGTTTTGTCCGGTTACAGTAGTCAGGACATAGAAGAAGCCGTTTCCGATAGCTTTGTGGGCTTATGGAAAGCAAGGGAGAAAATCACATTACAAGATGGGGAAGGGTTAAAGGGATATCTGTATGGCATCGCTAGAAATACGGCATTGAATAAGAGAAGAACGTTAGCAAAAAAGCAGCAGGTACAAAATATAGAAGATTCAGCAGAAATAGCATCAACAGAAGATATTGAGAACAATGTAATCTGCAGATCAGAATATGAAGTGTTGTATCAGCTGATCAATTCCATGAAAAGCCCGGACAGAGAAGTGTTTATATACCGGTATTATTATCAAAAGTCAGTAAAAGAAATCGCTGAGATTTTGACAATGAAAGCAAAGGCGGTTGAAAACAGATTGACAAGGGGAAAAAGTCGATTAAAGAAGCAACTGATTCAAAGCGGTATTGAAATTGCATAAGAATGCAAGGAAGGGAGAGCTTATGAGAGATATGGATAAAATGCTGGAAGAGCTGGTGGAAAATAAAGATCGGATAGAGAGAGAGGATGATCATCTGACAGAGTTAGAAAAGAAGAGAATTTATAACAGAACGATGCAAAAGATTGAAGAGGAGAGGGAAAAGGAACGTTTGGACACAAAGAAGGGAAAAGTACATTTCTGGAGAAAGTATTCACGATTGGTAACGGCGGCTGCGGTAGCTGGAGCAATATGCTTAGCTGGAGCAACGGCAGTGGCAGCATTTGGAATTGATCAAAATATTAAAAACTTTTTCGGGATTCAGGATACGTCCGTTGAAAAGAAAGCAGAAAAACTGGTATCCGAAGTAGACAAAAAATCAAAAAGCAACGGAGTCGAAATCAATTTGTCTCAGGTTATTAGTGATAACAGCCGATGCTACGCAGTGCTAAAGGCAAAAGATATTCCGGATACACCAAATGAGCTGGTATTTGAAAAGTCAGAGATTACCGTATGCGGAAAAGACGGCAAGAAGTATGATTACAGTCTGGATGAGCCGAAGATGGGTGGAATTGATGGAAATACGACGACCTTTGCTTTCCAGGTCAGAGGAGTGAATGAGAATGGAAATGATGTTTCCCTAACAGGCAAAAAGATAAGCATTGCTTTAAAGAATGTGGGATATCGTAAAGAAAATGGGGATTTTGTATTGGTAGTGAAGGGGAATTGGAAACTGGATTGGACGGTTCAGAATAAAGCAGAGACGAATACAGTTTCCGTAGAGAAACAAATACCATTATTAGATTCTGAGGCACTCTGGCAAAATATTGTTGTTTCACCATTATCCGTTACGGTACATTATTATATTACAAAGCAGGGTAGCACGCATTTATCTGCCGCAAAATGGGAGAAATGTGAAAAGAGTGAGCGCCTGACAGTAGAATTTACAGATGGAACACGTTTAGACAGTCGCTTTGCGGATGATATAGATAGTGACTGGGGAACAAAAGAGAAACTCGGTTATAAGAGCATGGGATTTTCGAAAATTGTTGACTTTGACCAGATCAAGAGCGTGACATTTGGAAATCAGACCATTCAAATGAATCAAGGTGTCAACGTAGAAAAACGTTCGGCTCTGATCAGTGAAGCAACGAACTGTTCCATTGCATTGCCGGACAAAATTTGTAATATGATGTCTTTAGAAGAACATGCCAACGCACACAATGCTGACCTTAACTGCAAAGAAAAGTACACTATTTTCTGGGCGAAGAAAAATGGAGTTAAGATGCCATTTTTTACAATCCATCGTTTAAAGGGAGCATTTTCAGCAGATGATGTAGAGAAGAAAAATCCGATGATGACTTATATAGGGTTTCATCAGGGCGAAACGTACACAATAGAATATGGAGAAATTCAGGATGAAGATCAGAATAAGGAATTTGCAGATATTTTGAATCAATATATTTCGAATGTACTGCCATATTTTGAATATTTGAATTAGTATATTGCTTTCCCCAAAATGTATTATGAATAATGGATATTTTCTTTTTCGTTAGAATGTGATAAAATGCGAATGGTTAGATGGAACTAACTATTCGCATTTTATGTTGGATTGAAATGCCGCTTGTCCATTTGGCAGGCTATGGAGATTATCAGATCGCAACAAGAAAAACGGTTATGGAATGCTGTGACAAAGCAGGTCTTAAGGTAGAAAAGTTCGAGATACGCAAAGGAATGAGACTGCATTGTGTCGCAAGAAAAGAAAGCTAAGCCGAAGGATTGTGTTGGGTCATATTTGAAAAATGAGCCCAAAAGGGGGAGAAGGAAAATGAAAGAGAAGATCAAAGACGATAATATCACGCGTGGCATGACGACGATCCTACCTGTTTTGAAGCCATTTGCATGGCTGCCGATGATTAAGAAGATGACACAGAAGATATTGATTTTCGAAAAAGCATAGAAAAATAGAAAAAAGTCTTTCTACAATGGTGTAAAACCTGTCGTAGAAAGACTTTTTAATTTATAGGAAACTTCTTGTTTTCTATAAAATTAAAACACTCCGTGAGGATGCGCATTTCGTGGCAAAGAAATAAATGTTACGCATTTCGCTCTAAAAATTACTATATCTGTTTTTCTTCTTCTACAGGAAGTTCTGAAGTGCAGTGTGCACATCTTGTAGCGTCTACAGGAATCTCACTTTTACAAAATGGACAGATCTTTGTCGCAGGGGCAGGTTCCTCTGTTTTCTTGCCGAGAGACAATGCCTTGTTGATGGCTTTCATAATGCAGAAAAGGATAAAAGCCATGATCAGGAAGTTTACAACGGGGCTTAAAAAGTTGGAAGCAAATCCGCCGATATCCTGCAAGGAATATCTTGCGCCCGCTGTAACAAATTTTAAGATAGGATTGATAAAGTTATCCGTTAAGGATGTTACGATGCTGGAAAAGGCACCACCAATGATCACGCCGACAGCCATATCCATGACATTGCCGCGCAGTGCAAATTCTTTAAATTCTTCGATGAATTTTCGCATAACGTACCTCCATAAGTTTCTTTTGTAAATACAGAATCAGCAGAAAATTTTCCAGCAGTAGTTATTTTTGCCTGGCCATTTCCTTTAGATCAGAAAATAATTGGAGATCTTCGGCTGTTAATTTCAGATTAGTAGAAATATCACGTCCTTCCGGAGTCGTGATATTAATTTCTAAGATAGTATTTTCTCTTAGAACATCATTTTTAGAAGCTGCCTGAAGAAACAGCGGAAATTTAGGATGTGTGGCAGTGAAACGCTCCCAGGAGCTTTTTAAACGAAATAACATTGCAGGATTAATCATTTGTACAGATCCTTTCTTATAAAATAGGAAATTGCTGTAATGTAGTGGTATGTAGAGGCAAAACGCTGGTTTTACCTTTTTAAAATTTAGTATAGAAGTAATTGCATTTTTCTTTGCATTAGTTTAACATAGATAGCAAATTAGTCAAATTTTCAGGCGGGAACGGAAAAAGCTGTGACAGAATACATTTTTGGTGTGGCAAATCCGCAAGTCTGCAGACAGAAAGAGGAGGATGAGGATAACGATGAAACGAAAACGTTTGTTGGCATTGGTTCTGACTGTGGCAATGTGCTTTAATCCAGTATTTCCTGCTGGACAAAAACAGGCAGAAGCAGCAGGAACTCTGGAAACCGATGTGAGCACTGTCTCAAAGAATTGTACGATGGTCGGAGTATATGGTTCGTACTACAGTCAGGCACAGGAGGCACTGGATTATATCAATCAGATCCGAAAGGAAGCTTGTGAGGCAGGAAACGTACCAGACCCGCGAGATCCGGGCAGAATGCTGACTTCAAAGGATTATGTACCGATTAAATGGTCAAGGGATCTGGAAAGTATTGCACGGATTCGGGCGGTAGAGGCAGGAATCGGTTATGCCTTCATGGATTCCGGTCATGACCGTTTAAATGATAAAGCAACATTTTCTGTGACCTATAATGGTGTAAAATCTTCGGGAGAGTGTCTTGCGTACAATGAAACCAAAACAATGAGAGAAGGAATCCTTCAGTTTTATATGGAGAAGCAGTACTGGGTTGGAAACAATCCGGATAATCAGGAGACAGGACACTATACCATGCTGATTAATCCTTCTTATACATATGTGGGAGTGGGTGATTTTTATTCAGAAGCAGGAAAATATCACAATACGTTAGCAGCAGAGTTTTCAAAAGAGAGCAAGATGGATCAGACCATGCAGCAGGCACCGGTTGATGTGATGCAGAAGATTGAGGTTGCCAATCAGTTTATCAGTGAATACATATTAGACGGAGAAAGCTCTGTCAATGCAAGCACCGAGATTACTCTGGTTCCTAAGGTAAAGCTTAAGCGTAACAATGCATTACGAACGGTATGGGCTTTGGGAGTAGACAGCTTTGAGTCGTCTAATCCTTCCATCGCAGTTGTGACAAACGATGGTGTGGTTAAGGGGCTTCGAAAGGGAACTGTTACGATCACTGCCAAGTCCGGTAAGAACATCGTGGCAAAAAAAGAGATCTCGGTAGGGTGTAATCATCCAAAGAAACTGCAGTCATATACAGCTGCAACCTGTACGAGTACTGGAAAGAAAATTTATTACTGCGCAATCTGTGGAGACAGCCAGGAAGTAGAAGTGCCGGTCAAACCGCATGATTATGTTTACGGAGAGGCAGATGCCAGTGGAAACCGGACAGGTGTATGCTCGGTATGTGGAGATAAGATCACTATCAATGCTCCGACTTCCTGTGATGTATCATGGCATGATGCGTCGCACTCAGAAAGAGGGTATGTGAATGAGATACCGGATAATCTGGAAGTCGGAAATTTATATGAGTTCTGGATCGTGAATGTAGATGGCGACAGCGCATATCGTGATATGGTTATAGAATCAACCAATGAGAAGGTTGTGTCTGTGATCGAACGGACAGGGGCAAACATGTTAGGAAACAGAATGCTTGTCAATGGAACAGGTATTACAACAATGACGATCTGTCCAAAATATAATGCACGTGTCGGCAAGGTGTTCAACCTGAGAGTAGGCGAAAAGGGAAGTATGGATATTTCACAGGCAAATGTGGAATTATCACAGAATGTATATCGATATACTGGGAAGGAATGCAAACCGGATATAACGGTGTCTGTCGATGGAGATACGATTCTGGAAAAGGGTGTTGACTATACGGTAAGTTATGAAAACAATAAGTCAGCGGGTACAGCTAACGTTGTCATAACAGGAAAGGGGCTGTTTCAGGGTTCATCGATCAGCCGGCAGTTTACGATAGAAGAGGCTGTGACCGGAACGCATATACACAAACCGGTGACCGCGGAAGCCGTTGCTCCAACTTGTGAAAAAGCAGGCTGGACAGCTGGAACATATTGTTCGGAATGTGGAGAGACTATTACGGCGCAGAAGAAGATTGCGGCAACCGGACATTACTATTCGGATGGAAAATGCAGTGTTTGTGGTGATGTGAAATACATCGAACAGGCAGGCATCCGTTATACTTTAATTGAGGATATCAATGGGAAAAAATTCTTTTCTGCATCGGCTATTTCCAAACAAAAATTAAGTGGTAGTGTGAAAATTGCTTCCAAATTTACGGTTGGAAAAGAGGAGTATCAGGTGTCAATGATTGCCCAGGATGCTTTTGCAGGTCAGACCGCAGTCACAGAGATTATTGTGCCAAAAACGGTACAGACTATTGGAGACAGAGCATTTGCAAATTGCCAGAGCCTGACGAGCATGGATTTCTATCCGGTCATGATTCCTTCGTTTAAAGATACGATCTTTGAAAATGTGGATACGCAGAAATTGACGATCAGTGCGTCAAAATATGCAGTCGGATACTATATTCTCTCTGAGAAGACAAAGGCACAGGTTGTTCGTAATCTGGAAGAAAAGCATGTTCATACAATGGTATGCCATCAAAAGGTGGAACCAACCTGCGAAGAATCCGGAAGAATTGAGTATTATACCTGCTCAGAATGCGGGAAAATGTTCCGAGATGCAGCAGGAACGCAGGAGATCCTTGAAATTGACACTCTGATCTTACCGCTTGGACATGACTGGCAATCAGAATTTACCATTGATATTCCGGCAACCAAGGATCAGGATGGAGAGGAATCAATCCATTGCAATCGATGTGATGCAAGGTCGCGGATTACTGCGATACCGGCAACCGGTAAAGATGATAATAATTCGTCTGACAATACAGGGGATAATAATAATTCATCTGATAATACCGGAGATAACAATAGTAATAAACCGGGAAAAGATAACAATCAATCCAATTCTTCCAATACAGCTCAGAAAAAGTGTCCGAAAGTTGGTACAGCATTCTATCTGCAGGGTGTGAAATACAAGGTGACGGCAGCATCTGTTGCAACGAAGAAATATACGGTATCTTGCTTGAAAGGTAAGTCAAAGAGTATTACTAAGCTGGTGATTCCGGATAGTGTAAAATATAAAGGATATACCTTTAAGGTGACGGCGATTGCTTCCAAAGCATTCTATGGCTATAAGAAGTTAAGCAATGTAACAATTGGCAAAAATGTGCGCACGATCGAAAGCCAGGCATTTGCAAATTGCAGTCGTTTAAAGCAGATTTATATAAAGACCAGTCTGTTGACGAAAAAGAGTGTTGGAACTCAGGTATTTACCGGAATTGCAAAAAATATCAAGGTAACGATGCCGGCAAAGAAAAAAACATTGTATACTACCTGGTTTAAGAATAGTGGCAATAGGATTTTTATCTTATTCCAATAGCATGATATAAAGTAGATAGTGATTTATGATATCAGTTGTTGGTAAATTACCTTCTGGCTTCAAAATGATACTATCACGAAAATAAATTGGACAGATAGAAAAATTCGTACTATAATACTTTATGGTGCATAAAACGAAAAACCGATTCGATTGGGACTTTTACTACACTAAGAAGCCTGTGTGGTAAAAGTCCTTTTAAAATAAGGGAGAAATCTTTTATGGAATCGAATTAAGCTTTGCTTTACGCATGTAGACAAATCAGCAAACAAGGGAGGAATTTATTATGACAACATTAACTGCTGAAGAAAGAGACATGAGTGTAAAGGCTAAGAAATTAAGAAGAGAGGGTTATGTCCCGGGCAATCTGTGCGGCAAGGATTTAGACAGATCGATGCCATTGCAGATTCAGGCTTTTGAAGCGGAACGTTTTCTGAGAAAGAACATGAAAGGAAGCAGAACGGTTTTGCAGGTAGGTGATCAGAAGATCAATGCGATTGTAAAAGATGTTGATTACAATTCTTTTTTGAAGAAGATCATGTTTATTGATTTTCAGAAATTGGTTGCCGGTGAAAAAATTGTTACAACAGCTCAGGTTGTGTTGGAAAATGAAGGCTTAGCTAAAGGATCTGTAGATGAGGAAATTTCAGAGATCCATTACAAAGCAAAACCAGAGGATCTTGTTGAAAAAGTCGTGATTGATTTTGAAAAACTGGGAGATCAGAAATGTGTTAAGGTAAAAGACATCAAAGAATTGATGAACGACAAGATTGAACTGATCACTTCAGAGGATGCTACGATTGTAAGCATCACACAGGAGACACAAGTAGAAGATGAGGAGGCAGAGGAAACAGCCGGAGAGCAGGCTGTAGCAGTTGGATAGGCTGTATTTGCCTACTATAAATATTCATAAAAAAGTAAAGAAATTTCACATAATCTTCATTGTAATTCTAAAAAGCAAAGACTATAATCTATGGAAGCAATTGCGGAAAGGGGATTATAACGATGAGAGGTTATGGACGTTTTTTGAAAAATATTTCAGCAATGCTGCTTTTAGTGGCATTGCTTTCTTTATTGCTCCCATTTTGTCATTTTCAGGCAAAGGGGCAGGACATTACACTTTCCGGAATAGAGGTGTTGACAGCCGGAGGAAAAGCGGGATATGTTTATTGGAAGGATGGCGAGGTGCCACAGGATTTTGTACTAAAAGCACCGATTACTTACGGAGATTTGAAAGAAGCAGTAGCTTTTGCTGACCAGGCGGCAGGTTCGAATCTGTTGATATTAGGAACGGTAGCAATCACATTGCCGATTATATTATGTTTTTTGGCGATGTGTATGCTTTTTCTGGCAGAGGGGAAAAAGACAATGTTTTTTCCGACGCTCTTTATGTGCATTACAACAGTAGAAACCCTTCTGTTACTTGCAGCTTTTTATCGGTTGGCAGCATTTTTCCTGATCGGATTATATCTGTTTATTGTTTTACATGCAGTAGCGCTTGTGTTAGTGATGCTTGGTTGGATTACAGGTGGGTATCGTAAGCCGAAACAGGAGGAAGAAACACAGGATGGCAGACAGAAGGATGACCGGCGCAGAAGGTCAGACCGGGATCATTCCAGAAGAAAGTCCCATCGTAAGAAAAAATCCAAAGAAAAGAGTAAGTCCCAAAAGAAGGATTCCAATTCTGCGAAAGAGGGGCAGAAAACGCAGAGTAGTGGGGCGACTGCTGTTTCCGGTAAAATTGGTGGTGGAACGGGGATTTATCAAGGAATATCGTGGGATTTGGAAAATGGGAAAAATACCGGTATCATGATTGGAACGACTGCAGATGCGATGCAAAGTATACAGGCAGGCAGTTGGAAAAATATGCGGCAGATGGAAATGTACAGCTGTACGATTTCTTATGATCCGGTGCAGAAACAATATACCATCATTAGTCATTCCAAACGGGATATTTTGCTGCGGCAGGATGGAAATGTGACACAACAGCTAAAAATGGGTGATCATGTAAAGATATTGCATAGGACCATCTTACAGTTAGGTAGTAGTGATACGTTGCATTTATATTAAAGATACTTGACTATGGAGGGTGATTTCGATATGATGAGAGAAATAAACAAGTGAAAAAGGTCTTTAAATGGGTGAAACACATCTGTTTTGGGCTGAAAATAAAGATCAGACATGGAAGGAGGGCGCAAAATCCAGGTAAAGGGTAAGAAGTTCTGGTACAATATATCAATTATTGATTATTTGTTGTACTAGAAAAACAAAATCGTATAGCCTGTCATTGTATCTCAGAGAAGCAGATGACAATGCATGTTTGCATACGTGGCTTACCCATGGCATTATATCGTATGATAATCAAGGCATGAAAGGTGGAAAAAGGATGATAACAGAAAAAAGAGTAAAGAAACGGAAATGGCTGGCTATGCTGCTTTGTCTGGCATTGCTGGTCAGCAATTTGGCAGTAGGAGAAAACACAGCATCTGCTGCTTGCAAGATTACACTAAAAACTGGTGCAGCGGCACCGTCTTCAGTGTACAGTGGACATTCGTATACACTAAAGGTAGCAGGTAAGAAGGTTAAATTCTATTCCAGTAATAAGAAGGTAGCTAAGATCGGTGTATCGACCGGAAAGCTGAAGGCACTGGCACCGGGATCGGTTAAGATTACAGCAAAGGATGCTAAGTCGGGAAAAGCAGTTGCGGTAAAGACATTCAAAGTATTGCAGCGTGCGACAAAACTTTCTGTAGAAGAAGAAAATATCGAACTGTATATAGGTAAAACAGCAAATATAAGGGCGACAAAGACACCAGAAACATCAACCGATGTCGTTAAATTTTTCTCATCCGATAAATCAATTGCATCGGTAGGAATGAAGAGTGGAAAGGTTACGGCGAAGAAAGCGGGAGAGTGTGAGATCTCTGTATATTCCATGGCTACGAAAGCAACCGCAAAAAGCAGTAAATATAATAAAAAGGCAGTTGTCAGGGTTGTGGTAAAGGAAACACCGGCAACACCGACACCAAAGCCGACCGCAACACCAGAACCAACCGTACCACCGGTTGAGAGTGATGTGAATATAGAAAGCATCGTGCTGAAAGGATATAAGACTGCACCGGCTGCTTTTGCTACGATGCCACGACAGGTCTATTATTTGGAGACGCTGGGAGTTCCGGAAGAATATGATTCAGGTACCAATGTGACCAAAGTGCCGATCGAGTATTATTCGAGTGATGCGAATGTTGCTCATGTTGCAAAATGGACGGGTGCATTGATCCCTTTGAAGGCAGGAACAGTACGTATCATTGCAAAGCATACCAGAACAGGTGAAGTGGTTGCGGCAAGGACATTTACGGTGATCGAGGGAGAACGTGCGACATCCGTGTCTGCAGCGCCGGTCACTTCTACAATGGAAATTGGTGAAACAACGACAGTATCGGCAACGAAGACTCCGGCTTCCGCAACGGATGCGATCCGATTCTTTTCAACAGATTCTTCGATTGCATCGGTAGATATGACAAGTGGTGTGGTAACGGCAAAGCAGGCAGGAAACTGCCAGATAGAAGTCTATTCGATGGTAACGGGCGATGCGGCAAAAGATGATCCAACGAATGTGAAGACAACGGTTTCGATTGAGGTAAAGGAAGCTGCGACACCAACACCGACGGTAGCGCCGACACCAACTGTAACACCGCAGTATTATCCGGCATACCGTCCGAGCAGACCAACGGTGGCGCCAACGGCAACACCTGCTCCAACCGCAACACCGACTCCAACGGAAGCACCGACAACAGAACCGCCGGCCCCAGCTGTATCCGGTACACCAACACCAGCTCCAACGGAAGCCCCAACAACAGAACCGCCAGCACCGGCTGTGTCTGGAACACCAACACCAACACCGGAAGCACCGACTACGTCCGATGCCCCAACGCCAACACCGGAGGCACCGACAGAACTTGCGATTACACAGGTTAAGGTTGTCAGTGTGAATGTAAAAGACGATACACTGGGAATTGAAAGTTCACAGGCACTTGAAGTTACATTTAACCAAAAAATAGATTTCAATGTTGTTTTGAGAGAAGCTTCGGGAAAGATTCAACTTGTCAATACGGAAAATACGTCTTATGACACTACTTGGGAGGCAGTCAATGATTATACAGTACGTGTTTATATACTCGATGCTGAACTAGAGTCAAATGTAAGCTACACAATAACAGCTGCAGGGGTATCGTATGGATTTCAATGGAATGGGCAGTTCGATACGCAGAGCCTGGCTGCCCCTGTCAGAAGCATAAAACTGAAACCACTGCGAAAACTGCTTGCAACTTGTGTGCGATTCCGTCATAATGGGGATATGTCGGTAGAAGATTAGGATATCTCATTGCCGTCAACACATGATGGAGGAAAAGAAAAATGGCAGAAACAAATAGGAAGGTTGGAAACTATACGATCACAGAACTGGATATTGATACGTTTATTTCAGGGATGCCACAGGAACAGCAGCAGTACAGATCCGTACCTCAGTTTCGTGAGCAGTGCAAGGAACGTTTAGAGGAAATTTGTCTTTTTGCAATGTACGGTGAGGAGCAGAAGCAGGATGAGACAGAGATGTACAAAGCATCTTTAGTGATGGCAAAGAGAGATATTCTCAGTCAGCTTGCGATGGCAGAACTTTTGCAGACAGCAACGGTTTCCGATGAAGAAGCAAGGAAATATTTTGAAGAGCATTCTTCAGAATTTGCATCAAAGGCAACGGCATCCGCAAAGCATATCTTAGTGGATGAGGAAGAAATGGCAAATCAGATCAAAGAAGAAATTGCTTCCGGTGCAAAGAGCTTTGAGGACGCAGCAAAAGAGTATTCTTCCTGCCCATCTTCCCAGAAAGGTGGCGATTTGGGAACCTTTGGCAGAGGACAGATGGTAAAAGAGTTTGAAAATGCTGTCTTTGACGGTGAGTTAAATCAGATCATTGGTCCTGTCAAAACACAGTTTGGCTATCATTTGATCTGGGTTGATGAGAAAAATGAAGGCGAAATTCCAGAATATGATTCGGTTGCAGTACGTGTAAAAAGTTATCTTTTGAATCAGAAGCAGCAGAAGCTGTATACAGATAAGTTAGCAGAGCTTCGTGAGAAATATTGTAAATAATCTGTCTTTTTGACAAACAGGTCCCCGACTGCGGTTGGGGACTTGTTTGTTTTAGAAAGAGCAGTCGAAAAATATTTTCCTTGACTTTAGTTCTTTTTTTCTGCTAAACTATAAAAGTTTTCGGAACAACTTAATACATAAAACACAATTAGACAATAAATGTCACCTATCTACTGTCGGACGGATGGGTATGTTTGTTGTCTTTTTATGTTATAAGATTAAACTGGAGGAAAAAAGAATGCCTAAGACTAGAAAAGGTGAGAACGGGAGAAAAAAGGGTGAATATGGGAAGATGAAAAATAGCTGTTATAGTACAATGGTAGTAAGGTGATACAGTGAAGAGGAGAAAGAAAAAGGCAGGGAATGCCTAAAAACAGTTCAAGGAGGAAGTGTGTATGAAAAGACGAAAAATAGCACTTGTATTGGTTGTTGCCATGATATTACAGCTTGCGCCATTGCCGCAGGGGATGTTGGTAGGATGGCTGCAAATGTCTACCACGAGTCAGGCAGCAGCAATGTCCGGTCAGGACGGGAATATCAGTTGGGCACTGACACAGGAGGAGCATAAGGAAGGCTGGCTTCTGGGAAGCAGTGACACGGCATATAAACTGACATTGAGCGGTACAGGAAAGATGTCGGCTTATCAGACAGAGTCATATACGCTGAATGGAAAAAAGGAGTCAAGGACGACCGCCCCGTGGAAGGAGTATGCAGCAAACATTCAGACCGTGGAGATACAGTCTGGGGTGACCAATGTATCCAGATATGCGTTCTGGGGCTGCAGTGCAATTACAACGGTACAGCTTCCGGCAGATATACAGGAGATTGGAGAGTATGCGTTTGCAAATTGCAGTAATCTTAAGAGTATTAATCTGCCAGAGGGAATCACAACGATTAAGGAACGGGCATTTTATACCTGTACATGCTTAACAGGTGTACAGCTTCCAAAGACAGTTGAAACGATTGGTTTGGAGGCATTTTCTAAGTGTTCCGCATTAGAAGAAATTACCATCCCGGCTTCGGTAACAAAGATGGGAATGTTTGCTGTTTCTAATTGTAAAAATCTTCAAAAGATAGTGGTAGAGGAAGGAGTAAAGGAAATCGGTGGCTATGCATTTTATGGCAATGAATCTTTAACACAGCTGACGCTTCCTGTGGCATCACTTCAAACAATTGGGATGGGAGCATTTAGCAGTACGGCCTTAGAAGAATTGGTGATTCCGGCATCTGTTACAATGATTTATGGAAATCCGTGTGTTAACAAACAGCTGAAACAGATACAGGTAGTGTCAGGAAATCAGAATTACACGGTGCGTGACAATATTCTGATTGAGTTAAAGAACGGTGCATTCTATAAAACGTTGTGTTACCCGGCAGCATTGTCAGGAAAGGTGTCGATACCAAGTCCGGTTCAGGAGATTGGGGAAAAGAGTTTTTATGCGACACAGCTGACGGATGTTGCGCTTCCGGCATCACTTCTTACGATTGGAGAAAATGCGTTTACGAGTGGAAAGCTGACGGCAATAGATATACCGGGTAATGTTAAGACGATAGGAGCGGAGGCTTTTGAGGAGTGCTACAGCCTGAAGGATGTAACCTTTGGTGGGGATGTTGAAACGATTGATTATTATGCATTTGAGAAATGTAGATCCATTACAGAGCTTGCCTTACCGGATAAAATCAAAAAGATTGGAAGCAGTGCATTTTTAGGCTGCACCGGCTTGCGTGAGGTGGTTTTGCCAAATAGTCTGGAGAATATTGGAAATGCGGTCTTTGCGGATTGCAGCAATTTGAAAAAAATAGAGATTGGACAGCAGTTAAAAGAAATGTCAGGAAGTGTTTTGAATGGTTGTCCAAAGATGTCACAGATTACAATTTCAGAACGAAATCCATATATGCTGGCAGAGGACAATATCATTTACAATAAGAAAAAAACAACACTGATTTATTATGCTGCTTCAAGAGAAGGAGATAAATTTGTTGTGCCTGATACGATTGATACAATCGGAGACAATGCATTTACTTATACATCGAAGCTGGAAGAACTGAGAATACCGGCATCCGTTACTTCGCTTGGCTGGTATGCAATTTATCATAATTCACAGCTTGGAAAGATTTTGTTTTATGGAAATGCACCGGAGGCAAGCTACAGGTCTTCTCAGGTAAAGACGCAGGATAATATTGTCTATTATTCAGTTGTCAATGCATCTATTATACAAAATCGCGCTGCAACAGGTGGATATCAGTATAATAATTCCGGTCTGGTGATTTTTAAGACAGTGGATTCGACAGGATGGGATAAGGGCTGGACGGAAAAGCCGGAAAAGGAAGATATTACAGATAAAACAAATGCCAAATATGAATGGACATATAAATATCAGATAGCAGACTGGGATCCGGATAAGACGGATGTTGTAGAAGGTACTTTTGGAAGCTTGAGCTGGACGTATCGTGATGACATTGGCGAAATTTCTTTTAGTGGTTCCGGTAAAACAGATGACTATACAGCAGATGCGTTACCAACCTGGAGTAATGCAGAGAACGTTGATCATATGCAGGATATTCAGCTTGTCGATACGACAAAAGCTTCTGATGTTCAGATTGGAAACTATGCGTTTTATGGTGCTAAAAAGCTGATTCGTATCAATTCTGCGGAAGAATTAGTGAGTATCGGAGAAAGTGCCTTTTCAAATTGCACAAAGCTTAGGGTGCTTTATGTACAGGATACACCAAAGCTTGGAACAGCAGCGTTTGCAGGAGATATCGGTTTAGCAGACGATGCCGATGTCCGTGGCGCACAGAGCATCGGAGACAGTGCTTTTGAAAATTGCAGTAATATGACTGGCGTGCTTTTGGGAGACGGATTACAGACGCTTGGGGTAAAGAGTTTTTACGGATGCAGTGCTTTAGAGGGAGTGATGTTACCGGAAAATATAACGGCACTACCAGAGCAATGTTTTGGAAACTGTACCAAACTTCGGACACTGAATATTCCGAAAAGCATTACAACGATTGGAAAGAACTGTCTGAATGGCTGTACAAAGTTCGAAAAGATTTATTTCTATGGTGATTACCCAGCCACATGGGAGGATGACTCTCTTACAAGCTGTGCGGCAGGACTGACGATTTATTATCGTGCCGGTAATCAGACATGGGAGAAAAATGTACCGGATGGTATTTGGAATGGAATTCCGGTAAAGGCACTGAGTAAGTTCTATACGAATCAGAAAGACGATTATTCATTTGCCAATACAGATACTTCATTTGGATATAGTTCTAAATACTTTATCCCAAGACAGCGTTATATTACAGCAGTGCAGAGCGTCATCAGAGGTTCATACTATTATGCATGGGATTCTGCATGGAGAGGAAGCTGCTTTGGAATGGCGGCATCTACTTTAGAATTCTATCAGGGGGATAAGTTTAAGGCTGGTGATTATACAGCAGGGGCATCTTCTTTGTATGAAGTGAAAGCACCGAGAAATTCAGAGGCTGATTTAACTAAGTTGATTGAAATTTATCAGGTGTCCCAATTTGCGGACAAAGTGAGTGATGAGATTGGTGGAAATTATGGACAGTATAAAGCGCTGGTTCGTCAGGTAGAGGAGTTTGAACGTTCCGGTGGACTAAAGGTTGATTTACAGGCAGATCCGATTGTTTTGTGCGTATATAGTAACTATTCCGGACATGCAGTTGTTCCTATTTCTGTAGATGTAGATGGATCGGGCGATTATATTATGCAGGTATATGATTGCAATGCTCCCGGTACCTTGCAGACACTTAAGGTCAATAAGAATTTTTCAGGTATTGAATATAACTTTGGCTGGATGTCTTATACAAAGGCTTCTTTTGTAAAATATTCTACCATTCGTGATGAACTGCAGAATGCAGATTTTACAGGAAGCAGCTTAAAGGCTGAAAAGGCAGAAGAAAGCACAAAGGTTTCGATTGCAACGAACAGTGAAGATGTTTCATTGGAAAATAGTGGAGGAAAGGATTTTAGTGAGATTAAGGGGGCATATGAGCAGCGTCCAATGTCAGATGATGGACAGGATGTATTTAGCGGAGTCAGAAGCTTTGTCCTTCCACAGGGCGAATACAAGGTCAAGAGAGATACTACAGCTCAAAGTGCTGCTTCCGGTGAAAATTTGAAATATTATGTGGCAACCGAAGATATGTATTCGACAGTTGATACAACAGATCAGAATGCACAGCTTACAGTCAAGAGTGTCAAAGGAAAAGGATATGATACCGTTACATTGGAATCGTCTGATACGGCGACAAAGTCACAGGTTACGGTTATGAATACCGAAGGCGGGCAGAGTACAATTTCGGCAACAGGAAGCAGATTAGCTGCTGAGGTGACGGAGAATAATACGATTGAGCTTACGGTTTCTGAGGACACGACTGAGGTTAAGGTTAATGACGAAGCAGTGAAAGTAACGAATGGAAAAGTGACAGATATTCCATTTAAGACAACACAGGGAGAGGAAAAGTCATATCAGGTTACGGTGACAGCCGGAGAAGGAATCCGTGAAGTAACCGGTGCCGGTAAATATCATGAAGGCGATACCTATACGATTACAGCTGTTGTAGAAAAAGGTTACAAGTGGAAGGGATGGAGTGATGGAAATACAAGTCAGACTCGTACCATTACTATGGGAAACAGTGATGTTACCTATATTGCCATGGCAGAGAAAGATAGTTCCGGAAACGGAGGAGGTAATGGTGGTGGTAGCACTGTAATCATTGTACCGACAGCGACGCCAACAACTTCCCCTTCTCCAAGTCCAAGCATAACACCGACTGTTAAGCCGACGGTTGCACCAACAGTAGAACCTACTATAGCACCGACGGCAGAGCCGACTGCAGTGCCAAGTGTAGAACCAACAAAAACACCTGCTGCAAAGCCAACCATTGCACCATCGGATAATACGGATGATACTACAGATGCCAGTGAGGTGACGACCTCTAAGAAAATCAAGAAGGGAACTGTCGTGACGGTAGGGAGTGCAAAATATATCGTAACGAAAGCATCCGGCAGCAAGAGAACCGTTGCATTCTATCACTTGAAAAATAAAAATGCAAAGAAGCTTACGATTCCAAAACAGATTAAGATCCGCAGGAAGCTTTATAAGGTGACTGCGATTGAGAGGAATGCCTGCAAGAATGCTAAGAAACTCAAAGAAGTTGTGATAGGTGCCAATATAACGGACATCAAAGACAGTGCATTTAGAAATTGTAGTAAGTTAGAATTCCTTAGTTTGGGTAAAAATGTAAAGAAGCTTGGAAAAGAAGCCTTTGCAGGCTGCAAAAACCTGACAGCAGTGCTTGTAAAATCTGATAAGATCGTTGCTGTTGGCAAAAATGCATTTAAGGGAGTAACTTCTAAGGTTACAGTGAAAAGCTCGACAAAGAAATGGTCAGATTATGCAAAGCTGTTCATTTTAAAGGGAAAGATGTCCGGAAGTGCACTGTTTATCATTGACCCGGTTATGTTAAAGTATAATGGGAAGAATTATTAAAAGCATTTACGAGAGAAAACATACATATGCTTTCCGTGTACCAAACTTTTGGCGATAGAATCTTAAGAACTAGAAAGATTATGGAGCATTTAATCAAAGGAAATACTTAACAAAATTAATCAAATGATTATAAAATGCAAAACAAAATAAAGTATTTAACTTTGAAAAAGTGATACTTTAAAGAAAAAATGAGATTTTCTTGACAGAAAGAAAATCAGAGATTAGTATTATTGGCATGACGACGGCGTCCTTTAGAGAAGGGGCGCCGTTTTTTGAGTTATAAAGCGTTCGAACATGTAGGATGCGACGGCATCTAAAAAAGAAACAATCTATATCAAATGGCTGGACAAAAGAGAGGAGATTGGATTTATGATGAAACGACATTTCAAAAAAATAGCGGCAATGCTCTTGGCAATGACAATGGTAGCAAATCTTACCGGATGCGGTGGAAATACTGGTTCTGCGCAAAAGCAGGAGAAAGATGTTAAATCAATCAATGTGCTGATGTGGGAAGGTGATGCTTCGGAAGAGGTTTTTGATAATTTTACAAAGAAGACAGGAATTAAAGTAAATGTTACATATATTGAAGATACAAATACCATTCTTTCTAAAATGATGAACGGTAACGATGAATATGATCTGATTGATATTGAAAGTGCTTATGTAGATTCCTTTGTGCAGGCAGGACTTTTAGCACCATTAGATTATGATAAGATTACAAACAAAAATATATTGACTCCATCTATCTGAAAAAGGGGGCAGTCGGTGATCGTAAGTTTAAATATACGATTCCGTGTTCAGGTCCACTGTATACAGCAGTTGTATATAACAAAGAAACTTGTCCAATAGAAATTAAGGATTTTTCAGATTTAGCAGATCCCAAATTAAAGGGAAGCATTTGCAGTGTCAATGCAACTATTTCTCTTTATGCGGGTGCACTAAGAGCATTGGGATATAGTGAAAACAGTACATCAGAAGAAGAAATTAAAAAGGCATCAGAACTTTTAACAAAAGTTAAAAAAAATGTGAAAGTATTTGTAGGTGCCAGTGCATTATCACAGTTAGAATCAGGGGACTGTTCGGTAGGATATTGTTGGGAATATAACCAGCTTTGCTTAGATTCAAAGGATAACTGGGATAAATATGAAATCGTAGAATCAACAGCGTTGGGATATAATCAGTTTTGGAGTATTGCAGCATCTTCTACAAAGCAGGCGGCAGCTACAAAATTAATTAATTTTATGAATGAACCAAAGCAGCAGGCAATTTCCTGCAAAGAATATGGCGGTGTTCCTACGATAAAAAAAGAATATATTGAAAAGTATCTTCCAAAAGATTTTTATGATATGCCATATATTGAAAAATATGCCGAAATGTGGCCGGATCATACAGATCTTGCAGTTAGTGATGAGCAGAATACAATTATGGATACTTATTATACAGAGCTTATGAGTGGGGAATAGTATAGTTAGGCTGAATGTAAACAGGAATTTTGTAGAAATGCTTGTAAAAGAAGTTGGATAGCAGAAATTAGTATTATGCAAGGAAAGCGGGGATAATAATGAAAGCAGATTTGATCGTATGTGGTAAGATTTTTACGTCAGAAAAGGAAAAGTATGTCAAAGCCTTTGCAGCAAAGGATGGAAAAATTATCTATGTCGGCAGTCGTGAGGGTGCGATGAAATATAAAGGTGATGCGACAGTGGTTAAAGAATATAAAGCAGGGGTAATACTGCCGGGCTTTGCGGAGGGACATGCACATGTCAGTTCTACGATTGAATTGGTCGTAGGACCGCTAGTAGAAGCAGATTCTATTGAAAAGGCAGTAGAGATCATTGCCCGATTTGACAAAGAGCATCCGGGAACAGAGGCAATTTATGGTGGTGGATTCGATCCGGGCTTGTTTGGACCGGAGGGACCAAAGGCTTCCATGATTGATGCAGTTGTATCTGACCGACCGGTTATTATATCCGATGAGGGGCATCATTCTGTCTGGGTAAATACAAAGGCGTTAGAAATATCGGGCATTACAAAAGATACACCTGACCCGGATAATGGACACATATGCAAAGATCCAAAGACCGGAGAACCGACAGGATTTATACAGGAGTTAGCCATTGCTCTGATCAATCCAGCTATGCCGGAGCTTAGTCAGGAAAAATATGAAGAAGCGATATTATATTATCAGAATATTGGTCTTTCTTACGGTATTACCAATACCTTTGAACCAATGCTTAGTCATACAAAGGATGAACTGATCCGCTTTGATGCATATGGTGCCTTAGAAGAAAAAGGAAAGTTAAAAATCTCATTTCGGGTGGCACCTACCTTGAATCCGGGTGAGGATGAGGATACATTTTTTGATGCACTGGACAGATTACATAAGCGCTTTGAAGGACATGACAAGATGCAGGTGAACACAGTGAAATTCTTTATGGATGGTGTAGTCGATGGTCATACAGCACTTTTGCGGGAACCATATCAGATGGAGCCGTTTGACTGTGGATCGGTAATGTTTGAACAGGAAGAACTAAATGGTCATGTTACACGTGCACTCAGGGAGGGATATCGTGTTCATATTCATGCTATAGGAGATGCAGCAATTGATGAAGCATTAAATGCATACGAGGTAGCGCAAAAGGCTGTCCCTGAAAGAGAACACCGCAATGCAATCACACATTTGCAGGTGTGTGCGCCAGACCAGCCAAAACGTATGAAGGATTTGAATGTAGTAGCAGTTGTCAATCCGTACTGGCATTATGAAACACCATTGTATGAACCATTAGAACTTCCATTTTTGGGTAAGGAACGTGCAGAGCATATGTATTATCTAAAGAGCTTTTTAGATGCAGGCGTACATATGAGTCAGGCGAGCGATTTTCCGGTAACCGTTCCACCGGACACCATGTTTTGTCTGCATATGATGGTGAACCGCTTTGATCCAAAGACTTCTAAGGTGCCATATGATGCAGAGCAGTGTATCGGTATTGAGGATGCGATCCGGGTTATGACAATCGGTGGTGCATACGAAAATGATCTGGAAACGCAGAAGGGATCGATTGCAGTCGGCAAAGATGCAGATTTTGTTTGTCTGGATAGAGATGTGCTGACGGTGCCAAAGGATACAATCTATCAGACACATGTGGCAGAAACCTGGATTCAGGGAGAATGCGTCTATGTGAATCAGGAAATACGGAACCTTTAATAATTGTTTAGAAAATCCCGAAAGAAATTTTAGGACTGTATGCTATAGTAAGAAACAACTTTAAAAATAACGTAAGGAAGGTATTAAAAGCATGCAGAAAGAAATAGCGGGATTATCGGAAAAAGAGGTTTTAAGACGACAGAAGTCAGCACAGGGCAATCTGCCGCAGAGCATTACAAAGAGCAGGAAAAAAATTATATATGATAATGTATGTACGCTTTTTAATTTTTTAAATCTTTTGATAGCTGTCATGCTGTTTTCCGTAAAAGCCTATTCAAATCTGGTTTTTATCGGCATTATTGTGTTAAATATGCTTATCGGAATTGCACAGGAGTGGAAAGCTAAGAAGCTGGTTGATGAACTGTCTATTCTAAACCGACCTGTCGTATCTGTACGCAGAGAGGGAAAAAATCAGCAGGTTTCTTTGGAAGATGTAGTCAAGGGAGATGTCCTTGTACTGAAAAGTGGTAGTCAGATATGCAACGATTCTGTGGTTATAGAGGGAGGCATAGAAGTAAATGAATCCCTTCTGACCGGTGAGAGTGATGCCGTTATCAAGCAAATTGGAGCAGAATTATTTTCCGGAAGTTTTGTAATATCCGGAAAAGCGTATGCTAAGGTTACACATGTTGGCAATGAAAATTATGCGACAAAGCTTGCCAATGAGGTAAAAAAGGAGAAAAAGGTTTCTTCAGAATTATTAGGTTCTATGCAAAAAATCACACGCTTTACCAGCTTTCTGATTATTCCGATGGGAATACTGCTTTTGTTGGAAGCACTTTTTATACGTCATACGGAAGTGAGAGGGGCAGTGATTTCATCTTCTGCGGCATTGTTAGGTATGCTGCCGAAGGGAATGGTTCTTTTGATCTCCGTTTCGCTGGCGGCAGGTGTTATTCGTCTGGCGAAGATGAAGATATTAGTGCAGAATATTTATTCGCTGGAAACATTAGCACATGTAGATACATTGTGTTTAGATAAAACTGGTACGATCACGGATGGAAAGTTAAAAGTATATTCTGTGATACCGATGTCGGATTTTCCGCGGGGAGAGATGGACAGACTGGTGCGTTCGTACTTGTCGGCAAGTGACGATAATAATGCCACCTTTCAGGCGTTAAAGAGTGCATTTCCGGGAGAGGATGCACTGCGCACGGTGCATAAGATTCCATTTTCGTCCAAGCGAAAGTGGGGTTGTATTTCCTTTGAAGGTATGGGGAGTGTGTTTGTGGGGGCACCGGAAAAACTGATTGGCGATTTGCCGGAAAATCTGGAGATGGAATTAGAAAAGGGACGCCGCTTGATTACGATTGGGTATATTGGAAGTACATGGACAAGAGAGGATAGTCTGCCAAACAGGATACAGCCATTGTATACTGTTGTATTGGAAGATACCATCCGGCCATATACGAAGGAAACGTTAGCATATTTTCGAAAAGAAGGTGTTACCGTTAAAGTAATCTCAGGAGATCACGTAAAAACTGTTTCAATGATTGCAAAGCGGGCAGGCTTACAGCACTGGAAGAAAGCAGTGGATCTGTCGCAGTTTGGGGATGCGATCGATTATGATAAGATTTGTCAGAAATACGATGTCTTTGCAAGAGTGACGCCACAGCAAAAAAGAGAATTAGTCAGGGCAATGCAAAGAAAAGGACATCAGGTAGCGATGACAGGTGATGGTGTCAACGATCTGCTTGCACTGCGGGAAGCAAACTGCTCCATTGCAGTAGCGGATGGAAGTGACGCGAGCAGACAACTGGCGCAGATTGTTTTGCTGGATTCTGACTTTACCAATCTGCCTGCAGTAGTAATGGAGGGACGTCGTGTAGTCAACAATGTAACGAGAACGGCAGGCGTATTTTTTATCAAGACCATTTATTCTGTGATCGTGACGCTGTTTTGTCTGATCAGCAATATTCCGTTTCCGTTTATTCCGATTCAGATTACATTGATCGATGCTTTTATCGAAGCATATCCATCCTTTTTGACGATCATAGAGTCAGATACCAGACAGATAGAAGGCAGTTTCCTAAAGACAGCTTTATCGAGGGCATTTCCTTTTGGTGTTGCGGTGAGTGGAGTTATTGTAGCGATCAGCCTTTTGCATCCGTTTAGTGTAGAGCAGAGAGAAACTGTGATGTATCTGCTTCTTGTGCTGCTTTCTATGATAGCAGTAATACAGAGCTGTATACCGTTTAACCTGCTCCGTGTTTTTATCTGTGTTACGATGGCAGTTGGTATAGTGGGAGCTTTGGTTATACTGCCAAACTTCTTTTTCGTTGCGAAGGTGAGCTTTTCGATGGGAATTTATCTGGTCAATGTAGTAGCGGTAGCTTTAGCGTGCATTTTGGCGTTTCAGTGTTTTGAGGATAAAAGGCATAGTGCCTTTTAGAAGGCAGAAGAAAAAAACAGAAGTATATGAGTGTATAGAAAATTCAGACAGAATGCGGTATGATAAAGACAGCAAAAGGAAGGGAGCTTGGGAGTATGTCTTTAAAAAATCGTATGTTTCGTACTAATATGCTGAGTTTATTTTTGGCGTTATTTTCTATGTTAATCGTTGTTGTTCTTGTGGGAATTTTATTTGCCCATGTATTAGAAGAATATTTTGCTTCGTCGGGCAAAGCAGATCATGTTATTGAAATGGGAAAACTGCTTGCTAAGACGAATACAAGGGAGGCTGTTCTGTTTGGAGCAGCTTTTCTGGTAATTGCAATAGAGGCAGTTTCTATTTTGCTTACGGTGTCTTCGTTTTTTGCACGCAGGATGAATCAGATGGTAGAACAGCCGATGGAGCTTTTGATGGAGGCTGCAAAAAGAATACAGGCGGGAGAACTGACGACAAAGATTTCGTATCAGGGTGAGGAAGAATTTGAATGTCTTTGCGATACATTTAATGTAATGCAGGAATGTATTCTGACGGAGAAAAAGCAAAGAGAAGGCTATGAACAGGCGAGAACAGATATGGTTACCGGGATTTCGCATGATCTTCGGACACCGCTCACGGCAATTCAGGGCTACATAAAGGGAGTGCTTGACGGGGTGGCAGATACCGAAGAAAAAAGAGAATGGTATCTACAGACGGCATATGAGGCAACGGAAGAGATGAATGTTCTATTGCAGAAGCTGTTTGACTTTTCAAGGCTTGAGAGTGGTCAGATGCCATTTCATATGGTAAATGTCGATCTGGCAGAATATACAGCTTCCTACGTTGCGCAGAAGGAAGCTGTGTGGAAGCAGGATGAGGTTATTTTTAACTTAGCAACCAAAGAGGTTACGGCAGAGGTGGCAGTTGATATTGAACAGCTTCAGAGAATTTTTGACAATTTACTGGAAAACAGTATAAAATATGCACAGATACAGCCCGTTGAAATCACGGCAGCAGTCAGAATAGAAAAAGAAGCTGTTGTTGTAGAATGGAAGGATAATGGAAGTGGTGTGCCACAGGAGAAGCTGTTCCATATTTTTGAGCGGTTTTACCGCTGTGATGAATCACGCAGTCGGAAAGGAAGTGGCATAGGATTATACATTGTAAAATATATTATGGAAAGACATCGTGGAACAGTAAATGCTGTAAATGATGGTGGCTTAAAGGTGCAGTTGTATTTCCCAAAGGCATCACAGGATGTTACAAATTGCTTTGAAGCAGGCGGTAGTAGGTAAGTGAGAGTACATATTTTGAATGATGGGAAGCTTGACCGATCATTTGAAATGAGCGTAGAAATGAGGTAGAGATGGCAAAGATTTTAATTGTAGAGGATGATATCAAAATTGCGTATTTAGAAAGGGATTATCTGGAAAGCAATGAGTTTGAAACGAAAATCGTAAGTGATGGAACAGAAGTGCTTTCAGAGTTGAAGCAGGAAAAGTATGATCTGATCTTATTGGATATTATGCTTCCGGGATGCAATGGATATGATATTTGCAGACAAATCCGGGATGAGATTGACATTCCAATCCTGATGGTGACAGCGAGAGCGGAAGCTGTAGATGTGATACGTGGCTTGGGACTTGGAGCAGATGATTATATTACTAAGCCTTTTGATCCATCGCAGCTTGTAGCGCGTGTGCGCTCGCATTTAAAGACGTATGAGCGACTGACGATGACAAGGTCTCAGATAGAAAAGAAGCAGTCGCAGGATCAAAAGCTTCGGGTTGGCAATATTGTGATTGCACCAAAAACCTGGAAAGTCTGGAAAAATGGCAAGGAGTTAAGAATGCCAAATCGTGAATTTGAGCTTTTGCGTTTTCTGGCAGAAAATCCTGATATTGTTTTTTCGAGAGAAGAATTATTTGAAAAAATATGGGGCTATGAGTATACTTCGGATGCAGCAACCGTTTCCGTTCATATCAACCGCCTGCGTGAAAAGGTAGAGGATGATGCGAGAAATCCTAAGCTTATTGAGACGGTCTGGGGTGCCGGTTATCGGTTAAATGATGAACAGCGTAAATAGAATAGTGTCGGTAAGGATATCGTATGTATTTTTCTATGTGTTGTTTGAGGGCAGTGTGCAGATTTCAGTAGGGTGAAAAAGAAAATCTTTCGAAAAAATTTTGTTATTTTGAAGATTTTCTTTTTTTTGTCTCGTTATATATAATGTACAGGGAATGATGAGGGGCTAAAGGAACAGATAGAAAGACGAAAGATAAAGGAGGTGATGCTTTGGAAGAAACGGAGAATTTGAGTATGGCGCGTCAGGAAGAATTATTTACTCAAATGTTAGATCAATATGAAAAGCTTGTCTTTTCCATCTGCGTTCGGATGACCAAAAATTATTTTGATGCAGAAGATCTGACGCAGGAAACATTTTTAGCCGTGTACAAAGCATTACCATCCTTTGATGGCGTGAATCCGGGAGGTTTTGTCACAAGGATTGCCACGAATAAATGTCTGGATTATCTGAAACGGGCAGAACATCGCACTACACTTGTAGAAGATCAAAAGCTGGCAGAGTATCAGGCTGAGGGCAGTGAACCGGAGCATATCCTATGGCAGAAAGAAATCAAACGGGAATTGGAAAAAGCATGTCTAGGTCTGAAATCTCCATATGGTGAGGTAGCTTTGGCATACTATTGCAGAGGCCAGACCACATTGCAGATTGCAGAATCGCTTGGAAAAAAGACAAAAACCATCCAAACGCAGCTTAGGCGGGCGAAAGGAATGCTTCAAAAAATCATAAAGAAGGAGGGAATCATATGATACATATGGATCAGGAAATCTTGCAGCGCTATATGATGGGAACGTTATCGGCAGCACAGGAAGAAGAGATGATGCAGCATATTGCAAAGTGTGACAAATGCGCAGCGGACTTTGCAGCGCAGATGATGCAACAGGAACTGCTTTCCCCTCCTCCGGATCTGAAGAAAGATATTCTTCGCCAGACGATCGGTAAGCAGAAAATGGCAGAGAAAAAGTGGGACGTAGAGCGAAAGAAATGGAATGGTGCATTTTGGGCATATAGTGCTAAGGTGGCATTTGCTATGGCTGCGTCTATTGTTATGCTGTTTATGCTACCTGATTATTCCGTACAAAGCCGGCAGGCACCGTTTTCTTCCGAGGGGGCTGTCAGCAGGGAGCAGAAAATATTCGCAGACAGCACAAAGGAGAGCCGGGAAAAAATAGCGCAGGCAAAGAAAGAGTCGGAGCAGAAGAAGGAAGCACATAAGAGGGAACAAAAGGAAGAAAATATCGGAGACTCTCTGCAGAAAATGACCGGAAGGGCAGGAGATGCACTTTTTGGTACTTTACATTGGATTACAGAGGAATAAAAGGAGGCTAACAGAATGACACAGAAAAAAAATGGGTTTTTAAATTTTTGTTTTTCATTATTACCGGGAGCAGGACAGATGTATCAGGGATATATGAAGCGTGGCGTTAGTATTATGACGTTATTTTTTGGATGGCTTTGTGTGGTATCTTATGTCCGTTTGGATGGGTTATTATTTTTTATACCCGTGATTTGGTTTTTTGGATTTTTTGATGCGTTACACCGCAATGCACTTAGTGATGCACAGCGTCAGGAAAATCCAGATGAATTTTTGTTTATTGATAGCAACAAGTTAGACAAAGCAGCACTTCAGAAACTTCGCATTCCGGCAGCGATTGTACTGCTTTTGATCGGTGTATATGGTCTGATGCGCATGGGGCTGCATCTGTTGATTGATTTTGGGATGCTTTCCTGGGAATCTAACTGGGTGGTGCTTGTTTATGATTCCTTTCCGGAAATGGCATTTGCTGGCATCATTATTCTGATAGGTGTGTATCTGATTTTTGGCAAACGGGAAGAGATTAGGGATGAAATCACAGAAGAGGGTAAAGAAGAAATCGAAGGAGAGCTCTATGAAAAGATGAATCAAGAGAATCAAGAAGAGAGGAAAGACGAGATCCATGAAGGGAATCAGGATCAGAAAGGAGACGAGTCATGAGACAAAGAAGAGTTGGAACATTGACATTAGGGGGCATTTTGATTTTATACGGTATTCTCTTTTTACTACATCCCATTGTGGCAGGGATTACGTATCATCTGATTTTTGAGCTTTGGCCGGTTGTCTTTCTGGCATTGGGGATAGAAGTACTGTTTTCTGCAATTCGCTTTCAGGATGAGAGTTTTAAATATGACTTTGGCGCAATTGTGATTTTGTGTCTGCTGCTCTTTTTTGCCATGGGAATGGCGGGGATGGATTGGTTGTATACTCATGAATGGAACGGCATAGTCTGGCGTTAGTATCTTATCCGGTGCATTGTTTTTGCAAAAAAACTGGATCCGGAGAAAAAACTGCATCTGTTTTCCGTTTCATTTCGTTATGATATAGTAGAGAGTGACTAGTATATGGTACTATTTGATATTTTGCCAAATGACTTGTAGCCATATTTCCGGTTGTTTGTCAAGAGTTTTTTGATCTATGCTATCGGAAATGCAGGTTAGTCAATGCATCCATTATTCAGTATTCATTGTACTAGGGATCGTAAATGGCATGGAGTTGTCTGCCTGTTTTCTAAGAAATGGAAAAGTCAGGCAGAACAGGCTGTGACTACGAATCGTGTACTGGAAAGGGGAAACAGGTTGTTGGGGAACAAAGGAAAAGAGAGCACATGGGAACAGCAGGCAAAGCAGAAGCTGGAAGAAATCTACCGTGTGCATGGAAAAATGATGATGCAGACGGCAATGTCGGTGCTGCATCACCGGGAAGACGCAGAGGATGCCGTGCAGAACAGCATTTTGTCGATGGCAAGGCATATGCATGCGGTTGGGGAAGTGCAGGACTTTCGCACGATTTCCTATGTGCGCACAGTTGTGAGAAATACAGCGATTGATATTTACCGGAAGAAAAAACGAGGGGATGCTTCATTTGAAGAATTGTTGTTCGAACCGGAGAGCCACTTTGATCTGGAGCATCTTGTTTGCAATTCGCAGGAGGTAGAGCATATCGTTGCTGTGATTACAAAGATGGATGCGTCGTATCGGGAAGTATTGTCTCTTTTTTATTTGAATGAACTGTCTCCAAGGGAAATAGCAGATGTGTTACACAAGCCATATAATACGATCCGCTCTCAGATTAATCGTGGGAAAAAGATATTGCATCGGATGTTGTAATATGCCAATCAGAAGAGAGGAATGTGTTATGCGAAAAAAGGATCGTATGATCAAAGATGCATTTGCTGTGTATCAGTCAGAAAAGGAAAAAGAAAATTGTCAGAATGACACCTCAAAAGAGGTTTTTTACACGGAGGGATTTGAGGATAAGATATATCAGTACATTCAGAATCTGCCGATTAAAAATCCGAGGGAAAAGGCGCACAGAATATGGATTACGTTGCTTGCTGTTTTAATATTGTGCATTGGAATGTTTTTTGGTGTGTATCATGCCAGTCAGAAGTCAGTCAGAGCAACTGCGCAGATAGAAAAAATCTATGAGCAGGCAGCAGAGCGAATGGAGAAGTTAAGCCCGGGGAAACAAATGTATGTGATAAGGGATGACGATGGTTCAAAACTGTACCAGATCCAGGTGTTAAACAGTCCGTTGGAAAAGAAGCTGCAAAGCTCGGATGTCAGCTATCAGCGTGAAAAAAAGTTGACGTTCTTATCCGTATCGTCTTGTGCACAATATTTAAGCAATGGTATCCGCGATGAGGCAATAGTATGTTATCAGTCTTGTGCGTCTCAGATGATGACACAGCAGTGGAGGGGATATACCTTATCCGATCGGCAGTCAAAGCAGTATTATATACTGAAAAAGACTTCCGGTGAGATGGCAATTGCAAAATACTGTGGTATCAGTCTGAATGTAGAGACAAAGAAGAAGGAGAGCGTTCAGACAATATTAAAGGATGTTTTTGGCATCCGCAAGGCAGACGATGTCCGTTCCATCTCATTGGAACGCTATCAGGCGAAGAGTGAGGCAGAACCGGATAAACTGATTGAGGCATATGTCAGAAAAGAAGCAAAGCAACAGATCTTGTCTTACTTTGGTAAGGATAGTGTGATCCATGATATCGGAAATAATCATTCAGAGCATTGGTCAGAGCCGGACAGCAGCTGGCAGCCGATTGAAAAGCTGCAACAAAAGGGATGGGACAGTGCAGTGAAGCTTGTTCCAAAGCAATGCTATTATCTTGGAATCGAAAATCAATACCATGAAACATATCTGATGGGAATTGTAAAAGAAGGAGAGAAAGTACAGGTTTTTGTTGATCAAAAGAGAACAGATACGATTGGCTTCTCTGTGCAACTTAGCGAAGACACACAGAAGCAGATGGCAGAGTGGATCGATAAAACGGAGGAATCGTAGTGGATCTTCGCGTAGTGTTTTTTACTTTTATAGAAAGTAAAAAAAAGAGCTGTTACATAGAAATAAGAGTGTATCTCTAAATTTCATGTAACGGCTCTTTGTGTTTCCAGCATATCTCATCTGATAGAGAAATGAATTTGTAATAGTTCCTATAAAAAGGAGTAGCCAACGGTAGAGGGAGCTACCGTTGGCTAAAAATGAAAAAAATGAAAAAGAATCTATCTCAAACAAAAGTCAATAAGCTTTTTAATAAGAATTAAGGTTTGGTATTTAGTATTTCCTTTCCTTTATCTTATATACATATCATAGCAACAAAATGTGAATGGAGTTTGTACTATTTGTGAAGTATTTCTTAAGTTAAGAAACGAAATCTAAATTAAATGTAAACTGAGAATCGTTTTGAAAATCAGTGTAGATTTTGTAAAAATTAAATCTGACCATATTTCTTCAAAATATTCTGGATACGCTCTGCAGGATTCAAAAGTTCGCTGATAGACTGATCATGGTTCAAAGTATCGATCAGGAGAGCAACATATTTGCTCATATCAACATTGATATAGTAGTCACGACTGAGAACCTCCTGTGGCTGATATACCAGATTAGTGGTAAGAACCCTATCGATCAGACCCTTCTCATGCGCTTCGTCGAACTTCTCCATACCGTTTGTAAAAAGACCAAAGGTAGCAGCGACATAGATGCGGCGTGCCTTTCTTCTCTTTAACTCTGTTGCTACATCAATCATGCTTTCACCGGAAGAAATCATATCATCAATGATGATAACATCCTTGCCTTCCAGATCAGAGCCAAGAAACTCATGAGCAATGATTGGGTTGCGTCCGTCTACGATACGGCTGTAATCACGGCGCTTGTAGAACATACCAACATCGATTCCCAAAACGTTTGCATAGTAAACAGCACGTCCCATAGCACCTTCATCCGGACTGATTACCATCAGATGGTCGGCATCTACCTTAAGATCGTCTACATTCTTAAGGAGTGCTTTGATAAACTGATACGTAGGCTGTACTGTTTCGAAGCTTTTTAATGGGATTGCGTTCTGTACACGTGGATCGTGTGCATCGAAAGTAATAATGCTTTCAACGCCCATCTGTGTCAGCTCCTGCAATGCGAGCGCACAGTCTAAGGATTCACGGGCACTTCTTCTATGCTGGCGGCTTTCATATAAGAAAGGCATGATTACGGTAATACGTCTTGCTTTTCCGCCGACAGCGGCAATGATACGCTTTAAGTCCTGATAGTGGTCATCCGGTGACATATGATTTGTCTGACCGCAGACTTTATAAGTTAAACTATAATTACAAACATCTACTAAAAGGTATAAATCGTCGCCACGAACAGATTCGCGGATGATTCCTTTTGCTTCACCGGACCCGAAACGTGGGCATGCAGAATCGATGATAAAGGAATCACGGTTATAGCCGGCAAAAGAAGATGCTGTTGTATGGTTTTCAGCACGTTCATTTCTCCAGTCAACGATATAATCATTCACACGTTTTCCCATCTCTTTGCTGCTTTCCAGTGCAAGGATACCAAGTGTTCCTACAGGAATTGTTTCTGCCAGTTTGTCGTGTCGTTTCATAATAACCTCCAATGTGTTGTATAGTGTAAAAATTAATATTTTTTTGCAAATGCCTTCTGGATACGGATATCCGTTCCGACAATCTGCTTAAAATCATAATAACCGGTAAATCTGGAAAAAATTCTTTCACTATAACGTTCCCGCAAATCAGAAAAAGAGAGATTTGTAGAAATAATAGTGGAACGTTTATCATTGTGTCTTTCTTCGATGAAATAATATAACTGTGATATCGTGAAAGAGTTAGAAAGTTCGGTTCCAAGATCATCTATGATCAACAGATCACTGTTTAAAATATAAGAAATCTGTTCATCTGTCGTATATGGATCATCTTTACGAAACTTAACCTTCTCTAACATATCAAAAAGCTGTAAAGAAGTCAAGTAAACAACCGTGTGACCGGAATCGAGAAGCTCTTTTGCGATGCAGTGTGTCAGAAAGGTTTTTCCGACACCGGTAGGTCCATAAAAAAGGATGTTTTCATATGCCGTATCGAAGTGCTTGATAAAGCTTTTGCAGGCTTCTTTGATTCTTTTTATATTCTCACGTGGGGTGAGAGAAAGATTGTCATGAATGGTTGTGTCATCATAATATTCTTCTTCAAATGTAGAAAAATTCTCAAGTTCTAAGATATCAGTCAGATTTGAGTTTTCATATAAAGCCTGTAGCTTAGCCTGCTGAAAGCAATGGCAGGGTTTTCCACTTATCAGACCGGTATCCTTGCAGTCTATGCAGTTGTAGATAGGGCTAAGATAATCGGAAGGATAGTTGTTTTCTGAAAGGATTTCAGCTTTGCGGGCTAACAGCGCATCCTTTTTCTTAGTGTAGGCTGCAAGCTTTTCCTTTGCCTGTTCCGGATTTAAAAGCTCCTCCTTTGCCTGCTCTACAGAAAGTTCTACAATCTGTGTGTGTATGTCCCTAAGTTCCGGAATTTCCTGATACAGTTCTTCGTGTCGCGCATCTAAAAGACGCTGGTTGTCCATGCGTGTCTGGTCGTATTGAAACATGATATCGCGATACTGTGTGTTTGAGATACCCATCCAAAAATCCTCCTTATCTTATGGCTAAGTAAGCTAACGGGTTAGTAAAATTTTTTCTAACTGATCAATCTCTTCTTTTGAGGTGCTGCGCTGCTGGAAGGATTGAAACTGTGCTTTTTTGGCTGCTCCTGTGTTGTTTACGGCTCCGCTTTTTTGCGAGTTCTGGCGTGCAGCATTTGCTCTCTTTTGCTTATGTTTGGCATCGCATGCCGCGATGTCCTGCAATGTATGTACGTTGCTTTTGTGCCAGTTGCTTAAAATGCCGTCAAGGTATTTGAAATCAGGTTTTTGAATGCTTAGCATCGTGCGGTTGCAAGCCTCTAATATGACGGCAAGATCCATATGCCAGACGTTTTGCCAGCGTTCGATGTACTGACACTCGATTTTAGCCAGTGGACGGCCAAGCGCCAATGTCTTAGCAATCGCAGTGTGTGAAGCGCTGTATATCGTTGCGTGTATTTTGGCTTCTTCCGGAGTTGTGATTCCAAGCTCTGCCCATGAGAGTGCAACGGTCTGAACATATTTTACATTTGTCTTTTCCAGAGAGCAGCAGTATTCGTAAAGATATAGAATCAGTTCTTTGGAAAAATGCAAAGTGTCAAAAAGATAGGTTAGTAACTGCACTTCGGTAGTATTTAAAGTGCGCTTTAAGTAGTTTTCTACGATCAGGCATACCCAGGAAAAATCATTATCCTGCGTAACGCGCAGAGTCTGCTCCTCCGTGACAGAAATCTCTTTGGTGGAGAGTGTGTCATATGGAGTAGATTTTTCGGGTGCTTCGTCCGATGCATCCGGTATATCTGATATTTTTGTATCGGATGCAGACTTTGTATCCGGTGAGAGTATTCTGTTATCAGATTGTTCTGTAGAAAACTCTGTCCCAGAGTAGTCTGGTTCTGCATTGACTGTTTCAGCGACAACGTCTTTGGTTTCTGACGGTTTATCGGTCATCATCTGTCTGTCCTCTTCAGAAAGAAGCATGTCGGGATCAAGCATTTCAATTCCTGTGATGTAACCGTTTGATGCGTCTGTCTGTAAGGATATCAGTCCGCGCTTTTCCCAGTAGTGAAGTGCGCGGATAATATCTTTCTCCGTGTTTTCCAGTCTGTCCGCAAGAAATGAGATGGAAAGGCTGCGTTCTCTGTGCTGCAGGCACATGGAAAGGTAAAGATATACTTTTACATAACTCCCGTTGGCATCTAACATATATTTCTGAATAAATGAATTATGAATCGCTGTCGTAAGCGGAATGTGATTAGAGCATA
Source organism: uncultured Lachnospiraceae bacterium (assembly GCA_934317005.1). Taxonomy (GTDB): domain Bacteria; phylum Bacillota; class Clostridia; order Lachnospirales; family Lachnospiraceae; genus Butyribacter. The sequence continues at coordinate 64,330 of CAKREB010000013.1, forward strand.
ATAATATTTGATCCATGATAATCCTCCGTTTCATGGTTTTCATTTTATAGGAAATTGCTGCTATGGTAATGGTATACAGAGTATACTTAGAGAATGCACTGGCATTCTCTCTTTTCGTTTTATAGCATTTTTGTATTGTAGCACAGTTTGAATTGCTTGAAAATACCCTGCCACCGCAGAAAGAATGTTAGTAGAGCAGTTGTTCATAATGTGGAAAAAACTGTAGAAAAAGGAGCAAGAATCCGTTTTTTCGAGAAAATTTGACAAAAAATTATCCACAACGCTTTGTTGAGAATAATCAACAAAAAATTGTGGATAATGTGGATAACTTATTTTTGTACGAGGTCTTCGCCTATATTTACGACATTTCCGGCACCCATAGTTATTAACAAGTCACCGTTGATACATTTTTCAGATAAAAATTGTTCAATTTCCTCAAAAGTAGGAAAATAGTAGGCGTCTTTTCCTAGTTTCTTTAACTCTGCCTGTAAAGTCCTGGAAGAAATATCACCGGGATCCTGCTCGCGGGCAGCGTAAATATCCGCTAGAATGACATTTTCGGCTTTCGATAATGCCTCGGCAAATTCCTTTAACAATGCTCTGGTGCGGCTGTAAGTGTGTGGCTGGAATACACACCAGAGATGCTTGTGCGGATACTTTTGTGCAGCCTGTAATGTGGCAGCGATTTCTGTCGGATGATGTGCATAATCATCCACAACAGTCACTCCGTTAAAGCTTCCTTTCAGTTCAAAGCGACGCTCTGTTCCGACAAAGGCTGTAAGACCTTCTTTGATCTGTTCCATTGGAAGCTCATAATATAAGGAAAGAGCGATTGCAGACAATGCATTTGAAATATTGTGCTTTCCGATGACATTCAGATGAATCACATCACCGGTTTTCAGGCCGTTATGCAGCAACGCAAAGGAACCGTGCCCCTTTTCATCGAAAGAAATATCAGCAGCGCTATATTCAGCATGTTCATTTAAACCAAATGTGATGACACGGCAGGTTAAGTCTGCGGTAATCTCGTCTAAGTCAGGAATGTCAGCGTTGATGACCAAAACACCATCTTCCGGAAGAAGCTTAGCATATTCATGGAAGGAATGGCGGATATCGTTGATATCTTTAAAAAAGTCCAGATGATCAGCGTCGATGTTCAGGATGATCTCTGCGGTAGGGAAAAATTTCAAAAAGCTGTTGGTGTATTCGCATGCTTCCGTAATGAAATTTTCAGAATGACCAATGCGGATGTTTCCCTTGATGGCATCTAAGATACCACCGACAGAGATCGTAGGATCCTTTTTGGCAGCTAAAAAGATGTGGGAAAGCATGGAAGTTGTAGTGGTCTTTCCGTGTGTACCGGAAATGCCGATCGCGTTTTTGTAGTTTTTCATGACCTGACCGACCATAACGGCACGTTCCATCATAGGGATTTCCTTTGCCTTTGCAGCTACAAACTCCGGGTTATCCGGATGAATTGCGGCTGTATAGACGATGAAATCAATGTCATCAGTAATATTTTCTGCTTTTTGTCCATATATTATATCAATTCCCAGTGAAGCAAGGTGTTGTGTGATCTTGCTTTCCTGCGAATCGGAGCCTTTTACGGTAAATCCATTTTCATGCAAAAGCTGGGCAAAGCCGCTCATGCTGATGCCACCGATACCGATAAAATATGCGGTGCAAGGTTTGTTTAAATTAATTTGGTACATGATATCCACCATCCTGTCTGTAGTTTTCTTTTTTCATTATAAACAATGGGCACAAAAATACAATCATTAATTCTATGTACGGTCGACAAAAAATAGTTCAAAAGGAGATTTTTATACAATTCGCATAAAAAAATAGAAGAAATGAGAAAAATTTCGTCTAAATTTATTCACATTTCATATGTTATATGCTATAATTAAATTACTTTATTTCAATAGTAAGGGGTGATAACGTGATTAAAAAAGAGATGATAGCAATGCTATTAGCTGGTGGACAAGGATCTCGTCTGGGAGTTCTTACAGCTAACGTAGCGAAACCGGCAGTTGCGTTTGGAGGGAAATATCGAATTATTGACTTTCCATTGAGTAATTGCATTAATTCAGGTGTGGATACAGTTGGTGTTCTGACACAGTATCAGCCGCTTCAGCTTAACACACATATCGGTATTGGTATCCCGTGGGATTTGGATCGTAATGTAGGCGGTGTTTCCATTCTTCCACCATACGAGAAGAGTGCAAGCAGCGAGTGGTATACGGGTACTGCCAATGCGATTTATCAGAATATGCGTTACATGGAACGTTATAATCCGGATTATGTTTTGATCCTGGGTGGTGATCACATTTACAAGATGGACTATGAAGTGATGTTAGATTTTCATAAAGCAAATCATGCAGATGTTACTTTGGCAACGATTCCTGTTCCAATAGAGGAGGCAAGTCGTTTCGGTGTTGTGATCACAGACGATAAGAAACAGATTCGTGAATTTGAGGAAAAGCCGGAGCATCCAAGAAGCAATCTTGCTTCTATGGGAATTTATATCTTCTCATGGCCGGTTTTGAGAGAAGCACTGATCAAGTTAAAGGATCAGCCGGCGTGTGACTTTGGTAAGCATATCATTCCGTATTGCCATGAAAAGGGAGATCGTATCTTTGCATATGAGTACAATGGTTATTGGAAGGATGTAGGAACACTTGGCTCTTACTGGGAGTCTAACATGGAACTGATCGACCTGATCCCTGTATTTAACCTTTATGAAGAATTTTGGAAGATTTATACGAGAACAGACCGTATTCCACCACAGTATATTGCAGAGAATGCAGTGGTAGACAAAGCGATTATAGGTGAAGCTGCAGAGATTTATGGTGAAGTACATAATTCGGTTATCGGCTCAGGAGTAACGATTGCACCGGGAGCGGTGGTAAGAGATTCTATCATTATGAATGCTACCGTGATTGGAGAGGGAACCGTTGTAGACAAAGCAATTATTTCAGAAGATGTTATCGTTGGAAAGAACTGTAAGCTCGGTGTAGGAGAAGAAGTACCGAATAAGATCAAGCCGGATGTATATGCGTTTGGTCTGGTTACGATCGGAGAGCAGAGTGTGATTCCGGACAATGTAGAAATAGGAAAGAACACAGCTATTTCCGGTGAAACGGTAGCGGCAGATTATCCGGATGGAAAGCTTGCAGGTGGGGAAACATTGATTAAGGTAGGTGACAAATAATGAGAGCAATTGGTATTGTGTTAGCTGGTGGTAATAACAGTAGAATGAGAGAACTGTCAAACAAGAGAGCTACGGCGGCTATGCCGATTGCTGGTGGCTTTCGAAGTATCGACTTTGTACTGAGTAATATGAGCAACTCTCATATTCAGAAGGTTGCGGTTTTTACACAGTATAATGCAAAGTCTTTGAATGAGCATTTAAATTCATCAAAATGGTGGGATTTTGGACGTAAGCAGGGTGGTTTGTATGTGTTCACCCCAACTACAACACCGGAAAACAGTTATTGGTATCGTGGAACGGCAGATGCTATGGCACAGAATCTCAGCTTTTTGAAAAACAGCCATGAGCCATATGTCGTAATTGCATCAGGTGATGGTGTATATAAGATGGACTATAACAAGGTGTTGGAATATCATATCGCTAAAAAAGCTGATTTTACTGTAGTAACAGCAAATATTGAAGAAAAAGATGATCCGAGCCGCTTTGGTGTAGTTCGTACAGACATGGATGGAAGAATTGTTGAGTTCGAGGAGAAGCCGATCAATGCAAACAGCTTCCAGGTGTCAGCAGGTATCTATATAGTAAGAAGAAGACTTTTGATTGAACTGATTGAGAAGTCAGCGGAAGAAGAAAGACATGACTTTGTAAAAGATATTCTGATCCGCTATAAGAATGTGAAGAGGATTTATGCATATCCGATCGAAAAGTATTGGAGTAATATCTCTTCTGTAGATTCTTATTTCAGAACAAACATGGACTTTTTGAAGAAGGATGTACGTGATTATTTCTTTAAAGAATATCCGGATATTTATTCTAAGGTAGAAGATTTGCCACCGGCAAAATATAATACAGGCTCGCAGGTAAAGAATAGTCTGGTTTCCAGTGGATGTATTATCAACGGAGAAGTACAGGATTCCATCTTATTTAAAAAGGTCTTTGTTGGTAACAATTGTGTGATTAAGAATTCTATCATTCTGAATGATGTATATATTGGAGATAACACCTATATCGAGAATTGTATCGTAGAAAGCAGAGATACGATCCGTGCCAATACAAAATACATCGGTGAGAATGGAGAAATAAAAATTGTAGTGGAAAAGAACGACCGCTACGCTTTGTAAGAATACGAAAGATAAAGACGCAATAAGCGGTAAAAGGTAAAGAGTTTCTTCCTATTATAAAGTCATGATTTTACATATTATCCGGAACGGATCAGGATGGGATAAAGTGTAAGTGAATGGTCATGTGTTGACGGGGAAGGAAGAAATCTTTGTGATACGTTGCTTTCTGCTTTGAAATGAGATATAGTAAAACGTGAAGGCAAAAGTGAGATACTTTTGAAAAAGCAGTGCAGATTTGCACTACGACCGCGTATGAAAAAAGAATATATAACCAAAGGGGGTTCATATAGTGCAGGTAACAGATGTGAGGATTCGCAAGATCTCGAAAGAAGGTAAGATGAAAGCAGTTGTTTCAATTACTCTGGATGATGAGTTTGTGATTCATGATATTAAAGTGATTGAAGGAGAGAAGGGATTGTTTATCGCAATGCCAAGCCGACGATCTACAGACGGAGAATATCGTGATATTGCGCATCCGATTAATTCTGATACCAGGGAGAAGGTTCAGAAAATTATATTAGACAGATATCTGGCGGTTCTGGAGGAAGGGGCGCAGGAAGAAGCGTAAATAAAAAAAGCTGCATGGCACAAGCAGAAAAAGCAAGTGTCCTGCAGCTTTTTGTATGATAGGGAATTACCGGTATGGTAGTGTGATATCGGTGCTGGTGGTATTTTTTTATTTATAAGAAGTTTTTAGCATGGTAATGCATGGATATTGTCAAGTTGCACAATCAAAACGAAGCACGGATGCGAAAAGTATCAAAAATGTAGAAAATAGAAAAAATGCAAAAAAAGTGAAGTTTTCCTAAGAAAAAGCCTTGCAAATCATGAAAATGTGTAGTAAAATAGCACTTGCTGTGACATTGATAGCGATGAAGCGTGAGGTTGCTGCAGTTTGGAAACAAACCGTAGGTTTTCCGTGGAGCGAATGTCAAGTTAGGAAACTGGCGACAAGTCACTGTACAATTTTATATTCTGCAATTTGCAGGAAGTGCGGGTAGTCTGCGTAAAAGTGTAAACCAAAGCAGGACACACCCGGTTAAGTGTACAGTCACCACTTGTTCCGCTAAATGAGCAGGCATGGGAAATCCCAAGATCAGTAATGCCTGCAAAAGTGCGAAAAGGAGGCGGCTTTTTTTATGGCAACAAATGTAATGAGAATTACTCTCAAGGCGTATGACCACAATCAGATCGACCACGCTGCTGGTAAGATTATTGAGACAGTTAAGAAGACAGGTGCTAAGGTTAGCGGTCCTGTACCTCTTCCAACAAAGAAGGAGGTTGTAACAATTCTTCGTGCTGTTCATAAGTACAAAGATTCCAGAGAGCAGTTCGAGCAGAGAACTCACAAGAGATTGATTGATGTTATCGCTCCAACACAGAAGACCATCGAAGCATTGACAAAAATGGAAATGCCATCAGGTGTTGCTGTTGTTTTAAAAATGAAAGAAAAATAATTAAGAAGTAAGTCCTTAGGGTTTATATAAAAAAGCTATCGCAAGGTAGTTCGAGTTTTTGGTTTACGAACTTGCACATTATAGACCATCTAGGATGATTTCGTTCGAAAGAATGAAATCCGCTGTAGATTAACAGGAGGTGCATTTAGTATGAAGAAGGCTATTTTAGCTACGAAGATCGGTATGACTCAGATCTTCAACGAGAACGGAGTACTTACTCCAGTAACTGTACTTCAGGCTGGTCCTTGCTTTGTAACTCAGGTAAAGACAGTTGATAATGACGGTTACAGTGCAGTACAGGTTGGCTTTGTTGATAAGAAGGATAAAGTAATCAGCAAAGATGCAACAGGTAAGAAAGAAGTAAAAAGAGCTCATGGTGTGAACAAACCATTACAGGGCCATTTTGCTAAGGCAGGTGTTTCTGGTAAGAGATATCTGAAAGAATTTAAGTTTGACAATGCTGAAGAGTACACACTTGGTCAGGAAATCAAGGCAGATATCTTTGAAGCTGGTGACAAGATTGATGTCAGCGGTACAACAAAGGGTAAAGGTTTCCAGGGCGCTATTAAGAGACATGGTCTTCACAGAGGACCTATGGGACATGGTTCTAAGTTCCACAGACATGCAGGTTCCAATGGTGCTTGTTCTGATCCTAGCCGTGTATTCAAGGGTAAGAAGATGCCTGGACATATGGGTTCCGTTAATGTAACAATTCAGAATCTTGAAATCGTAAAAGTAGATGCTGAGCAGAACTTAATCCTTGTAAAGGGTGCAGTACCAGGACCTAAGAAGGCTTGCGTAACATTAAAGGAAAGCGTAAAGGTTAGTAAATAATTCTTTTGGAAAGGAGGAACACACAGATGGCTAACGTATCTGTTTATAATATGGACGGCAGCGAGGCTGGAAAGATCGATTTAAATGATAGCATTTTTGCTGCTAATGTAAATGAACATTTAATGCATATGGCTGTTGTATTACAGCTTGCAAATAAACGTCAGGGTACTCAGAAGGCAAAGACACGTTCTGAAGTACGCGGAGGCGGAAAGAAACCTTGGAGACAGAAAGGAACTGGTCATGCAAGACAGGGTTCTATCAGAGCTCCACAGTGGACAGGCGGTGGAGTTGTATTTGCTCCAACACCTAGAGATTACTCTTTCAAGATGAACAAGAAAGAGAAGGCAGGCGCAATCAAGTCTGCATTGACATCAAGAGTAAATGAAGAGAAGTTCTTCGTTATGGATTCTTTGAAGTTTGATGAGATCAAGACTAAGAAGATGGTTAGCGTTCTTGATGCATTAAAGGTAAAGAAAGCATTGGTTGTACTTGACGGTGAGGACAACGCAAACGTTGAACTTTCTGCAAGAAACATTGAAGGTGTTCGCGTAGTACCTTTCAATGCAATTAATGTATATGATATCTTAAAATACGATACAGTCGTTATTACAAAGAACGCTGTAGGAAAGATTGAGGAGGTGTACGCATAATGGCAGATTTAAAATATTATGACATTATTCAGAAGCCGGTGATCACAGAGAAATCTATGGCTGCTATGGAAGAAAAGAAATACACATTCACAGTACACCCGGAAGCAACAAAGACTCAGGTAAAGGAAGCTGTTGAAAAGCTTTTTGAGGGAACTAAGGTTGCTAAGGTCAACACAATGAATCAGGACGGTAAAACTCGTCGTCGTGGCAGAACAGTTGGTAAGACTGCTAAGACAAAGAAAGCTATCGTTCAGCTTACAGAGGATTCTAAGGAAATCGAAATTTTCGAGGGACTGTAATCAGCAAAACAGTAAGCAATGTAAAGTGTTAAAAATCGCGTGGAAAACCTATCGCGCGGATCATTATTATAATGATAGAAATTGAAAGGAGAAAACGTCATGGGAATTAAAACATTTAACCCATATACACCTTCCAGAAGACACATGACAGTAACTGACAAGGTAGAGATCACAGCTACAAAGCCAGAAAAGTCATTAACAGTGTCATTGAAGAAGAACGCCGGACGTAATGCACAGGGTAAGATCACTGTCAGACATCGTGGTGGCGGTTCAAGAAGAAAATACAGAATCATTGATTTTAAGAGAAACAAAGATGGTGTTGAAGGAACAGTAAAGACAATCGAGTACGATCCAAACAGAACTGCAAACATTGCTTTAGTAGCATATGCAGATGGAGAAAAGGCATATATCCTTGCTCCTAACGGATTAAAAGTTGGTCAGAAGATCATGAATGGTCCTACAGCTGAAATCGAGGTTGGTAACTGTCTTCCACTTGAAAATATTCCAGTTGGTACACAGATTCACAATATCGAGCTTTACCCTGGTAAGGGCGGACAGCTTGTACGTGCAGCAGGAAACAGCGCACAGCTTATGGCTAAGGAAGGAAAGTATGCAACACTCAGACTTCCATCCGGCGAAATGAGAATGGTACCTATTATCTGCCGTGCTTCAATCGGTGTTATCGGAAACGGTGAGCATGCACTTGTTAATATCGGTAAAGCAGGACGTAAGCGTAATATGGGTATCAGACCTACTGTTCGTGGTTCCGTAATGAACCCTAATGACCATCCACACGGTGGTGGTGAAGGTAAGGCAGGTATCGGTCGTCCAGGTCCATGTACTCCTTGGGGTAAACCTGCTCTTGGCTTAAAGACACGTAAGAAGAACAATAAGTCAAACAAGATGATTGTAAGAAGAAGAGATGGTAAGGCTTTAAACACAAAATAATGTAAAAGGTTTTATCAATTACTTCTAAGAGAGTTGGAATAGCCGGAAGCATCCGGCAGAATGGAGGATACAATGGCACGTTCATTAAAGAAAGGACCTTTCGCTGATAAGAGCCTTTTAAAGAAGGTAGATGCTGCAGTAGCATCAGGCGATAAGCAGGTTATTAAGACATGGTCTCGTCGTTCCACTATTTTCCCATCCTTCGTTGGATTAACATTTGCAGTACATGATGGTAGAAAGCATGTGCCTGTATATGTTACAGAAGATATGGTAGGACATAAGCTCGGTGAGTTCGTAGCTACAAGAACTTACAGAGGTCATGGAAAAGACGAGAAAAAGGGTAAGAAATAATAAAGAGATGAACGTCTTTCGGTTAAGAAAGACAGGCATCTGGGGAGAATGCGTATGCATTCTCCGCTAATACCTCGAAACAAACGGCAGTTGCCGTAGACAATAAGCTAATATTCGAAAGGAGGCTTCATCAAATGGCAAAGGGACATAGATCTCAGATTAAAAGAGAGAGAAATGAAAACCAGAAAGACACCAGACCTTCCGCTAAGTTATCTTACGCAAGAATTTCTGTTCAGAAGGCTTGTTATGTGTTAGATGCCATCAGAGGCAAAGATGTAGAAACAGCAATTGGTATTTTATCATACAATCCAAGATATGCTTCAAGCATCATTTTAAAATTATTACAGTCTGCAGTTGCAAACGCAGAGAACAACAATGGTATGAATCCGGCAGATTTATATATTGAAGAATGCTTTGCAAACAAGGGACCGACAATGAAGAGAATCAGACCAAGAGCTCAGGGTAGAGCTTATCGTATTGAGAAGAGAATGAGTCATATCACAGTAATTCTTAACGAGCGTTAATCGTTTAATTGGTCGATGAAAGGAGATTATAATGGGACAGAAAGTTAATCCTCATGGTTTAAGAGTCGGTGTTATCAGTGACTGGGATTCTAATTGGTATGCAGAAGACAAATTTGCAGACTATCTTGTAGAAGATTACAAGATCAGAGAGTTTGTAAAGAAGAAATTATACAGCGCTGGTATCTCAAAGATCGAAATTGAGAGACCTACCGACAAGGTAAGAGTTATTATTCATACAGCTAAGCCTGGTTTCGTTATTGGTAAGGGCGGAGCTGAGATTGAGAACTTAAAGAAAGAGTTATTAAAGGTGTTAGACCGTAAGGTTGCACTTGATATCAAGATCATGGATATCAAGAATCCTGACAGACATGCACAGTTAGTAGCTGAGAATATCGCACAGCAGTTAGAGAACCGTGTTTCTTTCCGTCGTGCTATGAAGTCTGCAATGAGCAGAACATTGAAGACTGGCGCAAAGGGAATCAAGGCAGCTTGTTCAGGTCGTCTTGGTGGTGCTGATATGGCTCGTACAGAGTTCTACAGCGAGGGAACAATTCCTCTTCAGACATTGCGTGCTGATATTGATTATGGTTTCGCTGAAGCTGATACAACCTATGGTAAGATTGGTGTAAAAGTATGGGTGTACAATGGTGAGGTACTTCCAGCCAGAAAGAATGACAAAAAGGAAGGGAGCGATAAATAATGTTAATGCCAAAGAGAGTAAAACATCGTAAGCAGTTCCGTGGTAGAATGACAGGAAAAGCGCTCAGAGGAAATAAGATCACAAACGGTGATTTCGGTATTGTGGCTTTAGAGCCAGCATGGATCAGATCAAACCAGATCGAAGCTGCCCGTATTGCTATGACACGTTATATCAAGCGTGGTGGTAAAGTTTGGATCAAGATCTTCCCAGATAAGCCAGTAACAAAGACTCCTGCTGAAACTCGAATGGGTAAAGGTAAAGGTGCATTGGAATACTGGGTAGCAGTTGTTAAGCCTGGTCGTGTTATGTTTGAGATTTCCGGCGTTTCAGAAGATATCGCCAGAGAAGCTTTACGTCTTGCAACACATAAGTTGCCAGTTAAATGTAAAGTCGTATCTCGTGCAGACTTAGAAGGAGGTGCGGGCAGTGAAGAGTAAGCAGTTTATGGAAGAATTAAAAGGTAAATCTGTTGCAGAGTTAAATGATGATTTAGTTGCAGCAAAGAAGGAGCTTTTCAATTTAAGATTCCAGAACGCAACAAATCAGTTAGATAATACAAGCAGAATCAAAGAAGTAAAGAAGAATATCGCAAGAATTCAGACAGTGCTCGCATCAGCACAGAACTAATTGATTCATATATATTTCGAGACAACATGGAAAGGAGGACACGATCGTGGAGAGAAATCTGAGAAAGACTCGTGTAGGTAAAGTTGTTAGCGATAAGATGGATAAGACAATCGTTGTTGCTGTAGTAGATAACGTTAAGCATCCACTTTATGGAAAGATCATCAAGAGAACTTACAAGTTAAAGGCTCATGATGAAGAGAATACATGCAAGATTGGTGATAGAGTAAGAGTTATGGAGACAAGACCATTATCTAAGGATAAGAGATGGAGACTTGTAGAAGTAATTGAGAGAGCAAAATAATTATTTTATTTGCAGAAATTGGAGGTAAACATGGTACAGCAGGAATCAAGACTTAAAGTAGCTGATAATACAGGTGCTAAAGAACTTCTTTGTATCAGAGTTATGGGCGGTTCAACTAGAAGATATGCCAACATCGGTGATGTCATCGTTGCTTCTGTTAAAGATGCAACACCAGGCGGTGTTGTAAAGAAGGGTGATGTTGTTAAGGCTGTAGTTGTTCGTACTGTTAATAAAACTCGTCGTCCAGATGGATCATATATCAGATTTGATGAGAATGCAGCAGTTATTATCCGTGAGGATAAGACACCTAGAGGAACTCGTATCTTCGGGCCTGTTGCTAGAGAGTTAAGAGACAAACAGTTCATGAAAATCGTTTCATTAGCACCAGAAGTATTATAAGGAGGTGTCATCGTGGCAACCAACAAAATTAAAAAGGGCGATACAGTTAAGGTTATCGCAGGTAAAGATAAAGGTAGAGAAGGCAAGGTAGCATCTGTAAAAGATGGCAAGCTTATCATCGAAGGCATCAATCAGGTGACAAAGCATACAAAGCCTAGTCAGACAAATCCACAGGGTGGAATCGTACAGCAGTCTGCTCCTATCGATGCATCTAACGTTATGTACGTTAGCAAAGGAAAAGCTTCCCGTGTTGGATTTAAGGTAGAAGACGGAAAGAAAGTACGTTATGCAAAAGCAACTGGTGAAGTAATTGACTAATTTCGGAAAGGAGGACGTTCAAGTTGAGTACTCGTTTAAAAGAAACTTATCAGAATGAAATCGTCGACGCTATGACGAAGAAGTTTGGTTATAAAAACGTTATGCAGGTTCCAAAGCTTGCAAAGATTGTAGTCAATATGGGTATTGGCGAAGCAAAAGAGAACTCTAAGATTCTCGATACAGCTATGGCTGAGCTGGAAACAATCACAGGTCAGAAGGCTGTAACAACAAAGGCAAAGAACTCAATCGCTAACTTCAAGCTGAGAGAGGGTATGCCAATTGGTTGTAAGGTAACTTTAAGAGGTGACAAGATGTATGAGTTCTTGGATCGTCTTGTAAACTTAGCACTGCCTCGTGTACGTGACTTTAGAGGTGTTAACCCTAATGCATTCGACGGAAGAGGTAACTATGCACTTGGTATCAAGGAACAGTTAATTTTCCCTGAAATCGAATATGACAAAGTAGACAAAGTTAGAGGTATGGATGTAATCGTAGTTACAACCGCTGAAACTGATGAAGAGGCTCGTGAATTATTAACACAGTTCGGTATGCCTTTCAAGAAATAAGGAGGGAATTTCATGGCTAAGACTTCTATGAAAGTAAAGCAGCAGCGTAAAGCTAAATTCTCTACAAGAGAATATAGCCGTTGCAGAATTTGTGGTCGTCCACATGCTTATTTAAGAAAATACGGAATTTGCAGAATCTGCTTCCGTGAGTTAGCTTATAAAGGACAGATTCCAGGCGTGAAGAAAGCAAGCTGGTAAGGAGGTAAAACTAAGATGATGACGAGCGATCCTATTGCAGATATGCTTACAAGAATCCGTAACGCAAACACTGCAAAGCACGATACAGTAGATGTACCTAGCTCAAAGATGAAGATTTCTATCGCAGAGATCCTCTTAAAAGAAGGTTACATTAAGAAATTCGATATGATTGACGTTGATGGTATCAGCATGATTCATATTACATTAAAATACGGTGTAGATAAGAACGACAAGATTATTACAGGTTTGAAGAGAATCTCTAAGCCGGGTCTTCGTGTTTACGCTGGAAAAGATGAGCTTCCACGTGTTCTCGGTGGTCTGGGTATCGCAATTGTTTCTACAAACAAGGGCGTTATGACAGATAAGGAAGCAAGAAAAGAAAACGTTGGCGGCGAGGTACTTGCATTTGTTTGGTAGTTACCGGACAAATGTAACATTCGCTACATTACCAAGAATATGGAGGTGCACGGCATGTCACGAATCGGAAAAATGCCTATCGCGATACCAGCAGGCGTAACTGTTGATATTGCAGAAAATAATAAAGTGACTGTAAAAGGACCAAAGGGAACTCTTGAAAGAGTGTTACCTGCGGAAATGGAGATTAAGAAGGAAGGCGATGAAGTCATCGTTTCCCGTCCTAATGATTTGAAGAAAATGAAATCATTACATGGTTTGACAAGAACTTTGATTCACAACATGGTAATCGGTGTAACAGAAGGTTACTCAAAAGAGCTTGAAGTAAACGGTGTTGGTTACAGAGCTCAGAAGAAGGGTAAGACATTAGTTCTTTCTCTTGGATATTCTCATCCTGTAGAGATGGAAGATCCAGAAGGTCTTGAAGTAATTGTTGAAGGACAGAACAAGATTATCGTTAAAGGTATCAGTAAAGAAAAAGTTGGCCAATACGCTGCTGAAATCAGAGAGAAGAGAGCTCCGGAACCTTACAAGGGCAAGGGTATCAAGTATGCTGATGAAGTTATTAGACGTAAAGTTGGTAAGACAGGTAAAAAATAATTAAAGGAGTGATTATACGATGATTAAGAAACAGTCAAGAGTAGAAGTTCGTGTGAAAAAACACATGAAGGTTCGTAATCGTCTTTCCGGTACATCCGAGAGACCACGTTTAGCTGTATTTAGAAGTAATAATCATATGTACGCTCAGATTATTGATGATACGGTTGGTAATACTTTAGTTTCAGCATCCACTCTTCAGAAGGATGTCAAGGCTGATTTAGCAAAGACAAACAACGTAGAAGCAGCTGCAAAGCTCGGCGAAGTTATTGCTAAGAAAGCATTGGACAAGGGTATTAAGAACGTTGTCTTTGATAGAGGCGGTTTCATATATCAGGGTAAGATTAAAGCTTTAGCAGAAGCAGCAAGAGAAGCAGGCTTAGAGTTCTAAGATTTGTTTCGGTTGATTGATAAATATTTTAGGAGGAGAACAACTCATGAAACGTACAATTATTGATGCCAGCAATTTAGAGCTGGAAGATAATGTAGTAACGATTAAGCGTGTAACCAAAGTTGTTAAGGGTGGACGTAATATGAGATTTACTGCATTAGTAGTAGTTGGCGATAAAAACGGACATGTAGGTGTAGGTCTTGGTAAGGCTACTGAAATTCCAGAAGCAATCCGCAAAGGAAAAGAAGAAGCTACTAAGAAGCTTGTTGAAGTTCCTAGAGATGAGAACGGTAGCGTACCTCATGACTTCACAGGTAACTTCGGAAGTGCATCCGTTTTGATCAAAAAAGCTCCAGAAGGTACTGGTATCATCGCTGGTGGTCCTGTTCGTGCCGTACTCGAGCTTGCAGGATATAAGAACATTCGTACAAAGTCTCTTGGTTCAAACAATAAGCAGAACGTTGTACTTGCAGCTATCGAAGGTCTTAGCAATCTGAAGACTCCGGAAGAAGTTGCTAAGGCTCGTGGAATTTCTGTAGAAGAGCTTTTAGGCTAATTGGAAAGGATGGAAGCGAATTATGGCAGATAAGTTAAGAGTTACATTAGTAAAATCAACCATCGGTGCCATTCCTAAGCATCGTGCTACAGTAGAAGCACTTGGCTTAAAGAAGATTGGTAAGACTGTTGAGCTGCCAAATAACGATGCTGTTAAAGGCATGGTTTGGCATGTAAGACATCTTGTAAAGGTTGAGGAAATCTAATTATAGGATTCGAATAAAAGCAGCAAATGAAAGTCTGGACGTAAGGAAAGCTTTCATTTGCTGTTTTTTCTAATACGAAATGGTGTACCAGTAAGAAACCGCTGTAATGTAGTGGTGTTCCAACAAGAATTGCTTTGCAATTCTTGCAGAGAGAATGCGCAGACATTCTCTTTTTTTTACTTTACAAGCGAGGGTAATGTGTGGTATCATGTTGTCTTGTAGCGAGGGTAGTGTCGGCTTTTTTGAGAATGAAGCATTTAGTGCATATGATTTTTAAAATCCGATGCTAAAGATCGCAGTGATCTTTACATCTTTCTACTGGAAGACGTGCCCGTTAGTGATTATGGTCTGGTGCGAAGGAAAGGCACAGAGAAAACAGACCGCAAGTTTTAGGAGGTAAAACAATGAATTTATCAACATTAAGTCCAGCAAAGGGATCAAAGCAGAGCGACAACTTCAGAAGAGGTCGTGGACATGGTTCAGGAAACGGAAAGACAGCAGGTAAGGGACATAAGGGTCAGAAGGCTCGTTCAGGAGCTCCACGTCCAGGTTTCGAAGGTGGTCAGTTACCACTTTACATGCGTCTGCCTAAGAGAGGATTTACAAACATCAACTCTAAGGAAATCATTGCAATCAATGTAGACAAGTTAGAGAAGTTTAATGACGGTGATGTTGTAACAGTTGAGGCACTTAAGGAAAAAGGAATCATCAGCAATCCTAAGGACGGAGTTAAGATACTCGGAAATGGAGAATTAACTAAGAAGCTTACAGTTCAGGTCAATGCATTCAGCAAGAGTGCTGCAGAAAAGATCGAGGCTCTTGGTGGAAAAGCTGAGGTGATCTAAGAATGTTCGAAACAGTGCGCAACGCATTCAAAATTAAAGATCTTAGAAAAAAGATCCTTTATACGTTTCTCGTACTCATAATTGTTCGTATTGGCTGCCAGCTTCCGGTACCGGGTGTAGATGCAACGGTACTTTCTGAATGGTTTGCAAAGAACAACTCACTTGACTTCTTTAACCAGTTGACAGGTGGTTCGTTCTCTCAGATGTCAATCTTTGCATTGAACATCACACCATACATTACGGCATCCATTATTTTACAGCTTTTGACAATTGCTATTCCACGTTTGGAAGAACTTCACAAAGATGGTGAAGAGGGTAGAAAGAAGATTGCTGAGTATACAAGATATGTATCAATCGGTTTAGCTATCATTGAAAGTGCCGCTATGGCAATCGGATTTGGTAATGCCGGATACTTAACAGAAGGTGTTTCATTTACATCTGTATCTGTTATCATTGTATCTTTGACAGCAGGTTCTGCATTCCTTATGTGGTTAGGTGAGCAGGTAACAGAAAAGGGTGTTGGAAATGGTATCTCTATTATCCTTCTTTACAACATCGTTTCCCGTATGCCAGAGGATATGATGTCATTATACGAGAAGTTTGTTTCCGGTGCATCCAATGTAACAAATGGATTACTCGGAGCAGTCATTATTTTGGCCGTTATCATCGGTATGGTAGTATTTATTATCATTTTGTCTGATGGTGAGAGAAGAATCAATGTACAGTATTCTAAGAAGACACAGGGTAGAAAGCTTGTCGGTGGACAATCTTCTCATATTCCTTTAAAAGTCAATACAGCAGGTGTTATTCCAGTTATCTTTGCAGGTTCTCTGTTCCAGATGCCTATTGTTATTGCTGGTTTTGCAGGCGTTCAGCCGGCTTCTGGCCAGGGGGCAACTGTGACACAGAAAATCTTAAAGGTATTTAACCAGAACTCATGGTGTAACTTTGATAGCTTTGGTGAGTTTAAGTATACATTGGGATTAGTCATTTATATTGTATTGTTAATCTTCTTTGCATACTTCTATACATCCATTACATTTAACCCACAGGAAGTTTCTATGAACATGAAGAAGCAGGGTGGTTTCATTCCGGGTATTCGTCCTGGTAAGCCAACGGTAGATTATTTGACAAAGGTATTAAACAGCATTATCTTTATCGGTGCGATTGGTTTATCTTTTGTTGCTTTTGTACCAATCTTCTTCTCAGGAGCTTTCGGTGCAGATGTTTCATTCGGTGGTACATCATTGATCATTATCGTTGGTGTTGTATTGGAAACATTAAAGCAGATTGAATCACAGATGCTGGTTCGTCATTATAAAGGTTTTATTAGCGAATAATTAAGAACGATACGTATAAAAGAGGTTATTGAAAAACACTCTAACAAAAACAGCTATGGTCTTTTCGGATTATAGCTGTTTTTTGTTAGAGCTATTTTTCGATACCAGTATGTATCCTAATAGAAAATAGAGAGAAATATAAGAAATAGTTGAAAAATAGGCATTTATACGGTATTATATTCCATGAGCGTCTATTTCTCAATGGTTACGGCATCTGTGAGGATTCTGGAGAACCATTTGGAAGGGTAGACGAATAGGGTACGTGAAAATATAGTGATTTCGTTGAAAGGAGAATAGGATCAGTATGAAGATTATTATGTTAGGAGCACCAGGAGCTGGAAAGGGAACACATGCAAAGGGGATTGTAGAACAGTACAAGATTCCAACCATCTCAACAGGAGATATCTTCCGTCAGAATATTAAAGAAGGCACAGAGCTTGGAAAGAAAGCAAAAGGATATATGGACGCTGGTGAATTAGTACCGGATGAGCTGGTATGTGATTTGGTAGTAGATCGTCTGGCAAAGGATGACTGCAAGGATGGTTATATTTTGGATGGTTTCCCTAGAACAATTCCACAGGCAGAAGCTTTAACAGAAGCATTGAAGAAGCAGGGGACAGCAATTGATTATGCAATTGATATTGAAATGACAGATGATGCGATCGTGGAACGTATGGCTGGCCGCCGTGTCTGTGCAAAATGTGGTACAACATTTCATACAGTAAATATCCCACCTAAGGTAGAAGGCATCTGTGATAGCTGTGGTGGTGCTTTGGAGTTACGAGATGATGATAAGCCGGAGACTGTAAAAAAGAGATTAAAAGTGTATCATGAGCAGACTGCTCCTTTGATCGCATATTACAAAGAGCAGGGAATTCTCCATGAAATTGATGGAACGCTTGGCATTGCTGGGGTAAGAGAAGCAATCAGCAAAGTTCTTGGTGCATAGTTATATTAAATAGAAAGAAGGCATAGTATGTCAGTTACGATCAAATCAGAGCATGAAATAGAATTAATGAGAGAGGCAGGCAGAATACTTGCCATTGTACATGACGAAATGGCAAAGATCATCCGTCCCGGAATCAGCACGATGGATATCAATCGAAAAGGTGAGGAAGTTATCCGCAGCTATGACTGTATCCCATCCTTTTTGAATTATAATGGATATCCAGCATCCATCTGTGTGTCTGTTAATGATGAGGTGGTACATGGAATCCCAAATAAAAAGCACATTATCAAGGAAGGCGATATCGTCAGTCTTGACGCCGGTGTTATTTATAAAGGTTATCAGTCCGATGCTGCCAGAACGCATGCAGTTGGCGAGATTTCAAAAGAGGATCAGCGTCTGATTGACGTTACGAAGCAAAGCTTTTTTGAGGGAATTCAGTTTGCAAAAGCCGGAAATCATTTGTTTGATATTTCAAAGGCAATCCAAAACTATGTGGAAAGTAATGGATATT
Source organism: uncultured Lachnospiraceae bacterium (assembly GCA_934317005.1). Classification (GTDB taxonomy): domain Bacteria; phylum Bacillota; class Clostridia; order Lachnospirales; family Lachnospiraceae; genus Butyribacter. Next base: position 82,645 of record CAKREB010000013.1, read on the forward strand.
CTGTTGTTCGTGATCTGGTTGGTCATGGAATTGGAAAGAATCTGCATGAGGAGCCGCAGGTTCCGAACTTTAAGCCGATCGGAAGAGGCATGAAGCTGCGTCCCGGTATGACACTTGCCATTGAACCGATGGTTAATGCAGGCAAATACGAAGTGTGGATGTTAGATGATGATTGGACGGTTGTTACACGAGATTCTGAAAAATCTGCTCATTATGAGAATACAGTGCTGATCACAGAAGGTGAACCGGAAATTTTATCTTATCGAGAAAATTTGGCATAGCCGTTTTTCTATAAATATGATATGTATTTTGGCGGATACGCCAACAAGAAATGGAGGAAGAAATGTCTAAAGAAGATGTAATTGAAATTGAAGGTGTTGTTGTGGAAAAACTTCCAAATGCGATGTTTAAGGTAGAGCTGGAAAATGGTCATCAGGTTTTGGCTCATATCAGCGGAAAGCTTCGCAAGAACTTTATCCGTATCCTGCCGGGTGATACTGTGACGATGGAAATGTCACCATATGATCTGACTAAGGGACGTATTACTTGGAGAGATAAATAAAATAAGCTTATTTGTATGCTGCTACGTTAGGATTTTGTTGCGAAAAACATTGCATGATTCTAGGGTAGCAGTTTTCTTTTTAGATAGGAAAATATTATATCGTAGTAGAGAAACCTTTTTGGTGGTTAAAAAGGAGAAAAACAGATGATAAATATAGCGATTTGTGATGATGAAGAGGAATTTAGAAAATATGCGTTGGAAGTGGTGGGGCAGATCTGCCAGAAAAACAACCAGCCGTATTGGTCAGATTATTTTTCGACAGGTGAGGATCTGCTAAAAGCATTGGAGGGAGATGGGGCGTCTTATTTTGATGTCATTATATTAGATATTGATATGCCAAAGATGAATGGATATCAGGTGGCAAAAAGGATCAATGAGTTAGGAATACCGTCTTTGATGTTGTTTGTATCCAATCGGGAGGATCTGGTATTTCAGGCATTTGAATATCGTCCATTTCGTTTTATCCGTAAAAATTTTTTTGAACTGGAAATGAAGCTTGCGCTGCGAAAGATTTTTGAAATTCTGGAAGAGCGAAGAGATAAAAAGAGCATTATACCGTGTATTGGCGGCGAGGAAAAGATACAGCATTCAGATATTATGTATATCATGGTATTGCATAGGAAAGCATGTCTTTTTATGAAAAATGATAGGGTGTTGGAAATGCGGGGCAGTCTGCGGCATGCGCTGGAACTGCTTGATGACGTGAAGATCATTCAGATCAACAGTGGCTGTGCGGTCAACTGCGTTCATGTAGAGGGATACAATGCAGACAGCGTGTTTTTGGACAATGGGGTGCAGCTTCCTGTCAGCAGGGCAAGAATGAAGGAAGTTAAAATATGGATACGAAAATATTGGGGAAAAAAGACGAAAACAGAATCGTAAGGTTGGAGGAAGAGTGATGGAAGCATTCATGTGGTTTGTCGAAGCAGCGGCAACTTTTATCGAAAGCTATCTTTTGTTAGAAGTGACAGGAATCCTATTGCACGAAGAGATGACTGTAGACAGAAGGTGGAAACAGGCAGGCATTACATTGGTAGAGTTTTTGGGAACGATGCTCTGTAACCGGGTGCAGTTGGTTTCTGTACTTCCTTTATTAGTGATGGCTGCGATCATGCTGTCATTACAGAAAATTATTTTAAAAAGGCGATTATTCTGGTGTACGATTATCTTTGGATTTTATATGGTTGCCGTGACCATGATCGATTATCTTGTGGTATATTCTGCAGCAAAGCTGCTCAAGATGCATTTTGAGGCTTTAGTGAGTGATGTGGGATATCGACGGGTATTCTGTATTGTCTTTTCAAAGGGAATATTGATCTTGATCGTAGAGCTGGTGCGGTATCTTTCGCTGGATGTTACAAAAGTACATACGAAAAGAAATGTGTTTATTCTTCTAACAATCGCTGCATTTTGCAGTGCACCGGTAGTGATGTTATTAAACTACAGCAGTTTGTATGAACTTGGCGGTGTCTTTGTATGGATATTACTAATATTTCTACTGGCAGTTGTCCTGCTGATCAAATATATTGTCAACAATGAAAAGAAATATCAGCAGGAACTGTCTTTGGAGATAGAAAATACAAAAAATAAAATGCTAGAGGATACTCTCCTGGATCTGGAAGAAAGTTTTAGTATGTGGCGAAGCAGTGTACATGATTATAAGCATACGATCTTATATATGCAGCATCTTCTGGATGATAACCGGGTTGATGAGCTAAAACAGTATTTGAGTGGTGAAAATGAAAAACTGTTGCATGCTGCTCATTACTACAAAACAGGAAACTCCATGTTGGATGTGGTGATCAACACAAAATATAGAATAATGAAGCAGAAAAATATCATCTTTATGAATGATATCAGCCTTTTACAGGAGATACCGATCAATGAACTGGATCTGGGAATCCTTTTGGGCAATCTGTTAGATAATGCGATCGAGGCATCTGTTCAAAGCGAAGAATCATACATCTCCCTTGTGATACAATGTAAAAATCACCTTATGGAATTAGAACTTACAAATTCCTATGATAAGAAGCGTATGCAGGATTTTCAGACCACGAAGAAAGAAAAGCGATTCCATGGAATTGGTCTGAAAAGTGTCGAAAAGATAGTAGAGCGTTACGATGGAAAAATGGAGCGCATTGTACATGAGGAAGAGGTAATTGTAAAGATTGTTTTTACCTGCTAAATCTGTTTAAGAAATGTTTAAATATAGAGAATTTAGGTGCTTGAAATGCGAAAAAATACCAAAAACGCACAAAAAGCTACCAAAAACGCACAAAAACCGCACAGAGCGGTTTTTTGTGTTATAACGGAATTGCAAGGGTGATTAGGAAAGGAGGCAGGTAATATGGGTGAGAAATTAGGAAAATTATTAGAAAAAGCCGCTACGGTTGCAGTAGATTCTGCATCGCATGCTTTTCTGTATGAACCGGAAGTTCCGGCACAGTTGCTGCATCAGGACTGTAAGACTGAGGAAAATAAGCTTGATGAGGAATAAGAAGATGGACATGCGTAGATAGGGCGCATAAGGAGATGTATATTATACTGAATGTGCGCAGTAGGGTGAAAGTTAGACGATAGGATAAAGACAGTGAAAGGATAAATATTTAATCAGTCTTGCGGATGAAAGTGCCGTTCCATGTAGAATGCTCAGAATAGGGTTGTACATCAAAGTCGTATAATGGGGAGACTCATGGAGTGTTTTACGTGGAGTGGCATATTAGCTGGAGGGGAGCATGTTTAGAGAGTTAAGTGAAAGAATTACGATTTGGGGGATCAACAGAAAATGGCTTGACATTGAAAAAAGAAGGATTTATGAATATGGTCTGGAGGTAATCCTGTTAAATGTCAGCATTTTACTAATTTGCCTGATGGTTAGTTTGTTACAGGGAACAATGTTGTTTTTTGGAATGCTCGTGATGGTGTTTATACCGCTTCGTACATCGGTCGGAGGGATTCATGCTTCAAAATGTGAAATATGTTTTGGAAGCTCGATACTGCTATATTGCGTTTTGATGGAACTAAGTGGTGCAGCTTATCGTTGGGGTCATTCCTGGTTGTGGGGAATATCTTTTATGGCAGCGGTTGTATTTCTTTGGATCGTTGCTCCGGTGAAAAATAAAAAAAGAACGTACGAAATGACTGGGATAAAGGAAAAGAGGAAAAAAGCGCATGGCATACTGGTGGGTAATGTTGTGCTTTTTATAGCAGCATATTGTTACGTGCCGCGTATTGCCTGCTATCAGGTGATACAAATATTGGGAGTGTGTATGATCGCGCTTCTGGGAATCGTAGAGCGCGTGGAAAAAGTGGAGTAGGGAAAGTTACGATATAAAAAATGGGGTATTTGACGAATATAATGTTAATAGGAAGCATACCGAAAAGAGGAATTGTTGATATATTCCTCTTTTTTGTGTATAGTAAATTCTGATATGCAAATAAAAGAAAGAAGGATAGAATATGCAGACTTCAGAAGAAAGATTGGGAACACAGCCATTAGGAAAGCTGATGTTTTCTATGGGAATACCAACTTTGATCGCACAGTTGATTAATTTATTGTATAATATTGTGGATCGAATCTATATTGGGCAAGGGGTAGGAAGAGAGGCTTTAACCGGAGTGGGGTTGACTCTTCCGATTATTACGATTGTGTCTGCATTCAGTGCATTTGCAGGAGCAGGTGGTGCACCACTTGCAGCGATTGCGATGGGACAGGGAAATAAGAAAAGAGCAGAAAATATTTTAGGAAATGTGTTTACGTTACTTTGCATCTTTACGGCAGGGTTGATTGTGGTATTGGCATGGTTTCACAAGCCGTTTTTGTATCTTGTGGGGGCAAGTGACAGAACATATCCTTATGCGGCAGCGTATTTAAATATTTATTTGCTTGGAACGCTTTTTGTTCAGATTGTGATTGGACTAAATCCGTTTATTACTGCACAGGGGAAACCGAAAATTGCGATGGGGTCTGTGTTGATCGGGGCGGTTTGTAATATTATTTTAGATCCTGTTTTTATTTTTGGATTCCATATGGGAGTGCGGGGAGCAGCACTGGCAACGGTACTGTCACAGTGTGCCGGCGCAATCTGGGTATTGCGCTTTATGATATCACCCAATACGTCTCTTCGCTTAAAAAAGAGATATTTAAAACCGGATCTCAAGCTGCTCCGTAGCATTATGGCATTGGGCGTCTCTCCTTTTATCATGCAGAGTACGGAAAGTCTGATTTCCATTGTGATGAGCAGCGGACTGCAACGGTATGGTGGAGATGTCTATGTTGGTTCCTTGACGATACTGCAGAGTGTGATGCAGTTGATTACGGTGCCGATTCAAGGGTTTACGCAGGGGGTACAGCCGATACTAAGTTATAACTTCGGTGCTTCTAAGCTCGACCGAGTACGTGCTGCTTACCGCAGGATTATTGCTTTAACCGCAGGGGTGTCCTTTGGGTTAACATTACTTGCTATGCTTTTTCCACAGATTTTGGCAAAAATGTTTACACAGGATCAGGAATTGATTGAACTTGTGGAAAAGGTAGCACCAATCTTTTTGGCCGGTATGTTGATTTTTGGAATTCAGATGGGATGTCAGACGACATTTATGGGATTGGGACAGGCAAAGATTTCTCTTTTTATGGCGTTGCTGCGCAAAGTGATTCTGCTGATTCCGTTTGCGATTCTGTTTCCGATGATCACACACAATGTTATGAGTATTTACTTCGCAGAGTGTATCGCAGATGTGATGGCGGCAACAATCTGTGGAGTGGTGTTTTTGTGCAATATTCAAAAGATCTTGGAAAAAGGACCGGCAGCAGGAGCGTAATGGAGGATTGTAGAACCAGATGGTAAAATGTGTTATGGTGTATCCGTCATCCGATGAACCTTCACCAGAAAATACAGATTTTCAAATTTTGGGGAATAATGTACAAGTATAATCTGTGATTTTGTGATAAGATACACTAGTATAGCGAATCATACATAATGGATACATTGGTCAGCCTGCATTTCGATAACACATGATTTTCGCTGTGCGAAGCGTGGCTGCAGCTACGGGGAATACAGGCAGGCGTTGTAAAAAATGTATGAAAAATGGTATGCATAGAGGGAGGTTTCAGATATTATGGCAGGAAAGAATGAAATTACTTTTGGACAGATTTTAGATCAGGTTCACAGTCGTACTCCGCTGGTACACAACATCACGAACTATGTGACGGTAAATGATGTGGCAAATGTGTTATTGGCATGTGGCGGCAGCCCGATCATGTCCGATGATCCGGGAGACGTAGAGGATATTACATCGATTTGTGGAGGATTAAATATTAATATAGGTACGTTAAACCAGCATACGATCCCTTCCATGTTTGCAGCAGGCAAGAAAGCAAACGAACTGGGACATGTGGTTTTATTAGATCCGGTTGGTGCTGGTGCAAGCGGACTTCGCACGAGAACCGCAAATGAGCTTCTGGAAAAAGTACATTTTACTGCAATCCGTGGAAATATCTCAGAGGTAAAAACGTTGATGCTAGGCAGTGGCAGCACAAGAGGTGTGGATGCTGATGTGGCAGACAGTGTGACGGAAGAAAATTTAGATGAGGTTATCCGTACATTAAAGGCATTTGCTAAGGAAAAGGACTGTATCGTTGCTGTGACAGGTGCGATCGATCTGGTATGTGACAAGGAACACTGCTATGTCATAAGAAATGGTATGCCACAGATGAGTTCCATTACAGGAACAGGATGTCAGCTTTCCGGCTTGATGACAGCGTACATGGTGGCAAATCCAGAGCATGCCTTAGAAGCAGCAGCGGCAGCAGTGTGTCTGATGGGGCTTGCCGGTGAGATGGCCTGGTCACATATGGAGCCGTCAGACGGGAACTCTACCTATCGGAACCGGATCATTGATGCCATCTACAATATGGATGGCGAAACATTAGAAAAAGGAGCAAAATATGAACTGCGATAAGAAAGATTTCGTATTATATGCGGTCACAGACCGCCACTGGTTACATGGAGATACGTTGTATCATCAGGTAGAAGCTGCGCTAAAGGGAGGTACTACCTTCTTGCAGCTTCGGGAAAAGAATCTGGAGAAAGCAGCATTTTTAGAGGAAGCGGTCGAACTTCAGAAATTATGCAGATCCTATCACGTACCATTTATTATTAATGATAACGTAGAGATTGCTTTACGGATGGATGCAGATGGTGTGCATGTGGGACAGAGTGACATGGAAGCCGGTGATGTGCGTGCAAAGCTGGGACCGGATAAGATCATTGGTGTTTCAGCACAGACGGTAGAACAGGCACTTTTAGCAGAAAAGCATGGCGCAGATTATCTCGGAGTAGGAGCCGTATTTCCTACCAGTTCTAAGGATGATGCGACAGAGGTGAGCTTTGAGACATTACAGGCAATCTGTCAGGCAGTCAGCATTCCGGTTGTTGCAATCGGCGGTGTGAGCACGCAGAATGTCATGCAGCTTGCCGGAAGCGGGATTGATGGGATTGCCGTGATCAGTGCAATATTTGCCCAGAAGGATATCGAAGCGGCTGCAAAAGAACTGCGCAGCCTGACAGAACAGATGTTATCCCGGTAAAAGAGATTCCAGTGAAAAATGCTTCTAGCAGTAGCATTTACACTAGAAAATATAAGTGTTATTAAACAGAGAAAGGAAGATAAAATTATTATGAAGATAGCAAAGAAGCCACCGATGGGGTGGAATAGTTGGGATTGTTTTGGAACGTCGGTTACAGAAGAGCAGGTACGTGCCAATGCAGAATATATGGCAGAACATTTAAAGAAGTTTGGCTGGGAATACGTTGTCGTTGATATTCAGTGGTATCAGCCAACAGCATCCAATCACGAGTATGTTCCGTTTGCGGATCTGTGCATGGATGAATATGGCCGCCTGATACCGGCACAGAACCGTTTTCCAAGTGCAAAGGATGGAAAAGGTTTCACGGCACTTGCCGAATACATCCACAGCTTAGGCTTGAAATTTGGGATTCATATTATGCGCGGTATGCCACGCATGGCAGCACACAATAATCTGCCGGTCAAGGACTCTGAATTTACAGCGCGTCAGGTTGCAGATCCGAACTCTATCTGTGAATGGAATCCGGATATGTACGGATTAAAGTGCGAACAGGAAGAAGCAGGAGCCAGAGCATATTATAAGAGTATTTTTCAAATGTACGCCGAGTGGGGTGTTGATTTTGTCAAGGTAGATGATATTGCAAGAGAATACCCACATTGTAAGCGTGAGATCGAGATTATTTCCGAAGCTTGCCGGAATGCAGGGCGTGACATCGTATTAAGTCTGTCACCGGGGCCGGCACCGATCGAGCAGGCAGAACATTTGAAGCAGTATGCCAATATGTGGCGTATTACAGATGATTTTTGGGATAAATGGGAACTGTTGTTAGAGATGTTTGATCGTGCAGAACACTGGTGTATCCATTCCGGACCGGGACACTGGCCGGATGCAGATATGCTCCCTGTCGGGGCACTTCGTCAGGATTATCGGAGCGAGGACTGGACAGAGTTTACGGAGGACGAGCAGATTACGATGTTATCTTTGTGGTGTATGATGCGTTCTCCATTGATGGTGGGGGCACACCTTCCGAAAAATGATGAATTTACCTTAAAGCTTTTGACGAATGCAGATATTTTGGAGATTGAGGAAAAGTCGCACTGTGCACATCCGTTATTCCGGAATGAAAAGGAGATTGCATGGATTGCGCCGATGAAGGATAGTACAGGTGTCTATGTAGCGTTATTTAATATTTCCGATGAAGCAAGAAAGATCACATTTTCTTTGCCGGAGTATGAACTCGATCACTACCAGACGGTAAAGGAGTTGTGGAGTCAGGAGAAGATATCTGGTGCAAAGGTATTAGAACCGACTGTTCCGGCGCATGGTGCAGTAGTCTATCGCATGGAAGACTGATACATATATTCCGATGATTTCTGCCTGTAATGCGTTTGTACACCGTTTTCGAAATGATGTACCGGAGAGATATTCTGGATTTTTATAAAAATAAAAAGTAACGAAAAGCAACCGGTGTGCTGTTTGAGCATACCGGTCTTTTTTCGTTTCCTCATTATTTTTATGATCCTTATCCGAGGATGCTTTTGATATCTTCTTCCGGTGTGCTGCTCTTTTTGATGTGGTAATTTTCGACCAGAACATTTAAGACATTTTCCGAGAGAAATGCTGGGAGCGTTGGCCCTAAATAAATATTCTGGATACCTAATGAGAGCAATGTCAGCAAAATGCAGACTGCCTTCTGCTCATACCAGGAAAGGATCAGCGATAGTGGCAGTTCATTAACGGTACATTGAAATGCATCGGCAAGGGCAAGTGCGACAGAGATGGCACTGTAAGCATCGTTACATTGTCCCATATCTAAAATTCTCGGAATACCCTCAATCGTTCCAAGATCCAGATCATTTAAACGGTATTTGCCACAGGCGAGAGTCAGAATAATAGTGTCCATCGGGAGTTTTTTGGCAAATTCCGTGTAATAACTTCTTCCGGGAGCGGCACCATCACAACCACCGATCAGGAAAATGTGACGAATCTTCCCCTGATTGATCAGGTCAATGATCTTACCGGCTTGGGAAAGCACTGCTTCGTGGGCAAATCCGGTAGTAACGGTTGAACCGCCATTGATGCCGGTCATAGGATGATCTTCCGGATAGCCGCCACATTCGATTGCCTTTTGGATGACAGGAGTAAAATCTTTATCGGCTCCAATGTGTACCAGTTCAGGATAGGAAACGACAGATGTGGTAAAAACCCGGTCACAGTAACTTTGACGTACCGGCATAAGGCAGTTTGTAGTAAAAAGAATAGGGGCAGGAATGTTATGAAACTCTGATTGCTGGCTCTGCCATGCAGTTCCAAAATTTCCTTTCAGATGAGGATACTTTTTCAGCTTAGGATAGCCATGTGCCGGAAGCATCTCACTGTGGGTATAGATGTTGATGCCTTTGTCCTTTGTCTGTTCCAAAAGAAGTTCCAGATCATGCAGATCATGACCACTGACAACGATAAAGGGGCCTTTTTCAATCGTGAGTGGAACATCTGTAGGAACGGGGTTGCCATAGGTCTGTGTGTTGGCAGTGTCTAAAAGCTTCATACACTTAAAATTGATTTCGCCCGTTTTTAAAACGAGTGGCAGCAGATGATCCATATCGTAGTTTTCACCAAGTGCAGCCAGACCTTCATAGAAGAAGTCAAAGACTTCTCTGTCGGTATAGCTTAAAGCATAGGCGTGATAAGCATAGGCTGCCATGCCGCGCAGCCCGAATAAGATCAGAGATTTCAGAGAACGGATATCCTCATTGGCATTCCAAAGATTAGAAGTATCATAATCCTCAGTGTTTTGATCAATCTTTCTTTTCTCATCGTGTACTTCATCAATCAGAGTACGAATCGTATCGTTATTAAAATTTACATTGGTAATTGTAGTGAAAAGCCCTTTTAAGATTAACTCATCAGAGCGGTCGGTAGGATGAAAAGTTTTTACGGCGCGCGCTAAACCAATCAGACTTCCGGTCAGCTTATCCTGCAGATTGGCAGTATCCGATTTTTTACCGCAGACACCGGCGTGTCCTGTACATCCGGTATTGTGTGCGGTTTGTTGACATTGAAAACAAAACATTTCGCTCATAACGTATTTCCTTTCTGCTGTTACATGATTTCCATTTTTGAAAAATTGTTTGCCTTTCGGGCAGAAAATATTCTATAGAATATGACTTAGTATGCGTAAAGGAAAATTTTGTTATACATCTGCGTTTTGTTTTTTTAGCTTTTGTGCTAAGATAGATAAGGAAACTAACGACATTTTGAGTTGAATCGTTACAAGAGAGTGTCGGAAAAGATTATTTGTTTGAAATGTAAGATGACGAAGAACATAAGATTATATAGGAAAAGAGGAAGAAATATGCAGTTAGACTTTAATGGATTGCTCTATGCGGTATCCTATGCGCTTGATTGTGTAGAGGGAGAATTGGTTGGAGCGCAGACAGGACATGGGAAATGGGTGGCATATATTAGCGTATTGCTTGGAAAAAAGCTACAGTATACACAGGATGAACTGCTTGATCTGGCAGCCTGTGCAGCACTGCATGATAATGCGCTGACATTATATATCGCAGAGGAAAGAAAAAAGAATGAGAAGATAGGTTCCAATGTAGGCATGCATTGCATATTGGGGCAGGAGAATATAAAGGAATTTCCTTTTCGTACAGATGTATCGGATGTAATCTTATATCATCATGAAAATATCGATGGTTCCGGCCCGTTTGGCAAAAAGGAAGAAGAAATTCCGATGATGTCGCAGATCATTCATCTGGCAGACACCTTAGACATTAATTGCAGATTTCAAGAGATTTCGGTCGAAAATCATCAAAAGATCATGACATTTTTGGAAAAAAGACGTGGAAGCTGGTACAGTGATAAGCTGGTAGAAGCGTTTAAGCAGACGATACCTGTAGAACGTTATCTGGAATTAGCTGATTATAAGATAGAAGATTTGTTAAAGAAATCAGTACCCGGTGGGCAAAGAGAATATTCTTTTGAACAGGTAGAAAAGATCATGCACATTTTTTCGAAAATCATAGACTATAAATCAATGTTTACCAGACTGCATTCGGAACAGCTTGCACAAAAGCTGGTAAAGATGGCAGAATACTATGGATATTCAAAGGAAAAGACAGAACGGCTGTATGTAGCAGGTATTTTACATGATATTGGAAAGATGGCGGTTGGAAATGATATTTTAGAAAAGCCGGCGAAGTTAAATGAAGAAGAATTTGTGCAGATGAAGAATCATGCGTGGTATACATATGTGATCCTGTCGCAGATAGAGGGTTTTGAAGATATTACACAGTGGGCGAGCAGGCATCATGAGAAGTTAAACGGAAAAGGATATCCTTTTGGTCTGACTGCAGAGCAGTTAAGCAAAGAGGATCGTTTGATCGGTTGCATTGATATTTATCAGGCTTTGAGCGAAGACCGTCCCTATAAAAATGGAATGTCACATGATACGTGTATGTCTATCATGCGCAATATGGTTAGAGAAGGATATATTGATGCAGACATTACAGAGGATGTTGCAAAAGTAATGCAATCATAGACGAAGGAAGAAGGACAAAGGATGAAAAAGTGGAATCGAAATATATTAAAAGTAATTTTGGTGGTTGAGGCAGCAAGTATGTTATGGTGTCCTTATAGTCAAAAGATGGAAGCGCATGGCAATACAACAGTAAAGAAGGAATCTGCTGTTGAGGAAAGAAAGCATTTAGAAAAGAAGAAGCTTGCAGTTGACATGGGAGAAAGCATTTGCCTTGTACCGCAGAATGATCAGATCATTTCCGGTGAAAGCAGTCAAAAGGATGTAGCTGCCATATCAAAAAACGGAACAATCCATGCTCTAAAGCATGGGAAAAGCCGTGTGGTGATCAAAAGCACAGATCATGGTAAAAAATATACAACAGTGTATCAGATAAAAGTGAAAAAGCGGGGGATGGTTTATCCTGCCTTTACCATGATGAAGGGAGAGCATCTGGATCTTCAGTTTAGTAAAAAAGGAACAAAAGCCGTCTGGAAGTCAGACAAACCATCCGTGGCAAGGGTAACAAAGAAAGGACGTGTCATAGCGCGAAAAAAAGGAAATGCACATCTGACCGGAGTGACAAAGGAAGGAAAGGTGTATCGCTGTAACCTGAAAGTGACTCCAAAAATAAAAAGTGTGATCTATCTTACATTTGATGATGGTCCAAATCGCTATACAACGCCAAAAGTATTAAATATATTAAAGAAGAATCATGTAAAAGCGACATTTTTTGAACTGAAACCGGCGAAAAAAGATTTTGACCTGACAAAGCGTGTGGTAGAAGAGGGACACACGCTGGCATTGCATGGCTATCAGCATAAATATGATATTATCTATCGTTCAGAAAAAATATATCATAATAACTTAGACAAATTACGCAATCTCTTCTTTAAGAAATATGGTGTATGGTGTACCGTCAGCAGATTTCCGGGAGGAAGCTCTAATATGGTCAGCAGATATAATCCCGGAATCATGACAAAGCTTACAAAGAAGTTAGATGGATGGGGCTATCATTATTTTGACTGGAACGCAGACAGCTGCGATGCAGGCGGAGCCAGAAACTCAGAGCAGACATATCATAATGTAATCAGTGGTCTGAAAAAGGGAAGGGGGAATGTTGTACTGATGCATGACTTCGCAAACAACGACAAGACGGTCAACGCCCTGGACAGGATCATTCAATATGGAAAGAAAAATGGATTTGTGTTCCGTCCGATTACGGCAAGTACGCAGGAGGTACATCACGGAGTTAATAACTAATACAAACAAAATAACAAAAAGGTGTTGACAAAAGTAAAATGGGATGATAATATAAGTTTCGCTGTCGCAAAAAAAGTAGAAGCATGTCGGCTGGAAAGTGAGAACGGTTTTGAAAAAAGTTGTTGACAAGCGAAACAAAGTGTGTTAAATTATAACACGCTGTCGCAAACATATGTGAGCGACAATAAAACAAAAGAAAAAAGTTGTTGACAAGTAGTTAAAAATGTGATAGTATCTAATACGCTGTCGCAAAGATAACAAAAGACAGCAACAAAATAAAAAGAAAAAAGTTGTTGACAAAGACTTGAAAGTGTGTTAAGATATTAAACGCTGACGCAATAAAGAGTCAGAGAAAAACAACGGCAGACCTTGATAATTAAATAGTAAA
>CAKREB010000014.1 GCA_934317005.1 uncultured Lachnospiraceae bacterium
CTTAACCAAAGTGAGCGAAAGCGGCTGGATAAAGCAAAGGACATCGGAAAAGCTTGCTTTTCAAAGATGGACGAAGGATTTAGACAGACATTTGAGCGGGAAAGGATGAGTAAATCGAAGATTTGCGAATAACCAGCGAGAATGGTAAACGCTTGAGCGAGTAGAGAAAGCAGAGTTTGGAACAGTATGTAGTTTTGAAGGTATCAAAATTAAGATAGGAGAGATCGTTTGTATCTCTCTTTTTTTGTTATAAAAAATTAGGAAGAAAAGTTATAAAGATAAGAAACTTTTTGCGGTTATAGGAGGTAAAATCTAATGTTCCAGTTGTTATTAATTATCATATATTTATCTTTTATAAGCTTAGGACTTCCGGATTCGCTGCTAGGTTCGACATGGCCTACTATGTATCTGCAGTTGAAGGTTCCGGTTTCTTATGCCGGTATTATTTCTATGATCATTGCTGTTGGAACAATTATTTCCAGCCTGCTAAGTGACCGTTTGACGAGAAAAATGGGAACAGGTAAGGTGACAGCGACAAGTGTGGCAATGACAGCAGTAGCATTGTTTGGATTTTCAATCAGCAATTCTTTCTGGCAGTTATGTCTTTGGGCTGTACCATATGGTCTTGGAGCCGGCAGCGTCGATGCCTCTCTGAATAACTATGTCGCATTGCATTATAAAAGCAGACATATGAGCTGGCTTCATTGCATGTGGGGTGTTGGGACATCAGTTGGACCGTATATTATGGGATATGTCATGACAAATGGTGGAACCTGGAATAGTGGATATCGTGTAATCTCTGTTATACAGTTTGTACTAACTATCATATTAGTGCTTAGTCTTCCAATGTGGAAAGGGCGTCCGGTTCTTTCCAGTTCCTCAGAAAAAAAGGAAAGATCGGAAGTATTATCTTTAAAACAGGTTGTTCGGATTCATGGTGTTAAAGAAATTTTGATCTGCTTTTTTTGCTACTGTGCTTTAGAACAGACGACAGGACTGTGGGCGAGCAGCTATCTGAATTTGCACAAAGGTGTTTCAGGAGAAATTGCGGCTAAGTTTGCGGCAATGTTTTTTGTTGGAATTACAATAGGTCGTGCAGTCTGTGGATTTATCACGATCAAATTAAATGATGTGCAGATGATACGTTTAGGGGAGGCTCTGATTGGGGTTGGAATAGTAATTATGCTGTTACCATTGGCAACTTCTTTTTCACTTATCGGGTTTGTTGTGATTGGTTTAGGATGTGCTCCGATTTATCCATGTATCATACATTCCACTCCGGCGCATTTTGGTGCAGACAGATCGCAGGCAATCATCGGAATTCAGATGGCATGTGGCTATGTGGGAATCTGCCTGATGCCGCCTCTGTTTGGAATCATCGCTAATTATATTACAGTTGCGTTGCTTCCGGTATATCTTTTGGTTATTTTGGTGCTCATGGTAATCATGCATGAGATGTTACTTTGCAGGCTAAAGCAGCTAAGCTAGACAAATAAAAGGTGCTATCTGCTTCAATCGCAACTGGCGATGAAGTAAATAGCACCTTTTATTTGTAAAAAGTACAATAGTGTGTTACATTTCAGATGTTTTTGCAACAATTTCCTGAACGATTTTACGGATAGGTTTATTATCACATGCAATGGTAAGATCGGCATACGTTTCATATAGAGGGGTGCGTTCGGCATAGAGATCTTCCAAGGTCATTCCGGGCCGGATGGATACACCCCGTTCTTCCAGATCACCCAGACGCTCCTTGAGCTCTTCATAGTTTAACTGTAAATAAATCACAGTGCCAATCGTTTTTAAATGTTCCATTGCTTCTTTGCCATAAATTACACTTCCACCGGTAGCAATCACAGAATTTGTTGCTGTAATAGAAGCATTGACCTCATTTTCAATCTGATTAAAGCCGTCTAATCCTTTTTGTTCAATAATTTCGTGTAAAAGCATTTTTTCATGATCCTGGATCAAAAGGTCTGAATCCAGAAAAGAAAATCCAAGTTTTTTTGCAAGTACAACGCCCACGGTACTTTTTCCAGCACCGGGCATTCCGATTAAGACAATATTTTTCATAACTCTATTTCTCCAATCTTTTATGTAATAGGATTCTTAATTATGATTTCTTATCATAGCCTAATCTGTGCTATCTGTCAAAAGGGGGGGATTTGCGTTGCCTTATGCACTGTGCTATAATAACTTCAAAATTTGATGCGCTGCATCCAGGAAAGGAAACAAATATAATGGCACAAAATCCAATCGTAACTTTTGAAACAACAGCAGGAACGATTAAGGCAGAGCTCTATCCTGAGATCGCTCCTAATTCTGTCAACAATTTTATCTCTTTGATCAAAAAGGGTTTTTATGATGGTATTATTTTTCACAGAGTCATTCAGGGTTTCATGATTCAAGGAGGAGATCCGGAGGGCATTGGTATTGGTGGTCCCGGATATTCCATCAAGGGTGAATTTGCACAGAATGGTTTTGAGAATAACTTAAAGCATACAAGAGGGGTGCTTTCTATGGCACGTTCTCAGATGCCGGATTCAGCAGGATCCCAGTTCTTTATCATGCATCAGGATGCTCCGCATTTAGATGGCGCATATGCTGCATTTGGAAAAGTGACAGAGGGATTGGACGTTGTAGATCAGATTGCTTCTGTTGATACAGATTACAATGATGCTCCATTAGAGCCTCAGATGATGATCAAGGTGGTTGTTGATACTTTTGGAGAAGAGTATCCTGAACCGGAGAAATGCTAATTACAAGACAAGAAAATATTGTTTATTAAAAGGAGAATGCGTTTGCATTCTTCTTTTTTTGAGATGGGAAATTGTTCAAGTGGTCAGAGAGAATGCGCTGGCATTCTCTCTTTTTAGGTTATAAAAAAGCTGTTATGGCAGTGGTATACCAACAAGAATCGCAAAGCGATTCTTGCAGAGAGAATGCGCTGGCATTCTCTCTTTTCACAATATTTTCATATAACTTTCACAAAATGCAGCCGGATTTTGCATATAATTTCACAGAACGTTGACAATCTGCTGGCATAATAAGGCATTATAAACTGATTGGAGGAGGAAAGATTCGTTGATAGAAGTAAAAAATCTTGCGAAGAATTATGGAAATCATGTTGCTGTAGATCATATATCGTTTACAGTCGAAACAGGAAAAGTAGTCGGCTTTTTGGGGCCGAATGGAGCAGGAAAGTCCACTACCATGAATATGATAACAGGCTATATTGCCCCATCATCAGGAACGGTATTGATTGATGGGATTGATATTTTGGAAGAGCCAGAGAAGGCAAAGTCCCATATCGGTTATCTTCCAGAGATACCACCGCTATATACAGATCTGAGAGTGCGGGAGTATCTGCAGTTTGTAGCCGAGTTAAAAAGAGTTCCTAAAAAGGAGCGGGATATGGCAGTCTATCAGGTAATGAAAAAAACGATGACCTTAGAAGTGTCGGAACGCCTGATACGCCATTTATCAAAGGGATATAAGCAGAGGGTTGGTCTGGCAGGTGCCATGCTTGGAAAACCGGATATTTTAATTTTGGATGAGCCTACTGTAGGACTGGATCCGGGGCAGATTATAGAGATTCGTGAACTGATCCGTGAACTAAGCAAAGAGCGCACGGTTTTATTGAGCTCACATATCATGCAGGAGATTTCAGCCGTTTGTGACGAGATCATCATTATCAATGATGGAAAACTGATTGCAAGTGATACACCGGAAAATCTGACAAGAAAGATGATTCAAAACAATGAGATATCTGTTCTTGTGAAGGGAGAACGGGAGATGATCACAGCAGCTTTGGAAAATATAGATCAGATTGATGAGATTATTTTTGAAGAGTCAGAGGAAGAAGGGTTTTGTGCATTTACGCTGTCATCAAAAGAGGATATCAGAGAACGTGTCTTTTTTGAAATGGCAAATATTGCGTGTCCAATTTATGAGATGCGAGCCCTTCACAGTACTTTAGAGGATGCATTCCTTGCTTTGACGGAGAATAGTGGGGTTGAGAAAGAAAAAGAACAGGAATTGACGCTAGAAGAAGCTTTTGAACGGGAAGCAGATAATGATGAAAGCAAGGAGGAAGAGTAAATGTTAGCAATTTATAAAAAAGAACTGCGCCAGTATTTCAATTCCATGATCGGTTTTGCTTTTCTGGCATTTTTTCTGGCGATTATCGGAGTGTATACCTGGGTGTATAACTTTGCCAATGGTTTGGGAAACTTTGAGGTAACACTAGGCAGTATTTCTTTTCTTTTTGTACTGCTGATCCCGATTTTAACGATGCGTATCCTTGCCGAAGAAAATCATCAGAAGACGAATCAGCTTTTATATACATCTCCACTTTCTATTACGAAGATTGTTTTAGGAAAATATGGCTCGATCTTAACGCTTTTTCTGATCGGAATTGCGGTGGTCAGTCTGTATCCTTTGATCATACATATGTATGGAAGTGATGTACGGTTATCGATGGCATATAGCAGTATTATCGGATTCTTTTTACTGGGTGCAGCATGCATGGCTGTCGGATTGTTTATTTCTTCGCTGACGGAAAGTCAGGCAATTGCAGCTGTTGTGTCTTTTATTGTGCTGCTGCTTAGCTTTTTGATGAGTGATATTACTGGCATGATTCCTACGGATGCTTTGACACAATGTGCTCTTTTGGCGATTATCTGGCTCGCAGTAGCAGCATTTTCATATCGCATGATGAGAAGTCTTAAAGTGACAGCGGCTGTTTTTATAGTAGGTGAGATTGCACTTTGGGCAGTTTATTTTATAAAGTCATCATTATATGAGAGCTTTGTTAATAATATTTTAGGGGTGCTTGCGATTGCAGAACGTTTTGACGATTTTAAGCTTGGAATCTTAAACTATGATGCGATTGTTTATTATGTAAGTGTAATATTGTTGTTTTTGTTTCTGACAGTCCAGATGATCAAAAGCCAGCAGTTTAAGTCAGGTACTTACAGTTCGATTTTAATTGTTTTGGTCATTGCAATCGTTGTGGTGTGCAATCTTGTTTTTGGAAAATTAGATCTGACAACAGACCTTAGTTCAGGCAGTCTGTTTACATTGTCAAAAGAAACGAAAAAAGTCATGAAAGAGTTAGATCAGGATGTTACGATCTATTACATGGTGCAGGAGGGAGAGGAAGAAAGCTATATAGACAATGTATTAAAGCAATATAAAAAAGTTTCCTCTCATGTGACGGTAAAGAAAGTTGATCCGGTGGTGAATCCCGGTTTTGCCAAAAAGCAGGGAATTGACGACGAGATTGAATCAAACGATGTTATTGTTGTAAATAAAAAGACAAAATTGGCAAAGTATCTGGCAAGTACAGATTTATATTATAGTACGACAGATTATTCATCAGGAAGTGCCTCTTATTATCTGGATGTAGAAGGAAAGGTAACTTCCGCCATTCAGAATGTTTCTTCTACAGAAAAGACGAAGCTGTATGTTCTGACAAAGCATTCAGAACAGACATTGGGAGATTCTTTGTATGAAGCACTGGAGAAAATGAATATTGATACAGCAGAACTGGAGCTCGCGAAAAAGGATGCGGTTCCAAAAGACTGCGATATTCTTTTGATCAATGGGCCGGCTACGGATCTGACGGACGCAGAAAAAGAAATGGTTATGAAATATCTGAAAAATGGTGGTTCTGCGATGATCAATCTAAGTTATACAACGGAGAAAACACCAAATCTGGATGATATTCTAAAAGAATACGGTGTTTCAGAAACAAAGGGAATCATTTATGAAGGAACAGGAAATTATGCGACGTATATTAATAATGTTGTTCCTTCTGTAGCAGACAGTACAGGGGTATTAAGTGACATCAGCGGCTATATTATTTTTCCAAATGCTTCCGGTCTGACTCAGACAGAGGATGCATCAAAGGACGATGATCTGACTATCACGGATCTGTTAGATTCTTCGGACAGCTCATTTGTGAAAAAAGATCCTTCTTCTGAAAGTGTAGAAAAGGAGAAAAAGGATGTTGACGGACCGTTTTCGTTAGGTATGTCAATCAGTAAAAAGCAGGGAAAAAAGAAGACAACAAAGTTGGTCGTATATTCCTCTGCGTATGCATTTACAGAAAACTTAACGTACAGCTCACAGATTGAAAATGCAAATGTGTTTAAGCAGTCTATCCGTTCGCTTACTACGTCACATGTAAAAGAGGTATCGATTGACAAGAAGGATTTGTCTTATTCATATATTTCAATCACACCAGCCATGCAGATGTTCTGGGCTGCTGTCGTAATTCTGATCATTCCGGCAGGACTTTTGATCACAGGATTTGTCATTTGGTTTGTAAGACGTAGAAAATAGTGCAAAATGTAGGATTAATGCGAAAGCGAGGTTCGTATATGACAAAAAAGAAGAAGCAGCAGATGGGCATGATCATAACTCTTTGTATTGTGCTATGTGGTTTGGGGATAGGCTACTTTCTGGCGGCAAAAAAGCAGCAACAGAAGGAGGATGAGGCAAAGGAATCAGAGATTACGTTGTATTCCCTAAAGGAAGATGATATTACTACGCTTCATTATAAAAACGGTACAGCAGACATTACCTTTGTGAAAGAGGATAAAAGCTGGAAACTAAAAGCTGATAAGGCATTTCCGGTCAATCAGTCAAAGGTCAAAAACATGGTCGCAGATGTTGCAAAGATGACAGCAAAACGTCTGGTAGCCCAAAATTGTGATGATATGACTGATTATGAACTGGACAGTCCACAGCTTGTCGTTGAGCTTTCTACAAAAAGTGGTGACACAAAGAAGCTCTCTTACGGTCTGGAAACAGCGGCAGCAGGAGGATGCTACGCTTATATGGATCAGGAAAAGGATGTCTATGTGGTAGCTTCCAATGTGACATCGGACTTTGAATATACACGGAATCAGCTGATGAAGGTGCCGGATGCACCGGATATAGACTCGGACAGGGTAAATGTATATCAGGTCAAAACAGCGAAAGGAGAGTCTTTTACGGCAAAGAAGGTGACTCAGAAAGCATCGGATGATTCTAAGGATACATCAGAAGATACAAAGTCATGGAGCATTAAGAAGTCGACCGGAAAGGTGACGGATTACGATTATACTGCGCTAGATAATGCAGAGGCGGTATTAGAAGATCTTAGCGTATCAGAGGGGGTATGCTATCAGGCTACGACGGCTGATAAGAAAAAATACGGACTTTTGACACCAAAGGATACCATTACGATAAAATATGATACCGTTTCTGCTGAGGACACTTCTGAATCAGAAGACACAAAGAAAACACATCATGTCTATACGCTTTTGGTTGGCAAAGAGAATAAAAGCACAGGGGATTTCTATGTGTCGATCAAGGGAGAAAAGGGCATTTATCTGATGTCTTCTGATACGATCAAGGCACTGGTTTCAGAGCTTTTGTAGCTGCCTTACTTGTTGGCAGCGTAAATCTGTTACAAAAATGCCCGTATGCCGGTGGCTGCCAGAAAGGATAAAATTTGACATGTGTTATGGAATACGATAAAGTTGTTAGAAGTATAAAAAGACTTCTAAGGCTGTCAAAGCACAGTCAGGAGGCTTATGAATATCTGTGTAGGAATGAGTGAGCAATGAAAAAAAAGAGCGGTCGGGAAAAAATTATAATTTTACTTATTTTATCGGTTTTGGTTTTAGGCTGTGTAGTCACGGAAGCAGTTCGCAGAAAAATGACTTCACAAAATGAGGATAAGAAAGAGCTGGCGTTACAGGAAGAAACTTTACAGGAAAAAAGCAACGGTTCCCAAAAGAAGGTTTCAGATCATACAAAGGTAAAGGTTCTTCTGACAACAAGTGACTTTTCAAGCATCTTTCATGATAAGATAAGGGTTACTTCTTCTAAGCCATTTGTCGTATCTGTCAATGGAAAAGAAAAAAAGTACCGTGCAGGTGCAGTTTTTACATATAGGGCATCGGATCAGGGCTATCATAAAAAAAGAATTGTCATCAAACCATCGGATGGTGCCAGATTAAAGGTGCTGTCAATCAAAAGACAGAATATTCATCCGGCTTACCGTGGCGCGTTAAAGATATCATGGCGCAAAAAGGGACTTCTTCTGACCAATATTCTGCCAATCGAGGAATATCTGTATGCAGTTGTTCCAAGTGAAATCTCTACCTCAGATAAGATGGATGCTTTAAAGGCGCAGGCTGTGTGTGCAAGAAGTTATGCCTATCGTCAGATACGTTCTTCACGATATGCAGCGTATCATGCTGATGTAGAAGACAGTGTTGCATGTCAGGTTTACAATAATGTTCCGGAAAATGCGCGTTCGAGAAAAGCCGTCAACAGCACAAAGGGCATGGTGTTAACGGACGCAAAGGGGGAAGTGATCCAGACCTATTACTATTCTACATCGTGGGGATATTCTGCCTCCGGTAAGGATGTGTGGTCAACCTCGGCAGATATTTCATATTTGCCGGAAAAACTGCAGGTGGTCAAAGGAAGCAGAAAAAGAGGCGCAGATGTAGACCTTTCGGATGAAGTAAGCTTTCAGAGTTTTATAGATAAACCGGCATATGATACTTATGATAGTGACAGTCCGTGGTATCGCTGGCATATGACAGTGAGTCAGAAGAATCTGTCTGCACGCATTACCAATCTTGTAGAGCAGTGCTATGCAGCGGATGAAGAACAGATATTGACGCAGACAAAAAGCGGAAGTTATCGTTCCAGAGCTATCAAACCATTGGGAAAAATAAAAAAGATACGGGCAGAAAAGCGGGAAAAAAGTGGAATAGTCACAGAGTTAGTACTGGTGGGAGAAAAGAATGTTATAAAGGTGTGTACGCAATATAATATCCGAAAGGTGCTGGGCTCCATATATGAAACCATATCGTATGATCATGGAAAAGCAAAGACTTCTTTGAATCTTTTGCCAAGTGCGGCATTTTACGTGGTGCTTACGCAGAAGCATGGAAAACCGGCATTTATGTTTGTCGGCGGCGGATTCGGGCATGGAACCGGGATGAGTCAGTCGGGGGCTGCTAAGATGGCAGAAAGCGGAATGGATTATAAAGAAATCCTATCGCATTATTTTACCGGAACCGGCATCCGGCTTTTTGCGGATGTGGCGAACCGATAGGAGGACTTTTCGGTCTTCGGTCAGATAGCGGTTGACGGCACCTCCTAAAAAGAGAATATACATACAGGCATAGATCCAGACCATTAAAAGAGCAATGGTTGTAGCAGTGCCATAAAAGGTGGAATAGTTGCTAAAGGAATCTACATAGTATGAAAAAAGATAGGAAAATAAAATCCATCCCAGTGTGGAAAGAAGTGCACCGGGAATGTGGCATCTAAGCTTCCATTTGCAGTTTGGGAAAACATAGTAGAGAAGCAGGAAAACAGCAAACAGGATAACAAAAGCAATGACCATACGGAAGTTAATAATATTTTTCGTAATCGAAGCGATCAGAGGAAAATTCTGGCAGATATGTGTGTGAATCCAGTTACCAAACACCAGAATAGCCAGTGTCGTGATCAGCAATAGTGCAAATGCAATACTGTAAACAAAAGCTAAGATCCGCAATACAATAAAGTTGCGGGATTCTTTCTGACGGTATACGGCATTTAATCCCTGCACTAAGGAAAGAAATGCTTTGGAGCCAAGCCAGATGGCACTGACGATCGTTAAAGGAAGAACATGACCGCTTCCGGTTGTATAGATATCGTGGATCAGGGTACGGATAAACTCATGAAAGGACTGTGGGATAACAGCCAGAAGAAACAGGATAAAGGTTTCTTCCGTGAGCGGTGTCAGACGTAAAATGGCAAATACAAAGATTAGAAACGGAAAAAAGGATAGCATAAGAAAAAATGCGGTCTGTCCTGCACGGGCGGAAAGCGCACATTCATTCAGATATTTTCCGGCTTTTTGAAAAAAACGTACTGGTGGAAGCGTATAGAATGTTTCTTTTTTTAAGTTCATGTTTACTCCATTCTGCGCACAAAAACGCTGTATCTGCATAAATATAAAGTGATTATAGCGTTTTGAAAGAAATATTGCAATTTCTTTTCAATTCGTTATACTTAAGTCAAACACCCTGCAGCAGTCAGGGGATTTGATCATGGTTCCTATGATATATAGTAGAAAGGTGGTAACAAGATGCATAATTTTCAGAAAGTTGATTTTGACCAGATGGAGTGCAATCCTTTTAAAATGATTGGAAAGGATTGGATGTTAGTAACGGCGGGAAATGAAGAAAAAGCAAACACAATGACAGCATCCTGGGGTGGTGTCGGTGTTATGTGGGGTAAAAACGTAGTATACGTATTTATTCGTGACAGCCGCTACACGAAGGAGTTTATAGATAAAGAAGGAAAGTTCTCCTTAAGCTTCCCATCAGAAGAATATCGAAAGGAAATGAAATTCCTGGGTGCTGTTTCCGGAAGAGATGAGGATAAGATCAAAGAAGCAAAGGTGCATGTCGGCTATCATGAAGGAGTGCCTTATATTGACGAGGGCAATCTGGTACTGATCTGTCGTGTGATGTCGCAGACACCGATCAGAAAAGAAGAGTTTTTGGATGAATCAATTGATTCCGCGTGGTATCCGACAAAGGATTATCACAACATGTACATCGCAGAGATTACGGATATTCTTGCAAGATAGGTTGGAGATGTCAAAAGAAGCCTTTGTTACCCTGCTTGCGATAGTGTAAAAAATTTTTAAACCGTTGTTTTTGGTAAAATGTAATACAAAAGGAAAGCACATTGGAATAAAAGTTGACAATAATGCACAAGCGTGATAGTATAGCAGATGGTAGTAAAGTATCTGTCAGAAAAGGTCTTACTGACCGTTTCTGCATACAGTACAAGTTAGTTTAAGGAGGAACAAATCATGAAATTTAGTAAGACAACAAAAAAAGTAGTTTCTGTAGCTATGGCGGCAGCAGTAGTAGCATCTTCTGTAGCAGTACCTACTGTTGCAAAGAAGGCAGATGCAGCAAGCAAGTACAATGCATACCTGTGCTTTTCTTCAAAGAGCTATAAGGGTGTACGTGCCAATCACAATGATGCAAATTTCAAATTAGGCGTTTTCAATGGTAATAAGAAGTCAAAGATTGCCGGTGTTTCTTGCAAGAACGCTACATTTAAGAAAGGTAAATTCACATTTACAGTATCTGTAAGCGGTAAGGGCTTAAAGGCTCTTAAGGGCGAGAAGGGATTTAATGCACTTTATGTTGATACATCTCTTCCTGGAACTCAGAAGAGCAAGCTTTCTGTATCTAAGCTTACAATCAAGATTGATGGCAAGACAGTAAAGACAATCAAGAAACCTGCTCTTACACCTGATCCAGGTAAGTCTGACAAGTTCACACAGATTATGTGTGTAAACAGCTGGAATACATATGCTGAGAAGAAGTGTAAGGCAGCTAGTATTTCAAAAGCTCCTACAAAGAGCATCTCTGTTACTGTAACAGGTAAGTTAAAATAATTTACATAACTGAGAAAAGTTAAGTGAATAGTATATTTGGAATCGTCATATTCATTTTGGGTATGACGATTCTTTTCCTATAAGGAGGGCGATTATGGAAGATCAGGGCAGATTTTTAGAGATGCTGCAGGAAATCACAGAGATTGCACATGCACAGCAGGACAAGCTGACCAAAGAAGAGATTAAAAAGTATCTGGGAGAGCAGGAACTTTCGGAACAGCAGATGAGAGCCGTATATCATTATCTGGGGGAAAATCATATTACTGTAGAGGGATATACTTTTATTCCGGATGTTTCTATGTCAACTTCCCATAGGGAAGAAAAAGATGCCCCATCCGAAGAAAAAAAGCAGGAAGAAAAGAAGGAAACACGACGGGAAGCAAATCTGCGTCTGTATCAGGAAGAACTGCGCCAGGTAGAAGGTGCGTTGGAGAAAGAAACAGATTTGATACTGGCATTTTTAGGCGGGGATCATACTAAGAAAAATACGGTGATTGAAAAATATCTGCATAAAGTGATCGAAATTGCCAAACGCTATGAGAAAAGAGAAGTTGCGATGGATGAAGTGATCGCAGAGGGCAATATTGGTCTGATGACAGCGATGCAGATTATTGAAGAAAATAGTGCAGACTTTTTGTTGCAGAGTGGAGAGCTTGACAGAGAGAAGTTTTTTGGAACATTAGAGATGGAAGTAGTTCATGCGATGGAGAGCTATATAGATGAAACGACTACGGAAAAGGACTGGGAGAGCACGGTTCTTGCCAAGACAAATCTGTTGCATGAGGCTGCTAAATATATGACAGAGGAAATGGGAAGAGTTCCTACGATTGAGGAGTTATCGGAATATACAAAGATTGCAAGGGAAGAGATTAAAGACATCATGGGACTGTCTGAGGATGCAAAGCGCGTGGCCAGACCGGAGTGATGCATGTGCGATCAGCGACAGGATTGTGGATGAAGGATAAAAATATGAAAGAAATTGTGGAACCATTGTTACAATGGTACGATGAAAATAAAAGAGATCTTCCGTGGCGGCATGGAAAAAATCCATATCACATCTGGCTGTCGGAGATCATGCTGCAGCAGACCCGCGTGGAGGCGGTAAAGGGATATTATGCCCGTTTTTTGGAAACGGTTCCACAGATAAAGGATCTTGCAGTATTATCTGAGGATGTGTTGATGAAATTGTGGCAGGGACTTGGATATTACAATCGGGCGCGTAATCTGAAAAAAGCGGCACAGCAGATCATGACAGACTATGACGGAATATTTCCTAAAACGTATGAGGAAATCTTAAAGCTTCCGGGTATAGGAGAATATACGGCCGGTGCAGTAGCGTCTATAGCATTTGATGAGCGCGTACCTGCTGTAGATGGAAATGTTTATCGCATCTATACCAGACTGTGTGCCGACGATGCGGATGTCATGCAGGGGAAAACACGCAAAAGGATACGCAAAGAGATTGCAGAGCTTGTTCCGGAAGGAAAAGCAGGAGCATTTAATCAGGCGTGGATGGATCTGGGAGCAAACGTGTGTCTGCCGAATGGCCAGCCTGTGTGCGCAAAGTGCCCTTTGGCAATGTTTTGTATGGCACACAAGGAAGAAAGAGAGTTGGAGTTTCCGGTCAGGGCACCGAAGAAGGCGCGAAGGATAGAAGAACGCACGATATTTCTCTTAGAGTATCAGAACCGATATTGTATCCAGAAGCGGCCGGATAAAGGTCTGCTTGCCGGACTGTGGGAATTTCCGTCCCAGTCAGGAAGTGTTTCACCGGAAGAACTGCAGAAGCTGTTACAGGAATGGGACGCAGAGGCTTCGGAGATTGAGCTGCTTGGAAACCGCAAGCATATTTTTTCCCACGTGGAGTGGAGGATGCTTGGCTATCTGGTGCATCTGCAGAGCCTTCCAGAGATATTGCGGGAAAGCATGGTTCTAAGCACCACGACACAGCTTCGGGAAAAATATAGTATACCATCTGCATTTAGCGGGTATCTGGAAGCGATTTATGATCATAAAAACTGACTACATGAGTAGCACTTAGAGAATAGGGGAGTTCCACTATATTTAGTGAAAAAGTTATATGAAATCACAATATATAGTGGACTTTTTTTGCGTCAAGTGCTATACTTAACAAAGTTGTTTGTCTGTCGGGAAGCAGACAGCGTGAGAAATACAGGAGAAGTTTTGTTATATGGGAAAGGGAAAAACGAAGGAGGTAACAGGAAAAAATGAAAGTAACGAAGCGTGACGGAAGAGTTGTGGATTATGATCGGAATAAGATTGTGATTGCAATCCAGAAAGCGAATGCAGAGGTAGACCGCTATGAGCAGGTGACGGAAGAAAAGATTGAATCTATCGTCGCAGGAATTGAAAATATTCATCAGGATAATCTGATGGTAGAAGATATTCAGGATATGATCGAGCAGAAGCTTATGAGTGAGCATAAGTATGAGCTTGCCAAAAAGTATATTATTTACCGCTACACCCGTCAGATGGTTCGTCAGGCAAATACGACAGATGACTCGATTATGAGTCTGATCAAAAACAGCAATAAAGATGTCATGGAGGAAAATAGTAATAAGAATGCTTATATTGCATCCACACAGCGTGATCTGATCGCCGGAGAGGTATCAAAGGATCTGACAAAGCGTGTATTACTTCCGGAAAAGATCGTGAAGGCACATGAAGAAGGTATTCTTCATTTTCATGACATGGACTATTATCTTCAGAGTATTTTCAATTGCTGCCTGATCAATATTGGGGATATGTTAGAAAACGGAACCGTTATGAACGGAAAACTGATCGAAAGTCCGAAAAGTTTTCAGGTTGCCTGCACTGTTATGACACAGATTATTTCTGCGGTAGCCAGCAGTCAGTATGGCGGTCAGTCTGTAGACATCAGACATTTGGGAAAATATCTGCGCAAGAGCCGCAAAAAATATGAGAAGCACTATACAAAGAAGTATGGAAATACTTTAAGTAAAGAAATCCGTGATGAATTTATCCGTGACCGTTTGCATGATGAGTTAAAATCCGGTGTTCAGACAATCCAGTATCAGATCAACACTTTGATGACAACTAATGGACAGTCGCCGTTTGTTACATTGTTTTTGAACTTAGATAAAGATGATCCGTATATTGAAGAGAATGCAATGATCATCGAAGAAATCCTGAACCAGAGAATTGAAGGCATCAAAAATGAAAAGGGTGTCTATGTCACACCGGCATTTCCTAAGCTGATCTATGTTCTGGATGAGCATAACTGCTTAAAAGGTGGAAAGTATGATTATCTGACACGCCTTGCAGTCAAGTGTTCTGCTAAGAGAATGTATCCGGATTATATTTCTGCCAAGAAAATGCGTGAAAATTATGAGAATAATGTCTTCTCCTGCATGGGATGCAGAAGCTTTTTATCTCCGTGGAAAAATGAAAAGGGCGAATATCAGTTTGAAGGAAGATTTAATCAGGGTGTTGTCAGCATTAATCTTCCGCAGATCGCGATCATTGCAGATGGGGATGAAGAGAAGTTCTGGACTCTGTTAGAGGAAAGACTGTCGCTTTGCTTTGAGGCTTTGATGTGCCGTCATCATGCACTGGAGGGAACACTTTCCAATGTAAGTCCGATCCACTGGCAGTATGGCGCGATTGCCCGATTGAAAAAGGGAGAGAAGATCGACAAGCTGCTGCACGACGGATATTCAACAATCTCGCTGGGATATATCGGTGTGTATGAAACGACCAAGCTTATGACCGGTGTGAGCCACACGGATCCGAAAGGAACAAACTTTGCCCTTCGTCTGATGAAGCGTTTACGTCTTGCCTGCGATACATGGAAGCTTGAAACAGGTATTGGTTTTGGACTGTATGGAACACCTGCAGAGAGTTTGTGTTATCGTTTTGCGGAAATTGACCGTAAGAAGTTTGGTAATATTCCGGATGTTACAGATAAAGGATATTACACGAACTCGTATCATGTTGATGTGCGTGAAAAAATTGATGCATTTACAAAGTTTACATTTGAAAGCCAGTTTCAAAAGATTTCTTCCGGTGGTGCAATCTCTTATGTAGAGATACCAAATATGCGTCATAACTTAGAGGCATTGGAAGATATTGTGCGTTTTATATATGAAAATATTCAGTACGCAGAGTTTAATACAAAGTCAGATTATTGCCATGTGTGCGGATTTGATGGGGAGATCATCATAAATGATCAGTTAGAGTGGGAATGCCCACAGTGTCATAATAAGGATAAGAATAAAATGAATGTTACCCGCAGAACCTGTGGGTATTTGGGAGAAAATTTCTGGAATGTCGGAAAGACCAGAGAGATTAATGCCCGTGTTTTGCATCTATAAGTCAGATTATGCAGAAATGAGGTAGAAGATGAATTATGCAGATATTAAGCAGTATGATGTTGCCAATGGCCCGGGAGTCAGGGTTTCACTTTTTGTAAGCGGCTGCACACATCACTGTAAGGAATGTTTTAATCCGGAAACATGGGATTTTGCCTATGGAAAGCCATTTACTAAAGAAACGATACAAAAGATTTTAGAATATATGGAACCGGATTACATCAAAGGACTGACCCTGCTTGGGGGAGAGCCGTTTGAGCATGTCAATCAGCAGGGACTTCTTCCACTGGTCAAAGCGGTCAGAAAGACATATCCGAAGAAAAATATCTGGTGTTTTACCGGATATGATTTTGAAAAGGATATTTTGAGAAGAATGGTAACAGAGTGGGAGGAAACAAAGAAGCTGTTATCGTATATTGATGTGCTGGTAGATGGAGAGTTTATGATCGACCAGAAGGATTTAGGTCTGGTCTTTAAGGGTTCAGCAAACCAGAGGACAATCCTGGTACAGGAATCATTAAAAAAACAAAGGCTCTGTCTGTGGCAACCGGGAGCATAAGAGCAGAAAGATACGAAATAATGCTGAAATTAGACTGGCTTTCGTGGAAAAAGTATCGATTTTGTAGAAATGTAGCAGATTATTCAAAAATAATCTTGAAATTTTTAGGTAAATTGATTACAATAGGGAATGGATATGGAAAACAAGCATATCTGCGTATTATTATGATGAATTGTCATAGGACAAGCTTCTGTGACAAATTATAAAATTTATTTTTAGGAGGATTTTAACATGGCAGTTAAAGTTGCAATCAATGGTTTTGGTCGTATCGGACGTCTTGCATTTAGACAGATGTTTGGTGCAGAGGGTTATGAAGTAGTAGCAATCAACGATTTAACAAGCCCTAAGATGCTTGCTCATCTTTTAAAGTATGATTCATCACAGGGTAAATATGAGAAGGCTGATACAGTAACATCCAGTGATGATTCTATCACAGTTGATGGCAAGGAAATCAAAATCTATGCTTTCCCAGATGCAAACAATTGTCCTTGGGGCGAGCTTGGTGTTGACGTAGTTCTTGAGTGCTCTGGTTTCTACACATCTAAGGAAAAGGCTCAGGCTCATATCAATGCAGGTGCTCGTAAGGTAGTTATCTCTGCTCCAGCAGGTAACGATCTTCCTACAATCGTTTACAATACAAACCACAAGACATTAAAGGCTGATGATACAATCATCTCAGCAGCTTCTTGTACAACAAACTGTTTAGCACCTATGGCTGATGCTCTTAACAAGTATGCAGCTATCCAGTCTGGTATCATGGTAACAATCCATGCTTACACAGGTGATCAGATGACTCTTGATGGTCCTCAGAGAAAGGGTGACTTAAGAAGATCTCGTGCAGCAGCAGTTAATATCGTTCCTAACTCAACAGGTGCAGCTAAGGCTATCGGTCTTGTAATCCCTGAGTTAAATGGTAAGTTAATCGGATCTGCTCAGCGTGTTCCTACTCCAACTGGTTCTACAACAATCTTAACAGCAGTTGTTAAGGGTTCTGATATCACAGTTGAAGGTATCAACGCAGCTATGAAGGCAGCTTCTACAGAGTCTTTCGGTTACAATGAAGACGAAATCGTTTCTTCTGATATCGTAGGTATGAGATATGGTTCTCTCTTCGATGCTACACAGACAATGGTTTCTAAAGTAGCTGATGATTTATATGAAGTACAGGTTGTATCTTGGTACGACAATGAGAACTCTTACACATCACAGATGGTAAGAACAATTAAGTACTTCTCAGAGTTAGCATAATTCTAGGGACTTAATAAAGATCCATATACGGGTCCGGTCTATCATTGGACCGGACTCGTTTTTGCTATAATTAAAAAGGACTATCTGTAATCATGGATCATAGGTAAGGATAGTTGAAAAATGGAGGAAAGCTATGTTAAATAAGAAATCTGTTGATGATATCAACGTAAAAGGAAAAAAAGTATTAGTAAGATGTGACTTTAATGTGCCATTACAGGATGGAAAGATTACAGACGAGAACCGTTTGGTTGCAGCACTTCCTACTATCAAGAAGCTGATCGCTGATGGCGGTAAGATTATTCTCTGCTCTCATTTAGGTAAGCCAAAGGGAGAGCCAAAGCCAGAGCTTTCATTAGCACCGGTTGCTAAGAGATTGACAGAGTTATTAGGTCAGGAAGTTAAGTTTGCAGCAGATGCCAATGTTGTTGGCGACAATGCAAAGGCAGCAGTTGCAGCTATGAATGATGGTGATGTGATCCTTCTTGAAAATACACGTTACAGAGTAGAAGAAACAAAGAACGGAGAAGAGTTCTCTAAGGAACTTGCTTCTTTAGCAGATGTATTTGTAAATGATGCATTTGGTACAGCTCATAGAGCACATTGCTCTAACGTTGGTGTAACAAAGTTTGTAAAGGGTGACTGTGTAGTTGGTTATCTGATGCAGAAGGAAATTGATTTCCTCGGAAATGCAGTAAACAATCCGGAAAGACCATTCGTAGCTATTCTTGGTGGTGCTAAGGTTTCTTCTAAGATTTCTGTTATCGAAAATCTTTTAGACAAGGTAGACACACTGATCATCGGTGGTGGTATGGCATATACATTTATGGCTGCTCACGGTGAGGAAGTTGGAAAGTCACTTTTGGAAGAGGATTACAAGGATTATGCACTTAAAATGGAGAAGAAGGCTGAAGAAAAGGGCGTTAAGCTTTTGATTCCTATTGATACAACAGTAGCAGATGACTTCTCTAATGATGCAAACTTTAAGGTAGTAGGTCGTGGAGAAATTCCGGCTGACATGGAAGGTCTTGATATCGGACCTAAGACAGCAGAACTTTTCGCAGATGCTATTAAGGGTGCTAAGACAGTTGTTTGGAATGGACCAATGGGCTGCTTCGAGATGCCTAACTTTGCAAAGGGAACAATCGCAGTTGCAGAAGCAATGGCTGAGTTAAAGGATGCTACAACAATCATCGGTGGTGGTGATTCCGCAGCAGCTTGTAACCAGTTAGGCTTTGGTGACAAGATGACACATATCTCAACAGGTGGTGGAGCTTCTCTTGAATTCTTAGAGGGTAAGGATCTTCCTGGTGTTGTAGCAGCAGATGACAAATAATTGCTGTTTGCAAAATATTAAATATTGAAATTTTGCTGTTCACAGCTTTGACTGTGAGCAGCATTTATAAATTAGCAAAATGTGCCGCCAGATGGGCACAGAAATGAGGATAAAAATGGCAAGAAAGAGAATTATTGCAGGAAACTGGAAAATGAACAAAACTCCTAGTGAAGCAGTTGCTTTAGTAGAAGAGTTAAAGGATTTAGTAAAGAATGACGCTGTAGACGTTGTTTACTGTGTACCGGCAATCGATATTGTACCTGTTGTAGAAGCTACAAAGGGCACAAATGTTGCTGTAGGTGCTGAAAACATGTACTTTGAAGAGAGTGGTGCATACACTGGTGAAATCTCAGCAGCTATGTTAGTAGATGCCGGGGTAAAATATGTTATCATTGGTCATTCAGAGCGTCGTGATTACTTCAAAGAGGATGACTGCCTCTTAAACAAGAAAGTAAAGAAAGCATTTGAAGCTGGTTTAACTCCAATCCTTTGCTGTGGTGAATCATTAGAGCAGAGAGAGATGGGTGTAACAATGGATTGGATCCGTTATCAGATTAAGTCTGATCTTGCAGGTGTTACTGCAGATCAGGTTAAGGAAATGGTTATCGCATATGAGCCAATCTGGGCTATCGGTACAGGTAAGACAGCTACTTCTGATCAGGCACAGGAAGTTTGCAAGGGCATCCGTGACTGCATCGCTGAAGTATATGGTACTGATACAGCAGAGGCTGTTCGTATCCAGTATGGTGGATCTATGAATGCAGGAAATGCAGCAGAGTTACTTGCAAAGCCTGACATTGATGGTGGTCTGATCGGTGGAGCTTCTTTAAAGGCTGACTTTGGAAAAGTTGTAAACGCATAATTTTGAAACGATTTTGTTTCGAGAGATTTACAGATATAATCAAAAAGTGGCAATTACTCATTTGCGTAAGAGTAATTGCCACTTTTTGATTGCAAGAGGTTTGATTAATAGTGGAACTTTTTCAAAGCCTCTGTTAAGTTATGTACGTTTTCAGATAAGGTTTCTACCAAAGCGGTAGATTCTGTTACGGCATGTTCTAACTCTGTTGTCATGCTGGAGGTTTCCTCTGTGGAAGCTGCATTGTCTGTAGCTAATGAGCTTAATGTGTCTACGCTTCCCATAACCTTATCCTTCTGTTCGTTTACTTCAGTGATATGCTCTGTAATAATGTTAGTAGAATCAATGCAGGCATGTAAAGCATTCTGCATGTTATTGAACATATCAGTTGTATTGTTCAAGGCATCTAACTGTTCCTGCGAGATTTCCTTAATGCGGTCCATGATTTCAATTGACTTAGCAGAGTTTGCAGTCAATTCATCGATAATGCTGTTGATTTCTCTTGCAGCAGCATCAGACTGTGTGGCAAGATTACCAATTTCGCCGGCAACGACAGCAAAGCCTTTTCCGGATTCACCGGCACGCGCGGCTTCAATCGATGCGTTCAAGGATAACAGGTTTGTCTGAGAAGCAATCTCTGAGATCAATTCAGCAGCCTGATGAATCTTTTCAACTGAAATATTGGTTGTTTCTGTCTGAGAGTACATCTCTTTGACATCTGTGGTTGTCTGTGTGTTGATGGATATTAAGTTGTGCAGTGTTTCCATTGATTTATCAGAATAATTCTGCATATTCTTTGTGTTTTCATCCAAAGATACTGCCTCATTGGCTGTCTGTCCGATGTTCTGTGAAATGACATTGATACCTGCGGAAGCTTCTGAAGTGGAACCAGCCTGATTTGTACTGTTTTCTGCGATTTCATTGACAGCAAGCGAAACATTCTGAATAGAATCTCCCATAGAAGAGAAGTTGTTTCCAAAAGTAGATACAGCTGTTGCTAAACCATCAGATGTTTCTGTTACATGGGAAAGCAGTGTCACCATATTTGTCTGTGCTTCATTTAACGCCTGGGCAGTGCGTCCTAACTCATTCTTTCCGGACACATCAACAGGAGTAGACAGATCGCCTTTTGATAAGCGGAGAGCAAGTTTTTGAATCTTTTCCAATGGTCCGCAGATCTGGCGTCCAAGTAACTTGGATATAACAAATGAAATAACTAACAATATAATAGTAGAAACAGCAATCGTTCCTATAAATGTATTAAATTTTGCATTGATAGAAGTTTCAACGCCCTTCATATCGGCACGCATATCATCTACATAGTTTCCGGTAGATACAGCCCATCCCCACGGTTCAAACATCTGGGAATATGCAATCTTAGGGGCAACTGTCTTACCATCTGATTTTGTAAAGTAGAATTCGTTGAATCCGCCCTTTTCGGAGCTGTTACATTTTTTCATGATCTCCTGAATGATCATGACACCGTTCTGATCCTTTAACTCATGACGATTATTACCTTCCTGATCGGCAAGGATTGGATGCATGACAAGTGTATAATCTTTATCATCAATCCAAAAATATCCGCTGTCGTCATCTCCGTAGCGCATTCCACGGATTACGGTCAGAGCATCCTTTTTAGCTGTTTCTTCAGAAATGCCTTCTGCCTGAATACGGTCATACTCTGTCTGTAATATTTTGATAACAGATTGTACCTGAGATTTGATCTCAAGACGATAGCCCTCATTTTTGGCATTTGTGTATTCCTTTTGCGACATGTTTGTCGTTGTTTTGATATTGTAGACAGAGATTCCTACAAGAATCAGGGCTACATAAAAGACTAACGACATATTAATCCAGGTTAGCAGGTTTTTGACTTTCATATTTTTCATGATTCCCCCCATTCTGTACATTTTTTAGATGAAAATTTTATCGAAAGACAGGTTTTATGGGAAGTGTACAAAACCACAAAATCTGGTGTATGAATAATGGTATTCATACGGTGTGTTTGGTTAAGCTGCGACTATGGAAACGTAGAAGCTTATCATGTTATTTTCGCAAAAACGTAAGTCGTAACAAGTTACTATATGATTGTAACACAAAATTGACAAAAATGGGAGAAAATGTTAGCTTTTTATGCGAAAGTGGGAGAAAAAATAAAGACTGTCTGTACGTTTTGTAAAAAAGGCGTAAAGTTTATGTAAAATTGCTAGGAAAAATCCTATAGCTTTTTGGCATTTCTGTGCTTATAATAGCGATATGGAGGTATGAACAGAAGTAAAATATAATATACAGAAATGGGGATTATCATGATTATGAAAAAACGTATTTGGATAGCAGCATTGGCACTGGCTGCAGGTTCGTTCGCAGCAACGGGATTTTGTGAAACAACTGTGTATGCAGCAGAGGATCAGGCACAAAAGATATCGAAGGTGACTATGTCAAAAGAAAGCGGATGCTATGATGAAGCATTTTCGCTAAAGCTTACCTGTGAAGGGGCAGATAAGATTTACTACACCACGGATGGCAGTGATCCAACAGTAAGTAAGACGCGAAAGGAATATGGAAGTAGGGTTTCGGTAACTGACAGAAAACAGGATCAAAATGTAGTTTCTGCAGTAGACCCGGCTTTGTTTGACTGTGCCTATGCTACCTATAAAAATGGAAAGATTGGTGATCAGTACAGTGTACCAAAGGATAGTGAAGTGGATAAGGCTACCTTGATCAAGGCAGCAGGTCTGTTGTCAGATGGAACTTATACGGCTGTAGCTTCTAACACATATTTTGTCGGGAAGATGACAGAACACATTCAGGGAATAGAGGAATCGTGCAAAAATGCAGGCATTCCGCTTTCTATCATGTCTGTTTCGATGGAGTATAGTGATCTTTTTGACTATGAAAAGGGAATCTATGTCAAAGGAAAAGTATTTGACGATGCATTGGGAGTATATAAGAAGGAACATGGTGCAGATGCGACTTATGATCCGTTGAATAGCCGTAATGTTGTAGATGTTACAAGAAAGCTGGAGGCAAATTATACACAGCGTGGTTCAGCTTGGGAGCGTGCTGCGCATATTGATTATCTGGAAAGTGATGGTGTAACAACAAAGTGTAAGCTTCAACAGGACTGTGGCATTAGAATGCAGGGAAATTATTCCCGTTCCGATTATCAGAAGGGCTTTCGGTTATATGCGAAGAAGGAATACGGTGATAAGAACTTTAAATATGCTTTCTTTGGAGAAGACTTAAAGGATGATGCCGGTAAGACAAAGGATAAATTTAAGAAGCTTGTGCTTCGCAATGGCGGAAACGGTGCATTTCTTGCAAAGTATAATGATGCATACTGGCAGTCTTTGATTACGGATCTGTCATGTGATACACAGGCGGCAAGAGTCTGTGTCGTGTACCTGAACGGTGAATACTGGGGACTGTATATCTTAGAAGAGGATTATGATGACAGCTATTTTGAAAATACACATGGAGTCAATAAAGATGATGTCGTAGTCTATAAAGGAGATGCAGAAAAATATGAAAGTGGATATAAATTAGATGAAGGAACACTGCCATCAGGGGTGACAGACGAAGGATATTATTTGCAGGAGTTAATGCTTTTCTTTGAAACACACAGTGATCTGAAAAAAGAAAGTGATTATCAGGAATTTACAAAGTTAGTAGATACTGATTCGTTCCTGGATTACTTTGCCGTACAGATATGGATCAACAATAAGTGGGACTGGCCGGGGAAAAACTGGTCTATGTGGAAAACAGCGCAGACAGACGGAGCTAATACATATGCAGACGGAAGATGGAGACTTTCTTTCTATGATCTGGATTTTGGTGGAGTAAGCGGTGCCTCAGATGTAAGCACCAATACAATACGGGATGATAACTATAAGGACTACGGACTGTTAGATATGGATACGAAAAATCCTGTGGTATTAAGCTATGCATATCTGATGAGCAATCCATCCTTCCGAAAGGAGTTTTCAGACAAACTAAAAGAGTTAAGCAGCAAAAACTTTGAAACAGAGGCAGCAATTAATGCATTACAGAAGTATCGTGATGTATATCAGCCGCTGTATCAGCAGTTTTTTACAAGATATTTTGGAGAAGACAATGCTGCGAAGTTTACAAAGGATGCGGTATATGGAGGATATGGAAGCTATTCCTGCATACAGGGCTTTTTGAAAAGACGTTCCAAATATATTCAGAAGATGCTTGACTGGGTAGAAACTTTCTATAGCACACATACCGTTTACAACAGCGCATTGCCACCGGAAAATGATCCTGATTCAGATCTGACAGAGAAAAAGACAATTTCTAAGCTTGCAGTCACAGCGGTAAAAGGAAAGAAAGTCATTACGGTTAAGACGGTTAAAAAGGCAAAAGTTACAGTGACATTATCTTCTAAGCTGATCAAAAATGGAAAGAAGACAGTGAAAAAGCTTACGATTGCTTCCGGTAAAAATAAAAATGGCACCGTAAAGATTTCTTTGTCAAAGAAATTGACAAGGGGGATTAAGATTTCGGTTAAGGTATCGAAGAATGGTTATGCGACGAAGACAAAGACGATAAAGGTAAAATAGTAATCTGAAAAACTTATGGTTAAAGCAGGTGAAAGGATATGGGAGCGGTCAATACAGTATTTAAACGATATGAGAAGAAATATCATCTGACGCAGGAACAGTATCAGAGATTCCGGCAGCTCATAGAACCATATATGCAGGTGGATGAGTATGGAAAAAGCACCATCTGTAATATTTACTATGATACGGAAAGCTTTGATCTGATCCGTGCATCTATTGAAAAGCCGGTATATAAAGAAAAACTGCGTCTACGTAGCTATGGAGTTCCTAAGGCGTCAGACAATGTGTTTCTGGAGATCAAAAAGAAATATCGGGGGATCGTATATAAAAGAAGAATTGTCATGCCATTAGAACAGGCGCAGAAGGGGATTAGAAGCAGAAATATACCGGATGACAGCCAGATCGGACGGGAAATAAATTATTTTTTAAAACATTATGATCTCATGCCACGCTTATTTCTGGCGTATGACAGGATTGCCATGTATGGAAAAGAAAATGAAAATCTGCGCATGACATTTGATTTTGCGATACGAAGCAGAGAAGATACATTGGATCTGTCAGAAGGAGATAGTGGAGAACTGTATTTTGACGGGGATGATGTGCTTTTAGAGATCAAGGCAGAGAAGGCGTATCCGTTATGGCTGGTGAGAGCGTTGGAAGAGTGTAATATTTATCCGGAATCTTTTTCAAAGTACGGTAACATTTATAAGAAAACATTGTTACCAAAGTATTTGAAAATGGTTTCAAAAGATAGTAAGAGCGCAAAAAAATTAAAATGATTACATTGTTACTAAAGCATTTGAAAATAGTTTCAAAAAAGACAGATAAAATAAGAGATTACGAAAGGATTGAAGGAAACTATGTTTGGCAGTATTTTACAAATGACAGGAGGATCGCTGTCTGTTGCATCGGCATTGATTTGTACGGTGACTTCCATGATTCTGGGATTTTTGATCGCAGCATGTTATTATCTTAGCGGAAAGGGAAGTAAGAACTTTTGCATTGCACTGGTAGTTCTTCCGGCGCTGGTTCAGACCGTGATCATGATGGTAAATGGCAATATGGGAACGGGAATTGCGATTGTCGGTGCGTTCAGTCTGATCCGTTTTCGCTCTATGGCAGGTAACAGCCGTGACATAAGCTGTATCTTTTTTGCTATGGTAATCGGGCTTGCGACAGGAATGGGATATTTGACTTATGCAGTATTTGTGACTTTATTTATTGGTGTAGTTATGGTATGCTTATATAAGATACCATTTCAGACGCAAAGCGAGAAGCAGCAGTCATTAAAAGTGACTATCTATGAAGATTTAGACTATACAGAGATTTTTGAAGATCTGTTTCAGGAGTATCTGGTATCGTATGAGCTGCGTTCTGTCAAGACGGTCAATATGGGCAGTATGTACCAGATTCATTATGTGATCGAGCAGAAGGACAGAGGGAAGGAAAAGGAGTTTCTGGATGCATTGCGCTGCCGGAATGGAAATCTTACAATTGTGTGTAGCAGAGTGTCTACACCGTCCGACCAGCTATAAATTAGTTGTGTGGTGGCAGGTTTGGCACAAAGTTATTGATATTTAAATCTGGTTTTTGAATCAGATGCGTTTGCAAAAGGAGGGATTGTTATGGATACAATGGATATTGCAGCACTTTCGGTTGGAATGTCACAGGCAAGCGTGATGAACAGTGTAGGAACAGCAGTTCTTGCAAAAAGTCTGGATACGATGGAACAGACCGGAAGCAGTATGATCGATATGATGGAACGCTCCATGATGGAAAAATCAGTCAATCCAAATCTTGGGGCAAATATTGACATTATGGTATGATCATACCTCAAGCAAAGAAGTAGATGCCTGCGAAAGCGGGCATTTATTACTATAATTGACTTGTATCGCCAAATCATGTATACTTTTACATCGGAATAAAAGACATTTTTGTCTTTCGAATATATTGATATGCATAAGCAGGAAAGGATTAGAATTATGAGTAAGAAACCAGTTGTATTAATGGTACTTGATGGTTATGGTTTGAATGATAAGGCAGAGGGCAATGCGATTGCACAGGCAAGCACACCGGTTATGGACAAGCTGATGGCTGAATATCCGTTTCAGAAGGGAAATGCCAGTGGATTAAGCGTTGGACTTCCTGATGGACAGATGGGAAATTCTGAGGTTGGTCATATGAATATTGGTGCCGGTCGTATTATTTATCAGGAACTGACACGTATTTCAAAGTCTATCGACGATGGTGATTTCTTTGAGAATAAGGCATTGTTAAAAGCTGTTGAGAACGTTAAGAAGAATGGTTCTGATCTTCATCTGTTTGGTCTGTTATCAGACGGTGGTGTACACAGCCACAACACACATTTGTATGGTCTGTTAGAGCTTGCTAAGAGGAATGGTGTAGAAAATGTATATGTACATGCCTTTTTAGATGGTCGTGATACCGCACCGACATCCGGCAAGGGCTTCTTAGAGGATCTTCAGAAGGAAATGGACAAGATCGGTGTAGGAAAGATTGCCAGTGTTCATGGCCGCTATTATGCAATGGACCGTGATAACAACTGGGATCGTGTAGAAAAGGCATACAATGCTTTAGTAGCAGGGGAAGGTAAAAAAGCAGACAATGCGATCGATGCTGTAGCAGCTTCCTATGCAGAAGATGTGACTGATGAATTTGTAATTCCTACAGTAGTAGAAAAAGATGGAAAGCCATTGGCTACGATCAAGGCAAATGATTCCATCGTATTTTTCAACTTCCGTCCGGACAGAGCACGTCAGATTACCCGTACATTCTGTGACGAGAGCTTTGATAAGTTTAACCGTGTCAATGGATTTATGCCATTAACATTTGTATGCTTTACAGATTATGATGAAACAATTGGTAATAAGACAGTTGCATTTGAGAAGGAAGGCATTCAGAATACATTTGGTGAGTTCCTTGCAGCAAATGGAAAGAAGCAGCTCCGTCTTGCAGAAACAGAGAAATATGCGCATGTTACATTCTTCTTCAATGGTGGTGTAGAGGAACCAAACAAAGACGAGGAACGTTCGTTGGTAAAATCACCTTCTGTTGCAACATACGATCTGCAGCCTGAAATGAGTGCACCGGAGGTTAGTGAGAGATTAAACGCAGCCATCACATCTGACAAATACGATGTGATCGTGATCAACTTTGCAAATCCGGATATGGTAGGTCATACAGGTGTGATCCCGGCAGCAGTTAAGGCTGTAGAGTGCGTTGATCAGTGCGTTGGCACGGCTGTAGAAGCAATCAAGAAGGTAGACGGTGTATTATTCATCTGTGCAGATCATGGTAATGCAGAGCAGATGATCGATTATGAAACAGGTGCTCCGTTTACGGCTCATACAACCAATCCGGTTCCGTTTATCTTAGTAAACTATGATGATGCATATACATTGCGTGAGGGCGGATGTCTGGCAGATATTGCACCAACTCTGATCCAGATCATGGGATTAGAGCAGCCGGCAGAGATGACCGGAAAATCATTATTGGTACGCAAATAGTATGAAAAATGAATGCTCATATGGTAGATTTGTGCAGGACGCAGAATTTACCATATGAGAATATAGAATTAGTGTGAAAAATACTTGAAATGATAGACATGCTATGGTATTATTAATATAATTGCGTATCGCAGATAGTGATTCATTAGAATGGAGGAAGTATTCATGATTCAGACAATTCATACTATTCTGTTGATTGTATATATTATTGTGTGTGTAGCACTTACAATAGTTGTACTGATGCAGGAGGGCAAGCAGGCTGGTCTTACAGGAGCCATTAGTGGTGCTGCTGAGACATACTGGGGAAAGAACAAGGGTCGTTCTATGGAAGGCGGATTAGTTCTTGCAACCAGAATTTTAGCTGTATTGTTTGTGGTTATTTCATTACTGCTGAATTTAAAGATTTTTGCATAGTATAGAAGAAGACGAAGTAGAGGATGCTGTTTTTATGGCATCCTCTTTTTCCTTTATAGGAAATTTCTTTATTTCTTGTTAGGGCAACATATGTTATACTAAGAGTAAGAAAAGTTGTTCGTAAAAAGCATGTAGTTATGATATGCAGAAATGAGGCGGTAAAAATGACAAGAGAAGAATTAGATACCAAAAAAGAAATGATCGTGAGCTTTGTAGCATCTAAGGAATATAAGCCAATGTCAGCAAAGGAGATGGCGGTAGTTTTGCAGGTACCTGCTAAGGATAAGAAAATGTTCCGGCAGGTTTTGGATGAGTTAGTTTCCGATGGTAAGATTCATGTAGATCTGAAGGGAAAGATTAAGCCACTTGCAGATGATATTCTGACAGGAAAGTTTATGGCTACCCAGAAAGGCTTTGGTTTTGTGCGCATGGAGGGAGAGCAGGAAGATATTTTTATTCCGGCGCATGATACGAAAGGTGCTATCGAAGGCGATACCGTTCAGGTTGTGTTAAATTCCCGTGCGCGGGGAAAAAGGCGGGAAGGTGAAGTTGTTAAAATTCTGGAGAGAGGCTTTCATATTGTCGTTGGAACCTATTCCAGTAGTAAAAGCTTTGGCTTTGTAGTGGCAGATAATCATAAGTTCACAAAGGACATTTATATTGCAAAGTCTGATACGAAGGGTGCTATTACCGGTCATAAAGTGGTTGTAGAAATTACGGACTATGGTGATGAAAACCGCAATCCGGAGGGAAAGATATTGGAGATCATCGGTCATATCAATGATCCGGGGGTAGATATCCTGTCTGTGATCAAGGCATATGAGCTTCCGGAGGAATACCCGGATGCCGTTATGGATCAGGTAGAAGGCATTGAGGATGAGGTAGCAGAAAGCGAGAAGGCAGGCA
This sequence comes from uncultured Lachnospiraceae bacterium, assembly GCA_934317005.1. Taxonomy (GTDB): domain Bacteria; phylum Bacillota; class Clostridia; order Lachnospirales; family Lachnospiraceae; genus Butyribacter. The sequence goes on from CAKREB010000014.1 coordinate 29,264, forward strand.
GGGCAGATTATCGTGATCTGCAGACAGTTACGATTGACGGAGAGGATGCAAAGGATCTGGATGATGCTATCACCCTTACAAAAGAAGGTGATCTGTACCACTTGGGGGTTCATATCGCAGATGTCAGTCAGTATGTAACGGAGCATTCTCCACTGGACAAAGAAGCGTTAAAGCGTGGAACAAGTGTGTATCTGGTAGACAGAGTGATTCCGATGATCCCACATAAGCTGTCAAATGGAATCTGTTCGTTAAATCAGGGTGTGGATCGTCTGGCTTTGTCCTGCATGATGAATATTAATGCAAAGGGAGAAATCGTAGGTCATCAGATACAGGAAAGTGTGATCTGTGTGGACCGCAGAATGTCTTACACAAGTGTGCATAAGATTGTAGAAGAACATGATGAGGCAGAGTCTAAAGAATATGAAGAACTGATTCCTATGTTTGAACGGATGTATGAACTGGCACAGATACTACGAGAGCGCAGGATGAAACGTGGTTCGATCGATTTTGATTTTGCTGAAAGTAAGATTACACTTGATGAGAAGGGAAAGCCGGTTGACGTACAGGTATATGAGAGAAACCATGCGCATCGTATCATAGAGGAGTTTATGTTAGCTGCAAACCAGACGGTGGCAGAAGAATATTTCTGGCAGGAGCTTCCATTTGTTTACCGTACGCATGAAGTACCGGACAGCGAAAAGATACAGCAGTTAAGCACATTTGTTGCGAATTTTGGATATACGATCAAGATGGGTGCAGATGAAGAGGTTCATCCAAAAGAAATCCAGAAGCTGATCAAAAATGTGGACGGTACGGCTGAGGAAGCACTGATCAGCCGTCTGGCACTGCGTTCGATGAAGCAGGCAAAATATACAACGGATTGTGAGGGACACTTTGGTCTTGCGATGAAATATTATTGTCACTTTACTTCGCCAATCCGCCGCTACCCTGATCTGCAGATTCACAGGATCATAAAAGAAAATCTGCATGGTAAGCTGGCTGACAAGCGGGTAGAGCATTATCAGCAGATCCTTCCTGAGGTGGCAGCACGTTCCAGTATGATGGAACGCCGTGCAGATGATGCAGAACGCGAAGTAGAAAAGATGAAGAAAGCGGAATACATGGAACAGTTTATCGGTCAGAGCTTCGATGGCATTATTTCCGGAGTGACTTCATGGGGCATGTATGTGGAACTGCCAAATACGATAGAAGGAATGGTTCGTATTGCAGATATTCCGGGAGATTATTATTACTTCGAGGAAGAAAACTATCAGATGGTCGGTGAGCATACGCATAAGATCTATAAGTTAGGTCAATCTATCCGTGTGACAGTTGATGCGGTCGATAAGGTACTTCGAACGATTGATTTTGCAATCGCAGAAGAAGAAAAAGACGACGTTTCGGAGCAAAGCAGTGATTCTGTAAGTGAGAAAAAGACTACGGCACAGCCAGAGAAAAAGACCAAAGCTGACACAGAAACGGCAAGAAGAAAAAGTACAATAGAAAAAAGAACAGCTTCCGGTAAGGAAAGCAGACATGTACAGCAGAAGACAGGCAGGAAGAGTGGAAGCACTGCACGCAGTAAGCGGGTCAATTCAACAGGAAAGAGCAGTGCAAAAAAGAGTACTGCGAAGGGAAAGAAGTCTTCGAAAAAAGAGCTTTCTAAGGTACAAAAGGCAATGTTAGCGAAAAAGAAGGAAGTAGAGAAAGCATTTGCCAAAAAGATGGCGGCAAGGAAAAAAGCCGAGCAGGTGGCAAGAGAGGCGGCAAAGCTGACTGAGTCTGCAAAAAAGGCAGCAGCCAAGCGCACAAAAAGCCAGTCAGCAGTAAAGCATGCCAGAACGTCAGTAGGAAAGAGAAGAAAATAAAAAGGAACAAAGCATACAAGGCAGGTGTTTTTTATAGATACATTTGCACTAGTAGATTTGATTCTGGCAGGAACGAGGTTAATCATGGGAAAAGAAGCAAAGAAAATGATCGCCAATAACAAAAAGGCGTATTTTGATTATTTTATTGAAGACAAGTACGAGGCAGGGATTTCACTTGCAGGAACAGAAGTGAAATCTCTGCGTATGGGAAGATGCAGCATTAAGGAAGCATTTATCCGTATCGAAAAAGGGGAAGTATATGTATACAATATGCATATCAGCCCATATGAAAAAGGAAATATTTTTAATAAAGATCCGCTTCGGGTAAAGAAGCTGTTGCTGCATCGTCAGGAAATCCGCAAGATGGAAGGACAGATTGCGCAGAAGGGGTATACGATCGTACCTTTGAACGTATATTTTAAGGGAAGTCTGGTGAAAGTAGAGATCGGACTTGCAAAAGGTAAGAAGTTATACGATAAGCGTCAGGATATTGCGAAAAAGGATCAGCGACGTGAAGCGGAGAAGCAGTTTAAAGTAAAAAATCTGTATTAGGAAAAATGTGGGAGGCAAAAGTATGCAGAGCAAAAAGTGGAGAGTGTTAGTTGGCTTATTTATGCTCATGCTGATGATCGGTGCAGGAAAGATGATTATGGCAGATGCCGATGCTGCCAAGAATAAGCAGAGCACTGCTCTTTGGACAAGTGATTCAGAGAGTGTGCAGCCTACATCGGGTTCTGCCATTACGGCATCGGGAGAGATGCGGGCTGTATGGATCTATTATAACGAGATGAAAAAGAAGGCTACGTCATATACGAAGTGGAAAAAATATATTGATCGTACATTTGATGTCTGCAAGGCAAAAAAGATGAATACGGTTATTTTACAGGTGCGTCCCTGTGCAGATGCGATGTACGCCTCAAAGTATTATCCGTGGTCAGTTTATGCAACCGGTACGGCAGGAAAAAATCCGGGATTTGATCCTTTAAAGTATGCTGTAACTGCAGCGCACAGCAGGGGGCTGGCTATTCAGGCATGGATCAATCCATACCGGATCACGCTTGCATCGACAAAGGTTTCGGCACTTCCAAAAAATTCGATTGCGCGAAAGTGGGCAACATCGAAGAAAAAAGCAGACCGGCGTAAGGTGTTATCTGTAAATGGTGCATTATACTTTAATCCGGCATCTGCCGATGTACAGACGCTGGTGGCAAACGGTGTCAAAGAAATCGTGCAAAACTATGATGTGGATGGCATACATATGGATGATTACTTCTATCCAAGTCTTGGAGTTAAGGCATACAAAAAGTTTGATTACAGTGAGTATAAGACATATATAAAGCAGTGCGAGAAAAAGAATATTTCGGAAAAAACATTGGTAAGCTGGCGCAGGTCCAATGTGAATAAAATGGTTCGAAAGGTATATGCTACTATAAAGTCGGTCAATGCAGACTGTGTGTTTGGAATCAGTCCGGCAGGCAATATTAAAAATCTGTATTCTAAGACTGCATATTATAGTCCGGTCAAGACATGGATGGATTCCACAGGATATATTGACTATATTTGCCCGCAGATATATTGGTCATTTACGCAGAAGGTAGCACCGTATAAGAAAATGGTAGATCAGTGGACAGAGCTTGAACGCAACAGTCAGGTAAAACTTTATATTGGTTTGGCAGGATATCGCGCAGGAATTTCGACAAAGGAAGCGAAAGTAGTCTATGATATCGGTTGGGCAAAGAGTAATACCATCTTAAAACGACAGATTCTGTATAATCGCAAGAAAAAGGATGTGAGTGGTTTTTGTCTTTTTTCTTATGGAACATTGACTAGAAAGTCTGCGGCAAAAGAAGTGAAAAATATGGTCAGCATATTGAAAACTTCCAATTAGTACAGTGAAAATTGATTATTCGCTGTACTAATGCAGTATGTTGTGAAAAAGGGAAAATTGCAGATTGTGAGATTTGTGCATTGTAAAAAATACAGTTGACAGATGGGAAAAGATGTGCTAATCTATGATAACATCTTTTGGATGTCAACTGTACAACAAGGGGTTGTACTGGTTTCGACGGGCTCACTGAAGATGGAGAAGCTGTTCGTGGTCGGACACCACGTTAAAAGTTCGAAATTAAAATTAAACGCTGAAGATAATTTAGCATTAGCTGCCTAGTTGCAGCTTGTCGGCCCTAGCGCCCCGCCGTTAGGATAACCGGCATCGACTTGCGGGACACTCTGTTTCCAAAGCTTTGAGGAGGCAGAAAATATATGAAGCTACTGAAGGTAAGAGCTTGTTAGTGAGCGCTTGCCGGAGGGAATGTTAAAGCACTGACTATGACAGTAGAAGGACATTGGATCTGGGTTCGGACCGGGGTTCGACTCCCCGCAGCTCCACTAAGGCCGAGCAGGTTGAACTCTATATATGATATAATCGTATATAGAAATATCACTTGTTTGGTGTATCGAAAAAGTGAAAAATAACGGTACTGTGTATGAATAATGATATACAGTACCGTTATTTTTGGGTATGATACAGATATCTGTAAAAATAATAAAATGTATTTGTATGATATTATAGACATAAAAAAGAAATGAGTAAGTCACTTGAGTAAAAACTGACTTGCCAAAAGTGATATGCAGAGATAAGAGAGTAGTGCAATGATTATTCAGACAGGAATGAGAACAGATATTCCGGCATTTTATTCGGAATGGCTAATGAACAGAATACAAGAGGGCTTTGTATTGGTGAGGAATCCCTATAATCCTGCGCAGGTAACAAAGTACAGTCTCTCACCTGAGGTTGTGGATCTGATTGCATTTTGTACGAAGAATCCGGCACCGATGCTTCCTTTTATGGACCGATTAACGCCGTATGGGCAGTACTGGTTTGTCACGATCACACCATACGGACAAGATATTGAACCAAATGTTCTAGATACGAGAACGGTAATGGATAACTTTAAAATATTATCGGATATTGTAGGAGTGGACAGCATCGGCTGGCGATATGAGTCGATCCCGCCCGCAGTACAAACTCTGAGATAATCGTATCCCTGCTAAAGGAGTAGAGCAGGGATACGATGGCATGTCATCGTATAAAATGTGTAGGTGTCCAGTTTTCCTGTTCAGGCAAACCGTATTTTTCTCTGCCCAGAGCAATACTTTTCATAAGAAAACTCATATTTCTGGCAAGAACACGCATTGTCTGCCTGCCTTCTTCGTCTTGGGCTGCCTCTCCGATTTCACGACCATGTATACTGTTCCAATACTGGCTGGAGGCAATCGGCATATTAGAAATCGTGAAGAATTTATTGAGTTCATCGAAAGTGGCAGAACAGCCACCTCGTCTTGCACATACGACACTTGCTCCGACCTTCATTGTTTTATCAAAAGGTGTACTGTAAAATAGCCGGTCAAGACAGGCAATCAGGGTTGCATTCGCTGAAGCATAATAAACAGGACTTGCTTTCAAATTCAATTTCTTCCTGATCAAAAATTTTTTTCATTTCATTTAATGCCAGGGTGGTGTTTCCATCTTTACGAGGGCTGCCATTAATTCCTAATACTTTCATATGTGAAATCCTTTCAGTATATTTTATTTTTTCATAAGCTCGGTTCCGGCATTCCATGCTGTAGCGATTTTTTCTCCGGTAGAGTAGTAACCATTTTGAAACTGGTCAAACATCAATGCATTAAGCTTTTGGGGATCAACCTTACCATTTTCAGATAGAACCGATTCATCTGCCTTAACATTAACGATTTTTCCAACAATTCCAGATACATTTTCAGTATCGAGAAATTCAAGAAGCTCACATTCCATAACAAGAGGGAACTCCTCGATGATAGGAGCATTTACCTTGTCGCTTTCTACAGCATGATATCCTGTACGCTCAAATTTATCCTTTATTTTATTGCCGGATGCAATGCCAAAGAAATCAGCAACATCCACATGAGATTCATCAGCCAGCGCAACGGTAAAAGCCTTACTTTCTTTGATATTGAGCCATGTCTTTTTACCTTCTCCGATAAAAAGGATGATTTTATCCATATCACAAATCTGTCCCCAGGCAACATTCATCACATTTACTTTTTTGTCTGCATCATATGCGGCTACCATCAGAACCGGCATAGGATAAACAGCAGGAATAACGCCTAAATCTTTCTTCATTATATCGCACCTCCGTATTATTATTTCATTGCTTTTTCATGGGTTTCTGCTTATAATTATATCGTGGCAGGAAGATTTGACAAGTACCATCTTATAAGTAAGGTACTTACCTAAAAGAAAGTGAAAATATCAAAATGACAAAATGTGGATTAAAAAAATATATCGAAAATTCAAACTTTGAAGATACAGGTTTTTGCTATACGCTGTCATTGATCTCCGGAAAATATAAGATGATTATTTTATATTGTCTGATGGAATATCAGCCGGTTCGTTTCAATGAATTACAGCGATATCTGGGAAAGATTTCTGATAAGACTTTGAGCCAGAATCTTAAGGAACTTGAAAAAGATGAACTCATACACAGAGAAGTCTATCCTCAGATTCCACCAAAGGTTGAGTATTCCCTGACAGAGCGTGGAAGATCACTTATGGCAGTATTAGATCAGTTATGTATATGGGGAACAGAAAATCGAAGATAGGATGATTGGTAACTGACGGATATTGAATATGTTGTTCCCCACTTTGAAGGCTTTTGGTGGCAGGACAATGCGGAAGGTGTAGACTATACAGATAAGTTATCTTTTCATCGAATTACTTGCTAATTAAATAGAAAAATGCTAGACTTAAAAAAATTGATTATAGGTATTTAGTCTATAATTAAGGGGGCGGCATCAAATATGAAATATAATCTACCAGATCGAGTATTAAGGGAACTTTGTTATTTTGCGCAGAAGTATTGTATCATAAAAATTGTATTGTTTGGTTCGCGGGCACGAGGTACAAATACAGAAAGAAGTGATATCGATATTGCAGTATATGGTGGAGATTTTGACCGCTTTTATTGGGATGTAAAGGAAAAGATACATTCACTCTTAATGTTTGATATTGTGCAGGCAGATGTGTCAATTTCAGATGAATTGAAGCAAGAAATAGAAAAGGATGGTGTTACAATTTATGAAAAAGCTTGATAACTTTACAAATTGTTTATCCATATTGGCAAATGCCGATTTTAAACTTGCAGAAACGAATGATATATACCGGACAGGGATCATTGGACAATTTAATCTTACTTTTGAACTTGCATGGAAGGCGTTACAGGAAATTATGAAAATGCACGGTGTAGAAGAAGCAACTATCGGATCTCCGTGTGAAATTCTACAGCTTGGATATAAAATTGGATTTATCCATGATGCTCAGGTATGGCTGCTTATGTTGAAAAAACGCAATGCCTCTGTTCATATTTATAATGAAGATGAAGTGGATGAAATGATGGTGCTGATACATGATAGTTTTATTCCGGCTTTTATGGTTCTTAAAGATATACTGGTGAAGAAGCTGGATGAGACTGAAAATGATTGGATGTAGGAGAGTAGGAGCTTGTTTATATGGCACCATAGGTATCAGAAAAACTCCTTTTCCGGGGGTATGGTTTTTAGGTTCTGGCAACTCTATTATACCATATCCAGTGAGGGGTTATTTATTTTTGAGCAACAAAAAATGGTGTATTTATGCGGCTTGTGGCGTTTCGCAAACGCCTATTCTGATATATATCTGAAAGGAGATTTTCATGAATAAGAAAAAAGTAGCATTTATATGTGTTCATAATTCGTGTCGTAGTCAGATCGCAGAAGCGTTGGGAAACTATCTTGCCGGAGATGTGATAGAGTGCTATTCTGCAGGAACCGAAACAAAGCCGCAGATTAATCAGGATGCGGTAAGACTTATGAAGAAGCTGTACAACATAGATATGGAAAAAACGCAGTACAGCAAGACGTATGATCAAATTCCGGCTCCGGATATAGCGGTTTCTATGGGATGTGATGTTGGTTGTCCGTATATAGGAAGAGAGTTTGATGATAACTGGAGCCTGCCGGACCCGACAGGCTGTGATGACAAGGTGTTTCTGGAAGTGATATCTCAGATAGAAAGAAATATTTTAAAACTAAAGAAAACATTTAGCGAATAAAGAAAGTACTTTTGTATTCTTAATTCTTATAAAACAAAAGAGTGTAGGTAAAAACTAAGCTTTGACCGCCCAGCGCATCTTTGTGGAACGTGCCCGTGGATTCTGCACACATTCCTGTGAGGAAGGGCGCACGACATCCTTAGAGTATTCGGAGTAGATACCTGCTTTATAGCCTGCCTTAAGTGCCTTTTTGACCAACTTGTCCTCTCCGGAGTGAAAGGTCAGGATGGCAGCTCTGCCGCCGGGCTTTAAAGCATTAGGAAGTTTTTCCATAAATTCATAAAGTACCTCAAATTCGTTGTTGACATCAATACGGAGAGCCTGAAAAACTCTTTGGCATGTCTTTTTGATAGTATCTTTTCGCTCTTTTTCCGGAAGGAATGAGAGCGTTTCTTCAATAATCCGGCGAAGCTTTGTGGTGGTGTCTACATGTCCGCCTTTGCGGATGTAGTCGGTAATGGATTTGGCGAGCTCGTCACTGTAAGGCTCATCGGAGTTTTCATAAAACATCCCTGCTAATTCATCCTGACTGATGCTTTCCAGTCTTTGGGCGGCACTGATGCCCTTTTCCTGATTTAGTCTTAGATCTAAAGGACCATCGACTTTATAGGAGAAGCCACGTTTTGGATTGTCAATCTGCATGGAGGATACACCAAGATCTGCCAGCAGGAAATCAAAACCACCGGCTTCGCAGGCAATCTCATCAATCGTACAGAAATTCTGGAGTTTAATTGTCAGGATATCTTCGCCAAAGCCGAGGTCAGCCAGACGCTTTCTGGTTTTGGCAGATTCTTCAGGGTCTACATCTGTAGCATACATATGTCCACGACCATCTAACTTTTCCAACATTGCTTTCGTATGTCCGCCATATCCTAAAGTGGCGTCGAAGCCGGTCTGACCGGGTTGTATCTGCAGAAAGTCAAGAATCTCTGGTACCATAATGGAAATGTGCATTCCGGCAGGGGTATTTCCCTTGCGGATCACATGTTCAATGGTATCCTGATATTTCTCTGGATTTAATTCTTTATATTTTTCCTCAAAACGCTTTGGGTATTTTCCCTTATAGCGGACACGGCGCTTATGGGGGGTCTGTGGCTGATTGTCCATAATGGTGATGCCTCCTTTGAACAAACGAAATTAGTCTTTGAAATCTGGAGGTAGAATAACATGACCGTTTGTGGATGTCAAATTATAAAAATAATTTGACTCTACAACGCCTGCTGAGGCAGTGAAGTAATACGACTGGGCGGACAATATCTGAAAGGATATATCTGGGAGAGTGTTTTTTCCGGTATACATTTTAGTTTTAGTGGTTATTTTTGCGCGTATGGGAAATCTGTCTTATCGTTTTTGCATAATATTTTAGCAATCGTGTTCGTACGTGTGCCGGGGGCATATCTGATGTCTGCACTGTTCCCTTCTACTTTGTTCCCAATGGGCTTAGCCACTGCTATGGGTTCCTTACTGTCTGTGGCCGTCTGTATCATTGCCTTTGCAGTCTTACAGCGAAAAATGGCAAAAAGTCTACACAAAAAAATTACAAAAATTAGAAAAAGTATATTGACAACTAATGTATGTTAGCATATACTAACCTAGGAAAGCGGAAATTGATACTCAGTATCAATAAGGAATTTATCAAAGCACATCAGAAAGAAAAGAGGTTGTTATGATGCCGTTATCTATGGTGAATGCAGGAGAACCAAGTGTGATCCAAAAAGTAGGCGGAAAAGAAGAAACACGAAGATTTCTTGAGAATCTTGGTTTTGTGACGGGTGGAACGGTAACTGTGGTTTCGGAGATGAATGGTAATATGATTGTTAACATCAAAGATTCCAGAGTAGCGATTGGAAAAGATATGGCAAATAAGATTATGGTTCAGCCATAAGCTTTGCTTTATCATAAAAATTATGTTCTTGTCAAAGGGCAACGATACTTTGCGCGATGCGCAGAACAGAAAGGAAGATGAAGATGAAGACATTAAGGGAAGTTGACTGTGGTCAGACAGTTACAGTCAAAAAGCTTGCCGGTGATGGTCCGGTAAGACGACGTATTATGGACATGGGAATCACGAAAGGGGTTCAGGTGTATGTTCGTAAGGTTGCACCGCTTGGTGATCCGGTTGAGGTCACAGTCAGAGGCTATGAATTGTCTTTGCGTAAAGCAGATGCTGAGATGATCGAAGTCGAGTAGATGGTGTACATAGTGACTTTATAACTGGTTTCGGATTATTTTTTTTGTCTATAGGTTAGTTATTTCTAATGCAAGGAAGTATATGCGAATATAAAAGAGATAAAGCAAACACATTAAAGGCGAAACAAATAAAAGAAAGAATGAACAAACCGAGGTTATGAATGAGAAATGATGCTATTGAAAACAAAAACGAAAAGGAGTCATGGATATGTCAATCAAAATTGCATTAGCAGGTAATCCTAACTGCGGTAAAACAACGTTGTTTAATGCACTGACAGGTTCCAATCAGTTTGTTGGTAACTGGCCAGGCGTAACTGTTGAGAAAAAAGAAGGTAAACTAAAGGGACATAAGGATGTTGTTCTGATGGATTTACCGGGTATTTATTCTCTTTCCCCATATACATTGGAAGAGGTTGTAGCAAGAAACTATTTGATCACAGAAAGACCGGATGCTATCTTAAATATCGTAGATGGTACGAATATTGAGCGTAATCTGTATCTGTCAACACAGCTTATGGAGCTTGGTATTCCGGTTGTTATGGCAGTCAATATGATCGACGTTTTGGAAAAGACAGGCGAAGAAGTACATATTGATAAGTTAAGTCAGAAGCTTGGCTGTGAAGTAGTAGAGATTTCGGCTCTGAAGGGTACAGGAATCACAGAAGCAGCTAACAAAGTAGTAGAAGTGGCAAACAGACATGCGGCAGCAGCTGTTGTTCATGAATTTGCTTCTGATGTCGAGGCTGTGATCCAAAGAGTAGAGGATAAGCTTCCTTCACAGATTATTGCAGAGCAGAGAAGGTTTTTTGCAATCAAGCTCTTAGAAAAGGATGATAAGATTGCAGAGCAGATGCAGACTACAAATATTCCAGATGTATCTGCTGAGATTAAAGAGCTGGAAGATAAATATGATGATGATACAGAAAGTATTATTACAAATGAGAGATACAACTATATTTCTTCTATCATTGGTGATTGTTGCAAGAAGAACAAGGGAGAGAAGCTGACAATCTCTGATAAGATTGACCGTATTGTAACAAACCGTTTCTTAGCTCTTCCAATCTTTGCAGTGATCATGTATATTGTGTATTATGTATCGGTAACGACAGTAGGTACATGGGCAACAGACTGGGCAAATGATCAGTTGCTTGGTGATGACGGATGGAACTTATTTGGAATCAAGGGACTTCATATCATTGGTCTTCATGATGCAGTAGGAAGAGGCTTGGATGCCATTCATTGTGCTGACTGGCTGACCGGTCTGATCAACGATGGTATTGTAGCCGGTGTCGGTGCGGTACTTGGTTTTGTACCACAGATGTTAGTATTATTCTTCTTCTTAGCTGTTTTGGAATCATGCGGTTATATGGCACGTGTAGCGTTCATCATGGACCGTATCTTCCGTAAATTCGGTTTATCCGGAAAGTCATTTATTCCGATGCTGATCGGTAGTGGTTGTGGTGTTCCGGGTATCATGGCATCCAGAACGATTGAAAATGACAGAGATCGTAAGATGACAATTATGACAACAACATTTATTCCTTGCGGTGCAAAGGTGCCAATCATTGGTCTGATCGCAGGTGCGTTGTTTGGCAATGCAGGATGGGTGGCTACAAGCTGTTACTTCATTGGTATCGCAGCAATTATCTGCTCAGGTATTATTTTAAAGAAGACAAAGATGTTTGCAGGAGAACCTGCACCGTTTGTTATGGAGCTTCCGGCTTATCATATGCCAACGATTAGCAATGTGCTTAGAAGTATGTGGGAGCGTGGATGGTCATTTATCAAGAAGGCAGGAACAATCATCCTTCTTTCTACAATTTTAGTATGGTTTACTTCCTACTTTGGATGGATCAATGGCAAGTTCCAGATGTTAGAAGAGTCACAGTTGGATCACAGTATTCTTGCCAAGATTGGTAATGCGATCGCATGGATCTTCACACCTCTTGGATGGGGTAACTGGAAGTCAGCCGTTGCTGCTGTTACAGGTCTTGTAGCAAAAGAAAATGTAGTAGGTACATTTGGTATCCTTTATCCTCATTGGGCGAAAGGTGCTAAAGAGGTTGGTGATAACGGAGAGGCTATCTGGGCAACATTGCAGGCTAGTATGCCGGCTATCGCAGGATATTCTTTCCTTGTATTTAATCTGTTGTGTGCACCTTGCTTCGCTGCAATGGGTGCGATCAAGCGTGAGATGAACAATGTAAAGTGGTTCTTCGCAGCAATTGGTTATCAGACAGGTTTAGGTTATTTGGTAGCACTTTGCATTTACCAGATTGGTATGCTTGTAACAGAAGGTGTATTCGGAATCGGAACAGTTGTAGCATTCCTTATTATTATTGGATTCCTGTATCTGTTATTTAGACCATATCATGAAAGCAAGCATCTTAATGTGAACATGAAGAGTGTGGCAAGTGCAAAATAAAAAGTGATAGAGTATTCATAAAAGCGATCAGGCAGGCGTATTGATCATGAAATGAAATAACCCGTTGAGAGCAGAAAAGTAGATAGAAGATCTGCAGAAAAGAGGCTGTTATGGGAACGATTATTGTAGGAGCGATATTACTTGCAGTGGTTGCACTGATCTGTGCAAGTATGTATCGGGACAAAAAGAGCGGAAAGTCATCGTGCGGTGGTGACTGTACACATTGTGGTGGTCATTGTCACTAGCACACCGGGGACTAAGACAGGGGTGAATGCATATGGAACAGACGATGGAAATCGCAAAAAACAATATGCATGATTCAAAAAAGTATCATAGAACGCAGATGCAAAAAGAACTGATCTTACAGCAGCTCAAGGAGCAGGGCTTTCGGATTACAAAACAAAGACGTATGCTTTTGGATGTAATTCTGGAAGAGGAATGCTCCAGCTGTAAGGAAATCTATTATAAGGCTTCCAAGTTAGACAAAAAGATTGGTACGGCAACAGTATATCGTATGATTAACACACTGGAAGATATTGGAGCAATCAGCAGAAAGAACATGTATAAGGTTGCCTGCAGTGCAGATTGTGCGCGGGAGCATGCATGTAAGATTGAGCTGAACGATAATACGGTATATGAGTTGAGTGCAAAGCGCTGGAATCATGTGATTGTTGAGGGGCTGAAAGCATGTGGATATCTGGAAAAGCAGGAAATACGCAGTGTAGTAGTAAGTCCTTGTGAGTGCGAGAGTTAGTGGATAATAGGGAAAGTTTTGAAAATTTTATTATGTGATGATAAAAGGCGGTAACGAAGGTTGCCGTCTTTTTTTGGAAAATGGAAAATTACTCAAAAATATAGTGGTATACAGAGAATGCACTGTCGTTCTCTTTTTTTGATATTGAGAATCTATATCAAAAAGTATATTGACAAACAGGTATGGAATTAGTTATTATAAATTCAAGTTAGAAATAACTAACCTGAAAGGAGAAGCCATGTGTCAGGAAGTATTGGAGATCATGCAGAAAATGGGATTGCACACCGTAGAAATGCAAATGGCATTACAGTGTGCGCCGCTGCTTACGGGACTCAAGGTATCAAATCTGCTGATCATTGCGGCAGAGGATATTGTTAAGATGAAGCAGATTCTTAAATATTCGGATGTGGAATACAGAATCCTTTCGGTCAGAAAGGAAAAAGCAACCATACTTCTTTTTCGCCGGGAAGAGCTGGAGCGGTATTTTAAGCAGGATGGAGTAAAAATGATGTTAGCAATGATGGGGTATCAGGACTTCTCACTGCAGAGTTTACTGTTTTGCTTTCAAAAGCGTTACATCGCCTATCAGAAAAAGGAAGGGGGATTTCCACATGAGATGGGGATTTTCCTGGGATATCCGATTGAAGATGTGATTGGATTTATCAGACATCAGGGGAAGGAATTTGTATGCAACGGTTACTGGAAGGTGTACGACAGACCAAAGCAAAAAAAGCTTCTCTTTAAGCGGTTTGATAAAGCGCAGAAGCTTCTTGTGGAATATATTTCTGCCGGAGGGAAGATGGAGTATGTGTTACAGGAGAAAAAAGCCTGTAATATTGTATACAGCATTGGAAACATGGCGAAAGGGTAATGTGAAAAAGCATCGCATGGGATGCTTTCAATAAAAAATATGGTATCACGCATCAGATGCGTAGAATGGAGGAAAATAATGGATACAATTCAGGTAATTTATTGGACACAGTCAGGAAATACACTTGCAATGGCAGAGGCGGTTGCAAAGGGGATTGAAGCAGCAGGAAAGACCGCAAACGTTGTGGATGTAACAGCAATCGCACCGGCAGATTTAAAGGAAGAGGCAGGCTTTGCGATCGGTTGCCCGGCAATGGGAGCAGAAGTCTTAGAGGAATCTGTGATGGAACCGTTTGTAGCAGAGTTAGAGTCGATGATCTCAGGTAAGAAGGTTGCTCTCTTTGGTTCTTATGGCTGGGGAGACGGTGAATGGATGCGTGACTGGGAAGACCGTATGAAAGGTGCCGGTGCAACTTTGGTAAATGGTGAAGGCGTGATCTGTCAGGAAGCACCGGATGACGATGCTGTACAGGAGTGTGAAGCACTTGGAAAAGCTTTGGCAGAGAGTGTTTAGGAAAGGAAACAAAAACGATGAGTGTGGTTATTGTAGGTGGTCATGATCGTATGGTACAGCAGTATAAAAAAATTTGTAAGGCGTATCATTGTAAGGCAAAAGTGTTTACACAGATGAGTGCAAGATTAAGTGAACAGATTGGAAGTCCGGATCTGTTAATTCTTTTTACTAATACGATTTCACATAAAATGGCACATTGTGCTGTAACAGAAGCAAATAAGAAAAATACAGATATTGTTCGATGTCATACAAGCAGTGGTACTGCTCTCCATGAGATTTTAAAGGAAGCATGTTGTTAAAAGCCAAAGAAAACGATGTTCTTGCAAATTTGCACTTGACAAATATAACCATTCAACATATAATACCTATAAAAGATATAGGTTAGTAGGAAAAACGTATTGAGAAAGGATGGTTATCATATGAGTCAGATTAAAGAAAGTGCAGCAGAGTTAATTGGAAATACACCGATCATGAAACTGAACCGTTATTCAGAGAGCGCAGGAATAAAGGACGTTACAGTTTTAGCAAAGTTAGAGTATTTGAATCCGGCAGGTTCTGTTAAGGATCGTATCGCTCTTGCCATGATCGAGGATGCAGAAAAGAAGGGGCTTTTAAAGCCGGGTGCTACAATTATTGAGCCAACTTCCGGAAACACAGGAATCGGTTTGGCATCCGTAGCAGCAGCAAAAGGCTACAAGGCAGTTCTTACTTTGCCGGATACGATGAGCTTGGAGAGAAGAAATCTTTTAAAGGCATATGGTGCAGAGCTTGTATTGACAGAAGGTACAAAGGGAATGAAAGGTGCCATTGCCAAAGCAGAGGAGTTAAAGGAGCAGACACCGGGATCTGTGATTCTCGGACAGTTTGATAATCCTGCAAATGCAGAGGCTCATAAGAAGACAACAGGACCTGAAATCTGGGAACAGACAGAAGGTAAGGTAGATATATTTGTTGCAGGTGTTGGAACAGGTGGTACGATCACAGGTGTTGGTGAGTACTTAAAGGAAAAGAATCCTTCCGTACAGGTTGTAGCGGTTGAACCTGCCACAAGCCCGGTATTGTCCAAAGGAGAAAGTGGACCACATAAGATTCAGGGAATCGGTGCCGGATTTGTGCCAAAGGTATTAAACACAGAAGTATATGATGAAGTTATTGCGATTGAAAATGAAGATGCATTTACAGAGGGCAGAAATTTTGCAGTCAGTGAGGGTATTCTGGTTGGTATTTCGTCCGGTGCAGCTTTAAAGGCAGCTAAGATTTTAGCAGACAGACCGGAAAACAAAGGCAAGACGATCGTAGTACTTCTGCCGGACTCAGGTGACCGTTATTTATCAACATCATTATTTCAGAGATAATTAAAAATAAGGTTAAAGCAGGCTGGCATACCAAATATCAGATATGTCAGCCGTCTTTTTGGATTAAGAGAGGTAAAATATGAAGATTTCGACAAAAGGACGTTATGCCATTCGTGTCATGATCGATCTGGCAAAATACAGTAACGGAGAGTATACGCCACTTCAGGACATTGCCAAAAGGCAGGAGATTTCCGAAAAATATCTGGAAGCAATCGTATCGGTACTTAGTAAAAATGATCTTTTACATTCTCTTCGCGGCAAAGGCGGCGGTTATAAACTGGCGAAGCCGGCATCGGATTATACAATGGGAGAAATTTTGCGCGTGATGGAGGGACCACTGGTTCCGGTGGCATGTCTGGAAAAGAAGCCGAATCGTTGTGAAAGAGCAGCGGAGTGTGATACGATACGGATGTGGGAAGGTCTGGAACGTGTGATCAATGAATATCTGGATTCCATCACATTGGAAGATTTAGTAGAAAACAATGACTGTGTAGATAATTATGTGATCTGATCATCCCCTGAAAAATCAGGTGTGTGCGGACAAGGGGAATGGTTATAAGTTAGCACTATAAGGCGTTACAGTTTTTCAATATAACGAATACCTATAAACCCATTGACAAAGTATGTTGATGGGTTTATGATTCATGTAGATTAAAAAAAGAAAGGCGGGAATGGAACAGGATTCCTGTGAGAGAGGTGACAGTATGGCTAAGAAAACATATGCAGAAAGAGATTTAAAATTTGAAACAATACAGTTACATGCAGGACAGGAGCAGCCGGACCCGGTTACAGATGCCCGAGCAGTTCCTATTTATCAGACATCTTCTTATGTGTTTCACAACAGTGAGCATGCAGCAGCAAGATTTGGTCTGACAGATGCCGGTAATATTTACGGCAGATTAACAAATCCAACGGAGGATGTATTCGAACAGAGAATCGCAGCCTTAGAAGGCGGCGTGGCAGCACTTGCCGTAGCATCCGGAGCAGCAGCAATCACATATACATTTGAAAATCTGGCACAGGCTGGCGACCATATTGTTGCAGCTAAAAATATTTATGGCGGAACATTTAATTTATTAGAGCACACATTGCCACAGTATGGTATTCAGACAACTTTTGTAGATCCATTTAACTATGACGAGATTGAAAATGCCATTCAGGACAATACAAAGGCTGTATTTATTGAAACACTGGGTAATCCAAACTCAGATGTTGTTGATATTGAAAAGATTGCAGGAATCGCACATGCACATAAGATTCCACTTGTTATTGACAATACATTTGCAACTCCTTATCTGGTTCGCCCGATTGAGTATGGTGCTGACATTGTGGTACATTCAGCTACGAAGTTTATCGGTGGACATGGTACTACAATCGGTGGTGTGATCGTAGACAGCGGAAAGTTTGATTGGGAAGCCAGCGGAAAGTTTGCTTCACTGACAGAGCCAAACCCAAGTTATCATGGAATCAGCTTTACAAAGGCAGTTGGCCCGGCAGCGTTCGTGACAAAGATCCGTGCCATTCTTCTTCGCGATACCGGAGCAACATTATCACCATTCCATGCATTCTTCTTCCTTCAGGGATTGGAAACATTATCGCTTCGTGTAGAGCGTCATGTAGAGAATGCATTAAAGGTAGTAGAGTATCTGAACAAACATCCGCAGGTAGAGGCTGTTCATCATCCTTCTGTTTCTGACAATGCAGAGCAGAAAGAACTTTATAAGAAGTATTTCCCAAATGGCGGAGGTTCTATCTTTACTTTTGAGATTAAGGGAGATGCACAGAAGGCAAAGGATTTCATTGACAATCTGGAGTTATTCTCATTGCTTGCAAACGTAGCAGATGTGAAGTCTTTGGTAATTCATCCGGCATCTACAACACATTCTCAGTTAAACGAGGAAGAGCTGTTAGATCAGGGAATTAAGCCAAATACGATCCGTCTTTCTATCGGTACAGAAAACATTGACGATATCATTGAAGATCTGGATGAAGCTTTCAAGGCAGTACAGGAATAAAGAAACAAAAGACTGGAAAATATGATAATAGAAAGAAGGGAGGTATCTGCAACATGTTAGATGTCTTAATAATAGGTAGTGGTCCGGCAGGACTTTCGGCAGCAGTTTATGCTAAGAGAGCAAGTCTGCGTACTGTAGTCTTGGAAAAGGTGTACTATAGTACCGGTCAGATTGCGCAGAGCAGTCAGGTAGATAATTATCTTGGTCTAGTTGGAATCGGTGGCTATGAGCTTGGAACAAAATTCCGGGAGCATGCGGAAAAGCTTGGTGTAGAGTTTCAGGATGGGGAAGCAGATGGGTTTGAAGCAATCGAAGGCGGCTGGAGAGTTCTGTTAAAAGGGAAGGAACCGATTGAAGCAAAGACAGTCATTTATGCTGCAGGTGCTACCCATCGTCACTTAGGAGTTCCGGGTGAGGAGGCTTTGGAAGGCTGTGGAGTTTCTTACTGTGCAACATGTGACGGAGCCTTTTTTAAAGGAAAGAAGGTTGCAGTCATTGGCGGTGGAGATACAGCGATGGATGATGCGTTGTATCTGTCAGAGTTATGTGAAACCGTATATCTGATTCACCGCAGAAGTGAGTTCCGCGGTATGGCAGATACGCTTTCAAGGATACAGGAAAAGGAAAATATTAAGCTTGTTACAAATGCACAGATTGCATCGGTGCAGGGCGAGGGCAGGGTTACAGGCGTTGTTTTAAAGGACGGACAGGAGATTTCTGTTGATGGTGTGTTTATTGCAGTTGGTATGCAGCCGCAGACAGCGGCAGTAAAAGAAGTGGTGCATCTGGATGATCACGGTTATATCGTGGCAGATGAAACGGGAATAACTGACGCAAAGGGATTTTTTGTTGCCGGGGATGTCCGGACGAAGGTTTTGCGGCAGGTAGTAACCGCTGTTTCTGATGGGGCAAATGCAGCATTTTCAGCTGGCGAATATCTGAGAAAAGTACATTAAATTGCGAAAACGGAGCTTGATTTTTGCAAAAATATAGAAAAAGATTCAAAAAAGTATAGAAAACTATCCTTTTGGCTAGTGTACAAATAACTTTTTTACCGATATAATGTTCTCATGTGTATGAGATACATACAAACGAGAGCAATTTTTCGAATCGGGTAGTTCGGAAAGAATTAGTTAAACTTGTGCACATGGTATGAAAAAAGGGTAGTTTTTTATTGTATATGTATGTAAAAGAAGTCTCATTCATAATAGGCAGAGAGGCGATGGGTACGCAATCTCTGCCTGTTTTGTCTGGATGGCATGTCAGTTTTTGTGTTATGGGAGCATTTTTGGCTTCCGAAAGTTATAAGCTGTCAATGGAAATTGGCGGAAAATGGAGAATGAAAGATTGAAAGAAACAAACAAGGTTAAGAAAGGCGTGAATGAAGAAAGATACGAGAAAAAAGAACATGTGGGATATATCCGCACAAAGGCAGTAACGCAGTTATTAAAAAAAGCTGCAATATTTCGCAGTACGGTATATGTGTATGGTATCAGTGGAACAGGAAAGACGACACTTTTAAAAAATTATTTAAAGAATAAAAAGTTTCTGTATCTTAGCGCAGAAGAGCTTACGGCAGAAAATCTGGAAATTGCAGAAGGCGGCAGGCAGAAAATTGTTGTGATCGATGATCTGCATGCATTGGTAAAGGATAGACAGAGTGACGGCTACAGACAAAAGATTTTGGAACTGGTTGATCGCGATGATATCTGGCTTTTCTTATCCGGGAGAAGTCCGGTGCCGGCATGGTTGGTTCCATCAAGGCTGCAAAACAATTTTATCGTAATTGATGAAAGACAGCTTGCGTTTGGTATCAATGAGATGCGCAGGTACTTTGAGCAGGCGGGAATTCCTATTGATGAAAAGCAGCTGCAGTGGATGCAGGAGCGCACGGGTGGCTTGCCGTTAGCGGTGGCATTTATGACGGAAATCTGTTATGAAAATGGTGTTGATCAGATGGAGTCACTGGACTGGAAGGTTTTTGAGGAATGTTCCAGACAGACGGTTTTTCGTGTGTGGGATTATCTGGAGTATCATGTGTATGATCAATGGGATATCGAAATGCAGGAATTTCTGATGGATGTGTCGATTGTTGAAGAGTTTGACTGTCAGCTGGCAAGTATGATCACGGGAAGAAATGATGTAGAATTTCTGATCAGTCAGGCTGGCGAGTTGGGAAATTTCCTTATAGAAAAATATGTCACGGAGAATGGGAAAAACTCCGTTTATGCCTTTCGGGATGATATGAAAAAATCAATGCGGCGCAGACTGCTGCGAAAAAAGAATGCAGATCAGCGTAAGGTTTTATACTGTAATGCCGGCCTATGCTATGAGCTGAAGGGAGAACTTACCAAAGCGCTCGCTATGTATGAGGAGGTTCATGATAAGGAAAGAATTGCATCTATTCTGATTGCAAATGCGCGGAAAACGGTGAATAGTGCATATTATTATGAACTAAAAAAACATTATCTGGCATTGCCGGAGGAAACAATCCGTCAGAATCCGGAATTGATGTGTGGCATGTGCATGTTACAGTCGCTTTTGCTAAACAGAGAAGAGAGTGAACGCTGGTATGCAGAGTTAGAACAGTTTGCTGAGGAACGTCAGGGAAGTATGCGCAGACTGGCAAAAGGAAAACTGCTTTTTTTGGACATTGCCTTGCCACATCGTGGAAGTGTGGATATGATCAAAGTTTTGAAAAATGCGTATATTCTATTGTTGGACAGAAAAACGGTTTTGCCGGAATTTTCTGTAACAAGTAATCTGCCATCGCAGATGAATGGGGGAAAGGATTTTTGTGAGTGGAGTAAGAAAGATAGAGAACTTGCGAGAACGATTGGAAAAATTATTGAATTTGTCTTAGGAAGATATGGAAAAGGGTTAGTAAATCTTGCCTTAGCTGAGAGTTATTTTGAAAAAGGGGAGGATAGCTACGAAGTTGTGACACTGGCAAATAAAGGGCGGATGCAGGCAGAGATGGCAGGTATTTATGAACAGTGCTTTGTAGGGGATGCAATCCGGGGATGGCTTCATATTCTGAATGGAAAGCGCGAGGATGCTTTGGATCTGATGCGGAGTTTTTATAGGATGGCAGAGGGAGAAAACATTGAGAAGCTTTTGCCCAATATTGAAGCAATGCTTGTGCGGTATGACTTATATGATGGAGATATTGCATGGGTAAAGAAGTGGATGGAACAGGCACCGGATGAGGAAGTCGAATTTATCGTGTTTGATCGTTTTATTTATCTGACAAAGATTCGCGCGTATCTGCAGTCCGGGAAAAATGAACAGGCATATAATCTGCTTCAGAAGCTGCAGTATTATGCAGAGATGATGCAAAGAACCTATATTCAGATTGAAGCAGGAATATTATTTGCGATTGTACAGTATAGGATGGAAAATGACAGCTGGGACGATACTCTTTCGGAAGCACTGGAACGGGCGCAGGAGTATCACTTTGTACGTGTGATATCCAGAGAAGGAGCAGCTATATGGCGGCTTCTAAGAGAGACAAGCTGGAAGCCATCTGCGCAGGGAAAAGCCTTTTGGGAGCAGGTGTTAGAAGAAACGGAAAAGATGGTTCACTTCTATCCGGGGTACTTAAAGGCTGGCGTGCAGAATGTGGTTTTGGGCGAAAATGCTACAAAAATCTTAAAGCTTCAGGCAGAAGGAGTTCCGAGAAGTCAGATTGCTTTGGAACTGGGACTGACAGAAGCGAATGTCAAATATCATATCCGTCAGACTTATAAAAAGCTGGATGTGCGTGATAAAGCTGCCGCAGTCAGTGAGGCGAGAAAACGAAAACTGATCTGATCCGTTGAAAAAAGTATTTTGGGTATAGTATGGCAGTGACGTGCATAAGGTTAAGAAAGAATCAAAAGGACGAAGAAAATGGAAAAAATAGATCCTTCTTTAAATCTGGCACTGTGGCTTGCAGAAAATAATATGGTTCAAAATGAATCTCTCCAATATGGTTATGATGCAGAAAAGAAACTCTGGACTGTCATCGTAAAGCATATTGGAGAGATTCGTTATATAGAAGATGCCTTTCCGGGAACGAGAGTGGTAGAACTTTTTAATCAATATGCGATCATTACGACATCCGCACAAAATCTGTTACTTATTGCAGAACTTCCGGAGATAGAATTTATGGAAAAACCAAAAAAACTGTATTTTAATCTGGATCGTGGAAGGGGTGCATCCTGCATCAATACCGTGCAACAGGGAAATGGCTTTAGCGGTCAGAAAAGCGGTCTGACAGGGCAGGGAGTTTTGATCGGTATTATTGATTCCGGTATCGATCTGCTTCATCCGGCATTTTTAGATGATGAGGGAAATACAAGGATTGCATATCTTTGGGATCAAAGTATGTTGTCTGAAGAAGCAGGTGGGCAGACGCCAGAGCGATATGGATTTGGAAAGGAGTATAGCAGCACAGAACTGAATCAGATCATACAGTTCCTGATAAATACGCAGATGCCGGGCGAGGATCGCAGCAGTGGTCATGGGACATCAGTTGCAGGAGTAGCAGCAGGCAATGGAAATGGTTCTGTAGGCAGAAGGTATCGTGGAGTGGCAACGGAAAGTGAACTGATTGTTGTCAAGCTTTTTCGCAGGGAAGATGATTTTGCGGGAACGACACAGGTGATGGAAGGTCTGGATTATGTGATACGAAAGGCGATTGCATTGCAAAAACCGATCGCAGTGAATTTAAGTTTTGGTAACAACAGTGGAGCGCATGATGGGCGTTCTCTTTTTGAAAATTATATTTCAGAGTTAAATGGTGTGTGGAAAAATGTCATCGTCGTGGCATCGGGAAATGAGGGAGATGCCAGACATCATGCAAGTGTTATGTTAGAAAGTGGCAGTGAGGAAGTACCTTTTGCAATAGGTGCCAATGAAACGGCTATGACTTTGCAGATATGGAAACAATATGTGGATGATGTGTCAATACAGATAGTATCTCCATCCGGTGAAACAGTTTCAGTCGTGCGGGAAGAAGGCGAAGCGGTTTCGTACAAAATAGGAAATGACAGACTTTTTGTCTTTTATGGGGCACCTACACCGTACACGATCGCGCAGGAAATCTATATAGAATGGATTCCGCAGACAGCAGGTGGTACGGTTACAAGTGGCGTGTGGTCGATTGTGTTTACGGCAGACGACGTGCAGGATGGAAGGATAGACCTGTGGCTTCCGACAATAGAAGCAGTAGGACTGTCTACCGGTTTTTTGCGCGCTGATCCTGATACGACACTGACGATTCCTGCGACTGCTTTTTTGATCGTGACGGTAGGAGCATATCGGGTAGATACAGAAAGTGTGTCATCTTTTTCAGGAAGAGGGAATACGGCGGATGGGCGAGCGATGCCGACACTGCTGGCACCGGGGGTGGGGGTGATTACTACGGTTCCGGGTGGCGGCTATAGTCCAAGAACTGGGACATCGATCGCAGCACCTTTTGTAACGGGGAGTGCGGCACTTATGATGGAGTGGGGGATTGTACAGGAGAATGATCCGTATCTTTATGGGGAGAAAATTAAGGCATATTTGATGAAGGGGGCCAGAAAGTTTACAAATCAGACGCAGGTGCCATCGCAGGCAGAGGGATACGGAGCATTATGTCTGGGAAACTCCTTTCCGTAAAAAAAGTAGTTGACGAAATTTTATCAATATGATAGGATGAGAAAACTACCGCGAGGGAGTAATCGGCACGCAAGTGTAATAATATCGACATGATGGCGAAAGCCCGGTGTTATTTTAAATGGTGAGACTCATGGACAGTGTTAGATAGATGCTGTCTATGGGTCTTTTGTGCGTCTGGAAGATACATATACGTTTTCGTATGAGAGGAGAAAAAAAGAATGAGTATTGTAGAACTTTCTATTTTGGCAGTTGGCTTGTCTATGGATGCTTTTGCTGTATCAATCTGTAAGGGGCTTTCGCTGGGAAAAATTAAGATAAAGCATATGTGTACGGCAGGAGCATGGTTTGGAGGATTTCAGGCGTTGATGCCGTTGATCGGTTATTTTCTTGGAAGCCTTTTTGCGGATATGATTACGAAATATGACCATTGGATTGCCTTTGCACTTTTAGCGATGATCGGTCTGAACATAGTCAGAGAGGCACTTGGAGAGGAGGAGCATGTGGATGGCTCCATGACAGTAAAGTCCATGTTTTTACTGGCGGTAGCTACAAGCATTGATGCACTTGCAGTAGGTGTAACGTTTGCGTTCCTGGATGTTGCAATTGTTCCGGCTGTATTATTTATCGGCTGCGTGACATTTGTCTGTTCTGCCCTCGGTGTCAAGATCGGCAGCGTCTTTGGCAGCAGATATCAGGCAAAAGCAGAAATCTGTGGTGGCATCGTTTTAGTTTTGATCGGTGTTAAGATTCTGTTAGAGGGAATTGGGATTTTGTAAATTGTTAAAAAAGTGATTGACGAGAAGATAGGCTTGTGTTAAAATTTGCCTAATATTAGGGAGTAGTTCGCATCCTATGAACGGGTGTTGTACAGTTCGTCATCACGTTATGCTCGGCATAACCGGACTGTGCACTGAAATAAGAACGAGACTTTTATCGTACTATCAGATACGGTAAAAGTCTCGTTCTTTTTTTACTTTATAGGAAACTTTTCGTTTCCTATAAAGTAAAAAAACGCTTCGTTTTCCGTAAAGGAAAACTGCTCCCGCTAAACAAAATAAAGGAGGGCATCTATGAGAGAAGAATGGAAATGTCTGGCTGGTGAGTTGGAAAAAGAGTTTCAGGTGACAAAGGAACAGGGACTTTCTACGAAGCAGGTGAATCAGATCCGTCAGGAGAAAGGGCAGAATATTTTACAGGAGGGGAAGAAAAAGAGTGTTTTTGAGGTTTTTGCAGAACAGTTTTGTGATCTTTTGGTCATTATTCTTTTGATCGCTGCCGGAATCTCAATGTTTTCCGGTGATGCAGAGAGTACGATTGTAATCCTTTTAGTTCTGGTGATGAATGCAGTGCTTGGAACGATTCAGCATGTCAAGGCACAAAAATCACTGGATAGCTTAAAACAGCTTTCCTCTCCGAGTGCAAAAGTGATCCGTGATGGAAGTAAGATAGAGGTTCCGTCTAAGGATATTGTTCCGGGGGATATCGTTGTACTGGAAGCGGGGGATATGGTGGTTGCCGATGGTAGGATCCTGCAGAACTATTCTTTGCAGGTCAATGAAAGCTCTCTGACCGGAGAGTCGACAAATATTGACAAATCAGATGTTGTGATCACGGAAGATGTTGCATTGGCAGATCGGACAAATATGGTATATTCCGGCAGTCTTGTGACGTATGGACGTGCCGTTGTACTTGTGACGGCAACCGGTATGGACACAGAGATTGGAAGGATTGCCGGCCTGATGAATGCAGCAAAGGAGCGGAAAACGCCGCTGCAAGCGAGCTTAGATCAGTTTAGCGCACGGCTGGCAGTTATGATCATGCTTGTCTGTGCGGTGGTATTTGGGTTATGTCTATATCGCAGGATGCCTTTGTTAGATTCTATGATGTTTGCCGTGGCACTGGCGGTAGCAGCGATTCCAGAGGCACTTAGCTCGATCGTTACGATCGTACAGGCGATGGGAACGCAGAAAATGGCGAAGGAAAATGCAGTGATCAAACAGTTGAAGGCAGTTGAAAGCTTAGGCTGTGTTTCTGTGATCTGTTCGGATAAGACGGGAACGTTGACACAGAATAGGATGACAGTAGTAGAAATATACATAGATGGTGTATGTAAAAAACCGGAAGAGCTGGATGCAGGGAGCCGGATGCAGCGCCAGTTTTTGTATGATGCCGTTTTGACAAATGATTCCAGACTTGTGGATGGAAAAGGAATCGGTGATCCGACGGAGTATGCGCTTTTGGAAATGTTTCGTAAGGTGCGTAACAGAGATGTCTGGGGAGCAGACGGAAAGGATGAAGATGCGCTTCGGCAGTCGATGAAGCGATTGGAAGAATTACCTTTTGACTCCAACCGAAAGCTTATGAGTACCAAATACTGTATTGAGGGAGTGTCAACGGTGCTTACAAAGGGGGCGGTTGATGTATTGTTAGACCGTTGCGTAAAGATTCGACGCGCAGAGGGTCTGTATGATATGACGGAGCGTGAAAAGGAACAGATACACAGGCAGAACCGTAGTTTTTCTAAAGAAGGGCTTCGTGTACTTGCTTTTGCGTATAAAGAAACGGAGCAGATGCTTACGTTTGACAGTGAAACGGGACTGACCTTTTTGGGGTTAGCAGCAATGGTAGATCCTCCGCGTGAGGAGTCCGTGGCGGCGGTAGCAGCTGCAAAAAGAGCGGGAATCCGACCAATCATGATCACGGGAGATCACAAGATTACAGCGGTAGCGATCGCAAAGCAGATTGGGATATTTGAAGAGGGGGACAGTGCAGTGACCGGCATGGAGCTTGATGCAATGAGCGAGGAAGAGCTTGATCGTAAGATTACATCTATATCGGTATATGCAAGAGTATCGCCGGAAAATAAGATCCGAATTGTGGAGGCATGGCAGAAGCGTGGAAATATTGTTGCGATGACAGGGGATGGTGTCAATGATGCGCCGGCATTAAAGAAAGCAGATATAGGTGTGGCAATGGGGATAACAGGAACAGAGGTTTCAAAGGATGCAGCAGCCATGATCCTGTCAGATGATAATTTTGCAACAATCATCAAGGCAGTTACAAATGGAAGAAATGTCTATCGGAATATTAAAAATGCGGTATTATTTTTACTTTCCGGAAATATGGCAGGCATCTTGTCCGTGTTATACACTTCGCTTGCAGGACTTCCGGTGCCTTTTCAGCCGGTTCATCTGCTCTTTATCAATCTTTTGACGGATTCCCTGCCGGCACTTGCGATAGGAATGGAACCATCAGACAATTCTCTTTTAGAGGAAAAACCGAGAGATCCTTCGGTAGGAATTTTATCGGGAAAATTTGTACAAAAAATGATTGGACAGGGGCTGTTGATCGCTATTGTGACAATCGTGGCATATTATCTGGGTTTAGCAAAGGATGCGGCCCATGCTTCTACAATGGCATTTGCAACACTGACGCTTGCAAGGCTGTTTCATGGTTTTAACTGCCGTGGCGAAAAGTCCATTTTTCAGTTGAAGCTTCGTACGAATCCGTATAGTATCTATGCATTTCTGGCAGGAAGCTGTCTGTTAGCGGCAGTTATCTTTGTTCCAGTGCTGCGTCCAATGTTTGAAATCGATAAGTTAAGCAGCATGGCAGTGGCTTGGATCGTGGTTTTAGCAGCCTTACCGACAGCAGTGATACAATATCTGAAATCTGCCTGAACTTAAAATAAATCCTCTTTGCTTCTGCAAGGAATTATGATACTATGGAAGCAGGGAGGCATTGAAAAAATGAAAAGGTTTGGAATACATAGAAAGCATTTATATAGAATCAATTACTTTAAGAAAAAAGCATCGATGGGAAAGCTGTTTTTTATATTGGCAGCATTCTTTTTTGGATGCTTTTTTTGTGGACAGGATGTAAAGGGTGCAGAAAAGGATTATAAAAAGGTGCTTTTTATCAGTTCGTATTCTTATGATTGGGGAAGTGTTCCGGATCAGTTAGAAGGAGTCCGGGAGGGCATTGGAAATGATGTGGATGTAGATTATATATTTATGGATGCGAAAAAACGTGAGGAAGAGCTTGCACAGGCTGATCTGGTACAGCGTCTGCGAAAGGATCAGAGAGCGAAGGGTGGTACACTGGATTATGATCTGATCATGGTAGGGGATGATCCGGCATTAGAGATGTGCCTGAAATATAGAGATGAATTTTTTAAAAATCTTCCGATCGTGTTTGAAGGGATCAACGATGTAGAAAGTGCAAAAGAGGTTGCGAAGAATCCAAAGATTACCGGTGTAACAGAGCAGATGCCGTTTTACGAAACAATCCATCTTGCTGATATGCTGTATCCGCAGGCAAAAAATATCGTTGCGATCAGCAATGGCACGAATACGGGCAAGGGATCTTTACAGCAGTATTATGCATGCGAAAAGGATTATCCGAATCTAAAGTTTTCTTCTATCAATACGATGAACTATTCTGTAGAAGAGCTTCAAAAGATTGTATCGGAATATGATGAAGATACGATTCTTCTCTGCCTGATGTTTGACCGTGACAGGACAGGACGAAAGTTTGAAATGCAGCGCGGTGTAAGCTGGCTTTATGATGTGGCAAAGATTCCTATTTTTCGTGCCGATGAGCTTGGAATTGAAGAAGGAGCACTGGGAGGCTGTATGATCTCATTCCGTGATATGGGATATCGTGCGGCGAAGATGGCAAAAAGAATCTTAAACGGAGCAGACCCGGCTGACATGCCAATCGTAGAGATGCCATCTTTCTATGAATTAAATTGGAAGGTGATGCAGAAGTTTGGTATTGGAAAGGGTGCATTACAGGGGGAAAATGTAAGATATAGGGACTATCAGCCGGACTTTTTGGAAAGAAACAGACTGGTACTTTTGATCGCACTGGGAATTGTGCTGTTTTCCGGCGGTGTGATCGTGATATTGTTATATGAGAATCGAAAAAGATATTGGCTCAACAAAGATCTGGTAGAGGCCAGTCAGTCTTTAGATGCAGCGATAGAGATTGCGAATCTGGTGTTTTTTGAATATTATCCGGATATTCATCTTGCGGTCGGACTCAGTAAGCACGATCCGTTTCTGTTAGAAAAGTCGCTGACAGACTATCCGCAGAGCTTTTTGGAGCGTCATCTGATCTGTGAGCAGGATATTCCAAAGTATCAGCAGCTCTTTGAAAAGATTGATCAGGGGGAGGATTATGCAGAGGCAGAGATCAGGCTGTGTTATAACGAAGTGGAACGCTGGTATCAGTATCGCATGAAATCTATATATGATGCAGAGGGTAAGCGGATCAAGGTTGTTGGAACAAGAATTGATATTAATCATTTGAAAGAACTGGAGGCAGGCTATCAGCATCATCTGAATGCTCTGTTTTCTTCGAATCCGAATACGATCATTTCCTGTCATGTCAATCTGACCAAGAGAAAGATTTTGAAGCTATATACGGTCAGAGACGGAAGAATGAGAGAAACCATGCAGGAAACTTCGGATATTGACCAGTTGATCAGACAGATTGCAGCTACGATCAGACTAAAGAGTGAAAGAGATCAGTTTTTGGAAACATTTTCTATACCACATCTGATCGAGGAGTGTAATCTGGGAAATAAAGTGATAAGTATGAGTTACCGCTGTACAGTTGATGGAGAACAGCAGTGGGTTAATACGATTGCAGAGATGGTGGTTGAACCAAGCACCGGGGAGATTGATACGGTATTTCATGCCGTGGATGTTACCTATAACCGTGTTCTGGAGCTGCTTTTGGAAAGTGCGGCAAGTCATGATTATGATTCTTTATCCTTTGTCTTTGGAAAGTCACAGCGTTTTGTAAGTTATAGCTGGCTGCATCCAAAGGAAATGATGATAGAAAATCAGTACAGAAACACATTGCTGGAGGAACTGAATAGAAATCAGATAGAAAATAAGGAAGAGATTGAGAAGAAGTTAGAGTGGGATGCCATATTGGATCAGTTAAACCAATATGGCGAGTATACGATATTTGTAAACCAGTATCAGGAAAATGGCGAAAAGAAGCGTAAGAAGCTGCAATTTTTCTATATTGATGAAACAGAAAAGCTTATCTTGGCTTCCCAGCGTGATGTAACGGATATTTATGAAAATGAGGCAAAGCAGAAAGAGGCTTTGGCAGAAGCACTAGAGCAGGCAAAGGCGGCAAATAAAGCAAAGACAGAGTTCTTGTCGCGAATGAGTCATGACATGCGCACGCCAATGAATGCGATCATAGGAATCACAACGCTTGCAATGGATGAAACCGATAAGCCGGAAGCAGTAGAAAGGAATCTAAAGAAAATTCATTCGGCAAGTCACTTTTTGCTTAGTCTGATCAATGATATTTTAGATATGACAAAGATAGAGGATGGCGCGATCAGACTGCACAATGAAGCATATTATTATGAGGACTTTCTTGGTGAATTAAAAACAATGTTTGAACCTTTGTGCAGGGAAAATGGTATTGAGTTAGTCTTTGAATGCAGAAATGGCAAGCTTCCGACTGTATTGGGAGATAAGATGCGTATCAACCAGATTTTCTTTAATGTGCTTTCTAACGCTGTTAAATTCACGCCGGAGGGTGGAAAGATTACTTATCGTGAAGAGCATGTAGAGGTAAAGGGTGAGTACCTTTGTGGAGATTACAGTATTACCGATACAGGAATCGGTATGAGTAAGGAGTTCCAGCAGAGGATGTTTGACCCGTTTGTGCAGGAGGACAGTGCACTGACTTCAAAAATACAGGGAACAGGTCTGGGACTTAGTATTACAAAGAGCCTGATCGAACTGATGGGAGGAAGCATTAAGATTGAGAGTGAACTGGATGTTGGAACGAAGGTGACACTTCATTTTGAATGCAGGCTGGCGCATGAAAAAGAGCAGGAGAAGGCACCAGAGGAGGAGAAGCGTTTTGAAGAGCAATCCATTCTGGCAGGAAAGAACATACTTTTGGTGGAGGATCATCCGCTTAACACAGAGATTGCCAAAAGACTCTTAGAGAGAAAGGGAATGACCGTTTCCTGTGCAGTGAATGGAGAAGAGGGAGTAAAATGCTTTGAAGCTTCGAAAGAGGGGGCATTTGATGCTGTCCTGATGGATATTCGTATGCCGGTTATGGATGGACTGGAGGCTGCGCGTGCAATCCGTAAGCTTGCAAGAGAGGATGCGCAGACGGTTCCGATCATTGCGATGACTGCCAATGCCTATCAGGAGGATATCATGATGTCTAAACTGGCAGGAATGGATGCCCATCTTGCCAAACCGATTGAGCCGGAAGTCTTGTATGAAGCCCTTGCAAAAAAGATTTATGAGGGCAGAGAGAGTTGTTCATAAAGCAATAATATGTTACAATGAAATAATGTGTTTTTTGGTGCAATATTACACCGTTACAAAGGGAAAGACGCAAAGCGTCTGCAGAATGGAGGATTACTATGCTTAATGCAAACGATACTGTAGAAGATATTAAAAATGAAGTCCTTTATCATGTGGCAAAGGCCGCATTCGAGGGAAAGTTAGATCAGATAGAGGCAACGCTTCCGTATGAAATCTTACCGGGAAGCAAACCAAGTTTTCGCTGTTGTGTCTATAAAGAGAGAGAAATTATCCGCGAGAGAATCATGCTTGCAAAGAATATCAATCCGGCAGATGGAAAACCTTGCCACAATACGGTAAAGATTATTCCGGCTGCCTGTGAAAACTGCCCGATCACACGATTCTCCGTAACTGATAACTGTCAGAAGTGTATTGGAAAGAAGTGTATGCAGGCTTGTAAGTTTGGTGCAATCTCCATGACAAGAAATAAGGCATATATCGATCCGGAAAAGTGTAAAGAATGTGGTCAGTGCTATGAGGCATGTTCTTACAATGCGATTGTTGATACAATGCGTCCGTGTCGTCGTGCCTGTCCGGTAGATGCGATTCAGGCCGGTGATGATGGAAGGGTTACGATTGACGATGAGAAGTGTATCCGTTGTGGCGCATGTATCAATGCCTGTCCATTTGGTGCTGTTTCTGACAGTTCACGTATTTTGGAGGTTATCGAGTACCTGAAAGGGGACAGACCGGTTTATGCTATGGTTGCACCTGCAGCAGAGGGACAGTTTGGCGTGGATATTACGATGGAATCTATCCGCAATGGCTTAAAGAAGCTTGGTTTTGTTGATATGGTCGATGTTGCAATCGGTGCAGACTTTGTATCGGATTCTGAAGCAAAAGAGTGGTCGGAGGCTTATAAGGAAGGTAAAAAGATGACTACATCCTGCTGTCCTGCGTTTGTACATATGATCCGCAGACATTTTCCGGAACTTGCAGAAAATGTTTCCACAACCGTATCACCTATGGCAGCAACTGCCAGATTAGTAAAGGCAATGCATCCGGATGCAGTATGTATCTTTATCGGGCCATGTATCGCAAAGAAGAGTGAGGCAGGTCAGGATCAGGAGCATCCGGGCGAAAATGCAGATCTTGTTCTTACGTTTGAAGAGATCAGTGCGATGTTTAGAGCGAAGGATATCAAGCTTGAGCCTTGCACAATGGAAGAACAGAACGGAAGTATCTATGCAAAGAGATATGCAAGCTCCGGTGGCGTTACAAGTGCAGTAAAGCAGTCCCTGATGGAGCAGGGAGTCAGTGCAGCTGTCAATGTAAGACAGTGTAATGGCGCAGAGGAGTGTAAGAAGGCATTGTTTTTGATGAAGGCAGGAAGACTGCCGGAAGATTTCTTAGAAGGTATGGCTTGTGAAGGCGGTTGTGTAGCAGGTCCTGGAAATATTCAGGAAGAGAAAGCGTTTAAGAGAGAGCGTATCAAGCAGTTAAAGAATGCAGACGATGACCGTACGATTGCAGATACACTGGAAAGATATAGTAAGTATGAATTTTCGATGCATCGCAGAAAAAGCGAAGTAACGGAAGCAGAGAGCGCGGAGTAGGGAAAGGAAGCGAAAAAAATGAATAAGGATTTGACGGTGGGAAAGCCGGATCAGGTTCTTTGGAAATTTGCACTGCCACTTTTTGGCAGTGTAATTTTTCAGCAATTGTATAACATTGCGGACAGCTTTGTGGCAGGAAAGTTCGTAGGAGAGGAAGCTCTGGCAGCAGTGGGAAACTCTTATGAGATCACGCTGATCTATATTGCATTTGCCTTTGGCTGTAATATAGGATGTTCCGTAATCGTTTCGCAGCTATTCGGTGCAAAGAAGTGGAAAGACCTAAAGACAGCAGTCAGCACAACTTTTATAGCCAGTGCAGTGTTATGTCTGCTGTTAACCGTGCTTGGC
The DNA here is from genome assembly GCA_934317005.1 of uncultured Lachnospiraceae bacterium. GTDB lineage: Bacteria > Bacillota > Clostridia > Lachnospirales > Lachnospiraceae > Butyribacter. The sequence goes on from CAKREB010000014.1 coordinate 62,294, forward strand.
CTTACTTTTGGACGGCAGATGCTTGATCTGATCCAGACACCGGATAATATTATGGAAGATTCTGCATTGTATTTATCTATTTATACCGCAGGTCTTGTTTTTTTGTTCTTTTATAATATTGCGACCGGAATCTTCTCGGCTTTGGGTGATTCGAAGACACCGTTTATTTTTCTGGCGATTTCTTCGACTGCTAATATTGCTGTAGACATCTTTTTTGTCACAGTACTGCACATGGGAGTGTCAGGCGTTGCATGGGCAACCTTTTTGTGTCAGGGAATCAGCTGTGTTTTAGCAATCGTGGTTGTCTTTGGACGTTTAAAAAAGCTTCCGGTTGCAGGAAAGCATGTGTGGTTTTCGGGAAGGATCTTTAAAAAGATTGCCGTGATCGCTGTGCCAAGTATTTTGCAGCAGAGCTTTATCTCGGTTGGAAATATCATGATACAGAGTGTGATCAATGGATATGGTTCAGGAGTGATCGCCGGATATGCGGCAGCAATCAAGCTTAATAATATGGTCATCACTTCCTTTACAACACTTGGAAATGCTATGTCGAACTTTGCTGCACAAAATATGGGAGCGCGTAAGCTTGAGCGTATCAAAGAAGGATTTCGTGCCGGTTTAAAGCTGATCTATCTGATCTGTGTTCCGATTGTTCTTTTATATCTTTTGGCAGGAAGAATGCTTGTACACATTTTTATGGATACCAGTACCGGAACTGCCATAGATACCGGTGTGATCTTTCTTCGGATCGTAGTGCCATTTTACTTTATTGTGGCAACGAAGCTGATTGCTGATGGTATTTTGCGTGGAACCGGTGCGATGAAGGAATTTATGATCGGAACCTTTTCAGATCTGATCCTGCGAGTGCTGCTTGCCATTCTTTTTTCAAAAGAGTTTGGGTCAGTCGGAATCTGGTGCGCATGGCCATTTGGATGGACAATCTCAACAATCATATCTGTATGCTTTTATAAGAAGGGTGTCTGGAAAAAAGCTTGACTCTCGTATCATACAAGACTTTATACTGAATCCATATACAAAACATAGTGACAACAGTTTTCTGTCGATTTCCGGCAGAACATGGGATGGTACTAAAGTATCAGAAAGGACGGAAAAGATATGGATGCATTTGAATTTTTTATGCCTACACAGGTTGTGTTTGGAAGAGGAAAGGTTTCAGAAGTTGGAGAGAGAGCAAAGGCGTTTGGTGATAAGGGACTGGTTGTAACAGATAAGGGACTTTTGGCAATAGGACTCGTGGACAGAGTGCTGCACAGTCTTGATAAAGCAGGCGTTTCTTATCTGGTCTGGTCTGATATCGTACCAAACCCAAGAGATGTTGATATTGAGCGTGGTGCTGCTTATGCGATCGAACAAAAGATTGACTATATGATTGCAATCGGTGGCGGTTCTGCGATGGATACGGCAAAGGCGATTGGTGCGATCATGACAAATGGCGGTAAGTGTGAAGACTGGTACGAAGGTAACTTAGAAAAGCCGATCGCACCGCTTATCTGTATTCCAACGACATGTGGCACCGGAAGTGAAGTGACGCATGAATCTATCGTAAATAATACAAAAACACTGGAGAAAGATTGTATCTGGGGACCGATGGTGAGTGCATCCTTAACAATATTAGACAGTGAGATGCTTGACAAACTTCCTGCTAAGATATTATCATCTACAGGAATGGATGCATTGACGCATGCAGTGGAGGCGTATGTCTGTAAGGTGAGCAATCCACTGACAGATGCGTTAGCAATTCAGGCAATCGAAATGATTGGAAAAAACATTGTCAAAGCGGTCAATGAGCATGATAGTGAGGCATTGGATGCTATGCTTGCAGCAAGTACTATGGCAGGAATGGCATTTGGAAACTCGGATGTAGCCAGTGTACATTCTATTTCGGAGGCACTGGGTGGCTTTTATGACATTCCACATGGTGTTGCCAATGCTATGATGTTAGCTCCGGTATCCCGCCTGAGTATTGCAGGTGCACCGGAAAAATATGCAGATGTCGCAAAGGCACTTGGCATAGACATAGAAGGAATGGACACGGTGGCAGCAGCAAATGCCGGTGTCGATTATATACAAAAGCTTAGTGATACCTTAAACATCCCTCGTTTTTCAGAGCTTGATATTGTAGATCCGAAGGATTTTCCACGTCTGGCTAAGACGGCTGCCAATGCAGATGAAACATTTGACAATCCGGTCTTGATGAAGGAAGAAGATTTCATTGCATTGTTTGAAAAGCTGTATGCGGAAAAATAGATCATTTCTATTTTGAACATAATTGCACACGTATCCATTGAAAAGAGATCTTTAGGCGAAAGCCTGCAGATCATACAAAAGAATATTGGTAGAAAGAAGGTTACTGTGCAATGAAGCAGAACATAGGAAAAAAATGGTATCAGCGTCTGTTATCCGAAAAACAGATGTCAGAGGCTTTTATCAGTAGTGCCTTTCTGGCGCTTTCAGGCGGCTTTCAGGATGCGTACACGTATAATACGCGCGATGAGGTCTTTTCCAATGCACAAACAGGAAATGTTGTGCTAATGAGTCAGCATTTTATGACAGGGGACTGGTATAATGGTCTACGTTACTTGTTTCCACTGCTTGCCTTTGCAATGGGAGTCTTTGCGGCGGAGCAGATCCAGAGCAGATTTCGTTATGCAAAGAAGCTGCATTGGCGACAGGGAGTTCTTTTAGTGGAGATATTGATCCTGCTTGTGGTTGGTTTTATTCCGCAGACATATAATATGCTTGCTACAGTGTTAGTTTCTTTTGCATGTGCGATGCAGGTACAGAGTTTTCGTAAGGTCAACGGTTATTCCTATGCCAGTACAATGTGTATTGGCAATCTGCGAAGCGGAACAGCTGCATTTTCTCTGTTTTTACGGGAGCACAAGCCGGAACAGAAAAAGCAGGCAATGTATTACTTTGGGATTATCTTACTTTTTGCGATTGGTGCAGGAATCGGAGGTAATCTTTCGCTGCGCTTTGGAATACATATGATCTGGATTTCAAGTATCTGTCTGATGATCAGCTTTTTGCTTATGCATCTGGAGAAGTTCCGGTAAACAATCAGATATAATTTATACCCTCTTTACAGAAAATCTATAAAGAGGGTATTTTTAATGGAGTAGGAAATAGAAAATTGTTTGTACAGTAGTGGAATATCAGTGTTGGCGGTTTTACTTTAAATTTTTTAGGAGAAAAGTAAGTGATGCAGGAAAAGAACATAAGAGAAAAAAGTCAAAAAGAAAATGAAAGTAGGAAAAAAGAATATTCTGCTTCGATGAAAGATACTGTATTATATGCGTGGAAAGCGACCATTCCGATCATGGCAGGATATATTGTTTTGGGAAATGTGATTCCATTCAAAACGACGGGAATTGATTTTGCAATGACAGCACTTTTCCTTACAATACTGATCGATCAGTGGGAAAGTGTAAAGGAACACAAACCGGCACTGACGGGAAATTTGATCTCACTTGTTGTTGTTTTTCAAAAAAGGACACCGGAACCAATTGTATATCTGGGAGAGGTTTTGCCCTATGCCGTGATGGGAATGCTTGTTGTGTACTGTCTGCGGGGCACAAAGTTTTTATCAGGAAATCATGGGATACCTGAAGTTGTTTCCTGCGTCATCGTCTTTGTGTTACATAAGTGGAAACATAATACATTGCTTTCCATTCTTGCAGGAACGGTATGCTATATGCTGTTGGTGCAAAATCTGTAGCGTTTTGTGGCTTGACAAGATAGCGAGAGTTCCATAAGATAGATTTTGAGCATAAAATGGGAAGGTTAAGATGATAGGAAAGAAGGAGGAACATTACAATGGTAAAGCATGTGATTTTATGGACACTAAAAGAGGAATACTCCAAGGAGGAGAAAGAAAATATCAAGAAAGGGATCAAGGAAGGACTGGAAGGTCTTGCCGGAAAGATTCCAGGACTGGTAAGCATTCAGGTAAACATCAATGGGCTGGCAAGCTCTAATGCAGATCTGATGTTAGATTCTACCTTTGAAAGTGAAGAGGCATTAAATGGATATGCGACACATCCGGCACATGTAGCAGTGGCAGATGGGAAAGTACGCCCTTATACGGCAATCCGTTCATGCCTAGATTATGAGGTAGAATAAGAAATTGAAGTTTCAAGGTGGGAATCACTATGCAGATAGTGAGAGATATGTTGCAAAGTGAAAGGAGCAGACATGATTAAAAACGAATGGAAAAGCTTGTGGCAGAACAAGTTAATGATACTTGTTGTCGTTGCAATTATCGCAATTCCAGTCATCTATGCCGGATTATTTTTGAAATCGATGTGGGACCCGTATGGTCAGGTCAAAAATCTTCCGGTTGCTGTAGTCAACAATGACGTTTCGGTAGAGTATGAGGGAAAGACACTCAAGGTTGGAGAGGAATTGGTAGACAAATTAAAGGATAACGATTCTCTTGCCTTCAACTTTGTGGATGCAGATGCAGCAAAGCAGGGATTAAAAAATGGAACCTTTTATATGGTAATAACGATTCCAAAGGATTTTTCAAAAAATGCTTCAACGGTTATGGACAAAGAGCCAAAGAAGATGAAGCTGACGTATCAGACGAATCCGGGAACAAATTATATTGCATCTAAGATGAGTGAAACGGCACTGAGTAAGATTAAGGCAAGTGTAGCAGAAGAAGTGACAAAGACTTATTCAGAAACCGTATTTGACCAGATTACAACAATCGGGGACGGAATGCAGGATGCAGCGGACGGAGCGAAGGAATTGCAGGATGGAATTACTTCTGCAGCAAAGGGAAGTAATAAGATCACGACGAACTTAAAGACGCTTGCAGAAGGTGCAAAGGATCTGGCAGATGGAACCGGTACCTTAAAGGATGGAATCAAAAGCTACACGGATGGGGCAGATAAGATCGGTGCAGGGGCAAAAACTCTGTCCGATGGAACGGCTGCTTTGAAAAGTGGAACAATCACATTACAGACAAAGGGTAAAAAGTTTACAGATGGTGTTAACACGCTGTCAGGTGGTGTGACATCCTATGTAGATGGTGTGGAACAGGTTTCAAATGGCTTTAAACAGTTGGCTCCATTGCAGAAGTTAGGGGATGTGTCAAAGGGAATCAGTCAGTTAAATACAGCTGTTACAAAAGGTTCTAAGACGAGTCCGTCACTGATTGCCGGAGTGACCAGCCTAAAGGATGGAATCGGGACGATCAAGACACAGGTAGATGGTGCGGCAACACAGCTTGGAACGTTATCGGAAAGCATGACGAAAGCTTCCCAGACGATTCAGGCAGCCAGTGATGGAATTGCAACGGCAAATGAAGGTATTACAACGGCAGCAACACTTTCTAGTCAGGGAGCACAGCTTGTAGGTGCCGGTGTGAAAGCTTTTTCCGGTGCTAATACATCTATTCAGACAGCGAATGATTCGATTGCAAGTGCAATTGAAGTTTTGGAAAAAGCTAAGGCAAACGGAGCTTCGGTAGATGATGAGCTGGCAGCCTTAAAAAAGATTGGAACGATTGACGGTGTAACAGTGGATACGACCGGCATGCAGAAGGTCAGTGCAGGTCTGACACAGTGTTCGACAGCATTATCTGCAGTTCCTGAAAAATTAAAGCCGGCTGTAGATGGCTTGTCAGCAGGAGCAAAGCAGATGGAGGCAGCTGATCCGGCAGCTTCGATGAAAACTTTAAGTGCAGCCTTACAGACAGCGTATACGGGCGCGGAAAGTCTGGAAACGGGAGCAAAGCAGGTATCAGCAGGTCTGACAACATTGGAAAGCAGCACAGCCTCTTTCCCAAAAGCTGCAGCAGGTATTAAGACTTTAAACAATGGCTTAAAGAAGCTTACCGCAAATGATAAAAAGTTAAAAAATGGTGCAGCGGCTTTAAAGAAGAGTACACCAACTGTTACAAAGGGAATTAAGACACTTGCCGATGGTGCCGTAAAGCTTAATGCAGGTGCAAAAGAGCTTTCTAACGGTACAGACACGCTTACAGCTAACAATACTACACTTTTAAATGGAACAGATGATCTGTCAGACGGTGCAACTAAGATTTCAGATGGTGCTAAGAAGTTATATGATGGTTCAAAAGATTTAAAGAGTGGTATGGGTAAGCTAAAAAGCGGCTCAAAGAAATTGCACGATTCTATTCAGGATGGTGCGGATGAAGTAAAAGAAGTTGATGCAACAGATAATACGTATGACATGTTTGCAAGTCCGGTTCAGGACAAGGAAACAAAGATTACGCATGTAGAGAACAATGGTCATGCAATGGCACCTTACATGATGTCAGTAGGACTTTGGGTAGGATGTCTGGCATTTTGTCTGTTATATCCACTGGTTACTTATAAAGGTGAGTTAAAGTCCGGTCTTGCCTGGTGGGCAAGTAAGGCAACCGTGTTATATCCGGTAGCCATCCTGCAGGGAATTGTATTGATCCTTGTGCTGAATAAGGTAGTCGGCTTCCATCCGGAAGAGTTTGGAAAGACAGTCGCATTTGCATGCCTTGCAGCAGTTACCTTTACTTCTATCATGTATTTCTTTAATATCTGGCTTGGCAAGGTTGGAAGCTTTTTGATGCTGGTATTCATGGTAGTACAGCTTGCAGGCTCGGCTGGAACCTATCCGGTGGAATTATCACCTGGCTTTGTATCAAAGATTCATGATTATATGCCGTTTACTTATACGGTAAATGCTTTCCGAAGCACGATATGCGGAGGAGAAAGTATTGAAAAGTCTATTATTGTACTGAGCATTTTGTTTGTACTGTTTACGGCAATTACAATTATCTCTTTCCATTTCAAGGGAATTGCCAAGAAAAAGGGCATTATGCTTCCTTATGACTGGTTAGAGGAACATGGTCTGGCATAGGATAGTATAGTATGACAATAGCATAGTGGATAGAAAATATGACTTGCTTTTTTACGATAATCGTGTTAGAGTAATCATGTTTCAAGTTTGAAACCACAGAGTGAAACGTAAGGTTCACGAAGGGGTACACCACCGCGGGTGTATTTCTTCGTGAACCTTTTTTGTTTTATATGAACCTGTTTGTTCCTTTATAGGATGCAAAAAGGAAAAATGATTACTGCACAGAGGATGTTTGCACAAGATGGGAGGTGTCGGAATGGAAATTCAGGTGAACGGAAAGAAGATGAGTTTAGACGAGAGCATCAGCTTAGAGGAGTTAGTCAAAAGGATGGATCATGACAAGCGAAGAATCGCAGCAGAAGTCAATTTAGAAATTATTGATAAGGAGCATTATGACAGTGTCATGCTAAAAGAGGGCGATATTGTGGAAATCGTTTCTTTTATGGGTGGCGGTTGTTAATATCATGCCTGAGCAATCTAATAATTGCAGTGTTTTTAGCGGCTCTGAGCGTATTTGTATCAGAGCCGGTTAAAGATAAAAGAAAAATACCGGTGCTTATGGCACAGAAAAGAGGAAATTATGAGTGATACAGTTTGTAAAGAAGATAAGTTAGTGATTGGAGGACATAGCTTTGATTCCCGTTTTATCCTGGGATCGGGCAAATATTCATTGGAGCTGATTCAGGCAGCGGTAGAGCATGCCGGAGCACAGATGATCACATTGGCACTTCGCCGTGCAAATGAGGGTGGTGTGGCAAATATTTTAGATTATATACCGGAAGGTGTTACTCTTCTTCCGAATACATCGGGAGCAAGAAATGCAGATGAGGCAGTCCGCATCGCAAAGCTTTCCAGAGAGGTTGGATGTGGAAATTTTGTCAAGATTGAGATTATGCGTGACAGCAAATATCTGTTACCGGACAATGCCGAAACGATCAAGGCAACAGAAATCCTTGCAAAAGAGGGATTTGTCGTAATGCCATATATGTACCCTGATCTGAATGTAGCAAGAGATCTGCAGGATGCCGGGGCAGCAGCTGTAATGCCGCTTGCGGCACCGATTGGAACGAACAAGGGACTTTGCACAAAAGAATTTATTAAGATTTTAATTGATGAGATTGATCTCCCGATCATTGTTGATGCCGGAATTGGTTCTCCTTCGCAGGCATGTGAGGCAATGGAGATGGGAGCAGCAGCCGTTATGGCAAACACAGCAATCGCAACAGCAGGAGATATCGTGCAGATGGCAGAGGCATTTAAGTTAGCAATCAATGCCGGACGTCAGGCATATTTATCCGGTCTGGGACGTGTGATGGAAAAGGGCGCCAGTGCCTCTTCTCCACTGACCGGATTTTTACGCTAAGGTGTAAGAGGAGTGTTTGAGGGAAAATATCTGTTAAATGGAAGTAACAACACGAAAGATAAGTGCATAGGTGCAAAATCTGTAGAGTGCACACAAATACAGATAAAAAATAAAATACTGTGTGCAGAAATGAGGACAACAATGGAAATAAGAGAAGATAATCCGGAAAATCGTATTGACCATATGACTTACTTACCGGACATGGAAGTTTTGGAGTCAGATGTACAGCAAAAGGTCATTGAGCGTATGGAAGCGTATGATTATGACAAATATACAGCAAAGGATGTTAAGGCAGCATTGAGCCACGAAGTATGTACCGTAGAGGATTTTGAAGCATTGCTTTCCCCGGCAGCTCTGCCTTTTTTGGAAGAGATGGCACAGCGCGCACAGCGAGAAACGAGAAAGCACTTTGGAAACTCCGTATATATGTTTACACCGCTTTATATTGCGAATTACTGTGAAAATTACTGTATTTATTGTGGATTTAACTGTCATAATAAGATACGCCGTGCCAAGTTAGACGATGCGCAGATCGAACAGGAGATGCAGGCAATCGCAAAGACCGGTTTGCAGGAAATTTTGATCCTGACAGGTGAAAGCAAGAAGATGTCGGATGTTGCCTACATCGGACGTGCCTGTGAGATTGCCAGAAAATATTTTAAAGTGATCGGTCTGGAGGTGTATCCGATGAATTCGGATGAATATGCCTATTTACATAAATGCGGCGCTGATTACGTCACGGTCTTTCAGGAAACATACAATTCCGATAAATATGAAACCCTGCATCGTGCCGGTCATAAGCGCATCTTCCCATACCGTCTGAATGCGCAGGAGCGTGCTTTAAAGGGAGGCATGCGTGGTGTTGGATTCGCTGCGTTACTCGGTCTGGATGATTTCAGAAAGGATGCACTGGCAACAGGATATCATGCCTATCTGTTACAGAGAAAATATCCGCATGCGGAGATCGCATTCTCCTGTCCGAGACTTCGTCCGATCATTAATAATGATAAGATCAATCCGAAGGATGTGCATGAACCACAGCTTTTGCAGGTGATCACGGCATATCGTATCTTTATGCCATTTGCCAGCATCACGATCTCGACCAGAGAGTGTGAGCGTGTCAGAAATAATGTCATTAATATTGCGGCAACCAAGATTTCAGCCGGGGTATCCGTTGGAATCGGGGAACATATCGAAGACAATGACAATGTAGGAGATGCACAGTTTGAAATCTCTGACGGAAGAAATGTGGAGGAGGTATATCAGGCAATCCAGAGCGAAGGATTACAGCCTGTTATGAGTGACTATATCTATGTGTAAATTGATCGCGATCACAAACCGGACATTGTGTAAAGGGAACTTTTTGGGACAGATCGAGCTTTTGGCAAAAGCAGGCGTAGATGCTGTTGTGCTGCGCGAAAAGGATCTTACAGAAAAAGAATACGAAAGTCTTGCGAAAAAAGTATATGCAGTCTGTCAAAAATATGGGATAGACTGCATTCTTCATCAGAATGTTGCTGTGGCAAAAAGAATGGGTGTAAAGAAAATCCACTTATCACTGCCACTGGCACAAAAATACCAGAACGAACTGGATTGGTTTGATACAGTAGGTGTGTCAACACATTCGCTGGAACAGATAGAGGAAGCACAGAAATGTGGTGCAGACTATGTGTTCTTTGGTCATGTGTTTGCCACCGACTGTAAAAAGGGCGTTTCACCGAGAGGAACCGGACAGCTGCAGGAAATGTGCAGTGCAGCTAAAGTACCGGTGTATGCGATCGGTGGAATCACACCGGAAAATGTTGACCAGGCAGTACATGCCGGAGCCTCCGGTGTATGTATGATGTCGTATGGAATGCAGGCTTCTATGGAGCAGATTGTGGCATTCCGGGAGAAAATGAAATCTATGCCCGGCTAAAGGTTGTCTGCTTTCCCGAGAAAGCATCACTGCAAATGAAGCTGGCTTGACGTGTTTCGGAAAAATATTGTACTATAGTGCACGTAAGAGTCAGAGGATGTAAGATATACTGAGGGAGAAAAACTGATTATGGAGAGGATAGAAAGAGTCAACAGGAAGAGAGGCTTTTGGACCAGTGTAGGTACCTTTCTGCTAAAGATAATTGCAAAGTACCAATGGCACAGAAGCAGTGCCCTGACATCGAAGGATATTTCAAAAGGAACCGTACAGGAACTGACGAATGTACTGGCAGAAAGAATTTTGAATCTATATGGAGATGGAATCTTACGGTTGTCCTATTCCTATGTACATAATATGTTTGATGCAGAAGAAATATTGGGTGATGTTGTCATGAAATATCTACAGGCAAGACCGGAGTTTAAGGATGATGCACATGAGAAGGCATGGCTTTTGAAAGTAACGGCAAACTTAAGTAAGAACCGTATCGCATATAATAAAGTGAGAGAAACGGATGAACTAAGTGATACACTGGAAGCACAGCATAGGGAGGATCTGTCGTTTGTATGGGAGGCAGTTAAGCAGCTTCCGCAGAAGTATCGTGCAGCTATTCATCTTTTTTATTATGAAGGCTATGCAACGGCAGACATTGCCCGGATATTGAGCCGTAAGGAAAGCAGTGTGCGTTCTGATCTGCGTCGTGGAAGAGAACGTTTAAAACTGATATTAAAGGAGGAGTATGATTTTGAGTAAACGGTATCGTGAAATTATGGATCAGATCGTTGTTACGGAAGAAATGCGACACCGCATTTTGAAAAAAGTACAATCTCCTAAGAGAAAAATGGTTTCAGTGTATCAAGATCATATCGGTAAGGCAGTGGCAGCAGCGGCATGTATTCTTATTCTGATAGGCGGTATATGGATTGGTATGCATTGGAAGCAGCCGGACAATTCCAATGTACAGGTAGCAGACCAGATGACACCTTCACCAACGGAGGAAGCGGATGTAATCGCACCAAGTGAAATTGTAACATGCAAAGATCTGGAAGCCTTGTCAAAGGAGATGGGATATACCGTAATGGAACCGAAAAAGCTGCCATTTGAGCCGGAACAGACGGAATATACTTCGCAGTGGGGAGAATTTGCCCAGATTCTTTATACGAAAGGCAAGAACAGTATTATGTACCGTCAGTCAAAGGAGAAAGGAGATGTTTCCGGGGACTTTAATACATATCAAAGTGAGGAAGAAAAGCAGATTGGAGACTGGAGTGTTACTTTGAAAGGAGACGGAAAGCACGTTTCCCTGGCAGTATGGGAGGATACGGCATATTCCTATTCGATTTCTTTTGATATGACGATATCGAAAAAAGAAGCGGTAAAAGTAATACAAAGCATTCAATAAAAATATGGAGATTATTGAGAGAAATGAGAAACTTTCGCAGGATCAGATGTTTGATCTGCGGAAGTTTTTTTCGTGGAATAGGAAACTGTTCGTATCGTAGTGGTATGCCAACAAGAATCGCTTGCGATTCTTGCAGAGAGAATGCGCCGACATTCTCTCTTTTCGTGTTAGAAAAAAATTAAAAATAATGCAACATTTTATCCACCTGAGCTGTTTATAAAGTAGAACAGCATAAAAGCTGTTACTTCAAAAAATGATCTGACCGCCTTTACAAAGCATAAAACGGGCATCAGCTGAGCCTGCAGTATGCATCGTAAAAGGTCAGAAATGTTATCAATGTACTCTGCAGATCTTTTTGAAATAAGATATTTTGTGGGGATGCAAAAAGAAAGGTGGATTTTTATGAGAAAGAAATTAATGGCAATGACAATGGCAGCAGTAATGGTGGCAACAGGCTTTTGCAGCACTGCGGTATCAGCAAAAACAGTAGAAGGCACATCTGGGGTGAACACAGTATGTACCATACAAAAAACGGTTGTACATACAGGAAAGAAGACAAAGGCACTTCGTGCGGAGGATGTACTCTCTAAGATGAAAAAGAGCATGAAATCAAGCTATACCTGTGATGCAAAGTTAAAGGCAGAAGATGGCATCAGCTATTATGGACTGGATAAAAAGAAAGTAGAAAGCATGGCATATGAAGCAAATAGCAATTCCAGTCTGAATATGGATGTGGCTGTGATTGTCAAAGTAAAGAAAGGGTATGCAAAAACGGCACAGAAAAAACTGCAAAAAGGATTGGATCAGACAGTGGATTACAACAAACTGTATGACATGGATGGCTTCCGTGTTAGTCAGGCAAGGATTTTTGTAAGCGGAAACTATGTTGGAATGTTTATCCTGGGGAAAAGGTCATCCGGGAATGCACAGCAGCAGGCGAAACAGGCAAAATCAGAGGCAGCAAAGATTGATAAAGCATGGAAATCTGTGTTTGGCGGCAAAGTAAAGAATCTGGCAAAGGTATCATAAAGGACAGAATATCTGCGTGGAAATTGTAGGATACTTTCTGCTACATTGTGCGGCATGCACCTCTATCTTGGAATGCAGAAAAATACAATCCGTATAAAAAGCAGCGCAGGAATGGAGACTAAAATGATTTTTTCAAGTATAACATTTTTATTGTATTTTTTACCAATTACATTGATGCTGTATTATTTGGCACCGAAAAGATGCAAAAACGGGGTTCTTTTCTTATGCAGTTTGTTTTTTTATGCGTGGGGAGAGCCGGTGTATGTTAGTCTGATGCTGTTTTCTACAGCATTAGATTATACATGTGGCAGACTGATTGACAAAAATCGTGGAACGGTATGGGCAAAGTTTTTTTTGATGGTATCGGTTGTGGTTAATTTAGGAATGTTGTGTACATTTAAATATAGTGGAATGTTTGCAAGAGCTGTGCAGCATTTTTTCCATTATTCCCTTGCGATACCATCGTTAGCACTGCCGATCGGAATCTCTTTTTATACGTTTCAGACAATGAGTTACTCGATTGATGTTTATAGAAATGTAGTTCCGGTACAAAAAAATATCCTGTCATTTGGAACATATGTAACCTTATTTCCACAGTTGATCGCAGGACCGATCGTGCGTTACGAGACAGTAGCAAAGGAAATTGACCATAGAGAGCATTCCTTTGATGGATTTTCCTATGGTGTCCGGAGGTTTATCTGTGGACTGGCAAAGAAAGTGCTGCTCGCTAATAATATTGGTTTGTTGTGGGAAAAGGGATCTACTCAGATTTTACAGGGGAACGGTTCTGTTTTTATGGCATGGCTTTCGCTGGCGGCATATGGATTTCAGATCTATTTTGATTTTTCGGGATATTCTGATATGGCAATTGGTCTTGGCAGTATGTTTGGTTTTCATTTTTGTGAAAATTTTCAGTATCCTTTTTTGGCAGAAAGCATCACGGAATTTTGGCGTAGATGGCATATTTCTCTGGGAAGCTGGTTTCGGGATTATGTCTATATTCCATTGGGAGGCAGCAGAAAGGGACTGGCGAGGCAGTTGCTCAATATCGCCATCGTATGGTTCTTGACCGGCTTGTGGCACGGAGCATCCGGAAATTTCATTTTGTGGGGAATCTATTTTGGGATTCTTCTTGTGATAGAAAAAGTATTCCTTTTGCGGCTTCTGGCGAAGCTGCCCCATGGTCTGGGAAAGGTTTATATGTATCTATGCGTGACGGCGAGCTGGGTGCTGTTTGCTTTTACAGACCGCATGCAGGGCTTGGAATATTTTAAGACAATGATCGGCAGGGGACAGACGGTTGTATGGAATCATGAAAGTATGTATCTGTTTGTATCCTATCTGCCGCTGTGCATCATTTGTCTGCTTGCGGCAACACCATTAGGAAGCAGAATATATCAGTCTATCGTTTCGCTAAGCAGTAAAAGGAAGCTGTCTTTTTGTCTGGGAACCGGAGAAATTATAGTGATGACAGCTCTGCTTCTGTTAAGTATTACATATCTGATCAGTGGTTCTTATAATCCATTTTTATATTTCCGCTTCTGATCGAGATATAAGAACTCCAAAATTCAGGTGCTTCGCATCTGACGCACGTTGTGCTTTATGAATTTGTGATATGATGTTTTTTGCAATCAATGGAAAGGAATGCAGGATTAATATGAAAAATCGGATCATAGCAGGATGGTTTGTAATGCTGTTACTCGGCATGGCAGTATGGGGGATCGTCACACCGGACAGGGAATATTCGGAACAGGAAAAAAGAAATCTGATGCAAAGGGAAGAAATCTTAAAAGATACGGGCAAATGGGGAAAAAAGCTTGGAAAAAATATAGAATCGTATCTGACAGATCAGTTTCCGAAACGCGATCAGTTTGTCACAATCAGGACAATGGCGGATATTTCCCTTGGAAAGCGGGAAGTGAACAATGTATTTATTGGGAAAGATCATTATTTGATCGATACATTTTCAAGTTATGATAAAAAAATATGGAAGCGTAATCTACGAAAATTAAAGCACTTTGAAAAAAGGTTGTCCAAAGAAAAAATCAGCAGTCAGGTCATTCTGGTGCCGGCAGCGGTCGAGATACTGAATAAAAAACTGCCGGCATATGCGTGCCACTGCAGCCAGAAAAAATTGATTCAGGAGGCAAAGCAGGAGGTACCGGAAGTGATTGATATTACCAATGTGCTGAGAAAGCATGCTTCAGAACAAATTTATTACCGCTCGGATCATCACTGGACAAGTGAGGGGGCATATTATGCATATGTGCAGTGGAAGCAGACGGCTGGACAAAAGGCTGCTCCACTTTCTGGATGGAAAAAAGAGACATTGTGCAGTAATTTTAAAGGAACGACATGGGCAAAAACCAGCCTTCCCGGAAAGGAATATGAGGATCGGATTACAGGCTATTATCATAATAAGAATCGAAAGGTATCGTATAATGGCGGAAATTATGTTTCTTCTTCTATTTATGAAAAGAAATACTTAAAAGGAAAAGACCAGTACGGTGTGTTTTTTAATTCAAATCAAGTGCTGACAACGATACCCGGTGGTGGAAAGTCAGGAAAATTGCTGCTTGTTAAGGATTCCTATGCCAATACATTTGCACAGTTTGTAATAGACGATTATAAGGAAATACAGATGATTGATATGCGCTTTTTCCGCGGCGACTTGGCATCATATGTTACGAGTAATCATTTTGATGATGTTTTGGTTTTATATGGCTGCAGTGGATTTGCGACAGAAGAGAAGCGTTTTTGATCGCGTATGATTTCTGCTATTGGGTGAATGATGAGAGATAGAACGCATTATCTCTGCTGTTTTTGTGATTTTTAGAAAGGCCCTGTAAAACAATTGGTATCTGTATTGTTTTACAGGGCTTTTAGCAAATATGCAGTCTGTCAACAATATGGGACAGACTGCATTCTTCATCAGAATGTTGCCGTGGCAAAAAGAATAGGTGTAAAAAAAATCCATTTATCACTGCCACTGGCACAAAAATACCAGAACGAACTGGATTGGTTTGATACAGTAGGTGTGTCAACACATTCGCTGGAACAGATAGAGGAAGCACAGAAATGTGGTGCAGACTATGTGTTCTTTGGTCATGTGTTTGCCACCGACTGTAAAAAGGGCGTTTCACCGAGAGGAACCGGACAGCTGCAGGAAATGTGCAGTGCAGCTAAAGTACCGGTGTATGCGATCGGTGGAATCACATCGGAAAATGCTGACCAGGCAGTACATGCCGGAGCCTCAGGTGTATGTATGATGTTGTATGGAATGCAGGCTTCGATGGAGCAGATTGTGACATTCCGGGAGAAATTGTGCTAAGATTCCCTATAAAATAGATTCCCCCTTCAAACGGAGCGACAGTATATGGTTTCCGTTCGAAGGGGGATACATTTTAGAATATTTTGTAGGATTAATATTGGATGGTTAAGTTTTTACTGATTCCTGATTTGATCAGTAATTTTTTATAGGTTCCTTTTTTTCCGGCAGGAACCTTTACCTGTGGATCTGTATTTCCCTTAGCAAAAGCATTTTTTCCGATAGAATTTGTTTTTAATTGCTGTGATCGGATATCGATTGTTTTCAGATTTTGACAACCCCTAAATGCATTCTTACCGATTTTGGTAATATTTTTTCCAATGATCACTTTTTTCAATTTCTTTTCATTTGCAAATGCAGAGGAAGAAACTTCTGTTACCTGAAAGGTATAAGAATTCCACTTGATTGTCTGAGGGATAGTGCAGCTTGCAGTTTTCTTTTTGTGTTTTACTACGGATACAGTCCCTTTGGATTTATCAGATTTTGTTACTTTATAAGTGACTCCTTTTATTGTTCTGGTACTTCCGGCAGCAGGAACTTTAGGAAGTACATAGGCACTGTCTGTCGGGGATTGATCACCATAGTTATAGTTGAAACCGGTTACGGTAAATGTAACGCTGATACTTTCTTTTCCGGTTCCTTTCAGTAGTTTATAGCCATTTTCTTTTTTCTTTAATCCCTTTTTCTCTAACTGTTCTACTAATGGTGCTCTCCAGCCGTTGATCAAAAGCAGATCCATACCGCCTCTGAGGTATGGCGCTTCGTCTTCCATGTATCCCTCGTTATAATCTGCAATTTTCTTACCATTTATTGAGAAAGAAACATTTTCAAATTTTATGACATCATTTAATGGAATATCAGTTGCAACATGAAGCTGTGAGATGTCGGTTTCTCCATCGAACTTTGCGTTATCTAAAGAAACAGTATAGGTTCCATTGCCGGTAATCTTAACATCTGTAAAGATTCCTTCATATTTTTTACCGTGTGCTGATGAATCTGCAGCAATCAGGGCGTTTGCCTTATTCGTTCCATAATATGCATTTGACTTTTTATCAAAATAGGCAAAACGGTTGATCCATGCTTTAGTACAGGTTTGGATTCCCAATGCAGCATGATAGGTACCATTGAGATCAACATATTTTGCAGCTTTGCATTCTTTGGTGTCAGTCAGGACTACCCCGCAGCTAAGCAGTGCGAAAGTCATCCCAAGGCTAATGAATTTTTTCGTTCTATTTTTCATAGATTTTACCTCCGATTTTATTTTTTCTTACGAACAATAACAAAGATACCGGCACATACTAAAACAATAACACCGCCTGCAATGCAGATCGGTATGATGTTTGAAGAGCCTTTTTCTTCTGATGTTTCATCGGAAGAAGCAGAAGAAGCAGTATCAGGAGCTTTTGTAGGAGCTTCTGTGGCTACGGCATCCGGGTTGTCATAACTAAAGCCTGAAACGGTAAAGGTAACACTGATTTCTTCACCGGTAGTGCCCTGCAATAGGGTATATCCATTTTCTACTGACTCGCTTACTCCCTTTGAAGACAGATCCTTTACTAAGCCTTCTCTCCAATGATTGATCAAAAGAAGATCCATGCCGCCTCCAAGGTACGGAGTTTCATCTTCCATGTATCCTTCATCAAAAGTCGCAATTTTTTTTCCATCGATTGTAAAAGATACATCTTTGAACTTGATCGTGTCGTTCAGTGGAATATCGGTTGCAACATGAAGCTGTGAAATATCTGTTTCTCCTGCAAAATCGGCTCCGGTCAATTTTACGGTGTAAGTACCATTCCCTTTGATCTCTACATCCTCGAAAGTTCCGTCATAACTTGCACCATCTCCGGAAGGATCACCGGCAATCATCTTTCCGGCATCCTCTGTTCCATAGTAGGAGTTTGCTTCTTTATCAAAGTAAGCAAAACGGTTCATCCAGACTTGTGTACAGGTTTGGAGTCCTAAGGCTGCATGGTAAACGCCATTAGGATCCAACTTTTTAGCTTTAGCCTGTACGGCATCTCCCGGGAAAAGAATGGTGGCGCATAGTATTCCTGCTAAAGCACCTGCGATTGTTTTCGTTAAAAATTTCTTTTTCATACGGTTCCTCATTTCTGCACACCTTTTTCTGATAGTGTGTTTGTGTCCGATGTGCGAGGACACAAATCCTGCATGTAAAAGGGTGTCGCCAGTACTGAGGCTCTATCAAGAATTTCCAAAGCAAACAGGTTTGTATAGAAATTCTTGTTGACATATCACTACTGTACGAGCATTTTCCTATTACATTGTAAGTATTTTATAATGTAAAAATATCATATTAAAATTGAAAAAAATATAAAGATATGCCATAATTATATCGAAATCTTCCGTATAACGAATGGAAATGAGGACTGCGTATGATTATTCATTTACCGATTAATAATGACTTTTCTGAGAGCATTCAATATAACAATGCAGAAATCCCTGCCTATATCCGGAAAGGGGTTCTTTCAGTATATCCGAATTATTCTGCAGTAAGCCATTGGCATGATGAGCTGGAGTTTATTGTGATATTGGAAGGAAGCATGATATACGATGTAAATGGTGAGTATGTTACTTTAAAAAAGGGACAGGGGATTTTTGTAAATAGTCAGAATTTTCACTATGGTTTTTCGAAAACAAAAGAGGAATGTATTTTTGCCGTTATTCTTCTGCACCCTTCTCTGCTTTCGCAAAATCCATATATTACTTCGGAGTATCTGCAACCGCTTTTACGGAATCAGAATATGCCGTATCAGAAATTATCTCCGGTCATTGACTGGCAGAATCAGATTCTGTTGTCACTGACAGATTTATATTATATTTATCAGAAAAGAGAAGATCCCTTCGCTGTGATCAGTTATTTTGCAAAGATTATGGGAATTTTATTTGCGCATTCCACTACAGAGGAAAAGGATTCCTCTGCAGATCGTGATTTTCAGTCACTTCTATGCATGGTGGAATATATTAAACAGCACTATACAGAAAAACTGAATTTAAATGATATTGCGGTATCCGGTTCCTGCTGTAAGACAAGGTGTTCCGATCTTTTTAAACAATATCTGCATGTTTCACCGGGAAAATATGTGATCGATTATCGTCTGGAAAAAAGCATTGATCTGCTGCTTCAGGGGGAGCACTCTGTTACGGAAATTGCGTATGATATTGGATTTTCCAGTCCGAGTCATTATTGTGATACTTTTCGGAAGCATTATGGACTGACGCCAAAGGAATACCAGAAATCATAACATAATAGCAAAAACTCTTTTGCGAGAGCGGTTTTCTTTTCTGTGATTATGGTGTCAAAGGTCTGGTTGCACAATACGGTTGAAGTATGCTAATATTAATCTATATGCTTACAGGAAAGGAAGAACACTATGGTTGTAGATTTAGCAGAAAGCAGAGCGAAGATTGATGAGATTGATAAAGAGATTGTACGCCTTTTTCAGGATAGAATGAGCGTTGCTACAGATGTGGCAGCGTACAAAAGAAGTACGGGAAAGAAAGTTTTTGATCCAAAGCGTGAGGATGAAAAAATAGAAACCCTTTGTGCACTGGCAAAGGATGATTTTAATAAGATGGGAATAGAGGATCTGTTCCGCCAGATCATGTCTATCAGCAGAAAGTACCAATATCAGGTGTTAGGGCCGACTGTAAACGAAGTACCGTTTCGCGAGGTGGACACATTAGATGTGGATGAAGATACCAGAATTGTCTGTTTTGGAGAGCACGGAGCATTTACAGAGCAGGCAATGGAAGAGGTGTTTGGAAAAAACATTACGGCATTTAATAAGGAATCTTTTCGGGAAGTTATGGAAACCGTTGCCAATGGAGATGCCAAGTATGGAGTTCTTCCGATTGAAAATACTTCGACAGGAGGAATTACGGATATTTATGATCTGTTAGTAGATTATGATGTGACAATTGTAGCCGAACATGTGGTTAAGGTAGAACAGAATCTGATGGGACTTCCGGGAACGAAGCTCGAAGATATCCAGTTAGTATATTCACATCCACAGGGACTGATGCAGTGTGCAAAATTTCTGGACAAGCATGCTGATATTGCACGAAAGAGTGTGGCAAGTACTTCCGGTGCAGCAAAAAAGATTGCGGAGGAAGGCGATAAGACGCATGCAGCGATTGGAAGCACAAGGGCAGCGCAGGCTTTTGGACTGGAAATTATAGAACCGGCTATTAATTTTGAAAGTCAGAATTATACACGTTTTATTATTATCACCAACCAAAAGATCTTTTTGTCAGATGCCAATAAGCTGAGTCTTTGTTTTGACATCAAGCATCAGGCAGGAGCATTATACAATGTACTTTCAAGCTTTTATTACAATGATTTGAATCTGACAAAGATTGAGTCACGCCCGATTGAAAATAAGACGTGGGAGTATCACTTTTTTGTAGATGTAGAGGGAAATATTAACTCTCCGGGGGTGGGAAACGTACTTGCCAGTGTGAGAGAAGCAGCAAGTAAGCTCTCTATTCTTGGAAATATTGCGAAACGATAGTGGAAACACGGATGATGCAGTGTTTTCTAAGGTTGGAAAATGCTCGTATAGTAGTGGGACACCAACAGGAATTTTGAAAAAATTCTTGCAAGGGCACCAGCGCTGGTAGTGCCCTATTTCATGTAGTTGTCTGGTTTGAACAAATAGTCTTTGTGGCAGAGGCAAATTGGACATTTGCGTCGTTACTTTGTAGTAAGTTAGTTGTACTAGCGTGAAAAATTAAGAAAGGAAAATCAGCGAATACATCAATCAGTGGTGTATTCGCATTTCTAATCAGTAATATTGATTGGAAAAGATTGGTGCATATATGAAAAAAGGTCAGATTTACGAAGGCTTCATTGAAACAGTGGATTTTCCCAACAAGGCAGTGATCACAATGGTAGAGGAATCTGCAGACGGTGAAAAAAGGAAAGTAAAAACAATTGTCAAGGGCGGAATTGCCGGTCAGAAGGTATCATTCGTTGTCAATAAAGTGAGAAAAGAAAAATGTCAGGGAAGGATAAAGGAAATTCTGGAAAAATCTCCGCTTGAAACGGCAGAACCTGTATGTCCTAAATTTGGGATATGTGGTGGATGTAATTATCTGACGCTTCCTTATGAAAAACAGTTGGAGTTAAAAAAGGCACAGGTTTTGAAATTGATCGATGCAGTATATCGTCCGGTTGGAAATGATCTGCAAAAAAGATATATTTATGATGGAATTTTAGCTAGTCCTGAGGTGACAGCATATCGTAACAAAATGGAGTTTTCCTTTGGAGATGAAGTAAAAGATGGTCCATTGACGTTAGGGCTTCATAAGAAGGGAAGCTTTCATGACATTATTGACGCAGAATGTTGTAAAATTGTGCATAAAGACTTCACAAAAATTCTTTCCTGTGTACGTGATTACTGTCAGCAGGAGAAGATTCCGTTCTATAAAAAGAACAGTCATCAGGGAGTGCTTCGTCATCTTTTGGTGCGTCGGGCTTTTTCTACCGGGGAGATGCTGGTTGCTTTGGTGGTATCCTCTCAGCAGATTCTTGACTGGTCTGAACTGACGGGACGTTTACAGAAGCTTCCTTTGGAGGGAAAGCTGACCGGATTTTTATTGATTACAAATGACAGCCTCGGAGATGTTGTGCAAAGTGACAAGACAGAAATTTTATATGGACAGGATTATTTTACGGAAGAGATTCTTGGATTAAAATTTAAGATTTCTCCGTTCTCATTTTTCCAGACAAATACAAAGGGTGCAGAGGTATTATATCAGCGTGCGCGTGATTATATTCTTGCGGGTGCACCGATTGAAAAGGGAGAAAATGAGTCAGTGCATGCAGGCAAGATGCTGACAGATGATTTTCGGAATAAGGTAGTGTTTGATCTGTATAGTGGAACAGGCACAATTGCGCAGATCATTGCGCCTGTCGCTAAGAAAGTGATCGGTGTGGAAATTGTAGCAGAGGCAGTTGAGGCAGCGAAGGAAAATGCTGCGGCAAATGGTCTGACAAACTGTGAGTTTATCGCAGGTGATGTGTTAAAAGTAATAGATGAGATTTCTGAAAAACCGGATTTTATTATTCTTGATCCGCCACGTGATGGGATTCATCCTAAGGCACTTCGTAAGATTATTGATTACGGTGTAGAAAATATTGTGTATATTTCCTGCAAGCCGACAAGTCTGGCGAGAGATCTGGAAATGCTGCAGGAGCATGGATACCAGTTGGAGAGGGTGAGCAATGTGGATATGTTTCCGGGAACGGTGCATGTGGAGACTGTGGTTCTGTTGACTAAAGCACACAAGTAAAAGTGTGAAAAATGGCTTGAAATAAGGGGATTTCCGAGATTTTTAGAGTTGAAAATCAGACTGTGAAATATGCCTTAAAAAGTGAATAAAATCTTGGTATTTTTATAGTCGGATAGATAAGAGCATTGAGATTGGGTGGATTATACAGAAGTGTTTATTTGTGATTTGTGAAAAAAATAAACGCAGTAATGTGGAGCAAATAGAAGATGGTCTGAAAAAAGAAAACCGAATACAGTTCTAAAAAGCATGATTAACACAATTTGTTGATGGAAATTAGATAAATTTTTTTCTTCTATATTACTTGATAATATAGAAGAAAAGAGTGATATATGGTAGTACCAAAACAGTAACGGAGGTATTATCTATATGCTTTATTTAAAAACATCAGTTAAAAACGGAATAATCAGTCTTCATCCTTTGAATCCAGATGAAATGTACTATAAATGTGAAGTGTGCGGAAATTTTTATGGCCTTGACATTTATCAGACTTTTCGTTTGATGATGATGTGTTTTTGAAAGACTATATATGTCCACAATGTGAAGCAGAGATTGAAGAGGAATATGAGCTTGAACAAGAGGAAGAATTTCAATCAAGAATTGAAAAGGCTCTTAAAATGAATAGTCTAATAAAATAGCCTACTTTCGCAAGAGATATGAGTAGATGATTATGAATAAGAAAAACGCTATAACCATTGAAAAATAGGGCTATTACTGATTTGTTGAAATAGCCTAATAATTTCATGTGGAAACGGTATGTTTGCTGTCTAAAGTACAGAAGTAAAAGCCAGGAAAAGGCGCATATAAAGGGGAATCCAGGAGTTGGGACAGCTGCTCTGACTTCTGGATTTTTTGCGTTAGGGGGATTGTGGAAACTTGTCCACGAGGAAATGGTCGCATTGTTGAGTTGATAGGGTTGCTATATGTATATTCATCTTTATTCATACAAAATCATACGTATTCATTGAAAAAGACCTTGAATTATGGTATTCTGTTTTTATCGGAAACTAACGCACTTAGGAGGAAATACTAATGAGCGAAAATATGAGTGATAAATGGATAGGAATTGAAGCAGCAGCTGAGTATCTTGATGTGAATAAAGACAGTATTAGAAATTGGATAAAAAAAGAGTCTGGAATTCCGGCCCATAAAATAGGGAAGCAGTGGAAGTTTAAAAAATCTGAACTCGATGAATGGGTTAAAAGCGGAGAAAGTGCTATAGATGATTAAGGAGAGAATTGATATGCAAGATCAGACATTAGCTGATTATTTCAACAAAGACATATCACATATAAATAAGGAGTACGATGATCAGTTGTACGTACGAGCTCGTAATATGAGAAGACAATTGGCTCAAGAAATTTTTGAAGCCAATTTAGAAGATGAAATAGCATCAATTGATATAGAGAATGGAATGCTAAAATCTATTCTCAAGAGAACTCCTTTTGATAATACAAGACGTGTTTTACAATTTAATATTTTACTAACAAGGCGTCTTACACAGAGAATTTTATCTAATCGAGAAATATCTAGATTTGAAAAAATCGGCCTATACGCATATGTGGTAGAACTCGGCTCTAGAGAATTCTTTTCTCCAGATGATGCATCAACTTTTTTGAAGCATCTTGGTGCAGCAAAGGACAGAGGATTTTTCTTTACACCGCCATCTGTTGCCATTCGTATGGTAGCATTATCGTTAAAATACGGGAAGAATATAACATCTCTAGCAGATCCTGCTTGTGGGGTTGGGGTTTTTTTAGCCTACAGTATGCTATTTAACCATAATATAAAAAAGGTTGTAGGAATTGAATTAGATGGAGAAACTGCAGCATATGCTAAAGAATTATTATATGCAATAGCAAGAAGTGAAAACTTAGACGTTGAAATAACCGTTTGTCAAGGTGATTTCTTTGATTATGTGTGTGACACTAATGCTGGTCAATTTGATTTTGTGGTCATGAACCCGCCGTATGGCAGTGTGAAATTTCTCGCATCTGATTTAGATGATGTTAGTACTAGAACTGGATTAACTGAAGAAGAAAAAAAGAAATTAGAACAACAGCTGAGAAATGAGACAATATCAAAATCTGCAAAATTAAGGTCAAAGTGTACTTCATATGGAATGGCCAAAGGAACCCTAGAACTTTCTAAGTTATTCATGGGTGCAGTGCATCAGATGCTATCCGATAATGGAATAATGGTTTCGATTACACCTTCAACCTGGCTTGGGGATGAAACAAGTAAGGAATTTCGAAAAGCAATTATTGGAGGTGGCTATTTAAGAGAACTATGGCTGATTCCTGAAAAAGCAAAATTATTCAAAGGTGTAAATCAGCCTACGGCAATATCAGTAATAGGAAAATCAAAAGAAGAAAACGTTAAATTTGCAAATGACGTTTTAGATATAAGTGAGGCTGAAAGCTTAGTTAGTACATTGAAACTTGAAAATCTTATCAAAGTGGCAGGCGATAGTTTGAAGTTTCCTAAATGTCGTGCTGAACAGCTAGAGATTTTCGCTAAGCTACATACACTTGGAAGCATTGGTGATATTTCAAATATAGTCAACGCTAGAGGGGAACTAGATTTAACAGTATATAAAGCATTTGTTTCTGAAGAAAATACAGGACACAGATTGATTCGTGGTGATCATATCAATAATACAGTTCTCGGAGCCGCCGAAGACTCTACTAAAGCGGGATATGTCAGGTATGAAGAGTTTGTTTCTAACCTAAAAAGCACTTCTAAATTAGAACACATACTATATTCTCGAATTGTACTGCCGCAATGTTCTTATTTGCAAAAAGCGAAAAGAATTGAAGCAGCAATTATACCAGAGGGGAGTGTAGTCGCTAATTCTTGTAACTATATTTTGGTTAGAGGAGAAAACAGAATAATAGAGGAATTCTATTATTGGATGGTTATCAATAGCAATGTTATAGAGTGGGAATTTAGAATATTTAGTTATAACAATCATGTGTCTAACAGTGAAATTAATGTGATGTCATGCATTCCTTATGATGAACTCGGTGATGATACGAAGCTCTTTATTCAAAAGCTATTTGAATCAAACTCCAAGAATATATACTTTATGGATGCGTATATAGCTTTTGTATTCGGTCTTTCGCTTGAGGAGTACAGCATAATACTGAATGATATCGTTCCGGACGAAAAGGAGAAGTACATAATAGAATTTATGAATATGGATAATGATAAAGAAATTCCTCAGCATAATATGCCATCTCTTTCAGAACTTGATAAAGAGATGATAAGCTATGTAGAGCCTGGAGGAAACTGGACGAGCATACCGGAGACTGTTCCGTCTAAAAGATTAGACCAAATCAGAGAAATGGCAAGAACGAGGGGGGATGGTCAGAACAACATACTACAGTAGATTAAGATATGATCAGCCTTCATATACAATATCAACATTCTTTAACAGACCAGGAAATGGAGCGAATACACATCCGTGGGAAGATAGAACACTTTCTAGTAGAGAGGCTGCGCGATTACAATCATTTCCAGATGATTTTGTTTTTGAAGGAAATGAAGCGGCCATAAGGACGCAGATTGGTAACGCCGTTCCACCATTACTTGGATATGCAATAGGAAAAGCAATAGAAAAAAAGGCTGGAGAAGGATTGCAATTTTGTGACGTTTTCGCGCTGGTGCTGGAGGTTTGAGTTATGGCCTTGAAATGGCTGGGTTTGAAGGTATTGCGGCATTAGAATTGAATAAGCACGCAGCGGCAACGTTTAAAAGAAACCATTCTCAAGGAATTACAACATTTGTTGGGGATATTAATGAGCCTGAGCTACAAGAAAAGTTATTGGCTGAGATAATGGATAAAAAGAATCCGAATAAACCGTGGGTCCTTGTTGGGGGTCCACCTTGTCAGGGATTCTCAACAGCAGGATATAGAGATGAAAATGATATTAGAAATAAACTCGTAGATACATACTTAGATTTTATCAATAAAGCAAGGCCATCTATTGTAGTGATGGAGAATGTAGTTGGAATTTTGAGTATGTCAAAAGGACAAGTTATTAAAGGAGTATATGAATCTCTTGGAAAATTAGGATATCATGTTGTGACGCAACCGTGGATTGTCGATGCAGAAAGGTATGGCGTTCCACAAATGAGAAGAAGAGTAATCATTGTTGCTGCACGAGAAGAGCAGTATTTGCCAGATTATCCAGAAACATTATTTCAGAAATGTTTAGGCAGAAGAGAAGATAAGCAAATGCAATTATCATTTGAAACACAGCGTTACCCGGTAACAGTTGGAGAGGCGTTGCTCGGTCTTCCACCACTAATGCCTATAAATAAGTATTACCCCGAAGGAATCTCAATTGATACGATATACTCGGAGTGGTGTTCCGGCAAAATATCTACAGAACAGTTTTTGAAGGAAAGAAGTAAAATGTAAAATAGTGGCAGAGATTGAGAAAATCTCTGCCACTATTATTTATTGATTGTTTATTTCGGATAGACACAATTCAGCAAAATTATGGCCTCTTGCATTGAACAAATCGACGGTGTGAAATTTTTTCTGTAAATTTAGATCTTCTATGATAATTGTTGCGGCTTGACAGCGGTTTCTGCTGTTAAGCCGTTGTTTATTTAATAGCAAAAATAAGCTGGTATGTCAAGAGCGCCCAGGAGACCGTTTCAAGTTTTGTGTAAACTCAAAAAACTGACATAAGATTTTATTGATAGTTATTAAGAGCAGAGACCAGATTTTGGTTCTCTGCTCTTATCTGCATTATACAGGTATAAATGCACATGTCAAATAGATTTCCTTAGAATTCTGCTTTTTCCAGCCGTTCTTCAAAGTATATCTCCAACTGGGCTCGTATCTGGGACCAGTCCCTGCGGCGTCCGGTCCATTTTTTAGTGATGTCCATGGTAGCCAGATAGAGCATTTTTAACAGGCTGTCATCGCTTGGAAATACAGTCTTGCTTTTGGTGACTTTACGCAGCTGCCGGTTGAATCCTTCAATCGCATTTGTTGTATAAATGAGCTTCCGCACTTCATTGGGATATTTAAAATAAGTGGAAAGTGTAGCCCAGCGTTCGCTCCAGGATTTATAGATCTTCGGATATTTGCTGTTCCATTTTTCACCAAAAGATTCTAATTCCTCCAGGGCTGCAGCTTCATCGGGAGCTGCATAGACCATTTTTAAATCTGCCATAAGTTTTTTCAGATCTTTGTAGGATACATAATTCGTGGTATTTCGGATCTGATGGATGATACACTGCTGGATCTCGGTCTTTGGATAAACTGCTTCGATTGCCTGTGGAAATCCGTTCAGTCCATCCACACAGGCGATCAGAATGTCCTGCACACCACGGTTTTTCAATCCGTTAATAATAGACAGCCAGAATTTCGCACCTTCATTTTCCCCGACATACATGCCGATCACATCCTTTTTCCCATCCATATCGATCCCGAGGGCAATGTATACCGCACGTTTCACAATACGCCCTTCACTGCGGACGTGGTAGTGGATCGCATCCATGTAAACAACAGCATAAATCTCCTGCAGCGGACGTTCCTGCCATTCCTTTACAAGTGGCATTATTTTATCGGTAATACGGCTGATCGTGCTGTCTGAAATATCCAGATCATAAAGCTCTTTTAAGTGTGCTTCAATGTCTCCCGTGGTCATTCCCTTTGCATACATAGATATGATCTTTTCTTCCATGTCCTGAGTGACCGTATTCTGATATTTTGGTATCAGCTGCGGTTCATACTCCCCTTTGCGGTCTCTTGGGATTGCAACGTCCATATCTCCATAACTGGTACGCATTGTTTTCCTGGAATGTCCATTCCGGCTGTTATCAGTCTCTTTATTGCGGTAATCGTATTTGGAATACCCCAGTTCCTCATTAAGTTCTTCGTCAAGAGCCCCTTCCAATAAAACAGACATCATGTCCCGCATGATGGAATTAACATCGTTTCCGCTTTTGATACTGATATCATTATCCTTGAGATATCCCTGCATCATTTCGCGCATTGCTGCTTTTTGTGGTGAATCACTTTTTCTTCTTGCCATAATAAAAACCTCCAAACTGAGTAATGTTATCTTACATCAGTTTGAAGGTTTACACAAACTTTGGGACGCTCCCGCGCCCAGAAAATCTGGGCGTGTATTTACTCTTGATATTCCGGCTTTTGTTGCTATATCAGCATCCGATCAGGGTACATGATTTCCAGCTCACCACGAACTTTTCCCCAGTTTCGGATTGGCATTGTCC
>CAKREB010000015.1 GCA_934317005.1 uncultured Lachnospiraceae bacterium
TCATTTACAGAACCATAGTCATACATCGGCATGATCTGAATGTGTGTCACCCCGAGTTCTTTTAAATAATCCAGACCTGTAGGATGAATCCCATCCTCATTCAAAGTCGTATGTCTACACGTAAATGCTTTGTATTTCCCGCGATATTCTTCTGGAAAACCACCCGCCTTATCCCATGAAAATTCTTTTACGTGAAGTTCATATACGATTCTCTCTGCTCCTTCTTCTGGTGCCTGATCTTTTTCCCATCCTTTTGGATTGGTCTTTTTGAGATTCACTGCCATGCTGCGCATTCCATTAACACCGCATGCCTTTGCATATGGATCTGCTGACCGGACTTCTTCTCCAGCCCTGATAATCAGATAATCATAATAAGTGCCGTGAAGTTCCTCTTTAGTTTCCCAGCTCCACACACCCTTTTCTTCCCTTTTCATCGGAATCTGTTCGTACGCACTTCCTCCATTCCCTGTCTGATACAGGTTTAAACTAACGCATTCCGCCTGTGGTGACCACAGACGGAATATCGTTCCTTCTTCTGTACATTCTACGCCAAGATTATTTCCCTCATAAATATAATTTTCGAGAAACTCCTTTGTAGAATAATACTTTTTTAATTCTATTTTATCCTTCATCCTCTTTCTTCCTTTCACTTTTTGTTTCGTATTGTTTCGTTAAACTTAATATACGTCTTTTTCAATTTTTCGTCAATCCTTTTTCAATCCGCTATTTATTTTTTGTTAGTTTTTTACATTTTTGTACCTTATTTTTTTGTGCATTATTTTTTATTTTCTCGTTTTCGAAATTTATCTAAACTTATCTAAACTTTTATTCTTCCTATGGTTCATTGCTTTTTACTATATCATTGTATATAATAAAAAAAGATTTATTTTCCTACTTCATGAAAGGATCACATATTATGACTACAATCCAAGATATTGCTGATAAGATGAAAGTTTCCAAGAGTACTGTATCCAAAGCACTCAATGATGCACCTGATATCAGCGAAACTTTACGGAAACAGGTTTTAGAAACTGCTGTAGCCCTCGGTTATACTAAACTACGTCGTTATAAGAAACCCGTAAAAAAAATCTGTATTATAACAGAAAAAGAGAATATACAATACGAAGAGCCACATCATTTTGCCTATGACATTCTGCTCGGTTTTCGCCAAATGGCTGAACCAGCCGGTTTTGATATTGAAATCGTACCTGTGGACGTTCAGATGCAACGGAACCAACATTATGATGTTTTTATGTTGGAGCATGATTACGTAGGAGCTTTTGCAATCGGCTTTTCCTTGAACGACCCTTGGATTCAGGATTTTAAAACCAGCCACACTCCTGCCGTGCTTTTCGATAACTATATTATTGGGAATCCTTCTACTGCTTATGTAGGTATTGATAATGATGAGGGAATGGAACTTGCTGTCTCTTATCTTGCCGGACTTGGTCACCGTAAGATTGCCTATCTCAGCGGTTCTCTTGGCTCTCAGATTCTTCAGATACGACATGCAGCCTTTCTCCGTGCCATGCACCAGCATGGACTGAAGACCTCTTCTGATTCTACTGGTTGCTCTTATTATTTATCTGAATGTATGGAAAAGCACCTGCCTCGGTTTCTGGAAAAAGGAATGACTGCTATCATCTGTAGTCAGGACACTCTTGCCAATGCAGCCCTTATCCAGTGTCAGCAACTAGGCTACAGGATTCCTGAAGATATCAGTATTATCGGATTTGATGATATTCCGATTGCAGCATATACATCTCCTCCATTGACTACAATCAGACAAGATCGGCTTGAACTCGGAAAAAGCGGGTTCTTTGCACTATCAAGCCTACTTAACAACATTTCAATCAGCACATTTTTATTGCATGCGCAGCTAATTGAACGGAAATCTACAGGAGAAGTACCTGTGGCATAATATTTTTATACTTTTTTTCAAATCCTATTCCAACCATGTACTTGGCTTATTTTTTTTATATTTTAACGGAGAAACTCCATATGTTTTTTTGAAGATTCTGATAAAATAGCTTACATTCTGATATCCACTCTGCATTGCAATCTCTGTAACAGGAGTATCCGTATCTTGTAACAGCTGTTTTGCATACTCTAATCGTAAATGTGTTATATATTGCGAAAGTGTAATGTGAAAATGTTCCTTAAAATATCGCGATATATATTTTTCCGAAAGATGAAACTGCTCACCAAATTCTTTCAACGGTATCTTTTCTTTAAAATTCTGCTGTATATATGAAATCATTTCTTTTTCTACAGTATTTCTCCCACTTTTATCATTTTCGATTATAAAGCCCTTCTCCCACATTTCAAGAATAAATTGTAAAAGAATTCTTTTTGTCTTTATCTGAGCAGTTATTTCAGACTCAATTTTCTTATTTTTTGCCATATATGTCTCAACCAACTGCTCACACAATTCTTTTGCTGTATCTTTTATTCTTGGACCTATCATCAAATGACCATTTTTTAACGGCTTCAGCAATTTATCATCTAACATATCATTTATGCAAAAAGATATGTATTCTACCGGAAAAAGGAAAGTAAAATAATCTACTGTACCAGTCTGTGAACCCATGAAATGCAGATTCCCCGGCGACACTACAAAAGCATCCCCGGGGGTTCCAATATAATTTTCTCCTGATATACTTACAGTCAAAAAACCACTTTTTACATATATAATTTCCAGTTCATCATGCCAATGTACCGGTATCTGAAATGATCGTCCCCCATTTTTTATATGATATGTACTAAACGGATCATCCTTTGTACCGTGTGGTTTATTTTCTTTTAATTCAAAGTACATAATCTCTCCTTTAATATTCCCTACAGCTAAAACAGAGGATTTACGACACATCAGATAATTCCACAAGACTTTTACTCTTCCATTTTCCACTCTTCCATCTAAGTACCATTCCCACAGCTCTCGCACACTCGTCACCTGCCATAGCAATATATGCTCCCACAGCCAGAAGTCCCATGTGTATTCCGAGAAAATATGTTCCGCCAACTGCAAATAAATACATAAATATAGCACCTAGCATAACCGGAAAAACTGCATCTCCACTCGTTTTTAATGCCTGACCATATACAAGGTTTGTTACCCTTCCAAATTCAAGAAATATATCTACTATTAACAACTTTACCACAAGATTTATCATCTGTGTATCATCAGTAAATATATGCACTATAAAATGTCCTGCCAATGCAAATGTCACGGAAAAACAGGTCGCTGTGATGATACCGTATATCGCAGCTTTTCTCGTTCCCCTGTTACATTCCTCAAACTCTTTTGCTCCAATTCTCCAACCGGTCATAATTGCATTTGCCTGAGCAAGGGCAGCTCCCACACAATACGAGAAATTTGCAATCTGTACAGCATATGAGCGAGCTGTAACATTCATTCCGTCCACATCCATCTGATTCATAAAACGCACAATCAAGGTCATTGCGATGTTGTAAAGTGCAGTTTCAAGTGCAGAAGGAAAACCAATCTTAACAATCTGCGCAAATATCTTTCTTGCTGCAATCCGCTCAGGACTCTGCTTTGCTTTTATAAGCACAGCCCCCATGCCTGCTACAATAATAAGATTTACAACTCTCGAAATAACTGTAGCAACGGCAACTCCCATTACGCCCCAGTTGAATACAAATAAGAATACTGAATTAAGTATTATATTAAAAACATTTCCCACAACAGTTCCTATTAAAGAATGCTTTGTATATCCAAATACTCTCAAATAACTGGAGAAAATAGGAATAAGTGCATTTAAAAAACATGTGCCACCGACAATTCTAAGGTATATTTCAGCTGGCTCAAGCAAAGCCGGAGCAATACTTACGATTCTAAGCATCCCACCAGAAAAGGCAGCAAGAATGATAGACATTATGATACCTATCAATGCGTTGAATATAAGTCCAAGTTGTCTTGCCTGATATGCAATCCCAGGTCTTCCAGCTCCAATATTTTGTGACATAACAGCTATCATACCCGATGATATTACTCCAAACATAATAATAAAAACGCCTATATATGTATTGGCTGTTCCCACTGCTCCTACAGCCTGGTCACTTACAGATGATAGCATAAGCGTATCGACCATACCGGAAAGCATATAAAATAAAGTTTCTAAACATATTGGAACAGATAGCTGTGTTAATGTTTTTCTTTTAACTGCCATATTTTTCTCCTCACATACAATCCAAGACTACCCATCAATAATACGATATATTTGTATGTGTTTCTTGTATAATATCATGCGAAAATTGCACTATTTCTACTTCATCTTGAAAAGTACTAGTGTGCCGACAAATTGATTCTTGAAACAATCTTGCAGGATAAATTTTTTATTTCAAGGCGGAGAAGCAAATTACTCCCAATTTATCACTTTATGTCCCAGGAAGAATTAAGCACACTCTCTGGCATCAATGTGTCTACCATAAAAAAATACGAATGTGGATACCGAAATCCAAAACCAAATCAGCTTCTCAAGATTGCTACTGCACTTAATGTCAGTGTTTTAGTCTTCCTTCCCTTTAATATCACTACTACCAGCGATATTCTTGCATTACTCATCAAATTAACTGAAAACTCCGACTTGGAGATCGAATGTCAAAAAGATAACTCAGACAATTATATAACAAACTCGGTTTCTATGAAAAGGAAACTATCAACTCCGGATGGTCGATACGCGAATTAAAGCGGCAAATTTCCACTTCCAAACCATATCCACAATCAGCATCAATTCCAGTTATTTCACATATTTCATTATTACAGATCAGTAAATTTTCTTTTCAAAATCCTGCATTTGCGGTAAGATATTGACACAAAGGAACTTTTGCCATCGCAATCCTTCCTATTCGCTTTTACAAAAGAAACAGTGGTTCGTGTGAAAAATATAATTTCTCACACACAGGCTTTATGTCTGCGCACACCTGACACAAGCCTGTTACAGATTAAAACGTGTGCAGAAACGAGAAATATTATGAAAACCATTTTTAATATATTAGATGACACAGCGTATAACTATCCTTTTTGGCAGCCACTAAAACAGATTGCCTTTTTTGATATCGAAACAACCGGACTTTCTCCCAAGGCATCTTCTCTCTATCTGATCGGACTGATGCGTTTTGATACGGCAAAACAGGTATGGACTTTAACACAATGGTTTGCTGATGATTACCAGAGTGAAAAGCCAATCATTGAAGCCTTTCTGGAAAATATTGCTGATATTTCCTATCTCTTTCACTTCAACGGAAGAACCTTTGATATTCCTTACCTTTTAAAAAAATGCAGTCGGCATGCGATCACGCTTTCCAAGCACTGCAAAGAACTTCTAGAGGATACCACCGGCATACATTCTGTCGATCTTCTTACGAAGATCCGTCCGCTGCGACATGCACTTTCTCTGAACAGCTGCAGTCAGACTGCGATTGAACAGTGGCTTCAGATTGATCGTACCGATACCTTTTCCGGTGGAGAACTGATTCAGGTTTATTCTGAATATATGCAGCAAAAACTCCTGCGGACAGAAAATGCTTACAAATTAGAAACTGTCCTTTTACTACATAATCACGATGACGTTTCTATGATGCGTAACATCAGCAGTCTTTTACTATACGACGAATATTTGTCTGATACAGATTTAAACCGCCTGCTTAGAGCAGATTTTTCAAAGAAGATGCAGATTACTTATGAAGACGCTTCTGAAACACTTTGCCTTTCTCTGACACTTCCCTATGCTCTGCCAAAGGAAGTAACGATTACTGCAGCAAATGAAACAGCTTCTGCCACACTGCACTTTAAAGAATGTCTGGCAACATTTACCCTTCCGGTATGTCATGATACACTACGCTTTTTCTTTCCTGACTACAAGAACTACTACTACCTTCCTGAAGAAGATATGGCAATGCACAAAAGCGTTGCAACATTTGTAGACAGCTCACATCGAAAGAAAGCAACGGCTGCAACCTGCTATACCAAAAAGGCAGGGTTCTTTTTACCAAATTTCTGTCCGACAAAAAATGTAAAAGAAAATTTTTCTGACCTGCCTCTATTTTATAAACAGTATAAAGATAAACTTTCCTTTTGTGAATTGCCAAAAGATTACAAACATGCTGACCTTTTTTGGAAGCAGTATCTTCAGCTGCAGCTTCCACAGTTTCGCTAGAAAAGAGAGAATACAAAAAACAGGCGGTGTCAAAGAACCTATCCGGTTACTTTGACACCGCCAAATCATATTTTTTGTTATGTATAAATATTTTAGTTTTCTCCCTGAAGGGCATCAAAGCCTTCCTCACCGGTACGAACCTTTACAACATTTTCTACATCGTATACAAAGATCTTACCATCACCGATATTACCTGTATACAGTGCTTCTTTTGCTGTTTCGATAACCTTGTCAACCGGTACGGCACTGACAACTACTTCTACCTTCATCTTAGGAAGTAATACGACATCCAGTTCAGCACCACGATACATTCTGGTAATACCCTTCTGTGTACCACATCCAAGTACCTGTGTTACCGTAAGACCACTGACACCGATATCGTTCATGGCAGTCTTTAAGTCATCAAACTTACTCTGCTGACAAACAATAGAAACCTTGGTAAGCTTTGGTGTCTTTGCTGCGTCTGCATCCTTCTTTTCATCCTTAAATGCTGCCGGAGCAGGCTTTGTAGAAGATGATGTGTTGATTACTTCTACTGCCTTGTCCATTGGGACATTTCCCTTTAAGGTTTCGATAGATGTACCTGCAGAGTAGAACATGTTTCCGGCCGGCATAAAGTCTGCATAAGCAGATGATAAACCATGCTCTTTTGCATCCAGACCAACTAGCTCTTCTTCTGCTGTAACACGAAGTCCCCAAACCTTATCCATCACGATAAATACAACACTCATGACAACTGCTGTATATGCTGCAATAGCAAGAACACCAAGACACTGGATTCCAAGCTGCTTCACACCACCGCCATAAAACAAGCCATCTTTATAATCAAATAAACCAACTGCGATCGCACCAAACATACCATTGCATCCGTGAACGGCAACCGCACCAACCGGATCATCGACTCTCAAAACATTTTCAACAAACCATACGCCGAAGCATACGATCAGTCCGGAAAGAATACCGATGATAATCGCGCCAAATCCATCTACATTAGCACATCCTGCTGTGATGGCTACCAAACCTGCCAAAGAACC
The DNA here is from genome assembly GCA_934317005.1 of uncultured Lachnospiraceae bacterium. GTDB lineage: Bacteria > Bacillota > Clostridia > Lachnospirales > Lachnospiraceae > Butyribacter. The sequence continues at coordinate 7,217 of CAKREB010000015.1, forward strand.
ATTCAGGCACATTGACACATCCGGTTTACCATATTTTACCCAGGTAAAGATCATAACAGATAATGTGGCAAATGCAGGTGCTAAGGTTGTTGTTCCAAGAATCTGTGCAAGCTGCTGTGTATCTGATGCTGCTGCACCATTAAATCCATACCATGCAAACCATAAGATAAAGCATCCCAATGCACCGATTGTCAGGTTATGACCCGGAATCGCATGTGGTTTTCCGGTTCTCTTACTAAACTTACCAATACGAGGTCCCAACACGGCAGCACCGATCAACGCTGTGATACCACCTACCATATGAATAACAGCAGATCCTGCGAAATCAACGAAGCCAAGCTTTGCTAACCATCCATGTGCATTCCATGTCCAGCCTGCCTCAATTGGATATACGATAATGCTGATGATAGCTGAATATATACAATACATACTGAACTTTGTACGCTCTGCCATAGCACCCGAAACGATTGTCGCACAGGTTGCACAGAATACTAACTGGAAGAAGAAGTTTGACCAGTTAAATTTACTAAAGTTCGTAAACATGTCATACTCCGGTCTTCCGATCACTCCTCCAAAATATGTATCAGAGTTCATGATGCCGTAGCCAAACAAAATAAACACGGCAGTACCAATACAAAAGTCCATCAGATTCTTCATAATAATATTACCGGCATTTTTTGCTCTTGTAAAACCAGTTTCTACCATTGCAAATCCTGCCTGCATAAAGAATACCAAAACGGCACCCATCAAATACCATACACTTAAATCCATAATCATTGCCTCCTTTTTCATAAAAGCATTCCCAATTAATTTTAGCAATCTTTCTACTATCTATGGGTTTTCTTTTTCCACTTTTTTTCGAAAGTCTTCAGACTGTTTTTTTCTTTCTGAATATACTTTCCTGCTTTCCTATACGTGGTCCGGACGCCTTCATAAATACATGCTGATATATTTCGACTGCTTCTTTTCGTCTTAGAAATATGGTATGCACAATATTTATATCTAGGAAAAAAGAAAAGCGCCACGAAATTCCTTTCGTGACGCCTTTGTCATACTCACTATTATATACAAAAGTTATCATCTGTCAATACTTTTTTAAATTTTCTTTAAATTTCATAAACTTTGCAAAAATAACTTTCTTTCAATCTGAATTAAGATAATAAGTTCTAAACACCATATAACATAAAAAAATTCTAAAATGATGTTCTATACTGTTACTGCTTTGATAAAGTCATCTTCTTACTATTATCCATCATATATTTTGTAAACTTCTTTGCATCTGTCAGATGTTCCGTTGTCGTAGCAATTCCTATAACCGGCTTTTCTAACTGTCCACCGATCTGGCGATACTTGTCACTGTCTGTCAGATACAGTCCGCAGTTATGCTTTGTCGTGTCACTCGCCTTCGTATCTGCGACATCCGAAGTCTTGTTATCCCTGATATCCTTACTTGTAATATATTCCGTGCTATACAGATACTTTTCATCATAGTCTTTGTAAAAGGCAACCTGCTTGTCTATATCAGATGCATAAAAATATTCTGACTGTCCCCATGTCTTAAAAGACTCTTCATCCGTGATCAAAATGTCTGCTGTTCCTGCATAAAAATATGTCTGCAGCTTCTGGTCATTGGATGCTACATCAATTGTCACAACCTCTCTGCCTGTATTAACCTCCAGATAATCCTCAATCGCTTTTTGGAATGCCGTGATTGTTTCCTCGTCCAGCGCATCATGCTGAATCGCTACATACAAAGCTGTCTGCTTCTTTGTAGCCGCCTGCACGATTCCAACCACTAAAATAGCTACAATAACTACAGCTATGATCACATTTTTTAAATAATAGTCTTTAAACTGCTGCCACTTTCCTTTTACAGACAGATTTGCAATATCTTCCTTGTTTGTTTCATCTGTTCTCTTCTGATAAATCTCAGACGTATCGTTTTTTAATGCTTCCTGCTCTTCCTTTGAAAAATGCATTGCCATGTTCTTTCATCTCCTTTCTCTCACCGTAAGCTACATCAATTTTCCCCATAAATAAAGCAATAGGTAGAAAATTACAGATAACCCGTTTAATACCGATGCAATTGTAGGAAATAACGGACGGATATTTTCCTGATGAAGACTGATCCATGCCATCACAAAGCCTGCCACACTCAGACAAAAGCAGCCAATCCCCGAAAGTCCGACAAGCACTCCTGCTTTTCCATGACTTTGACTGGATATAAAGCACAACACAATAAATAAAACAATTGATGCCACTCCAAGAACCGTCGCTAATATTGCGGATGCCGGATGCTTTTTATCTGTTAAATGTAAGGACTGATCGCCCCTGTTTTTCTTTCCTCTTGCTGCCATAATCAATAACCATGCCTTTCCAAAAACTGCAAAATCTGTGTATGTCCCATCGGTCATACCTTTCAAAAGTTATCTTCTCTTTCGCGTTCCACGATATATTTTATTACAGGCCACAAATAAAATATACCCTAATAATCCGCCCAAAGTATTCATAATAATATCATCTACATCGCAGGAACCTAACTTTGTCACTAACTGTGTCAGCTCGATCGCCAGAGATGCAAAAAAACTGACAAACGTAATCCGTATCATCCCCCACTTTCGATGCGATAGGATTGGAAGTACAAATCCTAAAGGCATAAAACAGATCACATTGCCAAATAAGTTTAATGACACACCAAACCAGCCAATCTCTGCCACATGATTGACGTAGCGCTTAATCTCTGTAAATGGCTTAAGATTGTAATGATACGTGTCACTTGGCACTCTTCCTAACTGCTCACAAAAGAACAGAAAATAAACCATCATGACTAAATATATAAAAAATGCAATCCATGCAATGATATGAAGCTTTCTTCGTTTTTTCTTCTTCATCTTCTTTCCCCATCTTATCCATCATTTCATTTTATTTCACAAACGGAAAGACAGTGCCAACATCCTGTTAACACTGCCCATCTCTTTTGTATTATATTATATACGATTTTTTCTATCACGTAAAGTTCTTTATTTCTTTTAGCAAACTGCTGTAATATAACGGTATGCCAGCGAGAATGCTCAGGTGTTCCTGCTTTTTATTTACGAAGTGTTGCACCCATTTCTTCTAAGGTCTTTATGATCTTATCCATTGCGTTGCTTACTTCTTCATCCGTCAATGTACGGTCTTTCGCTCTAAAAGTGATCTTATAAGCCAAAGACTTATGACCTTCCATGATCTGTGCTCCTTCATAGACATCGAAAAGCTCATAATTCTCTACGAGTGCACCGCCCTTTTTGCGGATCACGTCTTCAACCTGTCCTGCAAGCAGTTCTTTTTTCATCGTCAGACTGATATCACGTACCATTGCAGGGAACTTTGGAATACCTTCGTATTTCACATCCAGTTTTGGCATAGCGATCAGCTCTGCAAGATCTACGACTGCAACATATGCTCTTTCACCGATATTAAAGTTCTTTAATACCTGTGGGTGAACTTCACCAAGATAAGCAACTACCTTGCCCTCATAAATTACATTTGCCTGTCTGCCCGGATGTAAGAAGCTCTTTCCTGCTGCCGGATCGTATGTGACAGAACCGGTCAGGCACAAACGAGACAGCACTTCTTCTACTACACCCTTCATGTCATAGAAATCACCTGCTCCATACATACCAAGTGTCAGCTGGACTCTTTCATCCGGAAGTTCTGTAAGAGGAAGCTGCTTTGGCAGATATACATTGGCAAGTTCATAAAGGCGCACATCTTTGTTTCTTCTGTTGTAGTTTGTAGAAAGTGATGTCAGCATGCCACCGAGTGCAGAAGTACGCATTACACTATAATCCTCACCTAACGGATTAGAGATTACGATACTCTTACGGAGCACATCATCCTCTTCTAAGGCAAGCTTATCATATACCTTCGGGCTTTCAAAAGAATATGTCATACCTTCACAGAAGCCATACGCTTCTACAACATTGCGAACCTGATTTTCTAAAACTAACTTTTCAGATAAACCTCCCATTGTTGCAGAGCTTTCCGGCAGCGTCATCGGAATCTTGTCATATCCATAGAAACGTGCTACCTCCTCGGCAAGATCAGCAAGACGTTCCAGATCCTGACGCCAGGTAGGTACATGCACTACCTTCTTTTCACGGTCAACGCAAAGGTCGATTGTTTCAAAATATCTGACCATATCATCTTCTGAAATATCTGTTCCAAGCAACGCATTGATCTTATCCGGATCGTATGCAATATCAATCGGTTCTTTCTTAACCGGATAATAATCAATCGCACCACCGACTACTTCTCCTGCACCCAGTTCTTCGATCAACTGGCACGCACGATCCATTGCTTCCATCGCTGTATTCGGATCAAGTCCCTTTTCAAATTTTGCCTGTGCATCCGTACGCATACCAAGTTTTTTACCGGACAGACGGATGTTTGTTCCATCAAATGTAGCTGCTTCAAAAAGCATCGTCTTTACATCATCTGTGATCATAGAATTTTCGCCACCCATGATACCGGCAATACCGACAGGCTTCTCGCCATCACAGATCATAAGCATGGTATCATCAAGCTCACGCTCCTGACCGTCTAATGTCGTAAACTTTTCACCGTTAGACGCTCTGCGCACAATAATCTTCCTGTCTTCGATGCGGTCAAGATCATAAGCATGCATCGGCTGAGAATATTCTTCCATAACATAGTTTGTAATATCAACAATGTTATTGATCGGACGGATGCCAACAGATGCCAGTCTTCTCTGCATCCATTCCGGTGAAGGTGCAAGCTTGATATTCTTTACCACGCGTGCTGTGTAGCGGCTGCAAAGCTCTTTATCCTGTACTTCAACCGAAACATAATCATTGACATCTTCGCTGTTTCCGGTCTTTGTTACAACCGGAGGAACAAATTTCTTTCCAAAGGTTGCTGCTACTTCTCTTGCAATACCGATCACGCCAAAGCAGTCCACACGGTTTGATGTAATTTCATATTCAAATGTTACATCATGCAATCCTAACAGCTCTACTGCATCAGAACCAATCGGTGCATCCTTATATTCTGCATTATCACTTAAGATATAAATACCGTCCTTTGCTGCATCCGGATACATGTCTGTTGTAGAACCAAGCTCTTCGATCGAACACATCATACCGAAGGATTCTACTCCACGAAGCTTACCCTTTTTAATCTTAAAACCATTCTCACTTTCTCCATCTTTGTGAGAGCTTGCTACATGACCACCATCTAAAACAACCGGTACTTTATCTCCCTCTTTTACATTAGAAGCTCCGGTTACGATCTGTACCTCTTTTCCATCTTCACTGATCTGTACCTGACAGATTACTAATTTATCCGCATCAGGATGCTTTTCAATCTTATTGATCTTACCAACTACAATTTTATCAAGATTTTTGTCAAACTCTTTAAAACCTTCTACCTTTGTACCGGAAAGTGTCATGGCGTCTGTATATTCCTGCGCTGTACAGTCCAGATCCGGCACATATGCTTTTATCCATGATAATGATGTATCCATTATTTTATATCCTCCTATATCCTCTGATTAAAACTGCTTTAAGAAACGGGTGTCGTTCTCATACAATAATCTCATGTCATCGATCTCATATTTAAACAATGCAATACGCTCCAGACCTACACCAAACGCAAAACCAGTATACTCTTCCGGATCAATACCGCTCATTTCCAAAACATGAGGATGTACCATACCACAGCCTAAGATTTCTACCCAGCCGGAACCCTTACAGAAACGACAGCCTTTTCCGCCACATTTAAAGCAGGATACATCCATCTCTGCACTTGGCTCTGTAAACTGGAAATGATGAGGACGGAATTTTACTTTGGTTCCTTCACCAAACAAACGGATTGCAAACTCCTGCAAAGTTCCCTTTAAATCTGCAAAAGTAATATTTTTATCAATGACAAGACCTTCAATCTGATGGAAAGTAGGAGAATGTGTTGCATCCACCTCATCGGAACGGAATACTCTTCCCGGAGCGATCATGCGGATTGGAAGCTTTCCTTTCTCCATCTCATGTACCTGTACAGAGGATGTCTGCGAACGAAGTAAGATATCCTTTGTAATATAAAAGGTATCCTGCTCATCCTTTGCCGGATGATTTGCCGGAATGTTGAGTGCCTCAAAGTTATAATAATCATATTCTACTTCCGGACCTTCTACTACCTGATAACCCATACCGACGAAAATATTTTCTACTTCTTCGAGTGTGATCGTATTTGGATGACGATGTCCTGCTGCAAGTTTCTTACCGGGCAGTGTTACATCGATCGTTTCACTTTTAATTTTTTCTTCTAACAGCTTCTTTTCAAAGGAAGCCTTCTTTTCTTCTAACTTTCCTTCAATCTTACTTCTGGCTTCATTGACCATCTGACCTACCTTTGGTCTGTCCTCCGGTGCAACATCCTTCATTGATTTTAAAACAGAGGTAAGCTCACCTTTTTTCCCGAGAAATGCTACCCGGATATCATTCAGTTTGTCAAGCTGACCTGACTCTTCAATCTGTGTCATGGCTTCTTCCATGATTTTTTCCAATTTTTCTTTCATTTTCCTATTCCTTTCTACATTACTTTCCAGAGCATCACTGCGCAAACCTTCTCTGTGCAGTGACTACATCCTTACAGAGCATTTTTCACCTCATAACAGGAAACGAAAGGTTTCCCCTAAAGCAAAAAAGACTCTCTGCCACACGACAGAAAGTCTTACTATTATCTACTATACAAGGCTCCTGACATGCAACATGTCAGGGACGGATATCACCGCGGTACCACCCTGCTTCTTATGTGAATCTACGAATCATCATAAACACTTCATTCCGATAACGCCCGGTCGCGTCACTCTCTACACAAGCCTTACAACTAAAGAATATGATTTCTTCTTATTGAGACCCTTCAAAAGTGCAGCTCACATGGGAACTTCAGCTTGTCTGGGAACGTAAGAATGCTTTCAGCCGGGGACATTCTCTCTCTAGCCGGATTCAGACGCGCTTACTATACATGCTCATCGCCTTTGTCTTTTTAACGCAATCTATCTTATCACATTTTTTCTAAAACTGCAACAACCTTTTCCAGATGCATTCCATGAGATGCTTTTACAAGAATCGTATCACCATCACACAATAACTTTGGCAATGCAGACACAGCCTCTTCTACTGTGGCAAAGTAATATACCTGATCCTTTTTCTGCTTAGATGCTCCTTCATAATATTTCTTTGCCAATGTGCTGCCGATGCAGATTAAAACGTCTATTCCCTTCTGCACTGCATAGGTGCCAACTTCATAATGCAGCTCTTTTTCGTCTTTTCCAAGCTCAAACATATCTCCAATGATTGCTGCTTTTCTGCCGAGAGCATCAGAAAGCACATCAATTCCTGCCTTCATCGACACCGGATTTGCATTGTAGCAATCATTTAATATTGTATACCGCTTTGTTTCGATCATACTGCTGTGACCACCAATTGGCTTAAACTTAGCAATCCCCGCCTGAATCTGATCGATAGACATACCAAGATCCAATGCTACTGCTGTTGCTGCCAATGCGTTGTATACCATATGCTTACCCGGTACCGGAATCTGTACTTCAAACTCACCGGATGGTGTTACAAAAACTGCTTTGGTTCCCTTTAAGCCCAGATTGACAATGTCCTTTGCATAGATGCCGCTTGTATTGTCGATTCCAAAAAAGACAAGCTTTCTGTCCCCACTGTTTGTAACCGTTACAAGCTTATCATCATCCCCATTCAGATAAATCCTTCCCTGTGGATTCATCGAAGAAAAGATTTCTGTCTTTGCCTTTAGTACGCCATCTCTGTCATGAAGATTTTCCAAATGGCACTGACCAATATTTGTAATCACGGCACAGTCCGGTCTGACAATATCACTTAATCTTGTCATCTCACCAAAATCACTGATACCCATCTCTACAACAGCAACTTCATGTTCCTTTCGCAGACGAAACAATGTCAAAGGTACACCAACCTCATTATTAAAGTTTCCATTTGTTTTCAATGTATGAAAACGTTCCGATAAAACAGAAGCGATCATTTCTTTTGTTGATGTCTTTCCCACGCTTCCCGTAATACCGATCACCGGAATGTCAATCTGACTGCGATACAGCTTTGCCATATCCTTCAATGCTTGATAGCAGGATTTTACCACGATATACGGATACCGTTCATCCTGTGGCTTTTCCTCTGAAACGCAGCACAACGCACCGTCTTTGTATGCCTGTGGTACAAAGCGGTTGCCATCCACACGTTCTCCCTTGATTGCAACAAAAAGACTATCCGTTGTCACCTGCCTGCTGTCTGTTGTAATCATAGAAATTTCTTTTTTGCAAGCATCTGCCGGTCCATAATAAACACCGTCACATGCCGTTACCAGCTTTTCGATAGTCATCCCCTGCATCGGGGAAGTAAATACCAGACGCATATCTCCGGCAGAATATAATGCTTTTACTGATTTATTTCGTTTTTTTTTACCCTCATATCGTTCCATCGAAAGACCGATAATCTGTTCGCAAAGTTCTCCATATTCGATACCAAGCACCTTTGCTTCCTGCGGTAAAAGACTGGTCGGTGTCATCCCCGGCAAAGTATTTGCCTCCAGACAGTACATCTGATCATTCGCATCTAACAGAAAGTCAATTCTTGCATAAGTGCCAAGCTTTAATTCCTCATATACCTTAACGGCATATTCCTGCATCTGCTTGGTCAGTTCCTCTGAAAGCTCTGCCGGGCAGACATCCGTAGCCATGCCGGACTGATATTTTGTCTTGTAGTCATAGAAGCCTTCCTTCGGAATGATCTCAATGATTGGAAGTGCCTTTCCATCAATCACACCTGCAGAAAATTCCCTTCCTTTGATGCATTCCTCTACTAAAAGTTCTTCCTCAAAACGAAATCCCACTTCCAGAGCCTTGCGGTATTCCTCTTCATTAGATGCCATACTGACACCAACGCTGGAACCGCCACAGCAAGGTTTTACGACACAAGGATATGGCACATCCATCAAAGTCTCTTCCACCATTTCCTTTGTCACGCTAAATCCTTTTGGTGCCGGTATTCCCGCTGTTACAAATATCTTCTTTGCCATTCCCTTATCCATCGCAAGCGCACTTCCCAGATAGCCGGAACCGGTATAGCGTACTCCTAAGACATCAAACGCTGCCTGGATTTTACCATTTTCTCCATCTGCTCCGTGCAATCCCATATATACAATATCTGCTGCCTTACATATTTCAATGACTCTTGGACCGAAAAAGCAGGATGCGTCATCCTTTCGAAGCTCTTTTACCTGTTCCAGATCCGGATCTGAATCCCCGATTCCAAGATCACTCTGAATTAACGATTTATTCTGTGCAAAAATCTCTGCGATATCTTCCGTTCCTTCATAGCCCAAGAAAACATCTAACAATACGGCATGATGCCCTCTTTCCTGTAATGCTTTACAAACACCATTTCCTGATGTCAGCGACACATCACGTTCTGTACTAATTCCCCCAGCTAATACTACAATGTTCATTTCCATCCTCATTTCTGCGCACGATTTTATAGCTAACGGAATCTATGCTCCCTATGCGCTGTCACAGATTCCAGATTCAGAAACAGTTGTCGCACAATAGCATTTTCTGTTTCCTTATGATACTGTTCTTTATCTTATCATAGCGTTTCATTTTGTCAACCTGAAGTCGAACCCTATTCATACGGTTTATCATATTATGATGTTGAAATCAAAAGGTATTTTGTCCCCAACTGATGCCACGAATTGCTCCATTGCATCATATTATTTTATGAAGTAGGTCGTGCTATCAAAACCACATCATATTGATTATATCCATAATGAATCACCTTGTTATTACTCTGGCTGGCTGACACATCCATGCCATCACCCACATACATCTCAATATGCGAAATATTCCGATAACGCCCATTTTTTGTATAAGAGTAAAAGATCAGATCTCCCGGTACAAGCTTTGTATAAGAAATTCCTTTTCGGGCAATCACCTTTCCATGTGTGCTGCACCACTGTCCTATGCCTGCTGCCGTTGGTGACCATCCTGATTTACTCCCAAAATATACACCATACTGGCGGTATACTCTGGACACCAAAGAGCTGCAGTCATAGTATCCTTTACTCATTCTCTTTGCCTGGCTATAGTGTGTCTTTGTCTTAGAGATTGCAATTTCTTTCTTCGCCGCCTGATATGCTTTTTTAGTAGAAACAGCAATCCACACTGTCATCTTTTTCCCATCGGCTGTCACGACCACTTTCGTAGTTCCAACCTTCTTTGCGCGTACACTTCCCTTTTTCGATACTGCTGCAATTGCCTTATTTCCGATGCGGTATGTCACCGTGCTATACTTTGCATCAATTCCCTGTAACGTAATCTTTCGGCTGATTCCCTTATACATGGAAATAGAAGACTCCTTGCAGCTTGGTTCAGTGATAACTACCTGTATCGACAAAGTTCTTCCATCAACGACAACCTCTATCGTTTCTTCACCGACCTGAAAAGCGTACAGCTTTCCATCTGAGCTTAACGTACTGTATGTATATCCATCCTTCCCCTCAGGATAATCATAGGTACTCACACTGCACACACCACTCAGAGGCAACTTTTTTTTCACATCAACACCTATTATAAAGGGCTCTTTTGTCACTTTCGGATCCGTAACAGTTAACTTTGCTTTTATAGTACAGCTCTCTCCATTCATAGCCGTGATTTTGGCCTGTATTGTGGTATCTCCTGTCTCCAGTGGCAAAATTCCCTTATCCGAAACAGATGCCACCTTGGTATCACTGCTGCTCCATTCAATATTCACTGCTTTTTTCTGCACTTCCGTTGGATTTTGCATTGTCAACACTTCAAACAACGCATAATGCTCAATCGTCGGATAAAATGCATCTGTCCCCTTCGCTTTTGCCATCTGTGTCTTTTCAAACTTCGGCTTTGCAACCGTAACATTAGCAACCAGTATTTTTAAATTCTTTTTTTCCAAATATACCTGAAAACTTTGGAAACCCTGTATCAAAAGCTCGCCATCTTCATTAAAGGCTGCACTATTATTCGAAAAGACATAGCGGTATCTACTCTGTTCATCATCGGAAGGTTCCCACGGATAATACATATTAAATGCCGTAAGCCATACTGTCGTTCCATAATCTGCTGTTACTTCTTCCGGCAGTAATACCGACACCTGAAACGCTTCTCTGTGAACGGTTGTATCATTTTTTAACAGATAAGATACTTCTATCACTGCCGTGCCTTCCTTAACAGCCTTTACGGTTCCATCCTGTGACAGCTGTATGCAGTCTTTACTTCCACTTTCCGTGGAAACCGCATATTGTATACTTGTACTCTCCACATTTTCCAGTGCATCCTCATCAAAATAATCCGACAGCAAAAGTTCATCTCCCACAAACAGGCTGCCACCCATGTTCTCCAAAAGATAGGAATCTGCCTTCGCTGTATACTGAAAAGTCAATGCCAGTGCAACCAAAACCACGAGCATACCAATTCTTCTTTTTGTACCCTTTTTCAATGTATCCTACTCTCCTTTCCGTTCTGCCTCAAACGCTTCTGTCATCATCTGAATATATTCCCAGATTTCATCTCTGCCATTTCTTGTCAAAGAAGAAAAAGGAATCACCGGTGTTCCTTCCACTACACCAAGTGCTTCTTTAATCTGCTTAACCTGCTTTTGTTTCTGGGAACGCTTGATCTTATCTTCTTTCGTTGCTATGATAATTGGATTAAATCCATAGTTTACGCACCAATCATACATCTGCTTGTCATTCTGGTTTGGCTTATGACGGATATCTACCAGCAAAAACACCAGACGTAAAACCTTTGATGTTTCCAAATAGTTATCAATCATCTTGCCCCACTTCTGCAATGTGTCCTGCGACACCTTTGCATAACCATATCCAGGCAGATCCACAAAATACAATGCTTCATTAATATTATAAAAATTAATTGTCTGTGTCTTTCCCGGCTGCTGCGAAGTACGCGCATATGCTTTTCGATTGATCAATGTGTTGATCAGTGATGATTTTCCTACATTAGAACGTCCGGCAAACGCAATTTCTACTAGTTGATTATCCGGCAGCGTACTGGTAATTCCACAAACTGTTTCCAAATTTACACTTCTAATCTTCATCTTTTTCCTTTCTCACCAAAAAGGTACCGCCTGCACTAGTGTCAATAAGAGTTACTAGGACAATGCTTATGAACACTCCACCACACAGCAGGCATTGCTTTACTTTGCAAAAAGAGGGATTGCTGCTTACAACAATCCCTCTGAAATGATCTCTTTGTCAGGTGATACTAAGTTTCCTTTCAAAAGTAACCTAAGCAATCTCTCCTTCTGTCTGATTTAACTCTTTTTTCTTCTGTGGCAAAAGTCTGACTTCATCATTCTGAAGGATCAGCTTTGGCTGCTCCTTGCCAAGTACAGCTTCCTTTGTAATAACACATTCTTTGATGTCATCATCAGAAGGAACTTCAAACATCGCATCCATCATAACAGCTTCCATGATAGCACGCAATCCTCTTGCACCTGTCTTTCTCTCAAAGGAACGCTTTGCCACTGCCTTAATTGCTTCCTCGTCAAAGGTCAGCTTAACATTATCAAGTTCAAACAGTCTTTCATACTGCTTTGTGATTGCATTTTTCGGCTCTACTAAAATCTTGCGTAAAGCCTCCTCGTCAAGCAGATCTAAAGAAACTGTTACCGGAACACGACCGATCAACTCCGGAATCAGGCCAAACTTTACCAAATCCTCCGGTAAAACCTGCTTAAACAGCTCACCAACATTTTCATCTACATTCTTGCCAATATCTGTATTAAAACCAATCGCCTTTTTGCCAATACGCGAACCGATGATACTGTCTAATCCGTCGAAAGCGCCTCCACAGATAAACAAAATATTTGTCGTATCAAGCTGGAAAAACTCCTGATGCGGATGCTTTCTTCCACCCTGTGGCGGAACACTTGCCACTGTTCCCTCCAAAATCTTTAAGAGTGCCTGCTGCACTCCCTCACCGGAAACATCACGGGTAATCGAAACATTTTCACCTTTTCTCGTAATCTTGTCAATCTCATCAATATAAATAATGCCGTGCTCTGCGCGCTCCATATCATAATCCGCAGCCTGAATAATCTTAAGCAGAATATTTTCTACATCCTCGCCGACATAACCCGCTTCTGTCAATGCTGTAGCATCTGCAATCGCAAATGGTACATTTAAGATCTTTGCCAATGTCTGCGCCAAAAAAGTTTTTCCGGAACCGGTAGGGCCTAACATCAAAATATTACTCTTTTGTAATTCAACATCCATGCTCTTTTCAGAAAGAACACGTTTATAGTGATTATATACTGCTACCGATAATACTTTTTTTGCTTCTTCCTGACCAATGACATATTCATCCAGAAATTCTTTGATCTCTTTAGGCTTTAACAGATTGATCTCCATGTCACTTTCATATCTGCTTTCGTTGTCACCAAGCTCTTCTTCTATGATTTCAGAACATAACTCTATACACTGGTCACAAATATAAACACCAGGTCCCGCAATCAGCTTGTGTACCTGATTTTGTGTTTTCCCGCAAAAAGAACACTTTAATTTTGTTTCTTCTTTTTTACCTGCCATTCTAATCTCCATTCTTGCACAAAACCCTGTGCTAATCTTTTCAAAACACGTGCACAAGCACATTCTTTACCAGATACCGATCACCATCCGTATCTGTTCAAATGCAATATATTGCTACTTACGGTTTGTAATGATCTCATCGATCAAGCCATACTCTTTTGCTTCCTGCGCTGTCATATAATTATCGCGCTCTGTATCAGCAGAAACCACATCTAAAGGCTTTCCTGTGTTTTCAGAAAGGATGCGGTTTAACCGCTCTCTTGTCTTTAAAATCTGTTCTGCTACAATACGGATTTCTGTTTCCTGACCTTTTGCACCACCGGAAGGCTGATGAATCATAATCTCAGCATTTGGCAATGCAAAGCGCTTTCCTTTCGCACCACCCGCAAGAAGAAAGGCTCCCATACTTGCAGCCATACCCATGCAGATTGTTGACACGTCACACTTTACATAGTTCATAGTGTCATAAATAGCAAGTCCGGCACTTACCACACCACCCGGACTGTTGATATATAAATGAATATCCTTTGCAGGATCCTGTGATTCCAAAAATAATAACTGTGATACGATCAAGCTTGCAATATCATCATTCACCTCTCCAGACAACATAACAATTCTGTCCTGTAATAATCTGGAATAAATATCATACGAACGTTCTCCACCACTTGTCTTTTCAATAACATAAGGAATACTATAGCCCATAAAAACTCCCCTTTCATTTCAGATAATGAAAACGCCAATCATAACGCAGTATCCTACTGTATTTATGACTGGCGCGATCATTTATTATTTTTCTACTGCTGCATCTACAACAAACTCAACTGCCTTCTGTACAGCCATGTCCAAACCAATCTGCTTCTTCTCTTCCTCACCAATCAGTTCTTTTAACTTATCTACTTCCATCTGATACATAGATGCCATGTTCTCAACCTCTTTATTGATATCTTCTTCTGTTGCTTCGATATTCTCAGCAGCAACAACTGCCTCTAATACCAGACGGCTCTGGATACGCTTCAAAGCCTGTGGCTCTAACTCTTCTAACATCTTCTGCTGTGTCAGACCTGTAAACTGCATATACTGCTCTACAGATAAGCCCTGTGACTGAAGACGCTGCGCAAATTCCTGTACCATCTGACGTGTCTGTGCATCAACCATAGGAGCAGGAATTTCCATTGTTGCATTCTCAATAATCTTGTTTACAACATCTTCTTCCTTTTCTCTCTTAGCTGCTGCTTCCTTTGACTCTAACAGCTTCTTCTTTGTTTCATCCTTATACTGGTCTAATGTATCGCAGTCAGATACATCCTGTGCAAAGTCATCATCAAGCTCAGGAAGCTCTTTCTTCTTGATCTCTTTGATCTTTACCTTGAATACAGCCGGCTTGCCCTGAAGCTCTTCTGCCTGATACTGTTCTGGGAATGTAACATTTACTTCTACATCTTCACCAATGTTCTTACCAACTAACTGGTCTTCAAATGTATCAATGAAAGAATGAGAACCTAATACTAATGTATAGTCATCTGCTTTTCCGCCCTCAAACTGCTCACCGTCTACATAACCGTCAAAGTCGATCACAACTGTATCGCCATCTTCTGTAGCTCTGTCATCTACTGTGATCATACGGGAATTTGATTCTCTTACACGATCAAGTTCCGCCTGTAACTCTTCATCTGTTACTTCTACAGTCTTTTTCTCTACTTCGATTCCCTTGTATTCACCAAGAGTAACCTCAGGCTTTACAGCAACAGTTGCCGTAAAGATGAAAGGCTTACCCTTTTCAATCTGTACAACATCAATCTCCGGCTGTGCCACAATCTCTAATTCACTTTCCTTTGCAGCACTTTCATAAGCATCCGGAATCAACATGTTAGCGGCATCCTCAAAGAAAATACCTGTACCATACATTTTCTCAATCATTGCACGAGGAGCTTTTCCCTTACGGAAGCCCGGCATAGAAATCTTACCCTTGCTTTTCTGATAAGCCTTGTTGATTGCAGCATCAAACTCTTCAGCAGCAACTTCGATCGTAAGCTTTGCCATACTCTTTTCTAACTTTTCTACCTGTACACTCATTCTAATATTTCCTCCTTAATATCACGCGGGTGTCCCCGCAAGTCCGCATTTATATACTATAGCATGATATATACGTCAAAAGCAAGACATTTATTGAAAAAACTTCGTCATTATTCCACAACATGTCCCTTTTTATATAAAACGTCTACTACTTCATCCACATATTTCTCACACAATTCCTTTGTGTCTGCTTCTACCATGACACGGATTACCGGCTCTGTTCCACTTTCACGCAGTAAGATTCTTCCGTTGTCCCCCAGTGCTTCTTCAACCTTTTTGACAGCGTCTGCTACATCTGCATCCTGTCTTGCTGCCGGTTTATCTGCTACACGGACATTTTTCAAAAGCTGTGGATAGATTTTTAACTCTTTTCGAAGTTCGGAAAGCTTCTGTTTCTTTTCTAACATCACTTCCATTAACATAAGTGATGTCAGCACACCATCACCTGTCACGGCATATTTGCTGAAAATAATATGTCCGGACTGCTCGCCACCTAAAGAATAGCCGTTTTCTGTCATATTGGCATTGACATACTTATCACCTACTGCTGTCTTTTCATAAGAAATTCCTTTCTTATCAAATGCTTTATAAAGTCCGAGGTTTGACATAACTGTTGTGACAACCGTATTGCCGCTTAACTCTCCCTTTTCCTTTAAATAGCAGCCGCACAGATATAAGATAGCATCTCCATCGATCACTTCACCCTGATCATCAACTGCCAGACAACGGTCTGCATCTCCATCATAAGCAAATCCGATATCCAGATTATTTTCCTTTACAAATGCCTGCAGGTTTTCAATATGCGTAGAACCGCATCTGTCATTGATGTTCGTACCATCCGGATTCATGCCAATCGCATATGTTTTTGCTCCCAGTGCGTCAAACACTCCTTTCGCTACGGAATATGAAGAACCATTGGCACAATCAAGACCGACACGTACATTTTTAAAGGAACGTGTTGCAAGCGACATCAGATAACCGATATAACGATGGCGACCAATCGCATAATCCACTGTACAGCCGATATTTTCCCTTGTTGCAAGTGGAATGGTATCTGTCGGACTGTCAATATATTCTTCAATCTTTTCTTCAATCTCAGCCTCTAGCTTATGACCATTTCCATTGATCACCTTCAAACCGTTGTCATAATATGGGTTGTGGCTTGCTGAGATCATGATACCGCAATCAAACTGTTCCGTGCGGACAACATAGGACACACTCGGCGTTGGTGTTACATGAAGCAGATATACATCAGCACCGCTCGCCGTCAGTCCGGATGCCAGAGCATCCTCAAACATATAGCTGGAACGTCTGGTATCCTTTCCTATAATAATCTTTGCCTTATGGTCCTGTCCATAATACCAGCCTAAGAATCGTCCTACTTTATATGCATGTACAACATTCAGATCGACATTTGCCTCTCCGCGGAATCCGTCCGTACCAAAATATTTCATTAATTTGTCCCCCTTTGTTCTATCAATAAAATGATCAACAACAATCTCTCAGACAGACTGTTGTTTTCTTATCTTTTTCTCTATTTTTGTAACAGCCAATATATTTTAGCATAACCATTCTATGAAATCAATGAGCGAATACCTGCTTTTGCAAGTCCCTTTCGTATTTCCTCTATCTTTAACGCCACTTTTATTATGGCATCTTTCGCTAATCAACTCTTTCACAGTGGCGCATCACCATATAAAAATTGTTACACTGCTTTTAGAAGTAGGAAAATCATCATTTCTAAAAGGAGTATTGCATGGAAAATTATACCATCACAAAAAAAGAATTTGGTCTTCGCCTTGCCAAGGCACGCGAAACCCGTGGCATCAGTGCCAGACAGATGAGCCTTGATATCGGTCAGAATAAAAATTACATTAATTCTATTGAAACAGGACGGAATTATCCCAGCATGAACAATTACTTTGACATCTGTAATTATTTAAACATTCCTCCTACCCATCTGCTATATGCTGATGAATCTGCCACTTTCCATGAGCGCTTTGAAATCTTAGAATTAGCATCCGGTCTTTCAGAAAGCTGTTACCAACATATTCTTAAAGTTATCCGCGACATGTCAGAAATGCAGGAGCACGCAGAGCAGTCTAAAAAATAGTCTTATGGATTCTTTCGACTGTTTTCGTCAATATTCTCCAAAATGACACGGTCGTTTTCGCTTGGAAAGTGTCTGAAACGAATACCCGTTTTCCTTCAGTTCCTTTATGATCGGACGGAGTGCCTGCAAAGTTGCCTTGCAGGAAGCTGAGTCATGCAAAAGGATTACCGGATCATAATATTTCTGATAGTCCTTTCTTACATTTGCCACGATAGAATCCACGGAAGGGCAGCCGACACTATCCTCCCCGCTAACATTCCAATCAGCATAATCCATTCCCTCACATGCCATCTGATCAATGACATCACTCTTATAGCTTCTGATATTTGCATTCGCACTTCCCCAAGGAAAGCGAAACAGCTGCGGCGTCACCTTTAGCTTCTCTTCTATGCACAGCTTTGTCTTTTGCAGATCCTTACAATAACATTCTTTCGACTGATAGATTTTTTCTGCCTCATGGCTGTAGGTATGAATACCTATCTCATGTCCCTGTGCCACCTCTTTTTTCGCAATTTCCAACATATCCCCTTCCACCTGCTGTCCGATCAGGAAAAAGGTAGCCGGTACTTTTTCTTCCTCTAATATTTTTAAATATTCCTCTGTCAATCCACTGGGTCCATCATCAAATGTCAGATAAGCAATCTTTTTTTTCGTTTCTGTCTTCTGTTGCTCCTTAGTCTCCTTTTCATCTGCTACCGTCACCTGACGTACTGTTCCCTGCGCAAAAAGAATCGCAAGAAAACACAATGCCAGACACACTGTACATATCCATTCAGCTTTTATCCTGTCCCATTTTCTGATTCTGTCTTCATTTTTTTGCAACCGTTGTCACTCTCCTATCCCATACCACAATCTTCATCCGCTATCCGCAGCACGATAATATTTATGACACTTTCTCTGTCTTTATGTCTTTTTTCACTTTTTATGCATCATTTTCGCAACATACTCAATCCTTTATCTGCGTAATATGACCGTTTCTTTGAAAGCATGAATCTGTCGGAACGAAAATCTTTAAGTAAATAGTGTATTTCTCTTGCTTTTCCTATAAAAGTACGATATACTTTATTCATATTTTTATAACATGCCTAACGGCGGAATGGAGGACATATATGAAATTCGGTTATTTCGATGACCCTAATAAGGAGTACGTGATCACAACTCCTAAAACACCACTTCCGTGGATCAACTACTTAGGAAGCAGTAATTTCTTTTCTCTGATTTCTAACACATGTGGTGGATATAGCTTTTACAAGGATGCGAAATTGCTTCGCTTAACCCGCTATCGTTACAACAATGTTCCAACAGATGAGGGTGGACGTTACTATTATATAAAAGAGGGAAACACTGTATGGAATCCCGGCTGGCAGCCTGTAAAGACAGAGCTTGACTCTTATGAATGCCGTCACGGTATGGGATACAGCCGTTATACATCAAGCAAGAACAACTTAGAGGCTTCTTTGCTCGCTTTTGTTCCTCTTAACGAAAACTGTGAAGTAAATCAGTTGACATTTACAAACAAATCCAATACAGAAAAGACATTCACACTCTTCTCTTATATTGAGTTCTGCTTATGGAATGCCATGGATGATATGACAAACTTCCAGCGTAACTTAAATATCGGTGAAGTAGAGATTGTTGATTCTACAATCTACCACAAGACAGAATACCGCGAACGCCGTAATCATTTTGCTGTATTTTCTGTTAACAGCAAGATTGACGGTTATGACACAAGCCGTGATGAATTCTTAGGTGCTTACCGTGGCGTAGCTAACCCACAGGTTGTAGAAGAAGGTAAATCACATAACTCTGTTGCAAGCGGCTGGTCACCGATTGCTTCCCAGCAGATCAATGTTACACTCGCTCCGGGTGAATCAAAGAGCTTCATCTTTGTACTCGGCTACTGTGAGAACCCTGTTGACGAAAAGTTCGTTGCACCAAACGTGATCAACAAAAAGCCTGCCGATGAGCTTCTTGCAAAGTTCCAGACAGATGAGCAGGTTGAAAAAGCTCTTGCTGAGTTAAAGGAGAACTGGGAACACCTTCTTTCTAAGTTCACCGTTTCTTCTGACGAAGAAAAGCTTGACCGTATGGTAAATATCTGGAACCAGTATCAGTGTATGGTTACATTCAACATGTCGCGTTCTGCTTCTTATTATGAATCAGGTATCGGTCGTGGTATGGGATTCCGTGATTCCTGCCAGGATCTTCTCGGATTTGTGCATCTGATTCCGGAACGTGCAAGAGAAAGAATCATCGATATCGCTTCTACACAGTTTGAGGACGGAAGCGCTTACCATCAGTATCAGCCTTTGACGAAAAAAGGAAATGCCGATATCGGTTCCGGCTTTAACGATGATCCACTCTGGTTGATTGCCGGCACTTCTGCTTATATCCGTGAAACAGGCGATACTTCTATTTTGGAAGAGATGGTTCCATTTGATAACGATGAGTCAAAGGCAGTTACTTTGATGGAACACTTGAAGCGTTCTTTTGATTACATCGTTAACCACAAAGGACCTCATAACCTTCCTTTGATCGGTCGTGCAGACTGGAATGACTGCCTGAACTTAAACTGCTTCTCTGAGCAGCCTGGTGAATCCTTCCAGACATTCGGTCCAAGCGAAGGCCCTGTTGCAGAGTCTGTATTTATTGCAGGTATGTTTGTCAAATATGGTAAGGAATATGCTGATCTTTGTGCCTTTACCGGAGATCAGACAGAAGCAGACCGTGCCTTAAAAGAAGTTGCTGCCATGAATGATGCCGTTTTAAAGGATGGCTGGGATGGCAAATGGTTCCTTCGTGCATACGATGCACAGAGCCAGAAGATCGGATCAAAGGAATGCGAAGAAGGTCAGATCTATATTGAACCACAGGGTTTCTGCGTTCTTGCCGGCATCGGTGTAGAAAGCGGTGAAGCAAAGGAAGCATTAGATTCCGTAAAAGAAAAACTCGATACAAAATATGGTATCGTTCTGTTGCAGCCACCATATACAAGATATCATGTCGAGCTTGGTGAGATTTCTTCTTATCCACCTGGATATAAAGAGAATGCCGGTATCTTCTGCCACAACAATCCTTGGATCTCTTGTGCAGAAACTGTTATCGGACGTGGTAATCGTGCATTTGAAATTTACAAAAAGACATGCCCTGCATACATTGAGGACATCAGTGAAATCCACTGCACAGAGCCTTATGTATACTCTCAGATGATTGCCGGAAAGGATGCTCATTTCTTCGGACAGGCTAAGAACAGCTGGCTGACCGGTACTGCTGCATGGACATTTGTCAATGTATCACAGTACATCCTCGGTGTGGTTCCTACCTTAAACGGTCTGAGCATCGATCCTTGTATCCCCGCTGAAATGGGTACAGGATTTACTATGACCCGTAAATATCGTGAAGGTGTCTACAACATTACCGTAGAGAATCCTAACAAGATAGAAAAGGGTGTTGCAAAGCTTGTTGTCGATGGTAAAGAATTAACCGGCACAACGGTTGTTCCTTACGAAAAAGGCAAGACAGAGTACAACGTAACTGTTGTTATGGGTTAATCTTCTTTCGATATATATTGATAGATAACCAAAGGGAGAATGTCGATTTTGACATTCTCCCCTTTTTAAATATAATTATAAAATTCCCTGCGCAATCTGAGAAATCTGCTCACATTGCAGCTGCGTCTGTGTATAGACTTTCTTTCCCACACTGGAATCCTGCAAAGAATCCATTTCATCTTCTTTTTCTGTCGGGTATCCGTTTTCTGCCGTTTTCTTCTTTCCATCCTCTCTTCGCTCAGGAAGTCTTGCGTATGCCGCGCTCTTTCGGAACTTGTCGATTTCATGATCTGCCATCGCTGCCATATAGCCCTGATCTGGATCTCCTTCCATCGCCTTTAAAACTTCCATCTGGCCAGAGATTACCTGACGAACCTCTTCCTTTGACTTGCAACTTTTTAACCGTGACTGAAGTGCTTTTCGCTCTGTTTCCACACGTATCGCGCTACGATACAGATCCGGATTATGCAGGCGCAGATACTCTAACTCTTCAGAAGTAAGCGGTTTTCCTGACTTTAACTTCTGCATGATCTTTTTCTCATAATTCGACTGCTCTTCCTCACTCATTCCATAGGTTGGATCAACTAACTGCTCAATCGCATCCTTCCAGATGGATGCTTTACTACGCTTTTCCTGTGCCCTGCCACTCTGCTCCTGACTATTATTTACCTCAAATACCATTGCTCTCTGATTCCTCTCTTTTTATCAGCTGATATCTATAAATTTTCTAACCAAAAGTTTCATAAAAGATCATCTCTGCTTTCACAGCAGGCTGACCTTCTGATAACTATATCGGCAAATTTACTGATACATCAAAGAGCATCCATATCAATTTATAATTTCTTTAATTATCTCATATTAGTCGAAAACATACTTACACCAGCTTCTTGCCACCACTAACCCGCTGATAAATCGTAAAATAATATTCCAGATCATAATAAGTCTGTTCCTCAGAATCATGTGTCATTATCCACTCTTCATCTGCATCAAGATTCGGGAAAAAAGTATCTGCATCATATCTGTAATCTACCTTTGTCACATATACCCTGTTACAATATGGCAAAAACTGCTCATATACTTTTCCACCGCCTACAATATAAATATGATCATCCGGATACTTTTTTAATTCATCTAGTGCCTCATCCAGACTATGCACAATGATAGCATCACCAAACTGATAGTTTTCCTTTGATGTCAGCACAATATTGGTTCTTCCTTTTAATGTGGTGCCTCCCGGCAGTCCCTCCATCGTCTTTCTTCCACCTAACACTACTTTTCCTGTTGTCTGTTCTTTAAACATTCTCTTATCTGCCGGAATACTGACTAAGAGATCTCCATTCCTGCCTATTCCCCATCTGGAATCTACACATACAATAAGATTCATGCTTTCTTCATCCTTTCTCTATAAAACCACCCTGATACTGATACAGTAAATCACTAATTGTAAACTAACTGCCACTACTATGTCATTCAGATCTGGCGTTGCTACTCCCACTCTTCCTTCTGCTTTTCCTGTTTTTCAAAAAGATACAGATATTCTCTGTCTAAACATGCCTTCACAAAGATTCCGTCATTTTGATATTCTTCTTCCATGACCTGTCCATACTTGCGCAACAGATTTAACTTTGCTCCCTCGTCGTATGGAAATACCTTTTCTAAAATCACCTTATTTTCCTTTAAGACATCACTTAGTACAGATAGCATCTGTTCCATGCCCTCACCGGTTTTTGCCGAGATACGCACCGTCTTATCTGCACGCATGTCCTTTAAGGTTATCTCCTGTGAAATGCGGTCAATCTTATTAAAAGCAGTTACGATCGGTTTATCTCCTACCTCAAGCTTTTGCAGTGTGTCATACACCGTCTGCATCTGCACATCCATATCAGGATTGGAGCAATCTACCACATGCAGGATTGCATCTGCATATTTAGCTTCTTCGAGAGTGCTGCGAAACGCCTGTATCAGATGATGTGGAAGCTTTCGGATAAACCCAACCGTATCCGTAAACAAAAGTTCTTCTCCCGTTTCCAATTCCAGCTTGCGCGTTGTCGGATCTAAGGTTGCAAACAGCTTGTCCTCTGACAGAACGTTTGCTCCTGTCAGATGATTTAAAAGCGTTGATTTTCCTGCATTGGTATATCCAACGATCGCTACTACCGGAACAGGATTTTCCTGACGCTTTTTACGCGTCAGCTCACGCGTCCTCTGTACTTTTTCCAACTCTCTTCGCACAAGGGTGATACGCTCCTTGATCAGACGTCTGTCCATCTCAAGTTTTTGTTCACCCGGTCCTCTCGTACCGATACCGCCTCCCAGACGTGACAGTTCAGAACGTCCACCGACCAGATGAGATGCACGGTAACGAAGCTGTGCCAGTTCTACCTGAAGCTTACCCTCACTGGTAGATGCTCTCTTAGCAAAAATATCCAATATCATTACCGTCCGGTCAATCACCTTTACCTCTAAAACATCCTGCAGATTATTATACTGCGCCGGTGTCAGTTCATCGTCACATACCACACAATCCGCATGGTGCTTTGCTACTAATTCCTTAATTTCCTGAATCTTTCCTTTTCCAATATAAGTACCGGCATGTACCCGCTCTCTGTTTTGAACAACCTTTGCGACTGTTTTTGCACCTGCGGTCTGCCCTAACTCTTCTAACTCGTCTAATGACTGCCAGGTATCATCCGTATCTGATGTGGCAACGCCCACTAGAATAATCCGCTCCTCCTGCAGTGCTGTATCATGTAATTCTTCGCTCAAATCATTCCCTCCAATCCACACACAGTTTTAATCACGCCCTTTGATCGATTGCATTTCAAACATCTTTTCTTATCAGATTGCTATCCAGCCTTTGAAGCACTTTCTATTTTATCCTTGTCTGAATAAACGCAAGCTCCTTTTCCATCCCTGTATCCGATGGATAACATGTGATATATTCCTTTGCCAGTTTCTTTGCTTCCTTGTAGTGATTTTGCTTTTCCAATAAAATCACCTGTGTTTTTTTCAACGCCTGTGCTGAATTAGTGCTTCCATATGAAATCCCTTTTGTCAGCATGCTCTGTGCATCCTCGTATTTGTCCTGTTTCATATAAACCAATGCCAGCTGATAATACACATCAACATTTAGGCTGTTCTTATTTTCCTTAATATATTTCTGGAAAGATTCTATGGCATCATCATACGCATTTTCCGCAACGGCAGCCTTTCCTAAATAATATAGGCTTTCCTTACTGTTTCCATCATATGCCATCTGCAAAAACTTTTTTGCCTGATCATACTCCTGCTTACAAAGGTATGCCCGGCCGATCACCAGCATATTTTCTGCGCTGCTCGGCTTCAATACGAGTAACGGATCCAACACCTTTTCTGCATCACTTTCCTGACCAATGCTTAAATATTGATCATACAGCTTAAAATAGGCATCATAATACTTCTTATTGACTTCTATTGCTTTTTCATACACCTTCGCAGCATCTTCGGTATTGCCAAGATTATTTTCCACTTCTGCTAACGCCATATATGCTTCCATATAACGTTCATTCTCTTTAATAATCTTCTCTCCTGTCTTTTTCGCCTCTTCCCACTTTCCCTGCTGCCAGTATGCAGAAAGCTTCGTATACCAGATATCGCAGTTCATATCATCAAAGTATTCAATCTTTGCTGCCTTATCGCAATACTTTATCGTACTGTCATATTCACCTAAACCATATTCGGCAATCGCCATCCCATAATAAATCTGCTTGTTATCTTCCTTTGAGTTGTTTTTGTCTGCATGCTGCGCCACCTTTTTCAGAGTGTTTTCTGCCTCTGTATAACGATTCAGCCGGTTTAACGCCATGCCATAGCCAATGTAATATTCTGCCTGATCTGCATCCTGCTTGATCGCCTCTTCAAAATAAGGCAAAGACTTCTCGTATTTTCCCTCATTTGCAAATTCCATTCCCTGTTCATACGCTTTCTTTGCTTCTCCACATCCTGTAAACAGAAGCACCACCATCGCTAACAGTGCTCCTCCCTTTAGCAAGTTCTTTCTCATCATTATCAGTTTCTCCTATTCCACCAAAAAATGCACACCACTACTGTACTCGCACTTTTCTGTTCCGTTAAAAAGGGCAACGTCAGCACGTTGCCCCTGCAAGAATTGCTATTGCAATTCTTGTTGGTACACCACTACTGTACTCGCACTTTTCTGTTCCGTTAAAAAGGGCAACGTCAGCACGTTGCCCCCTTATTCTTTATTTTTATTGCTTACTTATACTTCTTATTTCATCGCTGCCTGCAATGCTTTTCTCTCTTCTGCTGTAAATGTCTTTTCATCTAAAAGCTCTTCTGCAAAAAGCTTTACATCACCATCATCCCAGAAGTGCATCTCACGTGCAAGTTCATGGCAACGATAATCTCTCTTACTGATCAAAATACGGTAACAGAAATATCTTCCATCTCTGTACTGATCCAAATATCCCTTTAACACCAGCTTACCAAGGAAAGTAGATACTGTCTGTGACTTCCATTCCTTTCCGTACTTTTCATTTGCTCTGGCAAGAATATGTGCCAAACGTGTGCCATCTCCTAAATCCCATACACATTTCATTGTAATCTTTTCACTCTCTGTTAATGACCTTATTTCCATGATAATTAGCCTCCATTCATATATTTACATGTATTCCATACTTCATCGTTATACTTTGCTGATTAACATAAAGTCATCATAACAAAACAAAATTACATTTGCAATCCATTTCACATATTTTTAATACTTTTTTTGAAATAATTACACTTCCATCACACAAAAGTGATGAATCTTGAATATGCGCTATCTTTCCATGCGTGAAATCTATAGACTTATTCTTCCTTTTGCAATGTTTCTTTCAGAAACTCTTCGTATTTTTTTACAATAAGCTTTCTTCCACTCTTACGGATCGGTATCATGCTGTCATCTATCATAATGAAATCAGAATCCACCAATCCTGCAACATATTGCAGATTGACTAGATAACTCTGATGACACCGCAAAAAACGTTCGTCCTTAATATCAGCCTCTAACACATCCAGTCGACTGTATACCTTGATATCCCCCTGCGTTGTTGTATGAATATAAACCACCTTATTGTCTGATTCCATAAAAAGAATATCCTTAAATGGAATGATTACCGACTTACGATGTGACTTTACTTCTATAAACTTCTGATTCTTCTGCGGATGCTTTTGTACATAGTAATCGAGCACCGCTCCGATGCGTCCCGGCTCATATGGTTTCAAAAGATACCCCAGTGCATGAATCTCATATGCCACAATAGCAAAATCCTTGCTTGAGGTACAATATACAATCTCCACTGCCTGATCGACTTCGCGGATCTTGCGTCCTACCTCGATTCCGTCTAACTCTTTCATCATAACATCTAAAAAGATCAGATCTACCGGATGATTACTATATCCTTCCAATAAGCTTTCTCCATCCTCATAAATCTCAATCTGAAACCCCAAACCTCGTTCCTGCATCAGGTATTCTACAATTCTTTGTAAAACCTCCCGATCCATCTTGCTATCTTCACATATTGCAACCTTTATCATCAGTACCCGCTCCTCCTCTTTGTTCCTGTACCTGTTCTCTGCAAAAAGGCAAAAAACATGCAATCAAACTTAGTATAAAGAAAAAGATTCTTTAGGTCAAGAAAGTCCGATGCATTTTCTTTTTCAATTTGTGCTGTTTTTTCCGGACAGTATGAGCTGATAAGCCTCTTCTGCCTCCTTTTTTGTCAACTGTCTGACATCCTCCAACGAATAGTTCAGACCCAGTGCCTCATACTTTACCTTTCCCATTGCGTGATATGGCAAAGCTTCTATCTTTTCTACATTGGAAAGTGTCCCTAAGAACTTTCCAAGCTTTGTCAGCTCCTCTTTATCATATGTGATTCCCGGCACGACAACATGCCGTATCCACATCGGCTTGTGCATCTGATCAAGATATTTCGCCATGCCAAGACTTGCCTGATTGGAAAATCCGGTTAATTTCTGATGCTCTTTTGCATCAATATGCTTAATATCCAGCATAACAAGATCTGTCACAGCTAAAAGACGATCGAGCTTTTCCTTAGAAACTTCCTTTTTCCCCGGTTCTCCGGTAGGAAAAAACACACCCGATGTATCCAGACAGGTATGAATTTTCTTCTGATGTGCTGCTTCAAACAGCTCTGTCAGAAAATCAATCTGCTGCATCGGCTCACCACCGGTCGCTGTAATCCCTCCGGTCTTATAAAAACTTCTGTTCCGCTCCAGTCTGTCAATAATTTCTTCTACCGACATCTTCGTTCCTTCTTCCTGCTTCCAGGTATCCGGGTTATGACAGTAGCGGCATCTCATGGGACATCCTTGAAAAAAAACGACAAAACGCACTCCGGGACCATCTACGGTTCCAAAGGTTTCCAGTGAATGAATATATCCTTCCATAACTTTCCCTTCCTGTTTCTCTTATATCCGATAAGCGTTTCAAATCGCTCACAGATCCACTTTGCTTTCCTACGACAATACCTTCTTATTTTAAAAGATGCCAGAGGCAACATACACCTCTGACATCCCTTATCAAAACCTATAAGATCTGCTGCCGGCTGCAACCGGATACTATCCAAATCCTATCTTTTTTCGCAGACTGTAAACTTCGCTCCTGCGTTCAGATCCTACATTCTTTCGTGGAATGTACGTGCAATAACTTCATCCTGCTGCTCTTTTGTCAGCTTGATAAAGTTTACTGCATAACCGGATACACGGATTGTAAGCTGTGGATACTGCTCCGGATGCTTCTGCGCATCTAATAAGGTTTCCCTGTTTAATACATTTACATTCAGATGGTGTCCACCTTTTTGTACATATCCGTCTAACATAGCTACCAGATTTGCCTCTGCACTTTCCTCATCCTTGCCCAGTGCATCAGGCACGATGGAGAATGTGTTGGAAATACCATCCTGTGAATCCATGAAAGGAAGCTTTGCAACAGATGCCAAAGATGCGACAGCACCATGTGTATCACGACCATGCATTGGATTTGCACCCGGTGCAAATGCCTGACCTGCTTTTCTTCCATCCGGTGTAGCACCGGTATTCTTACCATAAGAAACGTTTGAAGTAATTGTTAAGATAGAAGTTGTCTGAATACCACCGCGATATGTGTGATTTCCACGCACATACTGGATAAATGTATGAAGTACCTCCTGTGCAATGGAATCTACACGGTCATCATCGTTACCATATTTAGGGAAATCACCCTCTACCTCATAGTCTACAACGACACCTTCTTCGTTGCGGATCGGTTTTACCTTTGCATATTTAATTGCAGAAAGGGAATCTGCCACAACGGACATACCGGCAATACCTGTTGCAAACCAGCGTTTTACATGCTTATCATGAAGTGACATCTGAAGTCTTTCATAACTATATTTATCATGCATATAGTGAATAATATTTAAAGCATTCACATACACACCTGCAAGCCACTTCATCATATCCTTATATTTATCCCAAACTTCATCATAATCAAGATATTCAGAAGTGATCGGACGATATTTTGGTCCAACCTGCTTACCTGAAATTTCATCGACACCGCCGTTGATCGCATACAGCAGGCATTTTGCAAGGTTTGCTCTTGCGCCAAAGAACTGCATCTCCTTACCAATTCTCATAGAAGAAACACAGCATGCAATACCGTAATCATCTCCGTGAAGTACACGCATCAGATCATCATTTTCATACTGGATTGCTGAATGATCAATGGAAATCTTTGCACAGAACTTCTTAAAGTTTTCCGGAAGCTTCTCTGACCAAAGTACCGTGAGGTTTGGTTCCGGAGCTGCACCGATATTGTTCAATGTGTTCAGGTAACGATAAGACATCTTCGTAACCATATGTCTTCCATCTACACCAACACCTGCGATAGATTCTGTTACCCATGTAGGATCACCTGCAAAGATAGAGTTATATTCCGGTGTTCTTGCAAACTTCACCATACGCAGCTTCATAATAAACTGATCGATGATCTCCTGAATCTCCTTCTCTGTAAATGTGCCTTCCTCTAAATCTCTCTGTGCATAAATATCAAGGAATGTTGATGTTCTTCCAAGACTCATTGCCGCACCATTCTGTTCCTTAACTGCTGCAAGATATGCAAAATATACAGCCTGTGTTGCCTCTAATACATTATTTGCAGGCTTTGAAATATCACAGCCGTAGATTTTTGCCAGTTCCTTTAACATACTCAATGCACGGATCTGCTCAGAAAGTTCCTCTCTCTCTCTGATAACATCCGAATACATGATTGTTCTTGTTGTGTTTAACTGCTCTTTTTTATCTTCGATCAGGCGGTCTACACCATAAAGCGCCGGTCTGCGGTAATCACCAATAATTCTTCCACGTCCATACGCATCCGGAAGACCTGTGATGATATGTGCACTGCGGCAAGCACGCATTTCCGGAGTATATGCATCAAACACACCTGCATTATGTGTTTTTCTGTGTGTTGTAAAGTATTCTACAACTTCCGGATCTACATGATATCCATTGTCCTCACAAGCTTTGATTGCCATGCGGATACCACCGTATGGCTGTAAGGAACGCTTAAACGGTTTATCTGTCTGAAAACCAACAATTTTTTCTTTGTCTTTCTCGAGATATGCCGGACCATGCGAAGTAATTGTTGAGATTACCTTTGTGTCCATATCCAGAACACCGCCTGCTTCTCTTTCTTCCTTCGAAAGCTTTAACACTTCCTGCCACAGATCTGTTGTATCCTGCGTCGGTCCCTCCAAGAAGCTTCCATCTCCATCATATGGCTGATAGTTTCTCTGAATAAAGTCTCTGACATTAACCTCTGTTTCCCATGCTCCACCGTTAAAGTTTCTCCATTCTTTCATCTGACACGCACCTTTCTTTGCTGTTATCGGTTCCATTGTTTTTATGACCGGACTTTCAGAAAAAATGCCAACTGTCCGGACATAAAATCGCCCAGACGGTCGGCATCTTTTTTGTTATACTTCATGTGGTATGCTCCACTTTCCGTCAGTCATATAACAATTCTGATAATACTAATAAAGTTGTCTAAAGTCAATAGACAAAAGTTGGAAAAAGCGTCAAATAATACGACATTTTTTCTCATTTCATTTATTCAACATTTTTTCTCATTTCACACGCAGCCGCCAAAGCAAAACTGCCTGTATATAGCTTAATTACTGCTAAGATCAATCCTTTAAAGGAATTCCATTTCCATCCTCGGTAATATTTCCTGCAAGGATCATGATACCCTCTACGAGCCCCCAGATCTCCATAGCAATCGATGCAATACCACAAGTTAAGATTCCTCCGATCAGAGAAACTAACAACTGTACTAAAGCACGATTTGTCTTGCCAAGATAGAAGTTATGAATACCAAGACCTCCTAAAAAGATTCCAAGCAGACCTGCGGCCATCTTTGACTTCTGATTTGCCGGTGATACAGGCTGTGCCAAAAAGACACCACAATTTGTACAGGCAGATGCACCCGGCATCGTTGGCTGACCACAATTTGGGCAATAGCTTGTTCCTGTACCTGCTGATACACCACACTTTACACAAATTGCAGCATTGTCTGCAATTTCATTTCCACAATTTCTACAAAACATTTTTTTCACCCTCCAAACGTAAAAATTCACTATTATTATAACAAAGTTCTGATTCTAATGCAATCATTACTCAAAAAATAGCTGTCATTCTTAGAAAATCCCACCGATCAGATGTGTTATAAACGCTGCAATCCATGCGATCACACACTGCCATACAACAATTCCCGCTGCCCACTTTTTGCCAAGCTCCCGGTTGATTGCTGCAATAGCTGCGATACATGGCGTATATAACAGACTAAACACCAGCAGGGAAGCTGCCGCCACCGGTGACAAAAGCTCCTGTAAGGAACGATGAAACAACACCTCTAACGTAGAGATTACGCTCTCCTTTGCCATCACTCCACTGATCAGTGAAGTACAGATACGCCAATCTCCTAATCCCAAAGGAGCAAACAAAGGGACCAAAAGTCCGGCTATTCCGGCAAGCATACTATCCTGCGAATCCTTTACCAGATTAAAATGAATATCAAAGCTTTGCAGTATCCAGATACAGATAGTGGCCAGAAAGATAACGGTAAATGCTTTCTGTAAAAAATCCTTTGCCTTTTCCCACAACAGCTGTACTACATTTTTTGCCTTTGGCAGACGATAGTTTGGAAGTTCCATTACAAATGGAACAGCCTCTCCCTGAAACAAAGTTTTCCGATAAATGATTGCTACCGTAATTCCCACTATGATTCCTAAGAAATAAAGTGCTGCCATTACAAGACCTCCCTGTTTCGGGAAAAAGGCACTCACAAAAAAGGCATAGATTGGCAGCTTTGCCGAACAGCTCATAAACGGTGTCAGAAGAATCGTCATCTTACGGTCACGTTCACTCGGAAGCGTACGTGTTGACATCACTGCTGGCACAGTACACCCAAAGCCGATCAGCATCGGAACAATACTTCGCCCGGAAAGTCCGATCTTTCGCAACAGTTTATCCATAAAGAAGGCAACTCTCGCAATATAACCACTGTCTTCCATCAAAGATAAAAAGAAAAACAACGTTACGATAATAGGCAAAAAGCTTAAAACACTTCCCACGCCTGCAAAAATACCATCTATGATCAGCCCATGCAGTACCGTGTTGACATGCAGGGAACGAAGCAACGCATCCACTGCATCCGTTGCCTCCTGTATCCCCCATTCAAAAAGTGTCTGAAGCCATGCTCCTATCACATTAAAGGTCAGATAAAACACCGCTACCATAATTCCAACAAAGCATGGAATCGCCGTATATTTTCCTGTTAAGATCTGATCAAGCTTCTGGCTGCGAACCTGTTCTTTGCTCTCTTTTGGTTTTACTACATTCTTTTCACAGACCTTTTCAATAAAATCAAAACGCATATCCGCAATCGCCGCATTCCGGTCAAGTCCACGCTCTTTTTCCATCTGTAAGATCAAATGCTCTATCGTTTCCTTTTCATTTTGATCCAGTGCAAGCTTCTGTAAGATAATATGATCTCCTTCAATTAATTTTGAAGCCGCAAAGCGAATCGGAATCCCCGCCTGCAAAGCATGATCCTCTATCAGATGGGCAATCGCATGGATACAGCGATGCACGGCACCACCATAATCATTCTCCCCACAAAAATCCTGTCTGCCCGGCTTTTCCTGATATTTTGCAATATGTACGGCATGACGGATCAATTCATCCACACCTTCGTTCTTTGCCGCAGAGATTGGCACTACCGGTACTCCAAGCATTGCTTCCACACCATTGACATCGATTGAACCGGAATTTCCTGTCATCTCGTCCATCATATTAAGTGCGATCACCATCGGAATATTCATCTCCAAAAGCTGCATTGTCAGATAAAGATTTCTCTCCATATTCGTTGCGTCCACAATATTAATGATTGCCTTTGGACTCTCATCTAAGACAAAGTTTCTGGATACGATTTCCTCACTGGTATATGGTGACATCGAATAGATTCCCGGCAGATCCGTCACAACCGTATTGGGAAAGCCTTTGATCGGGCCATCCTTTCTGTCTACCGTAACTCCCGGAAAATTACCAATATGCTGATTAGAACCAGTCAGCTGATTAAATAAGGTCGTCTTTCCGCAATTTTGATTTCCAACCAGTGCAAATGTAAGAGTTTCCTTTTCCGGAAGAGGATTTCCTTCACCTTTTACATGATATTTTCCCTCTTCTCCTAACCCCGGATGGACTGACTGATTGATATTTTCAGTTCCCTCATGGGCACGGGTTCTGGAATTAATCTGCTCAATCTCAATCTGCGCCGCATCTTCCAGTCGCAGTGTCAGCTCATATCCGTGAATCTGAATCTCCATCGGATCTCCCATCGGCGCAAACTTGATCAATGTTACCTCTGCCTTTGGAATCACACCCATATCCAAAAAATGCTGTCTGAGTGCTCCATCACCACCTACCGCTTTTATCACTGCACTTTTTCCAACTTCCAGTTCCTTTAATGTCATTTCTTCCTCCTGCATAGCCGCTTTCCTTATTGATACTTTTTCTCAATAAGAATAATCTTACCACTCTCTATGCATTCAGGCAACACCATATTGGAACAGAATCTTCGTAATCAGTATGCAATGTGAAAACTTCTTTCATCTTCCTCCACTGGAAGATTTTTTTGATCCATATCCGTGATTTCAATATAAGAATCCCTTGCTAAGCTCTGAAGCATACGATCGATCAGTCCTTCTGAACCTTGTATCTCCATCAGAACTGTCCCATCGTACTCATTACGCACCCAGCCTGTCAGATGCAATGCCTCCGCTGCATGGCGGGCACGATACCGAAAACCCACTCCCTGTACTCTCCCATAAAATGTAATCCTTTTTCTAATCATTTTATTCTCCATTTCTATTCTGCAAAAAATTACACTAAAGTAAAAAGCTGTATGTCCGGAAGCCAATTTATTCCTATGACATACAGCCTTTGTTATCGTTCCTGCATCCAATGCTGTACAGAAACTTTCTATTGCTTAAAAATTAAACCAAACGTGCTGTTTCACGTGCAATGGCAAGCTCTTCATTGGTTGGAACAACCCAGACCGGAACCTTGCTCTCCGGCTTTGTAAGAAGTGCCTCCACACCACGTTCCTTGTTTGCTTCAAGGTCAGGTACAACACCGATTGCTTCCAATCCCTTTAAGATTGCTTCTCTCATTTCCAGATTGTTCTCTCCGGCACCTGCTGTCAAAGCAATCGCATCTGCACCGCCCAAAGCAACATAATAAGCACCAATGTACTTTAAGACGCGGTAGATAACAACATCCAATGTATTTTTAGCATCTTCATTGCCATTGTTCATGGCATCAACTAAGTCGCGGTAATCATTGGAAATTCCGGATAAACCGAGTGCACCGGACTTTTTATTTAAAATAGTAGTAACCTCACTAACTGTAAGATTTTCTTTTGCACAAATATATTCGATGATTGCCGGATCAATGTCACCGGAACGTGTTCCCATAACGAGTCCCTCTAACGGTGTCATTCCCATGCTGGTATCAATACTCTTACCATTTTTAATTGCAGAAATACTTGCACCGCTGCCGATATGGCATACGATCATCTTGGAATTGTTAATATCAAGACCTGCTAACTCGGCAAGACGCTTTGATACAAAGCTGTGGCTTGTTCCGTGAAATCCATAACGACGCACACCGTACTTTTCATAATATTCCTTTGGAAGACCATATAAATATGCTTTCTTTGGCATAGTCTGATGAAAAGCGGTATCAAATACAGCTACATTTGGAACGTTCGGCATAACTTCCTGACAGGCACGTACACCTAACAGATTTGCCGGATTATGTAATGGTGCAAGATCATTACATGTTTCAATCTCTTTGATCACATCCTCTGTGATCACTACAGAAGAGGAGAACTTCTCACCGCCATGCACCAGACGATGACCTACTGCATTAATCTCCTGCAATGATTTTAACACACCAATCTTCGCATCTAATAAAAGATCTAATACTTTTTTAATGGCAATTTCATGATCGGGAAGTGCAATCTCTTCCTGATACTTTTCACCATGTGCTTTATAGGTAACACTTCCATCTAAACCAATTCGTTCACAAAGACCAGATGCACTTACTTCCTCTGTCTGAGAATCGATCAGCTGAAACTTTAATGATGAACTGCCACAGTTAACGACTAATATTTTCATGATCCAACCTCTTTCCGCCCATCGGGCATTTAATCCATATCGTAATCTCTGTCGAAATAACTCCAAAAAGTTATTAGGGCATATCAACACATACATTTCAAAGTATACTTGATTCCATTTTTTTTGTCTAGTAGAATGTAATAGGAAAACGTGAAAAGTATTATACTTATCTTACACATTCTAATTTAGGAGGAGCCTTTACCATGCATACTGTTGGAATCATCGCAGAATATAACCCTTTTCATAATGGACATCGTTATCAGATAGAACAGATCCGTAAGCAAACTAGCGCACAAAATATCGTTATCGTTATGAGTGGGGACTATGTCCAGCGTGGAACTCCCGCCTGGACCGATAAATATCTGCGCACACAGATGGCTCTTTCCTGTGGTGCCGACATGATCTTTGAACTTCCCGTGTGCTTTTCCTGCGCCAGCGCAGAACACTTTGCTCTGGCCGGAGTTTCCATTCTGACTTTACTTGGATTTGTCGATGGAATCTGCTTTGGCTGTGAATCCGGTGACATCACACTGTTACAAAAAATAGCTTCTTTTCTTGCAAAGCCGCCAAAGGATTTTGAACAAAAGATTGCATCACTTACTACACAGGGATATTCTTATCCGGCTGCCCGCCAGATGGCTTTGCAAAGTTTTTTTCCTGAAGAATGCAACAAAGATCACACACTGCTTTCTTCTCCGAACAATATCCTTGCCATCGAGTACTTAAAGGCACTTACTCTGCTTGACAGTCCACTTACTCCTATCGCCATCAGACGAAATGACAACGGCTATCATGCAAACAAGCTGACAGGCTTTTATTCTTCTGCCTCCTCTATCCGGAAAGAATGTCATGTAAAGCCGCAGAATTTTCTTTCTGCCATTCAGGGCACTGTCCCATTTTCGGTACACAACCTTTTACTTGAAAACGCTGACCGCTATCCGGTAACAGAGGATGATTTTTCTACCCTCCTTTATTATCGCCTATGCCAGTTATCACAAAAAGATCTTGCCATCTCAGATATGACCGAAGAGATTTTTAACCGTATCCAAAATCAACTGACACAGTACACCACTTTTTCTGATTTCATCCTGCATATAAAAACAAAGCAATACACATATAGCCGTATCAGCCGTGTATTGCTTCATTGTCTTCTAAATATGGAACAGACAGACATCTCTAAAGACCGTCCATCTGCCTTATATGCCAGACTGCTCGGCTTTTCCAAAGAAAAAAGCTCTCTGTTGCGCCAAAAAAGCGGTATTCCAATTATCACCAAGCCTGCGGATGGCGTGACACAGATTCAATCCTTTTATCACGACAATCCTGCTCTCTCCCAGTATGCCGTTAAAATGTATAAGCAGGATCTTTTTGCTTCTGATCTATACCGCCAGATACAGATTGCAAAGCACCATTGTGATCGTCCTTTGGAATATCACTGCCATCCCATTGTACAGGATGCCCACAAACCACACTAAAGTATCAAAATAACACACTATATCTGCTTTGACAGTTAATACAGATAAGAGGAACCATTACTTCTGAAAAACAAATGCCTTAATATCCACCAGAGGCCTGTTATCCCAATTTCGCTGTGCCCAAGTCATATATCGCTTTGGCACCCTCAAAAAGATAGCATGTCTTCCGCTAAGTGAAGCAACCTTTCCGGATGCAATATGATCCTGATGGGAAAATGTCACTTCTCCAATCTTATTTTCTTCTGATACGGCATCTGCAAACACTTCTATCGTACCACTGCATCCACGGGAAATAAGCTGCACGGTAAACGTCAGATCTGTATTGTCATTATCCTCGCCAAACTCAAAATATTTCCATCCCATGACACAGCCATCTGTAATCTGCATTAATACCCGTTCAAAGCAGTTGATCTCCGTTAGGAAGCATCCACCCTTTAACACGCAGGCAGAGTCTGCTCTGGTAATCTGGTATGGATTCAATGCTTCCTCAAATCCCAAAGAAGTCATCTCTACCTGTGGAATTGTCCCATCCGGCAATATGGTAATCCTCTCAACACAGCCTTGCCTTGACATGATGGTTCCGTTTGTCATCCTATGATAGAAAATATACCACTGTCCCTTGATACAGCAAATAGAGCCGTGATCGTTTCCTCCGGGATAATCAATCGAATTGTCAATGATCGTTCCACGGTAGGTAAACGGCCCGGTTGGCGAATCACTGGTTGCATAATCTAACCTGCTGCCAATTGCAGGAGAATATATCATATAATATGTATTTCCTATCTTTCTAGGCGAACAAGCCTCAAAAAATCCTTTCTCACCTTCTGCCTGTGCCGGCAAAAAGTTTTCCTGATAACTTCCATCGATAACCTCATACATATTCTGTGCATTCAGTTCCATCAAAAAGGACTTGTTAAACCCTCCATACAAATATACTCTTCCGTCATCATCTACAAGCACCCCCGGATCAATAAATGTTCCCTTATCTGTATGCTCCGGTATCTGATAAACATACTTGGATAACAGAGTAAAAGGCCCCTCCGGTCGGTCACTAACTGCTACGCAGCCCATATCATCTACGATATATGCATACAGATAGTATTTTCCATCCTTTTCTACTACATCCGGCGCATACAGTTCTCTCTGTGTCCAGTCTACATCTGACGGATGCTCTCCATATGCTCTTGTTCTAAAAATATCTCCGTGGCATACCCAATGATTCAGATCATCCACAGAAGCTGACCATACCTTCAATCTATAATCACAAAATTCATCTGAATCTACACGATCATGTGAGCCATACACATAGACTCTGTCCCCAAACACTCTTGGCTCCCCATCCGGAATATATTCCCAGGATGGTAAATATGGATTTGCCATAACTATTATCCTCCTCATCGCATCATTTTTCATTATAATTATCACTATTATAATAAAATATCTGTCACACAGATAGAATGATCCCGACAGAAATTAGCACAATACAGACAAAGACTCCCTTTCGAAATACTTCAAAAGGGAGTCTTTATTTTCTTACAGAGAAGTGACATCACCAAAGAAAAATCTTTCTTACAGCTATATCACTTCACCTGTTCTGTTAATCAATCCGTTATTTCAATTATTTATATAATTCAACTAACTTCTGTAAGTGCTCGAAACGAGCCTTTGCAGCTTCCTCAGATTCCTTGAACAGCTTCTCAGCACGCTCTGGGAATGGCTTGATCAAACGTGTATAACGAGCTTCGTTGTTCAGGAAGTCCTGATATCCATCAAAGTCTGTCTGCTTCTCGGAAGCAAATGTAAATGGATTCTTTCCTTCTGCCTTAAGCTCTGGGTTGAATGAGAAGAGGTTCCAGTAACCAGCCTTAACAGCCTTCTTCATCTCATCCTGGCAGTGGTTCATACCACCCTTAGCAATTCCGTGAAGCTCACATGGAGCATAACCGATGATCAATGATGGACCATTGTATGCTTCTGCCTCTGCAATAGCCTTAACAGCCTGTGCAGGGTTTGCACCAAGAGCGATCTGTGCTACATATACATAGCCATAGCTCATAGCGATTTCAGAAAGACTCTTCTTGCCAACTTCCTTACCAGCTGCAGCGAACTGACAAACTTCACCGATGTTAGAAGCCTTAGATGCCTGTCCACCTGTATTAGAATACATCTCTGTATCGAATACCATTACATTTACATTCTCGCCGGAAGCAAGTACATGGTCAAGACCACCGAAACCGATATCGTATGCCCAACCGTCACCACCGAAGATCCATACAGACTTCTTAGAAAGGTAATCTTTCTTAGCAAGAACTTCCTTAGACTTATCGCATCCGCACTTCTCAAGTTCAGCTACAAGAGCTTCTGTTGCAGGAGCGTTTGCCTTTGTATCGTCCTTTGTCTCTAAATATTTATCAATAGCAGCCTTTAATTCAGCTGAAGCCTTATCAGATGCACCGATTTCTTTTACTAACTCGATTGCCTGATCACGAAGGTACTTCTGACCAACATACATACCTAAACCATGCTCAGCATTGTCTTCGAAGAGGGAGTTAGACCAAGCTGGTCCCTTCTTAGAATCCTTGTTTACTGTGTATGGAGATGTTGCTGCCGGGTTACCCCAGATAGAAGAACATCCTGTTGCATTGGAAATGTACATCTGCTCACCGAACAACTGAGTTACAAGACGAGCATAAGATGTTTCTGCACAACCTGCACAGCTTCCTGAGAACTCAAGAAGTGGCTGATTGAACTGGCTTCCCTTAGGAGTGTTATCAGCAAATCCGCTGTCTTTCTTTCCAACATTAGCAACTAAGTAATCGAATACCGGCTGCTCTGCTGCCTGTGATTCCTGTGGAACCATCTTGATTGCACCCTTTTCAGCTGCAGGACATACTGTGATACACTCACCACATCCCATACAGTCAAGAGGAGATACACTCATTGTAAATTTATATTCGCCAGCCTTAGGCTTTGTATCTGCTAACTTAATGTTAGAAGGTGCTGCCTTAACTTCATCCTCACTCAGTAAGAATGGACGGATTGTAGCATGTGAACATACGAATGCACAGTTGTTACACTGAACACAGCTTTCCGGATCCCAAACTGGAACTGTTACGGCTGTACCACGCTTCTCGTATGCAGATGCACCAGTTTCAAACTGACCATCCGGATTCTCAACGAATGCAGATACAGGAAGGCTGTCACCATCCATCTTAGAGATTGGCTCAAGAAGATCTTTTACAAGCTTAACAACCTCAGGACGTCCCTGAATCTCTTTTGCAGGAGCGTCTGCTTCCGGATTAGACCATGATGCAGGTACTTCTACTTTATGTACTGCATCTACACCGGCATCAATTGCCTTGTAGTTCATTTCTACGACAGCGTCACCCTTCTTAGAGTAAGACTTCTTAGCAGCCTGCTTCATGTACTCAACAGCCTGATCGATAGGCATTACGTCTGCTAATTTGAAGAATGCTGACTGAAGGATTGTGTTTGTACGCTTACCCATACCAATTTCGATTGCTTTATCAATAGCGTTAATTGTATAAAGCTGGATATTGTTATCAGCGATATATTTCTTTGCTTCTGCGTTCAGATGCTTGTCTAACTCTTCATCTGACCACTGGCAGTTGATCATGAATACTCCGCCTGGCTTTACATCCTGAACCATCTTCATGCCCTGGATTACATATGCCGGGTTATGACATGCAACGAAGTCAGCCTGATTAATGTAGTATGGACTCTTGATTGGGTTGTCACCAAAACGAAGATGTGAAATAGTAACACCACCGGTCTTCTTAGAATCATACTGGAAGTATGCCTGAATGTACTTATCTGTATGGTCACCGATGATCTTTGTAGAGTTCTTGTTAGCACCTACTGTACCATCACCACCAAGACCCCAGAACTTGCACTCTTTTGTACCAGGTGCAGATGTGATAGGAGCCGGCTTAACCTCTGGTAAGCTCAAGTTTGTAACATCATCAACGATACCTACTGTGAAGCGTGCCTTTGGAGCATCCTTCTCTAATTCTTTGTAGATAGCAAATGCTGATGAAGGAGGAGTATCCTTAGAACCAAGACCATAACGACCACCTGTAAGAATGATGTCATTTAATCCAGCTTCACGAAGTGTAGCTGCAACATCAAGGTATAAAGGATCGCCTAATGAACCAGGCTCTTTTGTACGGTCAAGAACTGCAACCTTCTTTGCTGTCTTAGGAAGAACCTTTAAGATAGCTTCTGAAGACCATGGACGATATAAGCGAACCTTGATAAGACCAACCTTCTCGCCCTTAGCTGTAAGGTAATCAATAACCTCTTCAATAACGTCACAGAATGAACCCATTGCTACGATAACACGGTCTGCATCAGGTGCACCATAGTAGTTGAACAGATCATAGTTTGTACCTAACTTCTCATTTACTTTCTTCATGTACTTCTCAACAACTGCCGGAAGTGCATCATATGCTTTGTTACAAGCCTCACGATGCTGGAAGAATACATCACCGTTCTCATGAGAACCACGAGCTGCCGGATGTTCCGGATTCAAAGCATGCTTACGGAACTCTTCTACTGCATCCATTGGGCACATTTCTTTCAGATCTTCATAATCCCACTTTTCAATCTTCTGAATCTCATGAGATGTACGGAAACCATCAAAGAAGTTGATGAATGGAACTTTTCCTTCTAATGCTGCTAAATGAGCAACCGGACTTAAGTCCATAACTTCCTGTGGATTTGTTTCAGCTAACATAGCGAAACCAGTCTGACGACAGGCATAAACATCACTATGATCACCAAAGATATTTAATGCATGTGTAGATACAGTACGTGCAGATACATCGAATACACAAGGTAACTGCTCACCTGCGATCTTATACATGTTAGGAATCATAAGAAGAAGTCCCTGAGATGCTGTAAATGTAGTTGTCATCGCACCTGCTGCGAGGGAACCATGAACAGTACCGGCTGCACCAGCCTCAGACTCCATTTCTACAACCTTAACTGTGCTACCAAAAATGTTCTTCTGTCCTGCTGCTGCCCACTGATCTACAGAGTCAGCCATTGGGCTTGAAGGTGTGATAGGATAGATACCTGCTACTTCTGTGTACGCATATGCAACATGAGCTGCGGCGGTATTACCATCCATTGATTGTTTAGCTCTAGCCATTTTTGTAAATTCCTCCTTAAATTTGAATTCTTGAAAATATTTTATCACTTACGAGAAGAAAAGTAAAGGAATGAGAATGGATTTTTGTCGACTTTTGCCACCCTTTTATAAAAATTTTATAACTAAAAAAAGTACAAAAAATATTGATAAAATCCATTCTCTACGCTTTCTTAGTCCAAGTCTTTCCTTTCCCTGTTTCTGCAAATATGCTTCTTAACTATTGCGATCTGACCTTTAAGAGAGCATTGCATCTGCAAGTTCTTCCAGTGCCGGAATGTCAGACTGCTTTAAAGTAGACTTAATCGTAACGACAGGCTCTGCGATTGTAATATCCTTCATCGTTTCTAAGATTCCCTTCATCGTTCTTGCTGCTGTCGGTGCCCAGGAACCATTCTCTACGAGTCCCACCTTACGCTTTTGGTATGCCTTGCTCTGCAAATGATGCAGGAAATCCTGCATGCATGGGAATACACCGGCATCATAGCTGGCAGCAGCAAGGATCATGCGGTCATAGCGGAATGCATCTTCTATCACTTCTGCCATATCTTCCCTTGCCAGATCACTGACAACTACCTTCTCTGCTCCCTTATCCCTTAATATCTGCGCCAGCTTTTCGGCAGCATGTCCCGTGTTTCCATGAATGGAAGCATAGGCGATCAAAATTCCTTTATCCTCTGGCTGATAGCTGCTCCATGTCTGATATAATCCCAGATAATATCCAAGATTCTCCTTTAAAACCGGTCCATGAAGAGGACAGATTGTCTGAATATCCAAAGCAGATGCCTTTTTCAGAAGAGTCTGTACCGGTGCGCCATATTTGCCAACGATATTAAAATAATATCTGCGTGCTTCGCATGCCCAGTCGTCTTCCCCCTCTGTCTTTGACAGTGCACCGAATTTTCCAAATCCATCTGCCGAGAAAAGAATCTTTTCCTTGCTTTCATAGCTTACCATAACTTCCGGCCAGTGAACCATCGGAGCCATCACAAATGTCAGCTCATGCTCTCCTAACGATAAGCTGTCGCCTTCTTTTACGGTCAGAGTACGTCCCTCTAATGGGAAATCAAAAAATTGTGGCAACATGGCAAATGTCTTTGCATTTCCTACTAATGTCACCTCCGGGAACAGTTCTACAAGTCTTGCAATGCTTCCGGCATGATCCGGCTCAAGATGCTGTACAACCAGATAATCCACCTTTCTTCCATCCAATGCTTTCATCAGATTTTCTTCCCACTGCTTCATACCGCGCTTATCTACGGTGTCCATCAGTGCCACCTTCTCATCTAAAATCAGATAGGAATTATAGGATACTCCCTCCGGCACCACATACTGACTTTCAAATAAGTCAATCGTAGTATCATCTACACCAATATACTTTACTGCATCTGAAATTGTTACACTCATTCTGCATTCTCCTTTCTCTTTTGACTCAGCTAATGTTTTACTGAGGAAATAGTATCACAGAATTTTCAAAAAAGAAATAGATGCGCCCATGTATTATAGAAATTTTATTTTTTCTGCTTTGTATTCCCATTTATATAGGTAGAAATCCATTTAAAAACGGCAAATAGTCTTGACGCAGTATCATTTTTATCCTACAATAGGAAACTGTGTAATTATATGCACAAAATAAAATTGTCTAATGGCTCGCATATT
Source organism: uncultured Lachnospiraceae bacterium (assembly GCA_934317005.1). GTDB lineage: Bacteria > Bacillota > Clostridia > Lachnospirales > Lachnospiraceae > Butyribacter. Next base: position 50,722 of record CAKREB010000015.1, read on the forward strand.
CTTATCATTCTTAAGATAAAAGAACGAACATAGCGATAAAATTAGACAGAACGGAGGAAAAAATGGGCGTAACCTATGTAAAAGAAGTAATGTCACCGGAAGAGCTTCTGAGTGAATACGCATTACCAGAAGCGCATAAACAGTTAAAAGCACAAAGAGATCAGGAGATTGCCAAAGTCTTTACCGGTGAATCCGATAAATTTTTAGTTATTATTGGTCCTTGTTCTGCAGACAATGAAGATTCTGTCTGCGACTATATCAGCCGCCTTGTAAAAGTTCAGGATAAAGTAAAGGATAAGATCATTATCATTCCTCGTATCTATACAAATAAACCTAGAACAACCGGAAAAGGATATAAAGGAATTGTTCATCAGCCTGACCCTGAGAAGGCTCCGGATCTTCTCGAAGGTCTGATTGCCATGAGAAAGATGCACCTTCGTGCCATCTCAGAATCACACCTTTTTGCAGCCGATGAAATGCTTTATCCGGAAAACTGGCCTTATGTAGCCGATATCCTTTCTTACGTTGCCGTTGGTGCACGTTCTGTAGAGGATCAGCAGCATCGTTTGACAATAAGCGGTATCGACATCCCTTGTGGTATGAAAAATCCAACCAGCGGAACTTTGAGTATCATGTTGAACTCCTGCATCGCAGCACAGGCAAGTCAGACATTTATGTACCGTGGCTGGGAAGTCCGCACAGACGGCAATCCACTTACACACACCATTCTTCGTGGTGCTGTCAACAAGCACGACCAGTCTCTTCCAAACTACCACTATGAAGATTTACAGCTTCTTTTAGAACTGTATAATAACCTTGATCTGAAGAATCCTGCATGTATCGTTGATGCCAACCATGCAAACTCTAACAAGTGCTACTATGAACAGCCTCGTATCGTATCTGAGGTACTTCATAGCCGTAAGGTTTCTAACGACATCCGCAATCTGGTAAAGGGTGTTATGGTAGAAAGCTATATCGAACCGGGTAATCAGAAGATCAGTGACCATATTTATGGAAAGTCTATCACCGATCCTTGTCTCGGCTGGGCTGAAAGTGAAAAGCTGATCTACGATATTGCAGATGCTCTGTAATTAACAATCAGACACTTGCTGATACTGATACAAAAATATCTATTTAATAAAACAGGGACAACAATTTACGTTGCCCCTGTTTTATTAAATAGAAAAAGCACTTAACGCAGCTTTCTCTCCCATTCATGCAGTTTTTTCAACGCCTCCGGATTTTGCTTTTCCAAACGCTTCTCCAGCTTAACGCGATACTTTTCTAACTTCTCTAAAACTTCCGGATTATCATGACGCAGCTGCTCTCTGATCTTGCGTCTGCGCTTTTCTAACAATTCTAATATGATTGCCTTATTCTGCTGCTTCGACAACTGCTCCGGAAGCTCATCCATGTGCAGTTCCATACGACGCAAAAACTCATCCTCATCAATCGCACCAAAGTGTTTCCACGTGGCAAGATAATGCTCCAGACCTTCTTCTGCCAACTCTTCTAACTCAGGAAGCTCATGAATATGTTTGATTACATAGTGCACCTGCTTTTCAATCTGATTAACCGTGTCATCACCAAATGCCCACGCAAATTCTTCCAACGTATTTTCTGCTTCTGCAGAAATACTCTGAATCCGCTGACGCTCTCTGTCATCCAGTCCTTCTAACTCATACGGTTCGACAATTCCTGCATCATGTAACGCTGCTGTGATGGTTCGACGCACATGCCCCTCTTCGATCAGATGACCGATTCCAAGCTTACGCATTTTCTCATTAACCGAACCCTTATGCTCTGTTATGTAAAACTGTATTCCTCTGTCTGTCATATTCTTTGCCATAAGCTCAAGACGGTCTGCAGCAGTGATGTCAAGATCTGTCATAGCTCTTGCGTCAACGATCACAACTTTTGTGTCTTCCTTAAGTGCTGCTTCTATATCTTCCTGAAACGTCTTAATATTTGCAAAAAACAGACTTTCGCTAAACTGATAGATGATAACCCCACGGATAGGAAAAGCATGATGATTCCTTTTCAGATCATAAAAATTATCCTTTCCGGGCATCACTCCCAAAAATGTTCTCGGCGGATTCGTCTGTTGTAAGATTACTGCAACAAATGACAAAACAATACCGATAATAACACCATAGATCGTACCCAGAATCAAAACACCCAGAAACGCCGCCACAAAAATGTAAAATTCGTTGCGGCTGACCCGAAAAAGACGCTTTGCCAGATGAAACTCAACTACCTTTAGTAATGCAGAAATGACAATCGCCGTCAGAACCGGAACAGGCAGATACCCGATAAATCCGGTACCAAACAGCAATAAAACCGTCATTGCACAGGCAGCTACAATAGAAACCATCTGCGTCTTTCCACCGTATTGATCATTCATCGATGTTCTTGAAATGCTTCCATTGACCGGACAGCATCCCGTTAAAGCTGCTGAAATATTTCCTGCTGCGCATGCCAATATCTCCCGGTTATCATCAATCTTATAACCGTTTTGAAAGGCAAAATTATTTTCTGACAAAAGGGTTTCTGCCATAACTACAATCGCTACCATCAAGCCTCTTCCGATCACATGGCTAAAATCAATTCCGGAAAAATCAAATTTCATGAGAGCCGGCAGTCCGTTTTCTACTTGTGATAACAGACGCACTCCATAGGCATCCACGTGACAAAGCTTTGTCAAACACACACCGGTCACCATGATTACCAGTGCCATTGGAAATTTGGGCATAATCTTTCCGGACAGCAGAATAATCGCAAGAGCTGCCACGCCAAGCACAACAGAAAGAACATTGATATGCTGCAGTGCCTCCCATATATGTTCTAATAATTCAAACAGTTCACCCGAACCCGAAGTACTTCCTAACACTTTAGGAATCTGCATCAAAATAATCGTAGTTGCGATTCCGCTGATAAAGCCTCCCATCACCGGTGTAGAAATGTAATCCACCATCTTTCCTGCTTTTAAAAAATAAAATAACAGAAGCCACAGTCCTGCAAACAACGCAATCATCGGAACATACTGCATGGCTTTTTCTGATCCCGGCGAAATTCCCAGCGTCACAAGTGCCGCGCCAACAATCGCCGCCGGTGCTGCATCTACTCCGAAAATAAACTGCGGCGATGTGGAAAACAACGCAAAAAACAGAATCGGAAGCAGCGAACCATATAATCCATAGACAGCCGGAAGACCGGACACCTCTGCATATCCCATAGAAATCGGAATAGATACCGCTGCGATAATAATTCCTGCAAAAATATCCTTTGCCAGATATTCCTTTTTATAACCTCGAATAGTTTGAAACAGCTTCATACCTTCCCCCTTCTCTGTTCAACCAGACAAACGAATGCTGACACTACATCCTACAGCTGCTCTTTGATTTTCTCACAAATAATCTCTGTCTTAGTTAAATCAATCTTATCTTCCTCTAAGATCAAGGTTTCAATCTCATCTGCACAAATCTTTCCTCCAAGCGGATTCTTTACACTGTCAATCTTTCCCTGAATCTTAGCGTCTACCGTAGAATACTCAAAAGCAAGTGTCGTATTTAACAGCTTACAGTTTTCCATCACAAGATTTTCAATATAACACATTCCCTGCAAGCTCTCAATCGTACAGTTAATTAACGTCAGATTTTTTGCATTCCAGCCAAGATATTCTCCGGAAATGAAAGAATCATACACTGTCACGTTTTCTGTATTCCAAAATGCATCCTTTGAAAGCATTTTCGCATGATGGATCTCAACATTTTTTGCCCCATCAAAGGAATAGTTTCCTGCCAGTTCAAAATCCTGAATCTTCATGTTCTGACAGTTCATGGCAAAATAATCTCCCTTTGCCATGACTCCATTCATGGTAACATCTTCACAATGCCAGAGAGTTTCTTCTGCATTAGGCAGCATCACATGTTGCAGAGAGAGATTTTTACAACGTCTGAAGTTTTTAGGTGCATCAATTAGGGCATCCTGAATCGTTACATTTTCTGTATACCAGACACCTGCTCTTGCCATCTCAGCCCATGTACAGTCCTTTGCAGTCACATTTTTTGTATACCACAACGGATACTTCCATTGAAACATGCTGTTTTTCATCGCGATATCGCTGCTTTCTTTTAATGGAGATTCTCCTTCCCCAAAAACAGTTTTCTCAATCTCTAAATGATCTTCTCCAAACAGCGGACGCTCTCCTGTGAAATATCCCTGTATAATCTTTTTATTTTCCTTTGTATTGTTCTTCATCTAAAACCTCTTTTCTGTATCTGTTTATTCCCCTTACCGCCAAATACACGTAATATCATAATACGCTTTTTCAAAATAGTCTATACTTTTTCAAAATACTCTATACTTTTCCAAAGGATTACGTTAAAATCTAACACCAATCTGTTTTCTGCTGCATAAGATGTTACTAACCATATATACTTTCCATTTCAGGTAGGAGGAATTTTATGCAAACAGACTCTTCTCTTGAAACAGATCGCCGACAGCAATATCTTATCGCATCATTTATGCGCAGTGGTTATCCTGTCATTCTTGCCAAAGATGCCTCTGCACTTGATCTGACTGCTTCCAGTGTTTCGGAAACCGATCATAAAATCCTTGTATTACTGCCAATCCCCGCCACTGCATCTCTGCTAAAGGAGCTACAGGGCACACTTCATTCCAATCATATTGTTTTAGGCGGCAATCTTCCAAAGGATTTTACAAATTTTTGCGTTTCCAGAAAAATCTCTTATATTGACTACTTTAAATATCCTGAAATCGCACTTCAAAATGCTGTAGCTACCGCCGAAGGTGCTATCTGCAATGCCATACAGCTAAGCTGCTTTAATCTGCAGGGCAGTCATGCACTGGTCATAGGCTTTGGCAAATGCGGTGAGATCCTTGCCGACAAACTGGCCGGTATGAAATGCCACGTTTCGGTTTCTACGCGGGATTCCATTGCCAAAGCTCGTGCGGTATCATATGGTTACACTCTGTTTGCCAAAGATTCTTATCAGGATTGTGACCTGATTTTTAATACTGCCCCGGCACTTGTAATCACTCCCAAAGTCATTGACCGGCTAAAAAGTGACACTGTTATCATTGACATCGCATCAAGTCCCGGCGGAACTGATTTTAACTACTGCCTAAAAAAAGGAATCACCGCAAAGCACTGTCCCGGTCTTCCCGGACGATTTTCTCCGAAAACTTCTGCCGAAATTCTTTTGGAGCACATTCAGGATAAAGTGGCAGAACTTTATTTTTCCCAAAATTGATGTCTGCGCGCACCAGACACCATTTTCTAAGCAGAGTACGGCATACTCTTTATCAACAATGGTGCGCAGAAATGAGGATTTCTATGAATTCTATGGATAAGAAACTACAGACACCGGTCACTGTTGGATTTGCGATCACCGGTTCTTTTTGCACGTATAGTAAAATACTAGAGGTACTTTCTTCTATGGTTGAAAACGGTTTCCATGTTATTCCCATTTTTTCAGAACACAGCAGTTCCATGAATAACCGCTTCCACAAAGCCGATGATTTTGTCAAAAAAGTTCAGGAAATCACACATGAAAACGGAATTTTTACCATTCAGGAAGCGGAACCGATCGGCCCAAAGGGCTATCTGGACGCTTTAGTCATCGCTCCCTGCACCGGAAACACTTTAGCAAAACTCTGTCACGGTATCACAGACACCACAGTCTTAATGGCAGCAAAGGCACATCTTCGAAACGAAAAACCACTAGTCATTTCTGTATCAACAAATGATGCACTTGGCATCAACTTTAAAAATCTTGGACAGCTCATGAACATGAAAAATATATACTTCGTTCCATTCGGGCAGGATAATTACTCACAAAAGACCAACTCCATGATCGCACACGTTTCCCTGATTCCTGAAACCGTTCTTGCAGCTCTTGACGGCAGACAGTTACAACCGGTCATTCGTTCACCGTTTTAAAAAAGGGCACCGCCAGCGCTGGTGCCCTAGCAAGAATTTCGGAGAAATTCTTGTTGGTGTACCACTACTGTACGAGCAATTTCCTATAAAGTAAAAAGAGAGAACGCAGACGCATTCTCTCTTGGTACCACTACTGTGGAGTAAAAATCATTCACACAGTAGTGGTGTCCTAATTTTGATCGTTGGACGGTTCCTCTGTCGGTGCTTCCGTCACGTCCGGCTCCTGTGTTGCCTCCGGTGTCGGGGTTGCTTCCTCACTATGTGTCTGCTTTCGTCTGCGGATGTTGATCTGCAGCTTCACGTTTCTAACTAACTTACAGGTATCTGCCAGATTTAACTTTACCGGTACCTTATGCACTCCCACGCCAAGACCTGTACAGTCTATCTGTGCTGAAAACGCATTGTCCGGCATAGCCGATAAAACAGATTCCCTTCCCTCCACAGTAAGCTCAACGGTGGATGGATCATCGTATAGCTCTGCGATGTATTTACTATTTACGTTTGTAAACTGTATCTTTTCTGTCGATATCCGAATCTTCTTTCTCATTAACGGTTCTATCACTATTTTAATCGAAATCTTCTGATACTCTTCCGGCACCGTGATGCGGTCTGACAGATACTGTGAAACCTCCACTTCCTGCTCTAAAGAAGTAGACGTACTTGTCATATCTGTTACATCAACCGGTATAACAATATTTGATACATTTGCCAATGCTTTTTCTGGACCGGCTATCTCTATATTTTCCGGAAGGCAGTTTGCTTCAACATATTCATATCCTGCTGCCGGTTTTCCCGTTACTTCTACCTTAACCGGAACCGTCTTATTCTGTAACAGCTTTGCACGAACCTTTACTCTGGTATCGCTAAATGACAAGGTAGAGGATGTCACCTTATTGCCACGCTTATCATATGCAATCGGTTCTAACATCTTCACAAAGTTCTGACTTGCCCCATTCACATTTAATGTAACCTTTACTGAAGTGATGCGGTCTACCACAGAACTCCCTCCGGTTACTTCTATTACATTTGGTCTGGCAATACACTCACCTACCGTGTAACCTGCTGCCGGACTTCCCTGTGTGTCAACAGAAACCTTCACCTGCTTCGTTTCCATGTCTTCCAAAGACACCTTTAACACCTGATTGCACTCCAAAACCACATCAGAGGATACATCCTTTTTTAAATGTACCTTGATTGCTACCGCATTGACAGAAGAAAGCTCTGACAGATCAGCCGTTGCACTAATATCATCTGCCTCCAGGTTGTCTACTACACTTCTCTTACCACGTACCGAAACATTTGCCGTGTTTCCTTCTACCACCTCATATACCTTATTTACAGAATGCAGTGCCTCCTCATTCGTTGTCTGAACAGGAACCACAAAACTTTTTGTTTTATAAGGATCATCTATATTCATGATCAGGAGCCACACAATAGCGGCTACGATAATTGATAACAATTTAATAGAAAGATTGTGAAACAAAATCTGTTTCCAAAACTCCACAATGTTTTTCTTTCTCTCATCTCTGTTGATCCGATCCATTGTCCGTGCCCCTCCTCTCTATTTTTCTTTTCCTACAGAAGTCTTACTCCTGCTTACCGTTCTGCTGATTCGGAATCTCCTCTTCTCCTTCTTTTCACTTCCCTTGCCCTGTACCTCTATAAGCTTCTTCTTCAAAAGCTCTCCATCAATATTTCGAAGCAGCTTTCCACGCACAGCAACAGAGATTCTTCCTGTTTCTTCTGATACGATGATCGTCAGACTGTCACTCACTTCACTGATTCCCACACCTGCACGATGACGGGTTCCTAACTCCTTTGACAGTCCTAAATTATCAGACAAAGGAAGGTAGCAGGTTGCCGACACGATTCTGTCATTTCGTATGATGACTGCCCCATCATGCAAAGGTGTGTTATGTTCAAAAATATTGATCAGAAGCTGACTGCTGATTGCTGAATCAATATTGATTCCCGTGCGCTCATACTCTGCCAGACTGATATCCTTTTCTAAGATCATCAGAGCCCCTGTCTTTGCCTTTGCAAGTTCTACTGTCGCTTTTACGATCTCATTGATCGAACGGTCTGAAAAACGTTCCTCTTTATCCTTCGAATCATCAAAAGGAATGATCGATGTCACAAAGTTCTTGCGCCCCAGTTCCTCCAGTGCCTTTCTAAGCTCCGGCTGAAATACAACTGCCAACGCTGTGATACCAATCGTAACGACCTTGTTAAACAGCCACAAGATTGCACTCATATCTAAAAAATATGCTACAAGATAGCACAGTAACAATACTACGATTCCTTTTAAAAGCGTCCACGCTCTTGTCTTACGCACCCACAAAATAATATGATACAGGGTAAACGCAATGATAATAATCTCCACCACATCAATTAATGTCATTTTCGGTAAAGAAAGAAAAAGAATGGTGTCTTTGAGCACTTGAATGATTGACTCCATGTTTACCTCTCCTTCCCGCACCTTCTGTCACAGACTCAGATTTGTGCGTTATATTTTAATCAACTCTACACAGATATAGTTACATCTGTTGTTCCTCTGTTTCCTTGCTTTCTTCTGTCTTATCAAGCTCAGGCATATGCTCTGAAAAATGCCTTGCATTAATCCGCTTGATCCGCTTACTTGGTGCTGCAACGTTCATCTTTGGTACAGCGCGTACATAATAATAATATTCCTCATCCTCAAACTGTAAGTTTTCCACTCCGGCATAGTTTAAAGCCAGACGCATAAACTGTATGATCCAGACGATCACGGCTGAAACAACTGTTCCAACTAAAAACCGCACCGTATTAATACTGATATCCAAAAGATAATTCACGATCAGAAACAAAATCATGTTTGAAACAGTTCCTGCAATAATGGCAAGTTCAAACGAATAATCCCACTCGCGGTTACGAATAATGTAAACCAAAACTGCTACAACCGAAAAAATAGCGATCATCACGTACATTTCCCTGTCGCTGCTAAACTGCTGCAGTACAACGTGATATAGGTTGATGCTGGTATCGGTCGATGTGCTGACTACAGATGTAACCGCCTGCAGCAGATAATAAATTCCAACACCACACACGATCGGTATCACCGCTACCGGTGTCATCGTAAGCCCCAGAAAAACCGGAATACCATATGCCAGATGAAGTGGCACGGCAATCGGTATTGCAAACATAATATACGCATGTTTCGGCAAAAATTTGGCATATCCAAAATAAAAGATGGCAAATATTACCGCTACAACAAGTGCTAACATCTTTGATACATAAAAAATATGCACTGTGACAAATACTGCCGCTGTAAATAAAAGAACGCCTCCCGGCATAAAAATACTGACAACAGCCATAACAAGTTCGGCATACAGATTATTCAATGTCGGATTGTACCCGATCGTCCTGTTGATGGAAGCAAACACAATAAATCCGAGAATCCCACGAAAGAGTGCATCTAAAAAGAAAGCATATTTCTGATAAAATTTCTGTATATGTTCCTTAAACACCAGTAGCTGTGTCATTCCCTGTTTCCTCCTTGTCCTGTATATAGAACTCTTCTAACTCCTTGAGTTTATCGCAATAATTTTGCAGGATAATCTGATTTTGTTCGTATTTTCTACTGTAATGTCTGTACGAAAAATATCCACTACACAACACGATTCCCAAATAAATTCCAAGTACAACTATACCAATGCTCCAATATTGCAGCCGGACAATATTTACAAAAATGTAATCGGCATGATACAGTGCAACCAAAAATAAGATCAATACATAACTGACCGTACAGCTTCCAACAGAAGACATAACATGAGAGCGGACATAATCTGTTTTATAATATCCGCCCTCCTTAATTATTTTACTATATTTCTTTTCTTCGTCTAAAGCTAACTGCGTCATAATATGCACTTTTTTTTCATTTACCATGAAATACTCTCCCTACATATTATATTCTATTAATTATAACCCTATTTGACTTTATTTTTCAAGGTATTTTTTTGAAACCAATCGTTTCATCCGCTCAATTGTCATTCACCGCTTCACTCTCGATGAATAATATGTCTTCTTTGTGCTTATTTTTGTCGTTTTACTTATAGAAACGCTCCATTTTCTATGGTATCTTTTTACTGTAATCTAATAAATACAACATATAAGAACAATAGGCGCCTTTGATTCATTCATGACCAAATCATCTTTGTATTTATTTTATCAGTTTTATGATGTTGGTGTCAAAAAGCATTTTGACACCAACTAATGCCACGGATTGCTTCATTGTTGTGCAATTTCCGCAATCCTGCAAACGTCATTTTATCTGACATACACAAAATTATTTTTCACATATGTCTGTGTCCCCGTGCACCTGATGCAGACACACAATTTCAGAATATGTGCACAGAAATGGAGATTACTATGAAAAAAACACACTTTTACAAAATTGCTGCTGTCTGCACGATAGCCGCTGTTATTTCCGGCGGACTTGCCGGTTTGAACCAGAAAACTGCCGCAGCACCACGCATATCCTTAAACCACACAAAGAAAACTCTGCAAAAGGGTAAAACATTTACGTTAACCGTTAAAAATACTACTAAAAAAGTAAAGTGGTCTATTTTATCCGGAAAAACAAGACTCACATTAAAGCAAAAGGGAAAAACTTCTGCAGTAATCACTGCGAAAAAAGCCGGTACAGCAACCGTTCAGGCAAAAATAGGGACGAAAAAGCTTACTTGCAAAATTACAGTCAAAGCAAAAACAGCAAAACCTTCTGCAACAAGTACCCCTGTTCCAACCCCAACTCCTGCACCGGCAGTTTCTGAAAAAATGCCTTCTAAAACTACCAATAGCTATTATGATTCTACGAAAGCTTATTCCACCTATGCCGCAACCGTAAAAGAGAGCAGTAATAACAATACATTATTAACAAACGCATATGTCTGCGACCCCTTTGCCATGGAATATAATGGTCGTGTTTATATCTATATGACAAATGATTCCCAGCAATATGAAGCAACTGATAAAAACGGTGCCAATGGCTATGGTTACATCCAGAGTGTTCATATCATCTCTTCCGATGACATGGTAAACTGGACGGATCACGGAATCTATCAGATTGCTGGAAAAAACGGTGCCTGCACATGGGCAGACACCTGCTGGGCACCATCTACTGTACATAAAACCGTAAACGGAAAAGAAAAGTTTTATATGTATTTTACGAATGGCGGCTGGCAGCTTGGTGTCGTAGAAGCTGACACGCCTTGCGGTCCTTGGAAAGATGTCAAAGGAAGTGCTTTGATTACAAGTGGACAGAATACAACCTCTTCCGGTTTGGACCCTGCTGCATTTATTGACGATGATGGAACCGCATGGCTTACATACGGAAGTGGCAACTCAAAAACGGAAGGTGGCAAAGTAAAAGACGGTGCACGTATCCGCAAGCTAAATGACAATATGATTTCCTTTGCCGGTGACGAAATTGTAATTGATGCTCCTTATATGAATGAAGACAGTTGTCTAAACAAGATTGGTGATACCTACTATTACTCTTACTGTGGCGACTGGACTACCGGAGAGGATCATCAGAAGTGTTCCATCCTTTATATGACTTCGAAAAGTATAGAAGGTCCTTATACCTATCAGGGCGATGTATTACCAAACTGCGGTTCCGTGTTCAAAAGCCGCTCCGGTGAAAAAGCCTGGGGAAATAATCACCACAGCATCTTAGAATTTAAGGGCAAGCAATATATGTTCTACCATACTATGGTGTTACAGGATCAGCTCTATTGTAAAAACACTTCCTGCAGCAAACTGGATGCAGAATATCTTGGATACCGCAGTACAGCGATCAACGAACTAAAGGTTAATAAAGACGGCACACTTGGAATCGTACAGCAGGATTTAAAGGGAGTTTCCCAGATTAAAAACTTTGATCCATATCAGGAAACTTCCGGTACCGTATATTCAAACTGCGCTGGAATGGAAGCTATCCACATGAATTACGATAAGGTATTAAAAACCGATACCGAACGCTGCAATATCTATCGCAATTCCGGTTTATTTACAGAATTAACCTACAAAAAGTCAGACATCAACATGCCGGATTACCTTTTTGCCTCTGTTCTGAATCCAAACACCGGAAAAACGATCAAAAAAGAAATTTATTACGGATATCTCCGCACTGCCGACGGAGCCCGCATGGAGGCAGTTGCCAATCCATCCCGTTATCAGTATAGCTGGAGCAGCCTGAAGGGTGTGGATTTTGGTAAGTCTGCACCAAAGAAAATAACAGTAAGTCTTACATTTGATAAAAACACTTCCTCTAAGACAAAATTCCGTGTAACTGCAGACAGCACAAGCAAAACAGTACTCGCAGAAGATACGATCACTGCCGGAAAAGACGGCAAAGCTACCGTTACTCTTCCGGTCAAGGCAATCACCGGAGTACATGATATCTACTTCGAGTTTGGAGGAGCTGTCTATAGCTTTGATAACTGGAAGTTTGAAAAATAGTTTTTCTAATCAGATTTTCCTAATAAAATCCGATTAGAAAAGTCCATCACAAAACCAAAAAGACAGGAGTGCGATCAATTAAAAAAACGATCGCACTCCTGTCTTTTTTATAGGCTTTATTAAGCATTGTCTTTCGTTAAAATTCTGTAAACGTGTTATATTGCCACACTTTTCACAGATATTTTCTATAGTTTCAGTCTATAGCCATCTACTTTACCTTCAAAGCTCTCGTTGCATTCAAAACGGCAAGCACCATGACTCCAACGTCTGCAAAGATCGCAACCCACATATTTGCTATACCTACAGCACCAAGTATCAGACACACAGCCTTGACTGCCAGAGCAAACGCAATGTTCTCTTTCACAATGCGCAATGTTCTCTTTGAAATCTTCATTGCAAGAGAAATCTTTTCCGGATCATCATCCATCAGAACAATATCCGCTGCCTCGATCGCAGCATCAGAACCTAATGCTCCCATTGCAATTCCAATATCGGCACGCGATAAAACCGGTGCATCGTTGATACCGTCCCCGACAAACGCCAGACATTCCTTTGGCTCCTTTTGGTTTAAAAGCGCTTCGACCTCTGTTACCTTATCAGAAGGAAGCAGTTCACTTTTTACCACATCAATACCAATCTGCGACGCAACACGTTCTGCCGTCCTTGCAGCATCTCCGGTAAGCATTACCGTCTGTTTGATACCACTCTTTTTCAAGCCTGCGATTGCCGCTTTAGAAGTCGGCTTTACTACATCCGAGATTGTAATACAGCCTGCATATGTGCCATCTACCGCCACATGTACAATCGTTCCTTCCAGATGATCTTCTTTTACCGACAACTGATTCTTGGTCATAAGCTTTCGATTCCCGGCACAGACTAACTTTCCATCTACCTGCGCCTGTACTCCGTGACCTGCAACCTCCTCTATCTCTCCGATACGATCTCTGTCTATTTTTTCACCAAATGCTTTCTTCAAGCTCAGACTGATCGGATGACTGGAAGCATTTTCTGCATATGCCGCATAATATAACAGTGTTTCCTTCGTAAAACCGTTTTCCGGATATATTCCCGTCACTTCAAACACACCCTTTGTCAGAGTACCGGTCTTATCAAAAACAATATATCGGGTATCAGCTAAAGCTTCCAGATAATTAGAACCCTTTACCAGAATACCACTGCTAGAGGCACATCCGATTCCTCCAAAGAAGCTAAGCGGAATAGAAATAACAAGGGCACAAGGGCAACTGATAACAAGAAAGGTCAGTGCGCGAATGATCCATTCACCAAAGTCTGCATTCATTCCCATGATCAGCCGTACCACAGGCGGCAGCACAGCAAGTGCTAATGCACTATAACAGACTGCTGGTGTATAGTATCTTGCAAATTTCGTAATGAAATTTTCAGAACGCGACTTTTTCATGCTGGAATTTTCTACCAGATCTAATATCTTTGATACCGTCGACTCGCCAAACTCCTTTGTTGTACGAAGTCTTATTTCACCGGTCATATTAATGCAGCCACTAATCACCTCATCACCGGCCTTAGCATCTCTTGGCATGCTTTCTCCAGTAAGAGCGCTGGTATTTAATGTAGTATTTCCAGAAATAATGACACCGTCAATCGGCACCTTTTCTCCCGGATTTACTATAATTTCCGTTCCGATCTCAACATCATCCGGATCTACCTGTTCCATCTGACCGTCGATCAAAACGTTTGCGTAGTCCGGACGGATATCCATCAGAGCCGCAATATTTTTCCGGCTCTTTCCAACCGCACAGCTTTGAAAAAGTTCTCCAATCTGATAGAACAGCATAACCGCTACGCCCTCTTTAAACTCACCAAGACACATAGCGCCTACCGTAGCTATCGCCATCAGAAAATTTTCATCAAAAACCTGACGGTTTAAAATTCCTTTTCCGGCTTTTTTTAAAATATCATATCCGATCACAAAGTACGGAATCAGATATAGCAAAACCTCAGTCCACATCGGAAATGAAATAAATTGTCCTGTGACTACGATCGCAACCATTAAAACCGCAGACACAATGATACGATATAATACTTTCTTTTGTTTTCCTGTCATGCCAATCCTACCTTCCTTTTTCGTACTATTCTTCTACAAAAAGATTTCGCAGTCGTCCTCAACCTTTTTGCAGTTCTTTAATGCATCCTGCATCACTGCATCCACATCTGCACCATCTTCAAATTCAACTTTAAGCTTTAATGTCATAAAACTTAAAGTCGCATCCTTTACTCCGGCTGTTGCCTTTACTGCCTCTTCCATCTTTGCTGCACAGTTTGCACAATCTACTTCTACTTTATATGTCTTTTTCATAATAACCTCTTTCCTGCGCACGTTTTTTGCGCATAACGAGTTTGTGTCAAGTGCGCACAGACACAAATCTCACGTAAACCAAAAACTTATTCCTCTACATGTTCCATACCCATGCTTAAAATATTCCGAACATGATCATCATCTAACGCATAAAAAATAATCTTTCCTTCCCTGCGGAAACGAACCAGCTTTGCATCCTTTAGTATCTTTAACTGATGACTGACAGCAGACTGACTTAAATTCAATATCTGTGCCATATCTCCTACGCACAACTCTGTTTCCAACAGTGCATGCAGAATACGGATTCTGGTAGAATCTCCAAACACTTTAAAAAGCTCTGCCAGATCGTATAGTTCTTCTTCCTTTGGAAGACTTTCCAACACTTTTTTCACATCATCCGCATGTACTGCCAAAAATTCATTTTCCACATCCTTTTCAGCCATTTGTTCACCTCCTCATTTTATCATTTGAGCACTCGTTCATTTGTACATATTTAATTATATTCATATGTTTTTGGATTGTCAACTGTTTTTCCGCAAAAAAGCAAAAAAGAGAATACCAGCTTATTCTCTCTATATACCATTACCATAGCAGCAATTTCCTATTACGCAAAAAAAGCGAGAGAAACTTTCGCTCTCTCGCTTTCAATCTATATAGCACCATATTTATCTGTAATCTTAATAGGATATGATCTCATACCCGTCTTCCGTGATCAAAACCTGAATCTCCCACTGCGCAGATGGTTTTTCATCCATTGTATATATAGTCCAGCCATTGTTATCATCTTCGTAAATATCACTGCCTCCCATATTGATCATTGGCTCGATCGTAAACATCATGCCGGGTACCATCAACATCTCTGTACCCTTCTTCGAAACATAGCTGACCCACGGTTCCTCATGAAACTCTAAGCCAACTCCGTGACCACCAATCTCCCGTACAACAGAGTAACCGTTTTTTCTTACAAAGTCATGGATTGCCTGCCCCATATCACCTAAAAAGCCCCACGGCTTCACCTGCTCTAAACCAACCTCAAGGCTCTGCTTTGCCACTTCGACCAACCGCTTCTTTTCTTCTGAAACCTGACCAATGCAAAACATTCTGGATGAATCCGAAAAATAACCATTGTAAATAGTAGAAGCATCTACATTAATGATATCACCTTCCTGCAATACAACATCCTCAGAAGGGATTCCATGACACACCTCGTCATTGACAGATGTACACACACTTTTAGGAAATCCCTCATAATTTAGCGGTGCAGGTATCGCATGATGCTTTGTCGTAATATCATACACCCAGCGGTCAATCTCTGCAGTTGTGATTCCTGCCTTAATATGCTCTGCGACATAGTCTAATACTTCTATGTTAATCTTAGCACTTTCTTTGATCGCCTCAATCTGAGAAGGGGTCTTAATCATATGATGCGATGGCACAACCGCCCCCATCCTTTTAAAACCCTCTATCTTTGCATCAAAATTTGCATGACAGAATTTGTATTTCTTCCCACTGCCACACCAGCATGCATCATTTCTTCCCAGCTTTTCCATTGCTAATCTCTCCTCGCTTATCATTTTATTCAGACACAGCATACCACCAATTTCTCAATTAATCCAGTACTATTCTGATATTTACTTTCTCATGATAGCTTTTTATCAATAGAAGCTTCCTTAGCATATTCTATGCCGAAGTCTTTAATAACTCCTGATATTCACAAAGTTTTTTCTTAGCTTCTGCATTCAGATGCTTTGGTACCTGAATTCCTACCACAACATACTGATCTCCATGCACATTCTTATTTTTCTTTGAAACAACACCCTTTCCTTTCAAGCGGATCTTTGTACCGGACTGGGTTCCTTCACGAATCTTACAATCTACATCACCATACAGCGTATGAACACGTACACTGCCACCTAATGCTGCTGTTGTATACGGTACATTTACCTTTGTATAGATATCCATGCCCCTGCGCTCATATCCTGCCTTACTTCCTACTTTTACCTTTAAGAACAAATCACCATTTTCTCCGCCGCCGACTCCAGGCTGACCTTTTCCTTTCAGACGGATACTGTTTCCCTCGTCAATTCCTGCCGGAATATGAACTTCCAATGACTGCCTTCCCATTTGCGCATTGTGCAGTGTGATAACTTTGTCACAGCCAAATACTGCTTCATCAAATGTCACGTCGATATCCGTTTCAATATCCTGTCCTTTCATATGGTAAGGATATCCTTTCGCATCACCATAATCTTTATAAAAGTCATCCGAAAAACCGCTGCTATGAAAACCTCTATGTCCACTACCCTGTTTCTTACCGCCAAACAGATCTCCAAAAATATCACCAAAGATATCTTCAGCAGCTCCATCGGTAAAATGAAATTCCGTATGTGCCCCATAAGGATTCTGCTGTGCTGTTCTCTCTGTCGAAAAGCCTTCCTCAAAGGCAGCATGACCAAACTGATCATATAACTTCTTTTTCTCCGAATCACTTAAAACATTATATGCTTCTGTGATCTCTTTAAATTTCTGTTCCGCCTGTGCGTCACCGGGATTCATATCCGGATGGTACTTTTTTGCCATTTTTCGATATGCTCTTTTAATTGTATTTTCATCTGCATTTCTATCGATTCCAAGTGTTTTATAGTAATCTTGTTTTCCAGTCATGATACCACCTCCAAAAAGGACAAAAACACACCAGATACCCTACACGCTTTAGCCTTCAATCGTAATAAACTGCTTTTCCTCCTTCCAATATATCAGCAACTTTTATTTGCCTTTTCTTAACTTCTGAGTATGTTATATCACTTTTATCAGCACTCGTCAATATCGAGTGCTGATAAAAGTGTGATCTTTTTGTGAACTTTCGAAACATTTTTACTGTCCTCTCCTATAAAACTCTTGAAAAAGACACCTACACACGTTATATTATTAAGTGGTGATTTTCGAGATGAAGTTTGCAGGAAAGTGACAAATGTCTACCGAAGGAGTAAAACTCTCAGGTGCCGGTATCAAGCTCCGGTGCAACTGTAAATGGATCGACTCTCTGGAGAAACCTGGATATACCAGGGGCCGAAGGTGCAACATACGGAAACGTATGAATCTCTCAGGTAAAAGGACGGAGATATTACCGATTTCTAATGACAAGAAATCAATACAAATGAAACTGCCATGATACAAAAGAAATTCTTACATGATATCCATCATGCATCTAATCTATATCTTGAAATCCCAAAACAAAGGACAGAACAAAGTTACTTAGATTTCCGATTTTTGTAAGCTGACAATCGGCTTTCTTTGTGTTTTGTAATGCCTAATATTATTATAAGTAGAGAGGCAGGAAAAAATTATGTGGGATTCACTAAATCAATTTCTTGTAAAATTGGACGATTTTGTCTGGGGTGTTCCTCTGATGGTATTAATCTTATCCGGTGGTATTTTACTTACCATCCGCTTAGGTATCTTACAGGTCAGAAGACTCCCATTAGCGTTAAAATGGATGGTGAAAAATGAAGAAGAAGCCGAGGGAGAGATTTCAAGCTTTGCCGCACTCTGTACTGCTCTGAGTGCTACTATCGGTACCGGAAACATCGTCGGTGTTGCAACTGCGGTATGTGCCGGTGGTCCCGGTGCACTCTTCTGGATGATCGTAGCAGCCTTCTTTGGTATGGCAACGAAATATTCCGAAGGCTTACTTGCCGTAAAATACCGTGTTGTAAGCGAAGACGGTCACAGTCTTGGCGGCCCTTTCTATTATATTGAGCAAGGTATGGGAAAGAATTGGAAATGGCTTGCAAAGCTGTTTGCTTTCTTCGGTGTCTGTGTTGGTTTATTTGGTATCGGAACCTTTAGTCAGGTAAATGGTATTTCCAGTGCTGTCAACGGCATCTTTGATCCAAACAACAGTCACTGTGTTAAGATCTTACCATTTCTCAAAGAATATTCCTGGTCTGTCGTGATCGCATCTTTGATTCTGGCATTTTGTGTTGCTGCTGTACTCATCGGTGGTGTAAAGCGTATTGCAAACGTCAGCCAGGTCATTGTACCATTTATGGCCATCATCTACTTTGTTGCCGTTGGAATTTTAATCATCTGCAATATCACAGAGGTTCCACATGCATTTAAGATCATTGTAGAAGCTGCCTTTAGTCCAAAAGCTATTACCGGTGGTGCTGTCGGCAGTATGCTGGTTGCTATGCAAAAGGGTGTTGCACGAGGTATCTTTTCCAATGAGGCCGGTTTAGGAAGTGCTCCGATTGCCGCAGCGGCAGCTCAGACAAAGGAGCCGGTTCGTCAGGGCTTAGTCAGCATGACAGGAACTTTTATCGATACAATCGTAATCTGTACTTTAACCGGTCTTTCCATCGTATTGACCGGTGCATGGAAGGTAGATGCTTTAGAAGGTGTTGAGGTTACAACTTATGCTTTCCAGAAGGGACTTCCATTTCCGGCAGAAATATCTTCTTTAATCCTGATGCTCTGCCTGATCTTCTTTGCATTTACGACAATTTTAGGATGGGACTATTACAGCGAACGCTGTCTGGAATACTTAAGCGGAGGCAATATCAAGCATGTAAAGATTTTCCGCTGGGTATATATTCTTGCTGTATTTATCGGACCTTATATGACAGTAAAGGCAGTCTGGACAATCGCAGATATTTTTAACGGTTTAATGGCTCTGCCAAATATGATTGCCCTGTTTGCCTTAAGTGGTGTTGTTGTAAAAGAAACAAAACAGTTCTTTGAAAAACATAAGCACGAAAAGCTAAAATAGATGTCCTGATGATCAAAACGCACATACGATTTCTAAAAATCGTGCGTGCCAAATATATTTTGTATGGGAACAAATATCATATTGGTTAAAAGAGATTTTTAAAAACAGAAAGAGAGAATGCCAATGCATTCTCTCTTTGTAAGTGGCAGAAAATTGCTCATACAGTAGCAGTGTACAGAAAACTGCGCTCATGCTTTCTTTTACTTTTCCAACTGATCGATGTATGCTGAAACCATTGCTACCACACCATCTATGCCTACTTTGGAAACATCCAGACACAGATCATAATTGCCTGCATAGCCCCATTCCTCACCGGTATAGAACTTATGATATTTTCTTCGTCTGTCATCTGTTGTCCACACAAGCTCCTGCGCTTTTTTCTCTGTAACCTGATGCTTCTGTGCAATATAATCCGTCCGCGTTTTCTTATCGCCACAGAGAAAAACTCTGACAGCGTCTTTCCTGTCTTTATACACATAGTTTGATGCTCTGCCCACCACTACACACTGGCAGTCACCAAGCATCTCTCCTAACGCCTTCTTCGGCGTGCTATGGGTATTATCAGCAAGCGAGCTTAACATCTGATCTGCTGCCCGCTCCCCAAAGAAGAAAGGATATGTGTCATAAATCCCCTTTTCCTTTGCCAATTCAATCAGCTTCTTTTTGTTATAGCATGGAATGCCATACTTTTCTGACAATGCTTTTCCTATCTCATCACCGTTGCAGCCACATTCTCTTCCTATCGTTATAATCATAAAGCCTTCCCCCTTCATCCTTTGTATCATTCGCTTCTTGCATCCCATTATACTCTGCCCGTTTAAGATGTCAATGCGCTGCGAAGGATTTCGTTTCCACCTGTTCTTCCATGAGCATGTTTCATCTATCCATCATATTCTGTTCTCATCCCGTATTTTTTTAAATCCACCCGGTTATCGACAACCTCGATGCCATCTTCACGCAGTCTTTCTGCCTGCGCAGCCTGCCCGCCAAACGCAAAGGAACCAGAGCATTCTCCCTTCGCATTAACCACACGATAACATGGAATGCCTTCCGGATCCGGATTCTTATGCAAGGCATTTCCCACGGCACGGCACATTCTCGGATTACCAGCCATCTGCGCTACCTGACGATATGTTGCCACCTTTCCTTTGGGAATTTTTTTGACAGCTTCATAGATTCTCTTTGTCGGACTGTCTGTAAGCAGCTCATAGCTTTCCAGTATCATCCGCCTGATATCCTTTTCCGGTATACTGCCATCCAAAATGATCGTGTTCCAATGCTCTTTGTTCTGATGCCATCCGGGCACGACAGATGTATACGCCTCCCGCCAAAAATCTCTCCACTCTGGATCTGCCTTAACATTCAGATGTATCCTTCCATCCTTTTCATAAGTCCACAAAAAAGCCTTTTTACTGCCCTTTATCCGTACTAACTGCCAGTTTTGGTCGTGAAACGGTGCATCCTTATACGTGCCTGCAAATGATAACGCATATTGCAATGCTTCTTCTCTTGTTGTCATCTTTCCTATCCTCTGTCTGCTCTCTTACGGCAATAAGCTTCTATCTCCATACATCCTGCGACAAAATCCCCCTCACATGCCAAGTATTAATATAGTTCATGACGTTCCTTCTGATAATCTTCAAAGAGAACCTGACATTTTGCCCGATTACATTCCTCTCCAAAGTCATCCCCTGTCTTTTCCCAGTTTTTGTAAAAAATCTCATCCCGAAATCCAATCTTATCTGTATCCTCTATGGTACAGCCATAATATACCTGCTTAATATTTGCCCACAGTATTGCGCCCTTACACATAGGGCACGGTGCTGCGGTAGTATATAACTCACAGCCTATCAGATCATGCGTACCCAGATTTTTGCAGGCATCATGTATCGCCATAATCTCTCCATGACAGGTAGGATCTTTCTGCGCCAGCACCTGATTATGTCCTCTTCCAACAATCTTACCATCCTTTACGATAACAGCACCAAACGGGCCGCCCTGCTTATTTCGTATTCCGATGTAGGCCTCTGATACAGCCTCTTCCATATATTGCTCCTTCATCATGTTCCTCCTACTCGTATTTATATTTTGACATTTATAAATAATCTAACGTTTGACCGGCAATAGTATATGGGCAGTCACTCCACCGGTTTCATTTTCCGTATACTGCAATCCATATTCACTGCCACAAAGCCATTTGATGCGTTTTTGTACATTTAAAATACCAATGCTGTTTCCTTCTAACTTTGCTTCTTTCTTATCATAATAAAGAAGCATTTCATCCACCATTTCCTTTTTCTGCAAATCCACTGCCCGTATCTTTGATTGCAATCTCTAATCCATTTTTCCCTGATTAACACAAATAGCGATACTTCCCTGATAGCTTTTATTCTTCAGACCATGCTGCAAGCTATTTTCCACCAGGGGCTGCAAAATAAAATTAGGCACCAGTACATCACCCAGATCAGGATCTATATCATATTCACATTTGAGATTCGGATAGCGGTAACACATCAGTTCCATATATGCCTCAAGCATCTCTAACTCATCGTCCAATGTCACCATCGATGCCTCTTCCTTAACACTTAGCCGATAAAATTCAGATAACCGCATCAACAGATTTGCTACCTTTTTATCTCCATAGATTTCAACCTGAATACGAATGGAATCCAATGTATTATATAAAAAATGTGAAGTCATTCCCATGCCACTGATCAGCCATGTCGGATGCAGCCCCTGTAAAACGGAAACTAACAGTTCGACTAACAAAGCAGCTCCGATGACAGATATCCGTATCATACGGATAGACACTCCTTTCTCTTTATCTTTTTATTATACTCCGTTTTTGCTGCATATCATAGATAAAATTTCTATCATGATGTGTCAATTTTATAGTTTTCTGTTACGTTAGCTTGCGAAACATAAAATGCCTGTGCTACAATACTGCCGTAGTCAAAGTAACTATATGATAAGAATAGGGTGTCAACTGGCACTTTCTTTATATAACTGATTTATGAAGCATTGAAATATCGATGACAAGGAGGCAATTATGATCTCAATTGACCTGATAACCGGTTTCTTAGGTTCCGGAAAAACAACTTTTATCCGCAAATACGCAAAGCACCTGATCAGTCAGGGTGCCAATGTCGGTATTCTGGAAAATGACTTTGGTGCTGTTAATGTGGATGCCATGCTTTTGCAGGATATCTTGGGTGAACACTGTACTCTAGAAATGGTAGCCGGTGGCTGTGATGCAGACTGCCACAAAAGGAGATTTAAGACAAAGCTGATCGCTATGGGAATGTGTGGCTACGACCACGTACTGGTAGAGCCATCCGGAATCTTTGACATGGATGAATTTTTTGATACACTTCATGAAGATCCCCTAGAACGATGGTATCAGATTGGAAATGTTATCACTATTATTGATAGCAGGCTGGAACAAAGCTTATCCGATGCATCCCGCTATATTCTTGCCTCTCAGGTTGCACAGGCAGGCGCTGTCGTGTTTAGTCATGTACAGGATAGTACCCCAGCGCAGCTTTCTTCTACGCAGCAATATCTCGAACAGACTTTAGCCACTCTGCATATTCAACAGCCAAAAGACCAGATTATTCTTCAAAAGGATTGGGAGCTTTTAGATGACAGCGACTACCATATATTGATGTCCTCCGGCTACCATACGGCAGACTATGCGAAGCTTCCCTTTGATAATCAGAAGGAATACGACAGCCTTTACTTTATGAATAGGGATTTTACAGAAGAGTTTTTAAAGGATGCCTGCTCTAAAATTTTAAAAGACCCTGCCTGCGGCAAGGTCTTTCGCATCAAAGGTTTCCAAAAACTTGCAGACGGTACATGGATTTCTGTCAACGCAACTCATCAGCAGATACAGATAACATCCATTCCAAATGGTCAGGCAATCTTAATCGTCATCGGCGAAGGCTTGCATCAGGAAGCGATTGAACAATACTTTGGAAAATCCACTATTTGATAAAGTAAAAGAACATTGATGCATTCTTCTCCGAAATCCATATCTCTACCTCATAAAATTATAAGTTTTAAGCCCGACAAACTTGAATTGATCGCCATAGTCCACTCTTGAGTTATACTCGCTTATAAATAATTGGTTCGTCATATCCAAAAGTTTTCTTTCCATTAACTTCCATGCTTTCAGATACTTCCAGGCAACTATCAGAAAACTTTTCCCAAAGCCTAAATGTCATTACCGGAGAGAACTGGCTTACACTGCCTCCTTCCCAGATTCCATCCTTTTCATGGTAGATCGCTGGAGTAAATTTTTCAGATTTTTTTAATGCAGTGTAATCAACATTTTTCATAGAACTATATGAAAATGTACCCTTATCTTCTCCTTCAGGTATTTCATAAGAAGACAATACAATTTTATCTTCTTCCTCTGTAATAAGGAAAAGATGCGGTGAAGCATGGCGTTTCCCATTTGTCTCATAGTAGCTTTCTTCAACAACAAATCTACCATTAAAATCTTTAGGAAAGTTCAAAATTTTTCCGTTACAGATTGTATTGATGTGTTCTGCGTAAGGGTATATTTTTCCCTCTTTCTTCATCTTATCAAACTGCTCTTTGTTATTAAAGTGTCCCGTCATCATATCAACAAAATTATCAAGTTTCACCATGTTTTTACCTCCACAAATTCCGCTTGAACAAAATCGCTGCGCGATGGCCTGCCAAGGCTGTGGCGCAGTTTTATTTTTATTAAAAAAGCAGTGGCATTAC
>CAKREB010000016.1 GCA_934317005.1 uncultured Lachnospiraceae bacterium
CCCGAAAATACGGCATTTGTTCCCTTAGTTAAATGGATATAACGGGGTCCTCCTAAGACTCTATTGTAGGTTCGATTCCTATAGGGAACGCTCTATTTTAAGCGGTAATGAGAGAAAAATCATTGCCGTTTTTTTGTTGTTTTTCTGCTAACAGCAAATCAAAAAATGAGCATTTTTGCTAACAGAAAATGCAAATTGCTAACAGTAAAATTATTGTAGATTTGCTAACAGGAATGAAAAGCTATAATGCAGCTGGTGTAAAAGGTTGTAAATTCTTGTAGCTAACAAAAGAGTGATGATTAAAAATATTTCTGCTTGGAAAATATCAAGCCTGAATGAGTATTCCGTTCAGATTAGATTAGGTTCTAATCTGGGCGGATTTTTTTTATTTCAGGAAGAAGGAGGATGCCTATGGCAGAAAAAGTGGATCAGATGGATCCAGATGAAAAAATCGTTAAAATAGCGATTGAACGGCTAAGAGTATTTGAAAACCATCCGTTTCGAGTGGAAATGGATAGCCAGATGAAAGATCTTCAGGACAGTATCAAGAAATACGGAATAACAACTCCGGTAATCGTGAGACCACGAAAGGAAGGATACTACGAAATCATATCAGGGCATAGAAGAATATTTGCTGCGGAAAAACTGGGATATAGAAAAGTACCTACGATAATCCGCTATATGACAGATGATCAGGCAGTTATCGCAATGGTAGATTCAAACTTGCAAAGGGAGAGAATCCAGCCGAGTGAAAAAGCATTTGCCTATCAGAGGGAAGCTTTGAAGGCGCACATACAAGCTACTATGACCTTTTCAGAGTTGAAAACGGAAAGATTATAGAGCATTGGGATGTAATGGAAACAATAGCGGACGAGTCTACATGGCAGAATCAGAATGGAAAATTCTAACATTTGATTTCCCAATATAATCATTTAGAAGATGCAGCTGTCTCTTTAACGATTGAAAAATCGTGAAGCGGCAGCTTCAAAGAATTACATTGTTGATTTAGTTGGAGTGACAGTAAGCTGTAGACCAAGATGTCTGAATATGTTAAGCAAAGTATCAAGACTAGGAACAGTCTTACAAGATTCTATACGTGCAACAGATGATTGTGCAATACCACACATAGCAGCAAGTTCTCTCTGACTAAGACCGAGAGAAGTGCGCTGTTCAACCATTGCACTAACGATAGCAGAGATATTTTCTACTTCATCCATATCTTTTCCGATTTCAGGATCAACAGATTTAACATGTTTTTTGTAATCATTCCAAGTTCTCATAATCAATCAGCCTCCTTTCGGCGTAGGTAATCATAACGCTCTGCTTTAGCTCTTTCGATTTCTCGTTTTGGTGTTTTTTGTGTTTTCTTGCGAAACTGGTGCAGAAGCACAAAAGTATCATCTTTGAAATAGAAATATAAAACTCGGTTATTACCAGGACGTAATTCCCAAATGTCACCATCTAGATATTTGGTTATATTTTCATTTAGTCTGGTGCCATTGTCTTCGAGCAGCTGAATATATAAACAATCATATAAGAGCAGAACACGCAAAGCGATTCTTATTGACATACCACTACTATATGAGCAATTTCCTATCACCTAAAAAGAGAGATGGACTGTGTGGGCACCTCATCACCCTCACAGTCCATCTCTCTTTTTCCCACTATATTTTAATCAAAAGTCAAAGAAATTCTTTCCAAAACTTTCTTTTGTTTTCTTATGATTCCTGTGATAACGAACTCCCTTGCTCTTCTTTTGTCTTTCGCTGCCACCGGATGGCGCCTTGCTTGCATAGTGTTTGCTCATGTTTCGTCGTGTCTTACGTCCTGCTTTTCTCTCACTGGAACGTTCTCTGCGCACCCTTCGCATATGCTGACGCTTACCGCGCTTACTACGATAACCACCGCGGATACGCTTGCGTCTTCTGCCAAACTTTGGTAGTTCCACATGTCGCAGCACATATACTAAAACAACAATTACAATAGCTGCCAAAATAATCAAAAGTCCGATCTGCACTACTTTCATGCTAAAAAATCCTACTATTGCATTTTTTATCGTACTCAAAATATGCGTCTTCTCCTTATCCTTCTTCTCAGAATCACGTAATGCCTGAATTTCCTTATCCACAAGTACCCTTGATGCCGCATCCAAATGCTTCTCTGCGGTATCCTTTGTCTTAGTGTAAATAATGTCTGTCGCTCCGACAGTCCTGCCACCATAGGTGTAAGTAACATGTCCTATGATATTATCTCCCTCCTGCAGCTTTACTTTCTTATCATATGTGATTTTCTGCTTTGCCTCGGAAAGTGCCACTCCCTTTGGCAGCACAACCGATGATTCCCCTGCAAGATGGATAGGAGATTCATCCGAGTCAAAATAACTGTCATAGTTATTGAACAGATCCTTATTGATATCACTCTTTTTCTCATCTACCGTATACTTTTTATATCGCTCAAAGCCAAAGTTTAACAGCTTTGTAGAATCTGTGTATTCATTTGGTTCTCCCTGCTTTGGCCCATTCGCCTTCATGATCACACAGACAAGCTCCATGCCATCCTTTTCCGCATATGTTACCAGTGTATTGCGAGCAATATTGGTATAACCGGTCTTTCCACCAATACAGTATTTATACTCATACTCCGGATTTTTATAGCCATTGATCATCTGATGATGATTTCTCCAATATCTTACTTCCTTATGTGTATTGGTCTTTGGCATGATGTAGCTTTTTGCTGCTGTTACTTTACGAAATGTCTGATTTTTCATCGCCTCACGCGCGATTACTGCCATATCATATGCTGTCGTATAATGTTTCGGGTCCGGTAGTCCGTTTGGATTGTTAAAATGTGTATCCTTTAGTCCAAGCTCTTTGACACGCGCATTCATCTTATCGACAAACTGCGAAACCGTTCCGGAAACGTGTTCTGCGGCTGCCAGACAAACCTCATTGGCTGACTCCAGCATAATGGCATATAAACACTGCTCAACGGTAAGCTTTTCTCCCGGATCAGAAGATACTGTAGAATCTCCGGCGGAAATTCCGTATGCCGCCGCCCTCGAAACAGTTACCACCTCCCTGTTTGAACTGTTTTCTGCGGTCAACATTGCTGTCAAAATCTTTGTAATACTCGCAGGATAATGTTTCTTGTGTATATTTTTCTTATAAAGAATCTGTCCTGTGGAAAGCTCCATCACAATTGCAGAATCACTGGACAGTGAACTTGCTTTCGGACCGGACGGCCACTTTACCGTATTTGTTGCATCCTTCTTTTGAGCTATTCTATTTCCACTTGTTGCAGCAACCTGTACACTGCCTCCTGCAACACTTGTCAGCAATAAAACTCCTGCCAGTATCGCCACTAATATTCTTTTTCGTTTCATTGTAATCCTCATTTCTGTCCTGCAAGCAGGACATTTGCTCGTTATCCAGTGCTGAAAAGTAAATGTCTGCTTTATAGCTGCTTCCTTTTCTTAGCACTGTTTCTTATACTCACAAATTCGTGCTTTCGCACTTTTTGTCCTGCAAGCAGGACATTTGCTCGTTATCCAGTGCTGAAAAGTAAATGTCTGCTTCGCAGCCGCTTCCTTTTCTTAGCACTGGATACAGTATAGCATACCCTATGAAAACTCGTAAAGAACCTTTCTTTGTACCAGCGATAATTTTGTCCGAATTTGTTCTTGCCAACCAGATTTTAAAAATGTATTTAAGTTTTTTGACAAAATCAAATATATCTGCTATGATAATAGCAGAACATTTGTTCTATGTAGAGAAAAATTTTGCACCGGAAGGGAAAGTCTAACTGGCAGTTAGATAGCTTAATCCCTGCAACTTATATATCAGGAGGAGGCATCTCATGCCACAAACGATCATTTACCATATTGATGTCAACTCAGCATTTTTATCATGGCAGGCATGCCATACCCTTTCAACAGATGCCAACGCAGTAGATATCCGCACGATCCCTGCCGTGATAGGTGGCAGCGAGGCCAAACGCCACGGTATTGTTCTCGCTAAGTCGATTCCTGCTAAAGCATTTCACATACAGACCGGAGAACCTCTTGCAAGTGCCCGTAAGAAGTGTCCGAACCTGACTATAGTACCACCGGATTTTCCTGTATATGTAGAGTATTCCAAAGCCTTTATCGCTTTATTAAAAAGGCATTCTCCATCTATCGAGCAGTATAGTATCGATGAAGCCTTTTGCGATATGACAGGGATGGAGATACTGCATGGCGATCCTGTTGCTTATGCCCATAAGCTTAGGGAAGAGATTAAGTCAGAACTCGGTTTTACTGTCAATATCGGTGTTTCCGTCAACAAGCTGTTGGCGAAGATGGCATCCGACTTTGCGAAACCGGATAAGGTACACACGCTCTTTCCCGATGAAGTCCCACAAAAACTTTGGCCACTCCCTGTAGAAGATCTCTTTTATGTAGGCAGATCCACCAGCAGGAAGTTATATACCCTCGGTATCAAAACCATCGGAGAACTGGCAAATAGCGATCCTGCCCTTATCCGGTCGCATTTCAAAAAGCATGGCGAAGTCATCTGGAACTACGCAAATGGTATTGACACAGATCTGATCGCAGACCATGCAGAACCCCTAAAGGGTTATGGAAACTCTATTACAACACACTTTGATGTCACTGACCGTGACACAGCGCTCAAAATTATTTTATCGCTCTGCGAAACAATTGGTGCAAGAATCCGTTCGGACAATGTATATATCAGTGTTGTATCCGTGTCACTTGTCGATTTTGAGTTTCATCATGTTTCACGACAGATGACACTTTCTTCTTCTACAAATGTTACGGAAGAAATATACGATGCCGCTATTTCACTTTTTGACCATGCATGGAACAAATCTCCTCTGCGTCTTCTCGGTGTCAGCACCAGCCATGCCACACCGGAAAAGTATGAACAGTACAATTTATTTGACATGGACAAATACGAGAAGCTTTCCAAGCTAAATACCGCTATCGATTCCATCCGCAATCGTTATGGGGAAGATTCCATAAAGCGCGCCTGTTTTGTCAACTCTGAAACAAAGCATATGACCGGAGGACTTCACAAGGCAAAAAGGAACAGGGAACGGATGGAAAAAAAGAAATCGTAACGCATACCTACTTTATTTACTCACTTTAATATAGAAACGAGGAAACTTATGAGCCTTTCTACAGAAAACTTTTTATTGAAAAAGAAGCACATTGCCTTACGCATTACAATGTATATCATTGCTATCATATGTAGTCTTTTATTGCTTGTCTTCATTTTATATAGTAGTAAAAGCACAGAAAATAGATTTATACTCTCTTCCATTGCTGTATGGCTGCTATTCGTTTTATTCTGTATCTATAAAATACATCGGCTGCGTCATGACAAAGGAATCTTTCGAAAAGGTACACTCTGTGTCAGCGAATTAGATGATATGGACGGCTTCGCTTTCGAAGAACTCGCCTGCGATATTCTTCTTGCCAATGGATTTGACCTTGCAGAAAACACTCCTGCCAGCGGTGATTTCGGTGTTGATATCCTTGCACAAAAGGACGGAATGACGTATGCTATACAGTGTAAACGCTACACGGAACCGGTAAGTTTAGAAGCAGTCCAGCAGGTCTATGCCGGAAGAGCTTACTACGAATGTCATGTAGCTGTTGTTATGACGAACCAGACTTTTACCCAAAACGCTCAAAAGCTTGCAGACAAGCTCGGAGTTGTACTATGGGATCGTGATACATTACGAAATTTATTATAAAGATGATGTCAGGTTCAAAAAAGCCCTATTTGCCCCCGACATTATCTTATAAATAAAAAACATCTGTAGAACATAGGACAGTGTGAAAAATGATACTTTTCACACACGGGCTTTGTGTCTGTGCGCACTTGACACAAACCCGTTATGCACATAAATGTGCGCGGAAACGAGGATACTATGAACAGCATAAAAATATCGGTACGAAATTTAGTCGAATTTATTATGCGTTCCGGTGATCTTTCCGTTTCATCCACCGGTCTAAAAGATCCGGATGCCATGCAGGAGGGCACACGGATACATAAAAAATTGCAACGTCGCGCAGGCGCAGGCTATCGCGCCGAAGTTACCTTATCTCATGATTTTCTGATCACATATGATGAGATTGATCTTACTATCACACTCGAAGGTCGTGCAGATGGCATTTTCCAGACAGAAGCTGGAGAGTGCATCGATGAGATCAAGGGGGTATACCGCGATATTCACAGCATGAAAGAAGCTGTCCCCGTTCATCACGCACAGGCCTTATGCTATGCTTATATCTACGCTCTGCAGAACTCTTTAGACAGCATAGGCATCCGCATGACATACTGTCATATTCCAACAGAAGAAGTACGTTACTTTACAGAACACCTCTCTTTCTCATCCATAGAAGAACAGGTTCAAAGTATTCTTCAGGAATACGCAAAATGGGCCGCATGGCAGCTCAAATGGCAAAAGCAGCGCAATCTTTCTATCAAGCAGTTAGAATTTCCTTTTTCTTACCGCGAAGGGCAGAGTAAGCTAGTTAAAGGGGTTTATCAAAGCATTCTCCGTCAAAAGCGGCTGTATATCGAAGCTCCAACAGGAGTTGGCAAAACCATTTCCACGGTATTTCCATCCGTAAAAGCAATCGGAGAAGATTTGGCAGAAAAAATATTTTATCTTACTGCCAAAACAATCACCCGTACCGTAGCAGAAGACACCTTTGCACTTCTAAAAGCACATCAGACAAAGCTCAAATGCGTCACTCTGACTGCAAAAGAGAAAATATGTATCTTGGAAAAACCATCCTGCAACCCTCAGACCTGCGAACGTGCCAAAGGACATTTTGACCGCATCAATGACGCAGTCTTTGATATTTTGACACTGGAAGACCTGATCACACGTGAGAAAATTTTGTCATATGCCCAAAAGCATATGGTCTGCCCTTTTGAAATGTCCTTAGATATTTCCATCTGGTGCGACGTTGTGATTGGCGACTACAATTATGTTTTTGACCCAACTGCGAATCTAAAACGCTTTTTCGCTGTCGATAAACAGAATGATTATATTTTTTTAATTGACGAAGCACATAATCTCGTAGACCGTGCCCGCGAAATGTACTCTTCTACTCTAATCAAAGAAAATTTTCTTGCTATGAAAAAAATAACAAAAAGCAAAAACCGGAAAGTCACAAATGCACTGGAAACATGCAATCGTGCACTGCTGGCACTAAAACGTCAATGTGATGTTCTGCAAAAATATGATTCTATAGAAGTAGAACCTTTCGTCCTTCGTACAATGCGCCTTAGCACGATTTTAGAGGAATACTTTCAGCTTGAAGAACACCCTCACAATGAACATACTGTCCCTTTACTTCCATCAGAACGGGAACAACTTCTAAATTTTTATTTTGAACTGAAAAACTTTCAAAATATTTATGAACTTATTGATGAGCATTATATTCTATATGGTGACTACTCCGAACAAAATGATTTCCGGCTGCATTTGCAATGCATGGACCCATCTGTGAATTTAGATAATTATCTGAATAAAGGACGCTGCAGTATCTTTTTTTCCGCAACCCTTTTACCGATTCACTACTATCGCGAACAGCTTGCGGGCAGGGAAGAGGATTATGCCGTATATGCTCCTTCTCCCTTTTCCGCAGAAAAACGTCTTCTGATGATTGGGCAAGAGGTTTCTACAAAGTACACAAACCGTGGTCCTCTTCTATACCGGAAGATCTCGCAATACATTCTTACCTTCGCGAAAGGAAAGGTTGGAAACTATCTTGTCTTTTTTCCGTCTTACCGCATGATGCACGAAGTACAGGATGAATTAGCTGCATCTTCTTTTGTGCAGAATTCTGTCGACATATATGTACAAAGTACCTCTATGACAGAAAAAGACCGTGAAGACTTTTTAGAACATTTTCAAAAAGAACCCACCCGTACGGCCATAGGACTCTGTGTGATGGGCGGTATCTTTGGTGAAGGAATCGACTTGAAAGACAGCCGCTTGATCGGCGCTGTCATCGTTGGCACAGGACTTCCTATGGTGTGCACCGAAAACGAACTTTTCCGCGAGTATTTTGACGAACAAAAGGGCTCCGGTTTTCCCTATGCCTACCAATATCCCGCCATGAATAAGGTTCTGCAGGCCGCAGGTCGCGTCATTCGCACTACAGAAGATGTTGGTGCAATTCTGCTACTTGACGAACGTTTTTTACAAAGCAGTTACCAAAAACTATTTCCACGGGAATGGTTTCCTTATGATGTTGTCACATTGGAATCTCTTCCAGATTATCTGTCCCGCTTTTGGGATAAATGGATTGACGCAGAATTACCTGAAACCCCTTAATATCATGTAACTTTTTCTTATAATGCTATTTATAAAATCTTGTGACAAAAATTATTTTTTCAAACTGATGCTACAAAGGATTGATGCACTGCAAAACAGTTCGCACAATCCTGTTTTCAGTCCCGAAACTCTCAAAAATCAAAACAAATTTTACATATTCTTTTCTAACACCGTCCATACTATAGAGCATACCATTCCTTTTCATCCTACTGACATTCCGCATAGGATGAACATGTTGCTTATCAGCATACGATTCTGTATTACGTGCAGCAGCATATGATTTGTGACATGCGCATTTGGCACAAATCCCATCAAACTATGAATGCGCAGAAACGAGGGATTCACATGGAAGAACACACAGTAGCGTTATTAAAAGAATGTAACTCCGGTTGTAAAATGGCAACCCAGAGTATCCGTCAGGTTCGCGAGTATGCCAAAGATCCAAAGCTGGAACGTATTTTAGATGCCTATGATAAAAAGCATCGTGATCTTGAAGAAGAAACCGATTGCTTATTATCAAAATATGAAAAATCAGAAGAGAAGCCAAGTACTCTGGCAGAATTTTGGTCCAAAATGGATATCGAAATGAAAATGATGCTTCATGCAGACAGCCACCAAATTGCCAAACTGATGATGGACGGCTGCAATATGGGAATCCAGACTCTAAGCGAGCATGTCAATCAATATAGCGAAGCCTCTAAAGAAAGCAGTACTATTGCAAAGAAAATTATTAAAGCAGAGGAAGATTTCATGGCAGAGATGAAGCAGTTTTTGTAAGAATAAAACATGTACAGGAAACTGTATTATGGAAAATGGGGCTCTTTGCGGTGGAAAATTTCGTGCAATCCACACACCGGTGGTACTGACAAGAGAAAACCTGAGAGATGCAGGAGAAGCGCACGCCTGCCGAAGAGTTCTCATTTTTTAACTTTCGCATATTGACTTTTTTCTGTTCCAAATCAAAATACCAATGCTAATGAGGCAACTCGAAAGTATCCTTTTCTCAGCAGCAAAAAGCTATATTCACCGCAAAAAGAAAAATTTATACTTTACAAATGAATGAATTCGACCGATAATACAATAGTAATAATAGGGAAATAGGGAAAATATACTAATACGAGGAAATACTACATATGAATACACCTATTTTAATTTTAGAAGATGACCTAATTCAAAGGAAATCATTAGAAGCTTTAATCCGCGAATATTCTACAGCACTAGAACCTATTTCTGTTACTTCACTAGACCGCGCAAAGGATGAACTCAATCATTTTGCTCACTTTAGCGCATTTTTTATTGATATTTCACTTGAATCCCATATTTCAAATACAGATGGATTACAATTTGCAAAGCATATCCTTTTAACCCCAAAACACAAAGATACACCCATTATATTTGTAACAGGTTATCCCGAACATGTCTTTCATGCAATCAATGAATTTCATTGCTATGCTTATCTGTTAAAACCATTTAAAAGAGAAGATGTTTTTCAACAGCTTGACCGTATTTTCAAGACAGACTCCTCATTACGATTACGGACATTGTCCGGCATTTATCAAAAAATTGATTACAACGATATCTTCTATATCCAATCTTTTGGGAGAAATATTCACTATCAAACAAGGTACGGAGAAATACGCTCCAGACAATACACCTTAAAAACATTAGAAGATATATTGCCAGGCTTTTTTTCCCGTTGCCATAAATCTTATATTGTTAACACAAACCACATAGTATCCTTTAATGCAACGAAACGAGTACTATACATACGAGAAATTGATGAGCAGATTCCCTACAATCAAAACTATCATGTCACCCTCTAGTACAACAGAAAGGACCCTATTCCATGAACACATTTTTATTATTTATTACTATTTTAATGCTCGTACTGCAAAACCTTACCTATATAGGATGTATGCTGTATTTATCCGGTGAGTACACTCTCAAATCACTTCTACCCCCCCCCCGAAAAACTACTGTTATCATTTATTTTATTTAATCTTGTCACATACATTATCCAACGCAGTGATAATCAATGGGTCATGCTTGGACTCTTATTCGTTCTTCTTATGTATATTATCTTTCTATATATCAACACAAGCAAACCTATTAGTCAATGCTGTAATATCGCTTTATTTGGCTACCTTATTGTCAGTTTTGCACAGACAATTGGCATTATATTAGTCAATCTGTTACATATTCCTTATAATCCGCAGCGTTTTGACAATATTGGTATATGCCTGATTTTTCTGCTTACTCCTCTCATTCTTATTGTTTTTCTATATTTTTGTCCGATTCATATAATAATGAACAAATTAGAAAAAAATTCTTACTTTTTTTCTCTGTGCATTATCTCTGTTGTTATTTTAGTATCAATTTATACCAGCTTTGACAGTAAATATATGGATGCCGGTCTGTTGATTTCTTCTGTATCCACGACAATTCTCTTTGTCGGTATTGGTGGATTAATTTTGTATCAAAGTTTTCAAGACCAAAAGCGTAAACAGACACTTCATGATTATGAAACCTACCTGCCTATTTTGGAACAAATGATCCAAAATATTCAGAAAAACCAACATCGCTACAACAACCAAATTTCTTCCATCATTCATCTGGCTGACGTGCATACTGACTATGATTCTCTCTGCAACGCTTTAAACGAATTTTCTACTGCAACAAGGCAAGATGCAGATGAATCCTACTACGATTTCCTTCATTTGGAAAACAAGTTACTTGCCAGTATTCTATACTGTAAAGTTCAGGAAGCATACAACCACAGCAAGCATATCATAGTCCATGTAATGGATTATTCTTTCGAAAGCAACTGTACAGACCTGGAAATCGTAGATATCACCGGAATCCTTTTAGACAATGCGCTAGAAGCAACGCAGCCTGACCAGTTCATCTATGTTACCATTGGTGACACTTCCGTACAAAAGGAAAATCGAAAGTTCAAAATTTCCGTCCAGAACCCCGGACCTGCAGCTACTGACGAATATATCCGCAAAATTTTTCGTAAAAAATATACTACAAAGAAGAACACGGAAGGACACGGGCTAGGACTTGCAATCCTTCAATCCACTGTCAATAAATATCATGGCGCAATTACGGTAAGCAACAGTTATCCGGAAGGGACAGAAGGAAAACGATACCTAAAGATAGAGGTGGAAGTATAAAGCATAACGATTCTTATACTAAATCATTGACTACTGAACCACGATATAGTCCTAATACTCAATATCCCGGATTTGCAAAGCCAATGACATGCGCTCTGCTATAATCTGCACGATACCAGTGTGATGCTGAACGGTAATATGTATAAATCTTAACCGTTCTCGTTGCATTGGTACCACTTCCCGTATTTCCCTCTGCCATAGTCAAAGAATTTCCATTAACCGCAATAACAATTCCTGTATGATCCGGTGTAATATCTCCATAGTTATCAATTGCTGCCAAATCTCCAACCTGTGGTGTATATGACGCGGTGCTAGTGTTAGCTACGGCTTTCACTCCTGTTGTATGGTTATACCATGAAGCAAAACTATAATACCGTCCCTTATTCATATAATACTTTGCCCATAGCGAAGTAGATGCATATTTGGGAACAATCGCATTAATCTGTGGTGTTGAATATCCTGCATTTGCCATAGCTGTCCGCGCAATATATGTTGCATACATGGCACAATACGGTGTCAACGAACCTGCCCCATACCATCTCTGATATATTCTGCCATTCGTTCCTACAGATGCCTGCGCCAAATTATAAATATTCTGTTGTACTGTTCCATTTGGTGTTGTTACATCGGAAGATATCGAAGTGTCATTGTCTATAGCAGCATTTGATTGAGAAAGTACATATGTATTTACATCTGATGCTGTTGCAAAAGCATACTTATATCCTCCTGATACCGGATACTTAATTTGAATATAATTGCCTTTGCTTCCCAAAACCATTACTCGATCTCCCACAGCCACATATCCATAATAGCTGCCACCATCCCGCATATAGGTATTGAATTTTCCCTTTGAAGTATACGTATCTCCACCTGTCGCTGTCAAAATGGCTGAAGTTGAAATATAACCGGTACGTCTGCCTCTTGCTGTCGGATAAGACACCTTAGAGTATCTACCGGTAACTAATGATACATAGCATTCATCCGATGGGTAAATCCATCCCATCCCACGCGTTAATGCCGTATTTGAATACACTCTGGTATTATAATTATTGATTGTATGACACTTTCTGGTAGCTGCACTTACCTTTGCGGTATTTCCTAACATAAACACTCCAGCCAACATAATGATTGCAATCATAGTTAAAAACGTCTTTTTTTCAAATAAATGTTTCATAATAATCACCATTCCTTTCCGGTAAATCAATGCGTTAGGATGACACACATTTATTTGTCATCCTTTCTTTGCCTTTGCGAGAATAAAAATAAGGTTTTTGTAACCTTCATTCTTAACTTGAATTTAGTGTAACAAAAACCTTATGCCTATTTTGCATATTGCATATTTTGACAAATAAAATGTCATAATTAACATAATGAAAAATTTAAAAGCAGATAGCCATGCATGTTTACATACAAATTACTATCTGCTTTTGAACTCAACACCTTAACATCACAATATTATATTTTTATGTATAAAAGATACTCCGTATATTTCATACCATTATTTCAGTAAAACTCCTACTGTTTTTCGCATTTCTGAATCAGTCGTAAGTTCTTAAGTTCATATGTATTAAACTCAGCATCTCCTACATCCGTCTTCGTTGGTACATACCAGCTTTTACTCAAAAAATAATTTGATAGATTTTGATCTGAAAAAATATAACCATGTCTTGCATAGATTTCATTTCTTGCCAATCGCATCTGAGCTTTACTTAATTTCTTTATCTCCCGCTTCGTATAGTATCTGGTAGCTACCTCCGGCAAAATAAATTCAGAATCATTCGTCAAATCATTTGATGTCTGCCTTCTTTTCCTAGAGGACTCTTTGGCGCTTCTCATATCCGTAAACAGATACGCACCATTATTTTCAACACAAGTGTATATATAACTCTGTTTCACTGTTTTTTGTGTTCCATCGGAATACAAAACCCGTATTTTCTCATAAGATGTCACCTCCGCCGTATAAGAATCCAACCATTTCACATTTGTTGTCTGACAACTCTGTATACTCTCTTCTACTCCTTTTTCATACAGATTTTGCGACACTTTTTTCTGGGTTTCATAAATATTGCTGCCAATCTGCATACAGTATTTGGCATCGGAGTAATCACCTGTATTTACAGCATTTACAAAGCAATATACATAATTTTGTAAATTATCCTCCGGTGAATAGGAATAGTTTCCTGATTCCTCTTCCGGCATATCCGCTTCTTCATCTATATAACCACTATCCGGTGTTTCCGTCGGTTCCGAAGTCGGTGTTGCTGTCGGCTCTGTAGTTTCAGATATATCATCATTTTTCGCTACAGCAGTAGTTTCTTTTTTGTCTAGTGTATTGTCGTTCTTCTGTCCCTTAGGGCGAAAAAGCACAAAGCACAAACTGACCACCGCAATCAACGCCACTGCAACAGCTATCGTCGTAACAATATTTGCGCTTTTTTTATCAGATTCTCTGTCTCTAATTTTAGGAACGCTATCATAGCTGTCGTCCTCCGCTCCTTCTCCCATGTAATAAACCCCATCGCCACCTTTAATCACCTTTTTTCCACAATAAGGACAAAACTTGGGATTTTCTCCCATGTCCTTTCCGCAATTTCCACAAAACATTTCTATCACGTCACCTCAAATCTGTATGTATTTTAATACCAATATTTTTCTGGAATACGCTTAATCCATCCGGTCAGTGCCTTTTTATTTCCACTCTCTCCTTTTTATTCATTATTACAACAATTTATTTTAAATACTTCGATCTATTTGTGCTCGTATTGAGATATAAATTTTTACCACCTTCAGTAACCGTTAATTTCGATTTTGCTTGTATCAGCTTCTTTTCAGATTTTTTAAATTTAGTTTTAGATACTTTTTTCGAATTAATAAAATAACTCTTTTTTCCAATTTTATATGTATTAACATCTATCGATGCATACCATACTTGCTTTTCCTTGATTTTTTTCCCATTAAAGCATTGGTAACTACATACTATTCCATCTCGAGACATTTGATGAACAATAGTCCCTTTTTTATTAGAATAAAATGTAACACTCCATAGGGCATACGATTGCATATACTTTACTTTCCCATTAACAATACCGTAAACGGCAAGCTGACCAGATGCGTTAGATGCTCCATAATCATGAACCAACAATTCCGGGACACCATCTGCATTAATATCAAAAATACGAAATCGTATTCCGGAATCTGTTGTTTTTGAGCTCCGATAACTACTATTGTCACTCCATAATTTATGCGGATAACTTAAAAATTCATTATACTTTTTTAAAGCCGCCGTTTTCTTAGATGCCGCCGTTCCTGTTTCAAAAAAAATACTTAAAATCATCGCTTGCATTAAAACAATTAAAATTCCTGTTTGCAAAATCTTCTTTTTCATGTTTACTTATCTCCTCTTTCTACGCAATTTATCCCCCCATCTTAATGGGAGGATAAATTCATATATTCTTTTTTCTGTTATTGACTACTTTAATCCACCAATTACACTAGTTGGATCAATTCTGCTTCCATTTCTTCTTAATTCGAAATGAAGATGTACCCCGGATGCATTTCCCGTTTTACCGATATATCCAATCACTTCACCCTTTCTAACATTTCTGCTTCCGCAAACATATACACCAGTGCTTCCGCTTCTGCGAACCGTTCTGCTACTGCTAATCACCTGATTAACTCCCTCAAATTTATTCAAGTGGCAATACTTTGCTATATACCCTCCATTTGAGGAACGAAACTCAATGAAATTTCCATAGCTTGTTAAAAACTTTATACCGGCATATGTTCTGTATGCCTGTTTGTAAGTAACTACACCATCTGCAATCGCATAAACCGGTGTTCCAAGTGATACACCTACATTAATGTCATGATAACCATACCAGTTTCCATCGCTTGTTTTCTTGTTGAATCTGCGTCCTGACGGAACCGGTGCTGCCAATGAACCATTGTCCTGCGCAGGCTGTGCAGCCGGTGCCGGATTTACAATATTTGTCTGCTGTGGCATCAGATATGCATTGACATCAGATGTTGTTGCGAATCCATATTTATATCCGCCGGAAACAGGATATTTAATCTGTGTGTAGCCACCTCTGGTTCCTAAGATCATAACACTGTCACCTGTTGCTACATATCCATAATAGCTGCCACCATCCCGACGATATGTGTTAAACTTTCCACGAGATGTGTAAGTATTTCCACCTGTTGCTGTCAAAATAGCTGAAGTTGGAATATAACCTGCCTTTAAGCCTCTTGATGTTGGATATGCTACTTTGGAATAACTGCCCGTTACCAGATAAACATAACATTCATCAGAAGGATAAATCCAACCAATTCCATTACTTAAACCAGTATTGGAATATACCCTTGTATTGTAGTTGTTGATAGTGTAACACTTCCTAGTCGCTGCGCTTGCTTTTTTCGGGCTTCCAAATACAGATAATACTCCCACCATCAATGCCATCACTAAAGTTGCTGTAAGTACCTTTCTCTTCATAAAATGTTTCATAAGAATCACCTTTCCTTTCTGTAGATTAAATGATTTCTTTTTTATTTTTTCTGCTGTGTATCTTTAACTTGTACTTAGTGTAGCAAATTTCTAATACACATTTGACATATTGTATTTTTTAACCACTCTTATGTCATAATCTACAAAAATTTCAGGGAATTATGCAATTATTCTAATAATTCAAAAAGGCTAATGTTCCTATCCCAGCTCCTGATAACAATATGATCAGAATAACCAGTATAATTAACAGACAAAATTTTGAACGGGCATAATTCTTTAAATTTACATTTTTTCCTGCCCCAAAAGCAAGAATTAATAAAACAATCCATCCAACGATTGGAACCGCAAATAAAATATCATAGGCAAAATATGTCCACATTCCCAACGGTCTGTAATCCAATCCAGGCTTATAGTCCGGAATCACCTGATTGATTGGCGGTGCCATATTTCCCATATATGCTGATTGCATGTTAATGTTTTGATTTGCATATTGCTTCCCTTGCACATTAGCTCCATTATAATTCTGATTTTTCTGCGCATCCTTCTTAACTGTTTCACCCCAATCTGAGCGATTCTGTGATGTTTTTTCCTCCGATGCTGTTGTTTTGCTTAATGGTTCTCCACACCCAATGCAAAATTTTGAACTTTCTGCATTATCTGTTCCACATTTTGTACATTTCATCTTTCATTCTCTCCTTTACTAAAAAATTTATTGTTTTCCTATCCAAATGGATTTGGACGTTTGGTTGCTTTCGGCTGTACCGTCTTCGGTGTAGCTGCCTTAGGCTGCGATCTCGCTGTAACTCTCGGCGTAACGTGTGGCTTCGGTGTTGGCTCTGCTACTACCGTTTCAGGACCAAGGCTGACCACAATTTTTATTGTTTTGTTCTTTTTTACTTTTCTTCCCACGGATAATGACTGACTCATCACCTCACCCCTTGCATAAATATTGCTATAGGTATATCTCTTAATCTGATATTTCAAGCCGCTTTTATGTATAATACGCATCGCAATTTCTTTTTGCTTTCCTAATACGGACGGTACGGTAACCAGTTTTTCCCCTTTGCTTACTTTAAGAATAATTTCCTTTTTAGTACCTTTTATATACTCCGTACCTTCCTTAATACTTTGTGAAATAACTCGTCCCTTTTTTGTTTTTTCACTATATTCATTCTTAGTCACTATTTTTAATGTATTATCACCCATATTACGGATCAGTTTTTCTGCCTCGGTGCCAGTTTTTCCTATCAGCCGCACCATTTTTAATTTTTCTGCAGGTGCAGCTGTTTCCTCGTTTTTCGGAACTGCTGTTTCCTGCGGAGCGTTAGGAGCTGTCGTTGTTTCTGATGATACCTTCGCCTGCTTCTGCTCCTCTGTCTTTCCTTTTGGAAGGACTGCAGCACAGATTGCAGCGATCAATCCCAGCACCACAACTCCTGCTGCCAATTTTGCCTTTATATTAACCTTATTCCAAACCTCTATAACCTGTTTTCCCTGTTGTTTGGCATAATTTTTTTTCGGTGTCGTTGTGTGATTCAAAACTCTTGCAATTTCTTGTTGATTTTGTTCTAGTATATTTCCTGTTCTTAGTACATTCTCTAAATCAACCCCCGCTGCCGCACCTGTTCCTATTGTGGTATCTGATATCATCTCCAGCTTTTCTCCATAAAGCTCCTGATAGAGATACCCAATCGTTGAATACCGATCCTGATGACGTACTTTCATTCCTTTTAATAGTGCATTCTGCTGTCGTTTAGAAAATGAAATTCCAAATTTTGAAAAATCCTGCAGTGTATCTTCTATCATTCTTGACAGGGATTCCGGAGGAGTTTCTCCTGTAATCATATAGTACATGGTTCCGCATACTGCATACACATCCGTCCATGGTCCCTGTTCGCCATCCGAACGGTACTGTTCTTCCGGTGTATATCCTTTTTTCAGGAAAATGGTATAACTTTTTTCCGTATCATCCGAAATACGTGCTGCACCAAAATCAATTAATTTTACTTTTCCATCAACGGTAACCATAATATTATCCGGACTAATGTCACGATGAATCATTCCGGTTCGATGCATAGCAGCTAAAGACCGTAAAATAGGTTTCATCAAAATAAATACCTGCTCCGGTCGCATTTTCCCATGCTTTTTTACATATGCCTTTAAGGTGATTCCCCTAAGATACTCCATAATAATGTATGCCGTACCATTCGCATAGAAGAAATCATGAATAGAAACCACTCCGTTTAAATCATGAAATTTGGAAAGACTTTTTACTTCCTTAATACACCGATCCAATCCTTCTTTATATGCCTGCCCCGATTTTCCTTCATATACATATATAGCCGGGCCTTTC
Source organism: uncultured Lachnospiraceae bacterium (assembly GCA_934317005.1). Lineage (GTDB taxonomy): Bacteria > Bacillota > Clostridia > Lachnospirales > Lachnospiraceae > Butyribacter. Next base: position 18,392 of record CAKREB010000016.1, read on the forward strand.
GAAGAATCTCTCAAAGCAACATTTGCCGGGAAATACTCCTTAATAGCTACTGGAAATTCCAGCACACTGTCCCATCCTATATAGGTAATTCCAAATCCTCCTTCTCCCAAAACTCTTCCCACTACATATCGGCTGTTCAACTGAGTATTGAGATTCAGACATCGCGGATTCACATGATACTCTTCTGGCGAAAACCCACATTTAGGACACTTACCATCTTCGGCAATCAATTCCATACATCCTAAGCATCGTTTCATATTGCACCTCCACATTTCTGACCTTTTTCTGCATCATGATTTATTTTAACCAAACTGCAATTGCAGAATAATTATCCATGTTATAATGTCTCCCATTTTTTTCAACAATATGTTTCATTTTCTTAAGCCATGACCCTGGAGTCCATGCATGCTGCAAAGTTTTTTCCATCATCTCTTCTTCTATGTACTCCCAAAATCCATCTGTACATAGTAAAAACTGCTGTCTTTTCTGTCTTGGTATTTCATCAGACAACTCATATGGTACATCCTCCCACTCCATCCCTACCGATGACAATAAACGGTTTCGGTCAGGATGATGCCGTATCTCATTTTGTTTCAGCATTCCAGCATCTACAAGCTTCTGTACCACACTATGATCAGAAGTCTGCATTTTTTGTTTCTTATCTTGAAAATAATATAACCGAGAATCGCCAATATGTCCCCATGCAAAGGACTTTTCACGTATTTGCAATAACACCAACGTTGTCATCATCCTATCGAAACATGTTTCTTCACTTTTCTTTTGACATACAGCCTTTTGCGCTTCCTGCAAATTCGCCGCAAGCGCAGATTGCAAATCCTTGTCGTAAGATGTTATATTTAATGCCGATATCGCCGTCTGAGACGCAATATCACCATGACCTTGTCCACCAAGACCATCTGCCACAGCAAACAAATATTCTTTGTCTTTTTGCAACAATTTTATACTGTCCTCATTGTATTCTCTATTTCCCTGACACGATAACGACGCATATGTAACCATAATCTTTCCTTCCTTCATGCTCCCAAACTTATTATCCTTTGATTACCTTTGAAGTTGACCATTTACTATATACCTTTTTACCATTAATCTTTTCATAAGTTCTAATTCGCATATAAAAACCAATTCGCCTTAATTTCTTATTTGATGTTAATTTTACTGTCCTGCTTTTTACAATTTTTCCTGACAGACCAGAATAGTTGTTCCATCTTTTCTGATCAGAATATCGATATTGTGTTTGATAGCCGCTTCCTTCTGTTTTTAGGAATATGATATTTAATCTATTTCCCTTGCGCATATACTTAATTGTTGGTTTTTCTATTGCACTGGATATTAACACTTTCTGAACCCGGGAATAATTTCCTGCCAAAATTTCCCCATCTAAAACTCCAAATGCTCTAATTTTATAATAGTATGTATTTCCTCTTTGTACTTTTCTGTCTATGTAATTCCCCATATTATTTGAAAGTTTCATCCGTGTTATTTCTTCAAAACCGCTTTTAGGCTTTTGTGACCGATACACAGCATATTCTGCTGCCCCCTCTACCTTCGGCCATGTCAATTTCACTATTGGTCCAAGTTTTCTCCCTGTTAAAGTTGTATTCTTAGTTGCCCTGCAACTAACACTATTTAAATGTGTAAGAATTTCTTTTTTTTGTTCTACCTGTTCATCTTTAGGCGAATCATATGTAATTAATTCATCATTTGGATTCATTCCTGATACAGAAAAAACCACTTCCAGTGTCTCCCCACTTGAGGCAAAAATGCCACCTGTAGCTTCCGTATAATGTCGAAAAACATCAATACCCTTTTCTGTATTTACAATCGGAGTCTGTAAATCCGAACCCACCAAATATACATCTGGATTAATAATTTGATAACAAAATCTTTTAGGAGTAACATTATCTATTTTTTGTAACTGCCATATTCCATCCGTTATAGATGGATAAAAGCTTCTATCTCCTACTGACATTTTCAGTAATTGTATTTTAAATTCTTTTGTTGTTGAACCATTATATAAATTGGTATCTATGTACAATTTTTTAATTGTCCCTACCCACTTAGGCGAAATTTTACAAGAAATACTCACATTTTTACTATTTCCCGTAATTATCTTGTTTCCTAAATCCTCTTGCACTGCTTCTACATTTGATCCATCTAAGCAATGAAGTTTCGCAACAAATTGTGCCATGCTTCCTTTTGATCCATCTGAAAAATCTGTCTGAGATACTCTTTTTGACGGAAAAGTTTTTGCCAAAGCATTAAACTGCTCTTTCCCGCCAAAAGTTCCCCCAATTCCAAAGAACACAAATTCAGCTGCTACAAAGAAAGCAGCCAGACGTCTTCCATAATATTTTAACATATTCTTGTTTTTACCATGATACTTAAATATTTTTCTCATATGAATCTCCATTTCTGCTTTAACGCAATAATATGATTTCCTTTCCATCTGCCATCATCAATTTTGTCCCATGCGGTACAAAAAGTTTCTGTGAAGCCATAATCTTTGTATTTATAGAATGTCCTGATACTTGAACTCCATTCGCCGAATAACAGCTTACCAAATAGGCATCCTTTGAAATATTATATGCAACAGTACAATGCTTCCGACTGACTTTTGGATTTGAAAGAATCAACTGACATATATTGGGATCTCTTCCAATAGCAATCTGCTCTCCTGCATCTAAATCTATCTCTGCTCCCTGCAGTGAGCCCCGTTTTCCAACAATGCCTGCTACAGATATTGGAGTTTGAATCTGTAAGTTACGTTCGATTTTCTGAAGTTGCTCAAATTCTCCTATCGAATTAACTGACTGTATTTCCTGTTCGCCCCCTGTATTGCCTGCAATAGCATCTAACTCCTGCAATTCTCCCCAGTTAATTATTTGTTCTGGTTGCATGCCAGTTATTCTCTTCCCAAAAATCAGTCCACTCTGTAATCCTAAATTTTTGTCACTTAAATAACACCAAATCACCCAAAGAATCAGCAAAACAGACAAAACTATAGAAAACGCAAAACCAGAACCATGCAGGCACCATAACACTTTGCGTATTATGCTCAGACGCGAAGAATCTGTCAGACTGCTAGACACATATTTCCGTATTCCTTCTGAATTATCCGTCAATTTCTGCGCTACAACAAAGTGTACAACAATGACATAGCCAAAATTTACAATCCCCAGCAATACTGCCAGCATCTTTGACCAGTGAATCCGAAATTTCTCTCTATATTCCATAATAATCGACAACAAAACGATAATTACCAGCAAGAATAGACTCCATATATACACACGATACCAGTTATATCCTTTTATAAAAGCTACCATTTCATCCTGCTGCAATACTTCTTCTACTGCTGCATCAGACATTGCTTGAAAGAACTCATTTTCTCCACTGACTTTTTTTGCTGTCTGTTTTACAATGCCTTCAACAGAATGTGTTGCTATGTAAAAGCTGCTAAACTTATATGGCACATTATATTTTTTTAACTGTGAGATTAATTTCTCCATCCCCTCCTTTACCGACTCTGTATCCCTGTCGATCCGCGACTGTGCATCTTCCTGACTGTCACTTCCAATCACATCCATATATTGCTGTATATTATCTTTTGCAACATTTGCATACGCCTTTGACTGTTTCGATGCATCCAGTGCATAGCGTGGCATAAACATGCTATATAAAAACAATATGACAATAACTAAACCTACGACTGCCTGTTGTAATGTCATTTTCTTTTTCATTTCGCCACTCCTTCCTCTAATAAAAACTACTTGTAGTACTCTTCCTGCACCAGCTTTTATCTTCTATTGATGCATAATATCTCTGAATCGGTACAATCTTTTTGTTGCGGATAGAAAATACCTCCCAGATAACTCCCTCCTGTTCTTTCGGTACATAAAACGTTTTTTCCAAACCATTTTCTGTATACACTCTAACTGTAGCACCGGATTCCGAAAGTGCTGTACTCCTTACCTCATCTGTGCTGCAGTGTGTATAATCTGCTACATAATATTTGTATTCTCCATTTTCTACATTTTTAATTGTAACAGTTTCTGGTCCATACCCATCTGTATCATCAACATCTAAATTACCCTCTGCTATTTCCGGACTGTAGTAACATATCTGCTCGCCCGATGGTGTAAACAAATGAGAATCCTCATCCTGCGGATATGCTCCCCAGTCCAATACAATACGGATTTCACCACGATTCAGCTGAGGCGTCATCAAAATAGTATAGGTTTCCTCACTTTGTGAACTCAGGAAAACATTTCGATATTCTGTCATAAACCCATCACACTTTGACTCCACAGTATACATACCAGATGTCAAGGATGGAGCAACACTTCCCGCATAACCGCCAGTTACCAAAGATGTGACTACCTCGCCATTATAATTATTACTTCCCCTGCGAAAATTAATCTGTGCTCCATATACTACAGCCTCTGTACTTTCCCGGGATTTTGTAGCATCAAGAAATTGAAATTGATACTGCCTCTGCTCTTTTTCCTTTGTTAGGTAAATCGTGTCCTGATCAACTCCCAGATCATCGGTATCCAGTTTGATATTATAGGATTTTTCTGATGCTTCCCCATCGTCTGTTTCATATTGCATCCAATAGCTTCCTTCTCTTGATGGAACAAATATCTCATAGTAACCGTTTTGATTTGTCTTTCCGGAATACAATTTACAATCATATGTATCAGAATACAGATCTACACCTACATCACCCAGTGCATTTTCCCTTTCGTCGTTAACTCTTCCACGTATTGTGCTGATGCCCTCATAATTCTTCATCTTATTCAAAGTGTTATAGGCAGCATTCAAAATTTTATTTTCTAATGCATCATACTTTTTCTTCTTTTGTCTGCTCAAAGAAGAATACAATTTCACGGATGTCCAGCCATTATCCCTTAAACGTTTCTTTTCCTTTTGCGTCCTACAATAATTTATATTTTGAGTATTTGTTTTAACAATTCGCCATGTGACCATAGTATCTTTGTCAAACAAATACCTCTCTCCATGAATACTCACATTAGCATAATTCGGAAGATAATTACTATCCCGATACGCCAATACAAAGTTTAATTTTCCCTTATCTGTGTAATAGTACTCTGTAATATTCAAATAGGTATCTGCATGTTCAATACTAACAATCTTATTAATCGTTCCATTTCGCGGATTTTGATATACCTCATATTCCATTACATTGCCTGTGCTATCATTTACAAATTGTTTTCGATTAATCTTATAATTATTTATTTTTCCTCCAGTATTTCTTCCTTCTACCTCTTCTAGCGAATAAAATAAATTGGAATCCCAATATTTTCCTTTTATTTGGGTAGATGGCTTATAATTATGTTCTGTCACTTTAATATGACTTTCCACACTATTTTTATTGCATACAGAAACCGTTCCATCTTTCTGCTTTTTGTCCTGCGTCCGCACTTGATTATAATCTGCAACTTTATTCTGAAAATCTTCTTTTTCAGATAGTGAAGTAATCTCACACGTTGCCACAATATTATTATTTTTTCGACTTTTAGCCGTCAAGGTAGTGGAAACATTATAGTCCTGTATTGCAACAATACCATTTGAGCCAACTTGAACCTTAGACGAATCTGCAGTCCATTCAATTTCTTTTTTTTCGATGTTTTTACGCCTTAAATATCCGTTCATATCCTCTGCACAACGAACAGACAACGCATATTTATCATCCTTAAACGCTAAGGATACTTCCTTTTTCGCTGTATTTTTTCCTTTCGTAGTTCCATCTTCTTCTCCACCACTAAACACAAAAAACAAAAATCCTGCTATGATAACTACACTGGCAATTGCTGCATAAAGTACATCCCGTCCGGTACTTCTGTCAGAACGGGCAGGGGCAGTAACATGCTGCGTGCTATTAAGGCTATTTACTGCCGCACCACATTCCATACAAAAGTTAGCTCCATTTTCCAATTGTGCTCCACATTTTTCACATACCACATTACCGCCTCCTCATCCTTCTTACATTAATCGGATCTGCTGTGCTGCACTTCCAAGCCATAAGATTGTTCCTCTGTTGATAGAATTATATACACCCTTTGAGAGTGCCATTCCATTATTCAAATACACACCATTCGTAGACATATCCATGACCTCATACTTATGTGTCATCGCATTATAACGTATCACACAATGCTGTCTGCTAATCTTTGAGTCTGGAACAATAATATGTGCACTTCCCTGTTGGGAACCAATAATAATCTCACCTTGTACCGGATATGTTTTTCCCATAAGCACACCCTGAACAAACTGCACTCCAAGAGGAGTTTCCATAGATGCTATTGAACCTCTTCCAGCACTAGTCTGGTTTTGCATATGTTTATAAATAGATTTAAAGTCTTGGTGCTCCATCATATTATTAAAATACAGACATGTGTATATTGTCATTGCTATAACAGCAATCAGGTAACTAACAGTTCCCATAATAAAATGCATCGCTCCAAAAAATTCAATATATGTTCCCGCATCATCTGCTAAAAGAATCGGGACCAATGTCATGCAAAGAATTAGTATCAATGTTCCTATACTTATATATACAATAAATCTTTCTACATACATTGCGGTAAAAAACTGCAAAACACAAAGTAATACAATTCCTATAGCTGCAATAATTGCAAAAACAAATAAAACAGTTAATATTGTAAGATCATTTCCTTCCGTTCCGTATACTGCAAGAGCTCTCTCTGTTTTATAAAATGGTATAAGCAAAATCGTTGGTATTAAAATATTTCCTATTAATACAGATGCAATCTGCTTTCGTAATGCCATAATAATGCACACAGCAATCCCTGCAAACATCAAAAACAATTCAAAAGAACGGACTCCCCCTACCCAAAATGAATATCCTGATACATCTCCTACTAAAATACAGGTCAACAATGCAAGCACAACAGATACACATATAGCTCCCCACACAGCTAGTTCCTTTTTAATCGCCATATCCGGATTCATAGAAAATCTCTGAAACAGATTTCCCATACTCTTTGTCGATGCTCCTTCACCATAGGATACCTTACGATTCATAGAGATATTCCCCTTTTTCATACTGTTGCCAAGTCTATTCCCACAAATTGGGCAAAAGCTTGCATTATCTGATACTTGATTTCCACATTGATTGCAATACATTTTTCTTTCCTCCTAACGTAATTTATATAAGTTACCACTGTTGCCAAGATATAATTCTTCTCTCGGTGCCAAAAGAACTTCCTTTCCCCTCTCCAGGCGTGTACCGTTTCCTAAATACGTGCCATTCTTTGAGTAGTCCACTACCCGGTACTTCTCCAATGCAGCAATATATGTAATCTCACAATGTTTTCTACTAACCTGTACATCCGTAATAGTATATGTACATTGTGTGGCATCTCTTCCTAAGCTAACTACTTCATCACTGGGAAGTGGAATCATCTGTCCAATATGAGTCCCACGTATACAGATCAGACCACCTGACTTTGCCTCGGATAATGCTATGCTTTGTGTTACCTGCATCGTTGAAATATCATTAACCCCTTTATTCATTGATCAAACACCCCCTTTGTCTTCATTCATGTGCTCTCTTACTGTATCTAAATATTTTCTGCTGATTGGAAGTGTTTCATCTTCCAATACAACATCTGTACGTGTAACATTCTTAATATATTTTTTATTTACCAGATAACTCTGATGGCAACGAATAAACTGATATTGTAAGAGCATTTGTTCCAAATCTCCCATCTTGGCATAAAACTCCTGCTCTTCTCCTCTTTGATGGCAGATAATCTTTCTCCCTTTTCCCTCAAAGTAAAATACATTATTTAAATAAATCTGTTCTTTTCGATTATGTATCGTTACATGCAGGCAATTAGAACTGGCATACCGTTCCGATAAATAGCGATTGATTTCATCCTGCAGCCTCTTTCGGTCCAAAGGTTTTAGCAGATATGAAAAAGCCCGATAGACATATCCATCAAATACATGCTCCGTTGACACCGTAATAAAAATAATGTCTACATCTATCTGCTGCTCTCGTATATATTTTGCCGTCTCAATTCCATTCTTTTCCGGCATATTAATATCCATAAATAACAGATCACAGCAAAAATCCTGTTCTTCTATCTGCTCAATCACTTCCTGTCCTGTTGTGAACAGCTTAAATTCCACATCATCATAGGAAAACGTAGCATGCAAAACAAATTCTTTAATTCTTTCTCTGTCTTCCCTAACATCATCACATATTCCAATGTGCAGCAATATTTTCTCCCTCCTCTGCTAACCCAATTGGATTGCTTCATGTTTGTTTGCTAAGTAAATAATAGTTCCCGGCTCTACTGTAATATAACTTCCTGCCTGAGCCGCCTGTCCATTGGAAAAGGTTGTTCCATTGGATGAATAATCAATCACACGATACTTTCCGGTTTCTGCATCAAATACCACACCACAATGCCGGCGACTTATTTTGGGATAGTCAAAGATCAATTTGCAATATTGGGGATCTCTTCCCAATACAATTTCCTCTCCGGCATCAATTTCAACTTCTGCACCTGCATATTGACCCTGGATTCCTCTTAAGCAACCCTTATTTGATTTTTTCCCTGAAATATCTGCAAACACATCTTCTTCCCATTGCCTCTTTTCTTTTTCCTCCTGCATAGTCACTGCATGCTTTACAGATTGTGTAACTTCTTCTTTAAAATGCATATAGTCCAGTTCTGTGTTAATTGCATCCACATCTGCTCCTATGTTCCAGTCATCATCATAATCATCCGTAACCGTGACTTCCTTTAATATGGTCATAAACATCACACCAGCCATCACAAATACTCCCCCGATTACAACATTTATCCAAAGTCCATATGCTGAAAATTCTGTCATCATATGCTTTATGGCATATTTACCAACTCCCTTAATTGCCAAAACATCTTTGTCTATTAAAGAAAAGTTTTGAACATATGACGAAATTTTTGACCAAATCATTCCTGGTATTATCCATAAAATTACACCATTACAACCTAATGTAAGTATACCTGTTAGCACCAGTAGCGATGGTAACAGTTTTCGTTTGATGCATGTTAAAATTAAAACAAAAACTGCAAAAAACATCGGAAGGTATAATAACCCCCCCATCACTTTAAAAGTTCCTTGAACATTACTATCTTTAATCTTCTTCCCTTTCTTGAAGGTAATTCCCGTAAACTCCAGCTTGTTTTTTACTGTTAATGCCCACTTTCCTAAATAAAATCCAGAAATACTATCTGACTTTTTCTCAATCTGCTTATCATATTTATCTGCTTGTGCACTTCTTTTTTTCGTTCCCTTTCGATATTCCTTAATTATCTTTTTCGCATTTGTCTTTTTAGCTGCAGATGCATGATGGTCTTTTGCGTATTGATTAACATCAACTGCCATAGAAATATATTTTTCCCCTGATATTTCCATACGTGGCATAAAAAGACTTATAATCAAGCAAATTAACAATACAATTCCTGCAACTGATTGCCATCTCATTTGTTTCATTTTTTTCTCCTTTCATTTTTTAACTGTTGTTTCAAATATGCTCTTGCCACCTCTTCTGTTGTTAATGGTAGTGACATCCCCCTTTCCTCTAATGACTCATCTCCCCACATCTCATTCGATTTGAGAGGATGACCATTTAAATCCTCTTGATATAATGCGCAATACAATTCTTCCATTGATTGATAACGATCTTTTATCTGAACATTTAAACCTTTCTGCAATACCTGTTCCTGCCATTCTGCAAGCGGAACTCCTAAACTACGAAGTGAAGCAACCTGATCATTAACCTCTCTCTCATAAGAACGTTGCAATTTTACTCCACTAAGCAGGTAATATATTGTTGCACATAAACTATACACATCTGTCCATGGACCTTGGTTCCCATTTCGCTGATATTGTTCAATCGGGGCATAACCATGCTTCAATAAAACGGACCGATCCTGCCCATTATGATAATTTTTTGCTGCCCCAAAATCGATTACTTTAGCCTGCCATTGACTGTCCAACATAATATTATCCGGACTAATATCGCGGTGAACAATTCCTGCTTTATGTACGGAATCAAGTGCTTTTATTACATCTTTTAGCAACATAAATAATTTATCCGGCATAATCCTCCCACCGCACTGTTTAGCATATTGTTTCAAATTAATTCCCTCAATATATTCCATTACAATGTATGCCGTCTGATTTCCATAAAAAAAATCTCGAACAGAAACAATGCCTGGCATAAAATAAAACTTTGACAAATTCTCTGCTTCCTTAATATAGCTTTCCAATCCACCCATATAAGCATGAATTGCCTGCTGCGTGTTTTGTGTGTATACATCCATGCTATATTGCGTCGATATAGATACACTGGCATCTCTCGATGCAACTCCCTTAGGAAAATATTCCTTGATGCAGACTCGTTTACTCTGGTAAAAATCCCATCCGATATAAGTGATACCAAAACCTCCAATACCAATTACCCTTCCTACCAAATATTTCCCATTTAGAATCTCATATAACGGAAGACTATTGTCCGGTCTTTGGTATGTTGCCGAAACAAAACCACACTTTGGACACGGCATCTTTGTATTTTCCAACTGCGACATGCAGCCCATACAAAGTTTATTTGGATCTACCAGTTCTCGTCCCATCGCGTTCCCCTTTCTTCTCTATTTCCATTACTTTTACTAATCGATACATACACAACTTTCGGAACGGAATACCCTGCCTTGTCTTCATGATTTGTATTAAATCTTTTTCCTCTGACAACACTCTGATATGCAATAATTCCTGCCGGATATTCACTGTCGTACAACGGATTTCTCTCTTTAATCTGTGTTTTCAACCCAATATGTCTTAGTACTCTCTTCGCCTGTTCTATTGTTTTCCCAGTAAGATCCGGCATTACTGTCTCATACATCTTTTTTGTTCCCCATGATATCTGTATCTGAAACTTTTTTATTTGAGACAATTTCAATTTTCCTATACTACTTTGCGCATAGCACTTTCCCTTTTGTTCTTTTTGACTGGTATAGTTATAAGAAAACAAAGTATCGCTATATCTTTCTCCCAGTCGCCTTTTCAAATCTCTTTGAATATCCTCTTTTCCTTTGCCCGTGTAATCTGGTACAGTTACAAATTCAGCACTCTCAATAATCAAAGAAACCTTTTGTCCTTTTACCACATAGCTTCCTGCCGCCGGTGACATTTCTGTTACCTTATTTCCCTTATTTCCTTTTCGATAACGATATGAAATACTCAAATCTATATCCAATCCTTCTAGCTTTTTCTGTGCTTCCTTTTCCTCCAAACCTTCACAAGACGGTAATAAATTTTCATGTTTTAGTGATATCTGCACGGATTTTCCCTTATCATTTCCACGAAAATAAAACAGACCCACCATACCACTACTAATAGCAGTTATTATAATTACTGCCACTGTTATTTTTTTCCAATTGAAAATATCTTGCAATTTTTTTCTAAAAGAAGATGCTTTTTCTAGCTTAGCTGTATGTTTTCCTACTGTTTCTAACATCTGTCTTTCATAAACCGGTACAAAATCTGAACCGTCTAAAGCATCCATAAATTCCTGTGCTGTCTGTAAGCGATATTCCGGTTTCAAATTCAGACATATCATAATTGCAAATTCCGCTTGTTCCGGAATGGAAACTCCCAGTTCTGAAGGTGCAATCAACTCATCATGATTCATCCGTTCAATAGAAGGCTGCGGTTTAAATCCGGTTAGCATTCGATAGAATAATGCTGCTGTGGCATATAAGTCTGTATATGCTCCCTGTGCCGCTTTTTTACTATATTGTTCTACTGGTGCATAGCCACTTTTCAATACAATGTCACTATGCATATTGGCCAAAGCAGTTGCATGTTTTGCCGCGCCAAAATCTATCAGCTTAATAACACCCTCTGTTGTGATAAAAATGTTATCTGGCGCAATATCCCGATGGAGAATTCCACGTTTATGAATTTCGCGTAATGTATAAAGTACACTCAAGACCACTCTGCGACACCACACATAATCAGCCTGATTGCCCGTATGCTCTAAAATCGTTTTAACATCCCTTCCCTCCAAAAACTCCATGACAATATAACCTGTGCCATTCTCTTCAAAAAAATTATATACCTGAATAACACCTTTTACTTCCTGCAAACTTGCAAGACTTCTTGCTTCCTCTAAAAATTGATGCAGACCTGCCCGAAACTTTTGCTGACTAATTGTATCCGATACAGATACTGTTCCATTTCCCTCTGCTCTGGAGGATAACTGTTTAGGAAAATATTCTTTAATAGCAACCCTTCTTCTAAGAAACTGACTCCATCCAATATATGTATTGCCAAACCCTCCCGCTCCCAAGGATTTTCCTACAATAAATTTTTGCTGCAAAACACTGCCGGGACGTAAATAACGTGTCGTATCACAGGTAAGCTGCAATAACTCCCCACAAAAAGGACAGGTAGAAGAATCTACGTGTTGCAAAGGATGCATACAGCTATAGCAAAATTGCATGAACTCACCTCCTTAAAAATCTTAGCACTCTGAATAACATTTACCCCTCTCCAATTACCAGCCTTCCTGCTCCTTATTTTTAGCACTGGATGGTTTTTGGGGTGTATATGATTTTGGTGCTGCTGGTTTTGGTGTTATTCTTGGCTGCGATGTCATCGCATTCTTCTTATTGCTATTCTGTTCCAGCTGCTTTTGCACTGGCTTTGGTGTCGATGTGTCCTTTACCTTTGTCACTGAAATTTCTTCTCCTCTTCGAAAAGTTACCTTGCTTGTTGCCAAGACAATATCACTATCTTTCCACTTTGCTTTATTTTTAATCGTACAATAGTTTTTTAACTGGCCTACCGTTGTCACACCATATGTTAATTTTGTACCTACACTGCCAAAAATCTTATCTCCACTTTCCTTTCTTCCATCGTACTGCTTTCCCTTCTGGAGATTTTCCGAATATACTTTTGTAATTGTTCCCTCTTTCAATGAAAAGCTAACGGTATCACGGTCATACAGACGCTTTCCAATCTCTGTCTGCGTAAGTGTCTTATTTTGCCAATTCTCATCTTTTCCATATAAGAATACGATTTCCGAAACCTTATGCTTGAGATAGTATGTCTCATCCTGATTTCTATTTTTCTTTTTCTGATAATAATCTCCGGTATAAATAGACAGTTCCACATTGCTGGAACCATTTTTAACTGCTATCGGTTCCTTCTGTGCAATCAGCTCATCCGTTCCGGAAATCTGCTTTCCATCAACCAGAACTGCTTTGATTGTTCCATATGCTTTGCTGTCATCTCCACTTTCTGTGATTGAACCGCAGAATCTCTTCTGGTCATAGGTGGTTGCATCATCTGCCTGCTGTGGAGAATAAATTTCCCAATCTGAAAGATAGGTAAATTTATTGCTGCTTGCAACTATTATTTTAGCAAGTACCTTCTTTTTCTTTACCTGCTTATCTTTTTTAATATTTTTGATCAACGCACCGTCCACCAGACATTTAGAAGTAGTATAATCTTCAAATTCTTTGATTTCTTCCTTTTTGGCACTTATGTCATACCGATACTCTATCTGCAGATTTTTATCGGAAAATCCATACTTCTTCCAATTTTTCTGAAATGTATCGTAACTTTTTCCTACACCCGTGCTAAATTTAATTTCTGCCTTTCCTTCTAGCTGACGCTGTGCATTCTGCACTCTTGTATGAACCAATGCAGCTCCGCCAACTACAACAGCACATGCGATGACTGCTACCAGACACTTAATCCATTTAGATGTACCATCTGTCACCTTTTTCTTCTGCGTCACCTTGCGCCGCTTTGTCTCAGGATCATTTAACTCCCGGTAAAACGCATCTGCAGAAGGAGTACGATCTTCCTGATAAACATTTAATGCATTCAGCACGGCATTTTCGATATATGGTTGTATATTAGGTACATACTTTGAAAGTGGTTCTAATGTATCATCCAATGCTCTCTCAACAGATTCCAACGGCACATGTCCAGTAACCATACGATAAAAAACCGCTCCTAATGCATATACATCCGTCCATGGTCCTCGCTTTCCTTTGCTACGATATTGTTCTTCTGGCGCATAGCCCTGTTTTAAAACAATAGCAAGACTTTTTGAATGCTCCGTCGTGACATAACGTGTAGAGCCGAAATCTAACAGTTTAATTTCTCCTGTTGTCGTAACAATAATAGTTTCTGGTGCAATATCACAATGAATAACATCTAACGGATGTAATTTCCGCAACCCCTCTAAAATCTCACAAATAAATTTCTTTGCAATTTCAGGAGAAAAACGTTTTCCTGCATCTAAAATTTCTTGTAATGTCTTACCTTCTACATATTCTGAAATCAAATATCCTGTCTCGTTCTCTACCAAACAATCATAGACCTGAGCAATGCCCTGAACTGATTCAAGCTGCTGAATGCGGTTTCCCTCATTTAGAAAAGTCATTAACCCCTGATTAAACTGTTCCAATGCATCTCCAGAATATATGGTAACTTCATTGTCCCCTTCAGAACGCGTTGAAAAATCACTTGGAAGATACTCACTTACCATAACTTTACTTTTCTGTTCTAAGTTCAAGCCGATATACTTAACCATAAAACCACTATATTTCAATGCTCGCCCAATTAAATATTTTCCACCGATAATCGTTCCCGGTTCTAAATAGTATGCTTCCTGCTTTGCATGTACCTCATCATACCCGCAATGAGGGCAGACCGTCTTTCCCTCCGGAATCTGCTCCATACAACCCATACACCACTTCATCTACCATCACCTCACTTTTTAAGCGATACATTTGTTTTACCTGAGTAATATATTTTTTTACCTACCTTATAGCCCAACTGTATCTCAAACTTTTTACTCTTAAAGCCATAACGGTTAAAATACAATACACTGCATTTTTTCTTTATCTTTGCTTTTTTGACCACATCAGCCTTTTTCCCTGTTGGTCCAAAATTAATCTGTGACACTTCATCTACCCTATAAAAAGTAACGCGCAAAAGTGTATTATTCCTGCTTAACTTCATGCGTACATTTTTCGCAGATATCTTAGGCAGTTCTACTTTTATTGTTACATTCGCCAACTTCTTTCCATTTAACTTGATCTGAAGTGCCTTTGCTATTTTCTCGGCTGCAGGATAGCTGCCAATTGTCAATCTCTCTTTTTTGTCATCATATTTTGACGTCTTTGGAAGTTTGCTTGCATCACATTGATACGATATACCAAACGTATTTAAGTCTTTTTCCTCACTTGTTCCAAATAACAGCTTATTTATTTGCTTTTGTGATAATGTTTTAGATAATTTTTTACTCTTATCTAACGTCGCAGACAGCGTTTTTGTATATACAAGAACTTCTGTCGGCTGATTGTTCTCTGACACTTCTGTTTCCTCTTGATACGAATATACTTTTTTATTTTGCTTAGAATAGACAAATACACTTCTAAAACGATAAATCCCCATTTTATCTATCGTAAATGTACACGTATCGTTTTTAATCTTCCTCTTTTTTAAAGTAGCCTTTTTGAATTGCCTAGTAAGTGTTACCCATTTTTTCCCTACTAAAATCTGCCACTGATAACTTCCCTGTGGCTGCTTAGATACATTAATAAGATCTGCTGTTAATCTTATCTGCTTTCCTTTTAACACTACCGCCGGAGAGCTTGCTTGATTTGCCTGCACCGTAACTGCGGCCGATGTTACCGTTTCTACTGGTGACTCTGTCGGCTCTACCGTTGGTATCGGTGCTTCTGTAATAGCAGGTCCTGTTGTTGGGTCCGGTGTTTCCGTTACTGCTGCCCCTGTTGTCGGCTGTGCAGATGCCATAGGCACTTCTGTTGCTACAATCGCCCCTGAACTGGTTACTGCTGGAGTTGCTGTCACATTATCAGCCTGTTTTCCCTGTACTACTGATTCCACCTGCGTCTGCCCATCTGCCACAGTCTGCGCATTAACACTCCCACCACTTGATAAGCATCCTGCTAGCAATGTAGCTGTTGTAATATATGCCAGCATCTTTTTCTGTTTTTTCTGTCTCATATCTTTGTACCTCTCTTTCCGATGTCATCCTACCGCTGATCTTTTTTCAGACCGCGCAATACAAATGCGCTGATAACTCCACACACCAGGGTGATCAATAATAATACTCCCCATGTATTAGTAAGATGTCCTACTCCTCTGTTATAAAAATCACTGGTCTTATGTGGCATATTTTTTACCGACGACTTCAATTTATTGAGATTCGTTATATTTCCCAGACATTCCATAGACCATCTGCTGACTGTAATATACGAAATCTTATGTGCTGCTCCTTCCAGCTCAAATAACACTCCCGAAAAAAGAAGCTGAATGATCAACACAAACGGTGCGATTGCCATGGCACGGTCTGCATTTCTTACAAAAGCAGAAACAATCAATCCCATTGCTGCCGATGCAAGGATTGTCAGGAACATAGTCAGCCATATTTCTAACTGCGATGTCGCCAAAATCTGCGCCTTTTTGGGAGCATGCTTCATAAGCATTAAAAATACCGTTGTCAAAATCGTAGCCTGCAAAATACAAATAACTCCCTGAACTATGTATTTTGATACCACATAAACCCACAATCGCAGATTACCCATGTACTCCCTCTTTAAAATAGCCCGTTCCTTACACACTTCCTGGATTGTATTAAACAAACCGATCCAAATACCGGAACAAGCCAGTGCAAACATGATTGACTGCGTAGATTCATATACCTTAAATGCATTACTTTGTGCTACGATCGTAAGTAGTAGTGCTATAATAAGCGGCTGCAAAAACAAAAGCAGCAAGCGCTGTTTATCATTCCAGGTCAGTTCAAAATAACGCACTGTTAATACATTAAGCTGACGAACTGCCGACACTTGTCTGGATGCATTATGAAGCATCTTTTCTGCCGCCTGTTGTTTCTCCTGTTTTGTATTATTCCAATTAGGCTGCTCCTCCTTCAGATAATGCTGCAAATAGTACTCATTCCATTGCTGCACATTACTACCAAGTTCGTTATATACATCCACAAGACTGTTCTTTTTAAAATACTCTAATATTTCAGATGGTGACCCACAGTAACAAATCTTTCCTCCCGGTCCCATAAAGATTACTTTGTCGCAAAGCTGTATACTCTGCGTCGTATGCGTGACCATAATAATGGTTTTACCTTCTGATTTTGAAAGTTTTGCCAATGTATGCATCAAACTTTGCTCTGTATCCGGATCCAGTCCTGAAGTCGGTTCATCTAAGAAAAACAAACCTGGATCTGCCAAAAGTTCTACCGCAATACTTGCTCTTTTCTTCTGTCCACCGCTCAATTTACGAATGTAAGTATCCTCATGTTCCTCCAGACTAACCATCTGCAACACTTTATGAATCCGCTTTTCCATTTCCTCACGCGTCGTATCAGATGGCATCTTCATTCTCGCAGTGTAATAAAGCATTTTATACAATTTAAGATTTTCGTATATGATATCCTGCTGCGGAACAAATCCGATCATGTTTTTGAGTGTTGAAAAGTTTTTCGCAAGATTAATACCGTTGCAGTACACTCTTCCGTTAATCTGACTGTCAAAGCCGCTCATCGCATTCATAACCGTTGTCTTTCCTGCTCCGGAACCACCAATAATCGCTACAAATTCATTACTTCCAATATCGCAGAACACACGATTTAATATTTTTTTACGCTTTGCTCCGTTTCCGACTATCTTATTGATATTTTGTAAATGCAGCGAGATACCATTTCCACTACCCTGATACATCAGACTTCCGTCTAGGATAAAAAATAACGTTCCGGCAATTCGGATAAAGTCTCCTTCACGTACCAAAGCACCTCCCTGAATACGCTCTCCGTTGACATAAATACCGTTCATGCTCTTATTGTCATATATTGCGTATCCATTGGACTCTCTTCTGATAACAGCATGCTTTCTGGAAAAACTCGGACTATCCATAACAATTGTGCTTCTGGTATCGCGTCCGATTGTTATCACCTCGTTTCCAAGTTCTATACTCTGCCATGCATTACGGTTATCCGAATCTGTCAGAATAAGCATTACCGATTTTTTCTGCCCCTGAACCTTTCCCTCAATCCGCAAAATGAAGTCAGATGCATTTTTTTCATAATATTGCTTCGAAATCATCTTGTGATATACCTGTCCCTCGGAATAATAGGTTCCATTTGTACTCCCAATATCACCTACATAAACCCCCTGACTGGTAATCTTAATTTTTCCATGCACACGGGATATGACAGCATTATCAATGCAAATATCACATTTTTGACTATCCCGTCCAAAGAAAACCGATTCCTTATTCATTGCAAGCAGATTATACTCTCTCATGCTACCCTCATTGATCACAATAAGCCGCTTGCTCCTTCTGGAATCCCGATTAATCTGTTCATATCTTGTTTCTTGTATATTTTCTATTGTGGGCATGGCTCCATCTTCCTCCTTAACAGAAACTTTTATTTATTCTTCCTGCTTTTTCTCAAAAGCGTCACAATAGCCTTGTAATGCTTTTTTACTGTTTATTTTTTTCTGCACGATTCCTTTTGACAGATTTGTAATTCTTCCACTTCCTTTTGCAATCAAAAGACATGGAAATGATTTATCTTTGATCAGCTTTTCTACAACCTGCTGCGATGAATTGATCGAAAAAAATTCTTCAAAACCACTTGTATTTTCACCGGATGCATTTTGAAAGGTTACATCAGATACCGGAAATGCAGTATCTTTATCCGCTGCACACTGCTGCTGACCCAATGCAAAATATACAAATCGCATTGCTGCAAGCCTTTTATTTTTACTACTCTTTGCCGAAATTGCCAATTTACAGTCATACTGTACTAACATCTTGCCATCTACCGTTGGCACCAGAACCTTATATGGAATTGCCGTACTAATCTTTCTGATTTTTGCCTGATATAGCTGACTACGATACCCTGCTCCGGCCAAAACACTATTTCCATACATAGGCGTTGTATCTTTTTCTGTTTTCCATTTCAAACTTTTCATCGTTGACTGTCTTATATTCAAAAATCTATTCATCGTATCAATCATTCCATTTTTAAATGTAAATACTCCCTTTTTGTAATCAAATCCGCTTTGACTTTGTAAAATAGAAGATAACACTACAGCCCTGCTGTCTAAATAAGTGTGCTCTTGTCCCGATGTATTCGCCTGAACAATCTTGCTTAATTCAATTGTTCCAGTTTTTCCCTGATTCAATAAAGAGCTGGAGATCACATTACTCTTCTTGTAGTTATTTCTCATAGAGTCTGTAACATCTCCATTGTCTATATCAATCCCATAAAACATCAAAACATCAAACGAAATCGGCATCTCTTTCATATCGGAAAAATATTTTTGATATGGTGAAAAATACAAATATTCTTTTGTATCTATGTTTTGACATACATTATCTTTGTACGACTCTAACTTATATTTACTTAAATCCGAAACATTATCACTTACAAAAATATCTGGAAACTTCTCCTCTCCTGATATTGCTGCATCAAGTGCCTGTTCCATATCACCATATTTTTTCTGTCCTTTTGGCGCAGACTCTGTGATATCTCGAATTGTAATTTTAATCCCCTCATTTTCCTTTTTCATCTGTACAATAGCATCAGAATCATTTGTACTAACTTCTGAAAAGGAATCTGAAACATCGCTTAACATATCCCTCTTATCTTTACTGTCTACCCAAATAGTAAGTGTATCTTTTTTTAGATTTTCTTCAAACATGGTATTCTTCTCTTTTAATACAGTTTGAAATAACGCAACTACTACTATAAGAAATACTACAATCAACAAAGAACATGTGATTATCCAGTTTCTTTTTCTATTCTCCCTTTTAATTTTTTCCCTCGGATATACCGCCATTCTTTTTCCATGAATGGCATCATCCAATTGTTGAACTCCCTGAAAGCGGAGTTCCGGCTGCACCGCCAGAGCTTCCATAACTGTTCGATCTAAATTTGAATCAATTGAAACTCCCAGTTCCATTGGAGATTGTAATTCGTCTTTATATTCTCTTTGCGTAGACTCTATTGGTTTGACTCCAGTCAACATTTGATACAAAATTGCTCCAATAGAATATACATCTGTAAAATATCCTTGTTTACTACTGTCCCTATACTGTTCCGGAGCAGAATAGCCTACTTTAATTACCTTTTCTCCTTCCGCTACATCACTTAGTTTGGCTGCACCAAAGTCAAATACTTTGATTGTTCCATCTTTTAAGACAAAAATATTGTCTGGACTGATATCACGATGTACAATTCCCTGCGCATGAATTTTTTTAACCGCCTCTATAATAGGTTCTATCACTTGAAACGCCGCTTTGACATCCATTTTTCCCTTTTGTGCCAATTCATCCTTTAGCAATGTTCCTTCAATATATTCCATGATAATATATGCTGTATTGTTTTCTTCAAAATAATCATATACATTCACAATATCTTTCGCTTTACCAAAACGAACAATACTCTGCGCTTCTATCAAAAATCTTTTTTTCTGAATTTCAAATTTTTTTTCTTTCTCTCCAGATAGCAAACCTACTTTTTTATGACCATTTGCCCTATTCACTAAACCTACCGGAAAAAATTCTTTTACTGCTACAATCACACCGAGCGTAGTATCATAGCATCGATATGTAATACCAAAACCTCCTGCACCTATCACAGTACCAACAATAAAATGATTCGCCAGTATTGTTCCCGGTCTGAGATAGTGCGGCTGTTCCGGTTCTGTTTCTTCTACATAGCCACAAAAAGGACATTTCATTTTCTGCCCTTTTACGCTAAAGCAATTCATACACAATTCACTCGCCATAATTACCTCTTCTCTTTTTCACTTCTTACTCTAAGCGAAAACGATTTTCCTCACTTCCTATCGCTAAGATTGTATTTGGTTCCAAATATACTGCTATATTTTGTGGAATACATTCTTTGCTCTCATTTACAAAGCACCCATTACTGGAACGGTCAATAATTTTAAACTTCTGCTCCTGTTCCATCCAAGTTATGCTACAATGAAATCTGCTTACCCTTTTTTCCTGCGGAAAGACCAAATCATTAGATAAGTCTCGTCCAAGCTTTAACGTCTCATCTGCCCGAAATGGTATTTCAGCTCCGGAAAATACCCCCGCAACACCTACCATCACTCCACGCGGACCTGAAACTTCTTCACTCACCGTAATCAAAGGATCTTCAGAATCATCTGCACTTTCATTCACCATAGTTAAAGGATTTTCAGAATCATCTACATCCACCTCCTCATACTCTCTCAAGTTTTCTGATGATGTGTAAATGCTATCTTGCATATTTTTTTTCAACCACCAACTAATTCCTTCTAACAGAATTGCTATTGCTGAAAAAACAAGGAAAAACCATAGCATATTTCCCACTTGAAACTTTTGTGCATCATTTAATCTTTCAGGAAATAGTTTCGAAAACTGCATCATAAATATAACATTCAAGCCAAATACTATCACTGCGTTAATTGTCAAAAACTGTTGTCCCTTTTTTAAGACAAAGCTTGCCACACCACATACTAACGACAAAATAATCGGAAGAAGTAATGTAACTAAAACAAGCAATAATTGATTTTGCGTAATCACCTGCTTGGTCCCTTCTAATTTCCGTCCTGTCATCCACCAAATAAAATCAATCGAACGATATGTAAGAGACGCATAATTTTCCTGATAAATCGTTAATACAGGAAAAAAAAGACACATCAATTCTGCTAAAAATGCAACTCCACCTATTCTTTGAAAATATTTTGAAAAACGAGTCATGTTCGATACAACTCCTCCTATACATTTTTACGTAATGTATCTGTCCAATTAAACTTTTCGCTACATAGTGGCATGAATAAAAGATTCACATCACCTACTGTAATAATGTCATACGCTGATAATTTCATAGTCTGAAGAACAACCTGATCATTCAAATAAACTAACTCACTGGATTCACCTGGCTGTACTAAATACAAATGTTTCTTTGGTTCATACACAACAATCGCATGTTTATTACGCGAGACACTTTTATCTCCATCCAAAACAACGTCCATGCTCTGATCTCTTCCTATAAAATTTTTACCGGTTTTCAAACGAAAATCCTGCCCAATATGATTTCCAGATGCTGCCACGAGCCATCCAACACAAGGAGTCGTTATTCTTGAAGCACTAAGCTGTTGTGCCGGTATGATTCTTCCTGTATTTGGTTCATCAAAATATTCACTATAAATACCGACCGTATGATCATCATCCATACTCATATCTGCCAAATCGAGATTTCCCAATGTCACTGGTGGCTTCACATCTACAGTCTCAGTCGGATCTATCGCAACTATTCCCCCACCATTTGTACCTTGTATTCTTCCCGTCACTTCAGTAGCTGGTATAGTTTTTATTTCTGGAGTTCTATCTCCTCCCATTCCATCCAGTGGTACTGTCTCACCAATTCCATCACCCATGTCCTCTGTAAATACCGTAGTAAGACTTTCATCTGTCTTTGCCCCCTGCGCACAATATGGGCATGTTGAAAATTTTTCTTTGTCAAAAAAATGTCCGTTTCCACATCTGCTTAAATTCATATTCTATCTCTCCTTTTTTAAATTTGATTCTATATATTGAACAATAGCAACTGATGTATTATCTTGTGAATATGTATTTTCCCTTACAGCTGCCTCGACCAATATTTTCGCTTTTTCTTCTATAGACACTACTTCATTGCACAAAATAGCGCAGATTCTCTCATCTGATAATGTTTTTGTTACTCCATCACTGCAAAGCAGTACGATATCACCAAAATGCATTTCAAATGGCTTGTCAGTGACATCCATCAAAGAAACATTTCCCATTCCCAAAAAACTAATCAATGCTTCTTTCTGTTTTTGAGCTTGTGCCTGTTCTTGTGTCATTTGTCCTGTTTTAACCATTTCATCTAATCGCAATTTATAATTATGATCCCTGGTAACCTGTATCATGTCTTTTCCTCGCAATATGTAAATACGACTATCTCCAACAGATGCCCAATACAAATAGTTGTCTTCCATAATCACAGCTACCATTGTCGTTCCAGAACCTTTTCCATTCTCTTTAGGAAACTGATGAATTCTTTTATCCATCGCATAAATCCCTTGCACAAAAAACATTGGTATATTTACCGATTCCTCACGCCGTACCTTTTCAAATGCCTGTGCCAACATCTGTATTGCCGTACTGCTTGCTAATCCTCCATCCGCCATGCCTCCCATACCGTCACAAACTGCTGCCATAATTCTCGTTTTTCGATTAGCTGCAAGTTTCTGACCTGGTGTCACATACACGGCATCCTGCTGACAACTTCGATTTCCTGTGGCAGTATACGCCAAAGTTACAATCTCAGGGACTTTTCTTTCTGCATGTATCTCTCTTTTTTCTATTGTTTCTTCTATATTGTCATGTCTTTTTCTTCCAAACATTCCTACCTCACCTCCAAATAAAATAAATTTTTTTCCGTCACCAAATAAAAGAAATCACTTGCATGCAAAATTTCAGTTCTTCCTCTACCAATTAAACCTTTTTGAGTAAAAGTTCCATTTTTGGAATAATCCGATACAACAAAAAAATTTTTTTGTCCATCATACTGTATTCCACAATGTACACGACTAATTTCACTTTTTTCCAGATAAATCTGGCATTCTTGCGTTCTTCCAATCCATACCGTTTGATTCGAACGAAACCTCCACTTTTTCATTTCTTGTTTTGTTTGTAATATGACATACGGAATCCTTTCTTTATTCGTTTGATGCACATGCAATTTTTGCAATTCTTCAATAAATTGCTGCATGTTTTGAATCCGCTTGGTATAGTCCATTTCTAGCGCTCTATCTATCAAATTACTCAATTTTTTAGAAACCTTTGTGTTCACCTCGCAAAGTGGTGTCATTTCTTTTGTCACAGAACGTTCCACCGCAGATAATGGCTTTTTTCCTGAAACCATATAATAAAAGGTTGCTGCCAAAGCATATACATCTGTCCAAGGTCCCTGCTTTCCAGTCTTTGAATACTGCTCCATTGGTGCAAATCCAACCTTGACCACCACAGACATGTCCATTGTTCTATCCCATGCAAACTGACGTGTAGCACCAAAATCAATTAATTTTACTCTGCCATCTCTTAACAGCATGATATTGTCAGGACTAATGTCTCGGTGCAATAATTCAAAAGAATGTACTTTTTGCAGTGCTCTTGCAACTGTTATAATAATCTTTTCTGCATGGTCCACTGAAAACGGTTTCTGTCTGGCTTTCATATATCCTGCAAGAGTTTCTCCTTGTATGTACTCCATCACAAGATATCCTGTATTATTTTTCGTAAAAAATTTTTCAATATGCACTATTGTTTTGTCATCTTGTAATGCTTTCAAAAATTTCGCTTCATTAAAAAATACATCTAAGCCATGACTATATACCTGTATTAATGTTTTTGATTTTGGTTCCACCAAATCTTCTCCATTACGAGATGCCCATTCCTGTGGAAAATATTCTTTTACGGCATAAATAGCATTTTCGTCTGTAACATTAATATTGCAAGCAAGATAAGTAATGCCAAAGCCCCCAATTCCAAGAACCCTTCCCAGACAATATTCATTATTCAATAGATATCCTGCCGGAAGCGCCTGAGTACTTCGCTTTTCCTCTTCCCTATAACCGCATTTTGAACATTCTCCGTCTATAAAACTATATTTTCCAAAACAATTAGGGCAAATATTTTGTATGACTGACATTGTCATTCACCTGCCTTTCAGTCAAATCTCAGCAGTACATACTATCGCCATTACAACGGTCCATCCATTATTTCCATATTATTCTCTTCCGTTGCCTTGTCATCCACAATACAGAAAACAAATTTTTCTCGACCAGCAGTTATAACATCACCCGATGTCAATTTTCTCTTTTCCGTCAGTTTCACACCATTTACATATGTAGCATTTGTTGTTTGCAAATCTACCACATAGCAGCCCATTTTAGTAATTTCAATTGCAAAATGCTGTCTAGATAACAGATCATCTTCAAAATAAATGTTACATATATCTGAGCGTCCAACGAAAATACTTCCTTCTACTCTAATCTCCTCTTCACTTACATTTCCTTGTCCATCTGTTATCAAAAGTCGGATTCGTTTAGATGCTGATTTTTCCAAAGAATCTATATCCAAACCGGTCACTTCACCTGCCTTTCTTCTAACTACTACAAATATCCCACCACCCAATAACAGAACAATTAGTAGAAGCAATATCCACCAATATGACTTTGCAAACTCTTTTGCACCTTCTAACCCTGCGCTTCTTCCTTTAAATGAAAATTTAGCACTCTTCTGTACCGGATTTTGTTCTTGAGAATCATCCGTTATACCGTTACATGTAATGGTATAATCTCCAGAGTATAACTTTTGGGCAAAGATAAGTTCATACTTTCCTTTTTTTACATTGACTTTATCTATTTTCCAGTCTTTCTTATCTTTATCCTTTACAATATAATTTTCTTTTTTGTCCGCTCCTAAAATGCTTTTTGTTTTGTCATCTTTTATTTCAAGCTGAATGGCATTCGCACTTGTCTTTTTAATTTTCTGAATAACCGGTCCCTTTGTATCTTTTTCTCTTCGATTGTAGCTGAACCTTCCATTTCCCAGTTTTACTTCATTTCCATTGCTGGTCATGCACAACTTCGCATTCGTTGTAGTCTTATTACTATTATTTTCCTCTTGATACGTAACCACATACGTTTCGTTATACAATATCTGACGTATCTTCTGAAATCCCTTTGCTACCGCCTTCGATGAATTGCACTCCTCGTAGTAGCCTCTGCTGATTTTTTCATCAAAGATGTTTCTCTTTGTATTTTCAATCTTCTGCCAGTTTGGATGTTGGCTCACATTCTCCAGCAACAATCCATAGATTGGGATTTTTGACTGCTTTAACACTTCATTCACTTGATATGTTTGATTATTTTTTCCCTGACTATCATCCTCGCCATCGGTCAATAATAAAATAATCGTTCGCTGCTTTATATTATCCGCTGTCTCCAGCACCTGATTTAATGACCGATACAATACTGTCTTTGCCTTTTCTCTGCTAATGCTCTGTATTGCTTTTATATCCTGCTTCAAATTCTGTTTTCCAACCGACTTAACAATTTGCTTTTTATTTCCAGAAGCACGATCTGAGCCAACCGTATACAAATTCATCTGGTCTTTGTCTGATATATTCTTACGCAGCGTCACCAATTCTTTCTTCGCCTGATAAAACTGCCATTCCGCAACCGATCTTGAATTGTCCAATAAGATGATGTACCGTATTCCCTCTTTGCTCTCTTTAAAAGTCTGTGTACTTTGCCAGACTAAATTTACATTTTCCTTAAAATCGTCTCCCTCAATTTCCGCAGTATACGTACTCTCCTTCGTAACCTTCTTGCCATTAACATACGCTGTCACATTGGGAGCCTTCCCCCTTGCCTGCTCGACGTTCATAGCTGCAGTTATGTTTCCCGCCGAAGCATCGGTAATACACATTCCCCATACGGTAATACACATTACAAATACCGTTAACTTTCTAATCCATCTCTTGTTCATATTGTCCCCTTTATCTGATAAATACTGCTATCGCCGAATAATTGTCCATGTTCTTTCCCTGGCCATTTGACAAAATAATCTTTTCCATTGATAACAACCATTCTTCCGGCGTTTTTGCCTTTTTTAATGTAGTACTCATCTGTTTTTCATCTATTAATTCCCAGAAACCATCACTACATAATAAAAATGTTGATTTTCGATCTATTTGGATCTCCTCCGATATCTGATAACATGGGTGCTCCCAGCGACTCCCCATCACCCTCAAAAGCTTGCTTCGATCTTCGTGATAACGAATATCCTTATCCCTGATTGCCCCTCGTAACGCAAGCATTTGTGGAACACTATGATCTATGCTGCGGAGTTTGTACTTATTTTTTTGAAACAAATATATACGGGAATCTCCAACATGACCAAACTTTGCTATTGCCATATCCTTTGACAGTTCCAAACATACGACCGTTGTCCGCATTGCTTCCTGCATCTTTTGCCTATCCTGAAATACAAGTAGTTTATTCTGAGCATATAAAATCGCTTCCTCCATGGACGGCTGTCCTTCTGTATAGTATTTATGAATATTGTTCGCTACCAACTTCGAGGCTTCATCTCCCTTTTCATGTCCTCCTAGTCCATCACAAAGCACGAACACAGAACTCTTTGATCTTGCTTCCGAAAATGATAAAACGTAATCTTCATTAATTGACCGGTCACCTTTTTGGGACATCTCCGCATATGTAACATTTAATATCGCTATCTCCTCCCATCTGTAAGGGGAAAAACGGCATTTCCCGTATGCTCCATTCCTTACGAAGCCGCTTTCCATAAAACATTAACTGTACTTTTTCTGACATTTTCATTGCTATTTCCTTTATCTTACACAGATTTTTTATGCCTTTTTTACTTTTGTATTATTTGACCAATTTTTTGTAATGAATCACTACATTTGTATCTCTTCATTTTTCCTTGAAAATTATACCACGCAATTTTAGTGCTGTCCCTGTGCTGGTAACAGCTCGTATGAATTCGGTAATGAAAAGTGTTACTATTTATATGATAAGTGCTATTTTGTTTTAAAATGTACACATGTAAAACCTATTTTTAAAGTCTGTATTCCTCTTAGAGGTAAAAAAGAGAATGCCAGCTCATTCTCTCTGCACACTACTACGATACGAGCAATTTCCTATTCTATAAAAAGAAAACTGACTGCATAATTAAAAATTACGTCTTGCAGTCAGTTTTTTCACTTACACTTTTAAAAATAAGAAATTGTAAACCATCCTAGTTCAGCAATAAGAATGAATAGTCAAAATCTTCCTTAGAATCTGAAAAATCATACTCCTCGTCTTCTTGCGGATCATTTTCCTTCTCCCATAATCCCTTCTGACGATAAAAAATGTCATCAAATGATGCCAGATCCATATACCATACATCATCAATCTGATAAAGATATGTTGAAATAGTTTGTTCGTATGTATCCTTGTCCCCCTGGATTGTAACCGCTATATCTGATTTTACGCACCGCTGTAAATCACATCCCGTCTTGACTACATACTTTACTGTTTTATCCAAACTTTCAACGATATCTACGTCTTCTTCATCATCTACCGCCTGTTGGAGACGCGGAATACTAAATTCTTCCTCCGTTTCTTTTTCATAGTTTACCGTTATATTATCTCCATATAAGTCAGGAAATATTTTTTTCAGCGTTTGCATACTTTCCTCTACTGTCTCTTCTGATTCTGCATATTTTAATTCCGCAATATTTTTTTCAATGGTTCTTTCATACAAGTCTGATGTTGAATAATTTTGAATAGAGTCTACTAAACATTGGTGCAACTGATCCATTTCAGAGCCCCAATACTCATCTGTTTCCCACATATCATCCTCGACATCTTCTTCCGTTGAGTTATAATCATAGTCTGTACTCTCATCTGATTGCTGACTTTGTTCCATGGAATTTGTTTCTACATCGTCCGCTGCGTTCTTACTATTTTGACATCCGCCTAATAAAACAACTGTTGAAATAATGAATATAGCAACTGCTAATCTTCTCATTGTAACTTCCCCCTTCTTAACAGGTAATCTCTCCTTATCCGAATATAATGTTTTATTTCAAAATTATATCTGCAATTCCATAACCGCTTGTAACATGATCCGCATCTCTTAGTATCAACTTTAGATTAGTTCCATTAGTAACATTAATAGTTCTCGATAAAGTATTCATATCCCCTGACAACTGTACTTCATCTATTAATCTGCCATCCAACCAAATCTGCATAATTGCATCTTCCTGAGCTGTATTATCTATATGTCCTATTTTATAAGACATTGTTTTATATTTTTTCTCCAAATTAATTTGAGCAAAACAGTTATAACAAGGGTCTCCACAAAAGCCATAATAATATCTTTTTCCCATCATTATAAATGATGTATCACCTTTATAAATTTCACCTATATCACCCTTTTGATATGGAATACCATATGTTACATTACCTTTATTTATATTGCACGTAGAGCTATTATTCTTTAGCAATGAAATCGACTTGTCAAAAACAATATTTGCCACCCCATACAAACTTGTAACATGTTTAGCATCTCTTATATGAATTTTCATATTTTTTGCACCAGACACATCTATCGTTTTTGTCAATGTTGTCATGTCACCAGTCAACGCAATCTCCTTAATTTTTACACCATCCAATTCAATAATAAATGTTGCATCCTCCTGAGCTGTATTATCTACATGTCCTATTGTAAAACGCATTTTTTTATATTTTCCATTCAAATTATATTGAGCCCACGAATTATAACAAGGTTCTCCACAAAAACCATAATAGTATTTTTTACCCATCATTGTAAAATAATCATCACCATCATATATGTCTCCAATATCACTTTTTTGATATGGTTTAGCATACGCAATAGTATTTTTTTGCACAGAATTTTTCACTTGGACTTTACATTGATAATCCTTGTTTCCAACTCTTGCAATAATTATAGTCGTTCCTTTTTTCTTACCTGTAACTTTACCCTTTGAATTGACTACAGCAATTGTTTTATTTTGGGAACTCCATTTAGCTTTTACCGTAATATTTTTTATTTTCAATCGAACACTCTCCCCAACATAAATAGAAACGCTCGATTTGCTTAATGCCACCTTACCTTTAGCCTCAGCTTTTATTCCACTTGGAATCAGCATGGCAATCGTTAGCACGAATACCATAATTTGGGCTACTATTTCTCTTTGCTTTTTCTTTTTCATATTATAATTCCTCCATTCTTTTGAAAATTGATCCGTACATTAAATGTACAGAATTATTTATTGTAAAACCCCTTTACATTTTTAATAATATCCCCACGCTCTACTAACTTCTTCGTTCTTTAATTCAATAGTTATTGCTATGTGTCTTATTTTATTTCCATATTTCTTTACATACTTTTCATCACCTTCATCCATTTAATATAAATATCTGCTATGCTTTTCAATATATCACACCACCTCCTCGATTGTCCCTACCCCGGTAACAACTCGTATCTTTCCGGTTATAAAAAAATCAACCCACTTCTCTCTATATTGATATATCCATCTTTTCATTCCATATCTCATTCTCTGTTTTATCCACTTTACTTATACCTCCCACCCATACCATACACTTTTATCTAAGCGATTCGCTCATTTTCTCTGAGACCGTCCATAAAACATTACAGTCTTTCCGATTTTGAAGCGACTTAAGAACGAGACATGGTCTGGT
Organism: uncultured Lachnospiraceae bacterium; assembly: GCA_934317005.1. Classification (GTDB taxonomy): domain Bacteria; phylum Bacillota; class Clostridia; order Lachnospirales; family Lachnospiraceae; genus Butyribacter. Next base: position 48,850 of record CAKREB010000016.1, read on the forward strand.
CCCAGCACAACATATTTTCCCTCTACAAACTATCCTTGCAGCGATTGCACTTTCAGAAATACTTTTTACGTAATAGAAAGCAATACATTTCTATCACACGAAAAGTTTCCTATAAGTCAAAATAAGGTTTCTGCCGACTATAGTTCTCCTTCACTTGAACTTAGTCTAGCAAAAACCTTATGCTCAATTCTTATATTGTACTTTTTTACCTTCAAAATGTCATATTTGACAAATCATCTCCCAATCAACACCCTTTTCCCCTCAAATGCAAATCCATAATGCCTTATTCTCTCTTTTGCAATTCCCATTGCCAGCAACGCAGAATCATATTCCTTTTCCTCTATCTGACGTAGTGCCATCTGTACGGTAGCTTCCAAATCTTTCTCTTCCATAGAATCATGCACTTTAAACTCCATAATAATTGCATCATCTGTTTTGCTTAATGGAATCAACATGACATCATACCTTCCATAACCACTTTCTCTATTGGACTGCAGGGAATATCTCTCACTTAATTCCACCAGCAATCCCAGTACAAACCCATGATAAAATCGTTCCGGCTGTGTTCGTTCAGATGGATGATTTCCAACATCAAAATTGCTAAATGTCATAACTGCCACTTCATTCATATATGCATTCATTGCCTTAATATCCGCCTCAAGCAATGCTTTTATAAAACCATTGTAATTGGATTGCGTTGCGTGAAACCAACCACGAAACATATTATAAAACATACTCATGGTTTCTAAATTGGTAATACTCAGATGATACCACGGGATTTTTAAAATTCCTCTTCGTTCTATGCAGTTTATTTTTAAATATCCGCTTGCTACCAACAAACTCCATACTGCATTTTCGTCATGATCTAATTGTTCAAAAACAATCTGCTCATCGAAATTAACAATGACCTCTTCGCCCTTGACCAGACTCTCCATCATCTCTTTAAACTCCGCTGGAGCAGTTCGTATCAGATAATCCGCCAATGCATTGGAACTGGTTGCCACCCAATATGTCTGAAACTCCTTTGTTTTCAAGAAGTTGGTAATAGACCATGGATTATAGATGTCTTTGTAATTGCCAAATGTAAAACCATCATACCAATGCTTTACCTCATCCATTTGATCTGACATCTGAAACGATTCCAACGCAGCAAATACTTCCGACTCTGTAAAACCAAAACAAGACGCATATTCCTGACTTGTTGTTGTAACTACTTTCAGGTTATTCAGATCAGAAAACATCGACTCCTTACTGACTCTCGTAATGCCAGTCATGACGGCTCGTTCCAAATAAGGATTTGTTTTAAATGTTGCATTAAATAGACTTCGAAGATATGCGGTAAATGCCTCCCAATATCCTCCAAGATATGCTTCCTGCATCGGCGTATCGTATTCATCCAAAAGAATAATAACCTTTTTCCCATAATAACGCTCCAAATAGCTACAAAGCTGATTCAGCGCTAATACCGCCTGTGTATCATCCATGTTCATGGTAACAGATTGATAACTTTTTTTCTCATTTTTGCTTAATAAGCTACCTTGCATAAGATAGCGGTTTTCCGCATAGATTTGCGCAATCTGCGCATTTATTTCCTTCTTGGCAGCCTGTAGGTTATCTGCTTTTACCGCAGCAAAAGTCAGAAAAATCACCGGATAGGTTCCCTGTAATTGACGATACTTCTCATTTTCCCAAATATCCAATCCCTCAAACAAATCGGAACGCCCCTGATATTTATTTGAAAAAAAGCTCTCTAACATACGCATATTTAATGTTTTTCCAAAGCGGCGCGGACGGGTAAGCAACGTAACATCATCCCCGGACTCCCACCATTCCTCAATCCACTTTGTCTTGTCTATATAAAAGTAGTCATTTTCCCTTAAAGCCACAAAATCCTGCTTTCCTATACTGATTATTTTTTCCATACATTCACCGCCTTCTGCTATGTGTCTGTCTCTATTATACACTATCCATAAGTTCTCACACAACAACAAAACAGTTTTTCATATTCAGCCCATCATCTCCCAATCCTTGTTCCACTTTTTCCATCCAAAATCTCCCGAAGCTTATGCAAGGCTCCAATCACCGCAACGCTATCCTTCCGCCAAAGCACAAACCCTTCTGCCGCCTGCACCTTCGGAAGCATACTTCCCTCCGGGAACTGTCCCTGTCGGATATACTCATCCAGATTTTCTACTGTTACATATGTAAGATTTTTCTGTGTTGGTTTTCCATAGTCAATCGCCAGATACTCTTCTCCCGTCAGGATCAGCAGATAATCCGCGCCAAGCTCCTGTGCGATTCGCTGTGCCGTAAAGTCCTTATCTATAACTGCTTCCACACCACGCAGGCTTCCATCCGCTTCACGCACGACCGGAATGCCCCCACCGCCTCCTGTGATAACAATTGCACCACTTTTAATCAATTCGTGAATAGCAGAAATCTCCACAATTCCCTTTGGCTTTGGTGATGTAACCAGTCGGCGATATCCCCTTCCGGCGTCTTCTGCTATCACAACATTCTTTTCACGCATAAGCTGTTCTGCCTGCTCTTTGGTATAAAAAGGACCAATCGGTTTTGTCGGAAGCAGTCCCTTCATCTCTTCTTCATCCACCAGAACCTGTGTCACCAGTGTAACCACCTGTGTTGTGCTTTTTTGATTCTGCAGCTCATTATAAATGTGCTGTTGCAAGGGATAACCTATCATTGCCTGTGTCATTGCCACACATTCATCCATTGGACTTTGTGGTATCATCTGTCTGGCTGCTTCATTTTGTAACACCAGATTTCCTATCTGTGGTCCATTCCCATGAACCACCACTATGCAATGCCCCTTTTCGCTAAAATCTACCACCACCTTTGCAATATCACGCAGGATCTGATCCAAACCTGCTGCATTTTGCGCCAGTGCATTGCCGCCAATCGCTATGACATATGTACTCATACGCACCATTCCTATCTATCCTTAATACCATCCGGTATAAAAATGGATTCTTTGTAATTTACCTTGTCAACTCGCACAGTATTTCTCTACATATGCAAGCAACGCCTGATAAAAGCACTCCATCGGCGGAGATACAATACCTGCTCCAATCTGTCCGACTCCGGCGTCCTTGTGGGCAATCCCGGTATTGATTACAGGAAGAATGCCTGTTTCAATTACCTTTAGCATATCAATTCCAATGGCACTGCCCTTAAAATTCAGATTCGGAATGGCATATGCCGGGTTGCTGTCCGTACATATACTGTACATTTTTCTAGACACTGCAAGTGCATCATCTGTCGTTCCTCCGACAAACTGAACAATCGCCGGTGCACCTCCCATAGCAAAGCCACCGATTCCCATCGTTTCCGTAATGGCGCTGTCACCGATATCACGATTCGCATCTTCCTGACTATATCCCGGAAAATACAATCCCTGAATATAATTAGATTCTCCCTCATAGAACGTGTCTGCCGAAAGTCCACTGACCTTGATACCAAAGTTCACACCGTTTCTTGCCATAACCGTCAAGACCGTTGCATACTTTACACCCTGCCCTGCTTCCAGACAAATCTTACATGCCGGCATCGAAAGATTCAGAAAATAGTGATCATTTCCTGCGATAAAGGAAAGCACTCTCTGCAGTACTTCCTTATCTTCAACCGCCTCAAGCAGCAATAAGCTGATCTGTTTGTAAAACAGACTTGTTGCCGCCTTATTCCGATTGTGACATTCGTCCCCCATCTGCAGTGCCTGTGCTGTAATGAGCTGAATATCAATTCCATCAGTCAGCGCAAGCGCCTTTTTTAGTGCTGGCGCAAACTCATCCCGTATCCAAAACAAACGGTTTAGTACCTCTTCCGAATATGCCCCGAATCGCAGCACTTTTCCTAAACCTTCATTGACATTACAATATGCATATGTGTTATTGGTGATATCTTTGATCACATGAACCGGCATTGTAGCAGAAATCACCCCTGCCATCGGGCCTACCGCATGATATTGATGGCATGCACCAAAAGTAATTTTTCCATCCTCTATCAATTTTCTTGCTGAGGCTTCATTTTCTGCCAGTCCTTCATAAATAACAGCACCAATCACAGCTCCCTGCATCGGGCCGCACATTTCTTTCCACGCAATATCGGGTCCGGAATGAAGAATCGTTGTTTTTGTCATGCCCGGAATACATTCGATGGCAGGTGCAATATCGACAAGCATCGGCTTTGCCGCGCGGATTCTGGCAACCACTTCTGCGTTTGCCTTTTCAATCTTGTCCCGCAGTGGTTCTATTCGATCAAGTGCATCCAGTATCTTGCGGTTTCCACCGGCTACCGGCTTCCAATCCACCTGGCACACAGCTGCTCCCTGCTTTTCCATATCCTGTTCAAAGCCTTTTAAACCCACATTAATAATATTTAAATCTTCCTGTAGAATCTGATTCATAATATTCCTCATTTCTGCGCACATTTTCTGTGCGTAACGAGTCTGTATCAAGTGCGCACGGACACAGATCCCGCGTGTAAAAAATAATATTTTCCACACTATTCCTCATTTCTGAGCATTTACAATCTCATATGCCATTTCAACCGCTTCCATGTTACTTTCTGCTACAATGCATCCATTGTCAGCAAGCATCTTCTTTTGCTTTTCCTTTTTCTGAAAGTCTGCATTGGTTCCACATACATAGGTCACAAACACAATATTTCTCCCCTCTGCCGCTGCAAGCTCTTTTCCCTGACGGAGTATTTCCAAAGTATCCCCAACCGGATCTTTCCCGGAACCGTATCCGATTTCAAAATCCAATAAAACTACAGCCGTAGAAGGGTCTTTGCATTCTTCTAAAATTTTCTCTGACCGAATCGTCGGGTCCATCATTGGATGCGGTCTGCCATTGGTAAACTGATCATCCCCCAAATCTAACAAAGTATGATCATGACTGACAAAAGCATCCTCTAACACAGACTCCTTATCATGTGAAACGTTCGAGTATACCCTCGGAAGCTTCTGCGACAGATAATAAAAGCTTTCTGCGCACAATGTTCCACCACAATATAAAGCGCGAATATATTTTTGCGTCGGTGCCAATGCAATCTGATCCACAATAATATTGTCACACAGTTCGACCTCCTGCCCTGTTGACAGTTCAACCGCCTTTGCAGCCGCTTTTTGTAAAGAATCTGCAACAAAGGCATTTTCCACAGAGGTTTTGACCGGTTCCCTGCTTGTAATTGCAAATACTACCGGTTTTGTAATCTCCTCTGCGATCAGATTCTCTATTTCGTCAAAGACATCCGTGTCCGGTAACTTGGACACCATAACGATCACCTTCGTCTTATCATCTGCCTGTAATAGTCTTAAAGCATCCTTCATCATTCTACCGCCAATTTCTTTACTCAGATCACGGCCGCCTACACCTAACGCATTGGAAATTCCTCCACCATACTCATCTACTAATGCCATTACTTCCTGCATGCCTGTTCCTGATGCTCCGGCAACTCCAATATCCCCATAAGAAACCTCATTGGCAAAGCAAAGTCCAACCCCCTGTATCAGACAGGTTCCACAATCCGGTCCCATGACCAATAGTTCCTTCTGATGCGCTAACTCCTTTAGCTCCTTTTCCTGTGTAATGCTAATATTGTCGCTAAAAAGCATCACATTTTTATTGGCGCGGAGTGCTGACTTTGCTTCACGATATGCATACTCTCCGGGGATCGAGATAACGACAAGATTGGAAGCTGTTTCTGTGGATAATGCCTGCTTTAAGCTTGTATACGCTTCCTTTTTCTGACTTCCCGATTTTTCATCCCCTTTTAGCTTCTGCTCAATTAATGCCTTGATTTCTTCTACATCTGTAGCATCATCAACCAGAAATGCAATCATCAGATCATTTTCATCACAGCCTTCTACCTCTTCATTGCTTAACCCAACGTGAGCCAGCAATTCTTTATTCATCGTCGTTCCCATTGAAACGACAATATTATCTATATCTTCCCGTTTCTTTATATCTGCTGACAATGACATTAAAGTTACGGAATCATAATATTCATTCTTGCGTATTTCTATATATTTCTTCATAAAAATCTCCCTTCAAATCCTGCTGCCAGCCCGGCTAACACTCCACACATGGTATCTGTTCCGGATGTGCTTCCATATGCCAGCACTCCGTGCACCGCCTTTTTTCCCTTTTGCCAGTCATCCTTTTCCAATGCTGTAAACAGATCAACAAGTGAATATCTCGCCTCACCGTTCCATGCATTTTTAAGCATGGCTATACTGACTGCCTCAGTATCTTTTTCTGCCTGTCTTATATAATCTGCAAACGGGAAAGCTTCTCTCCATTTTGCCCGCAGGTAATACGCGCTCAGGAAAAAACCATTCAGGAAATCATCACCGGAAGGTGTCAGTCCCACACCCAGACCGGTTATATCACAAATTGCCTGATACATTTTGTGGACACTGTATGCCGACCACTTTTCACTGCACTGTACGATTTTCTGTACTCTGCATCGAAACAACTCTCCAAGCTCATCTGACTGTTTCCCTTCAAAGACGGCATCAAACAGACTGCTTTTATTTCCATATACTTTTGTAAGATGACATATGGAAGAAAGCATTTTTCCCGATACTGCCTGACACTTTTTAGGGATAACAAGCTTCTTACTTGGCAACGCGTGTTGAAAATCCACACAAATCTTATTCTCATTGCCTATTATTAAAAGCATATCCCGATAACATACCGGCTGTCCCTCTTTTAGATGCCATGATGCAAAGTCCATGTTTTTATCTAAGACCATTGCTGCAGGAAATGGTTCACAATCCACTTGAATCAAGGCGACAAGCGTCCCATTCTCTGTCAGCATATTTACTACTTTATGAAAAATAGAATGTATTCTTCCATTAAATCCATCGCCATGCCATATTGCTGACGGATATATCTGTTTTCCCTGCCAAAGCTTTGTGCTTCCGGTACTTCTCTTGTCCATGCATCCATCCCCTAAACAGTACAAGCCTTTCAACTACGATATCCCATGTCTGTTTCATTCATTCCAGAAGCATGATCACTTACATGACAGCTTCCAGCTTCTTTGCCACTGCTACGATTTTATGCTCGGCATCTGCCAGACCAAAAACAGTCACTCCAAACGGAAGAGTTTCCTCTGCATCCATTCCCGGCACTGCGATCGCACACATATCCAAAAGATTACAGTGATTCGTATATTTTCCCATGTCACTGTTGGTATCAATCGGATTTTCTCTGACTTCATCCCGCGTATAGGTACCCGAACAGGTTGGAAAGATCATGACTGCATTTTCCAGCAAATTACGTGAAAGCCGTTTATACTCCATTAACTGATGCATCGTTTCATACAAATATGCCGCTGTGTAATCCGGTCTGTCACCCGTTTCAAGAATGGTTCTTGTAACCGGAAAAATATCCTCTCCATGCGTCTTAATAAAGCTTCCCAAATCTGACCATCTCTCCGCCACACATGGACCTCCATATAGTAAAAGTGCTGCTTTCTGGTAAAAGGTCAGATCTACTTTTTTCACCTGACATCCCAGCATTTCTATCCTCTGTAAAGTTTCCGTCCATGCCTTTTGATACTGTCTGGCAAATGGCCCGTAAAATTCCGGTTCCTGCTCCGGCAGGTAAACAATCTCTGGTAATTTTTCTTCCTTTCGGACAACATTCTTTGACCAGCGGTCTTTCTGATCTAACCCACGTACTACCTTATCGACTATCATTGCTTCTTCTGTCGAATGTGCAAACACCGTAACACAATCCAGACTGGCACACGCCGGTACCACACCCTTTAGCGGCCATGCACCGCAAGTCGGCTTAAAGCCAACCAGATGATTCAACGCTGCCGGAACACGTCCACTTCCTGCTGTATCTGTTCCCAGCGCAAATGCTGTCAGACCGACGGCAACCGAAACGGCTGAGCCGGAGCTTGAACCACCACTGATCAGTTCTTTTCGCAATGCATTGGAAACCTCTCCATACGGACTTCTCGTGCCTACAAGACCGGTTGCAAACTGATCAAGATTTGTCTTTCCGATTGGAATTGCTCCTGCTTCCACCAATCTTTCTACAACTGTCGCACTTTTCTCTGGCACATATTCATATGCCTTGCATCCTGCTGTCGTAGGGACATGCGCAAGATCAATATTATCTTTGATGGCAAATGGGATTCCCCACAGTGGTTTTGCTTCAAAATCCATGTTTCCAAGATGATCTATGTACTGTTCGATTCGCTCCATTGCAGGAGGAACGATCCAAATATTCATATCTTCATATTCTTCTGCTTTTTGAATAATCTGTTCTATTAATTTCTTTGGTGTTACTTTTCCCTTCTGATATAATTCTTTCACAGATGCAATCGTTAATTTTATCTCTTCCATATCCAGCCTCTTTTCTTTCCTTCTCTGATTTCCTGCTTCTTTTTCTATTTATTATAGACAGATACCTTTATTATTTCCTTGTGACATCTTCACAATTATAGAATGTCTTATTTGTGCACTTTTCTTCTTCGCAATAATACCTCCAGCCGCCAAATGACGAAATGTCATGTAATCCCTTTTCTGCACCTGCCTGTCCCACAAATCCAATTACCTGACTTCCATCCTCCAGACAGATTTTTCCAAGACCAAGCGGAGCCGGTATCTGCTGTAGAAATTTTCCAATCTGTTCTATAGAAATTTTCCATATTTCTACCTCTAATGCTGTCCCATTTTCAGCACAGCAAACAAGCATCGGTTTGGCAGGATCTGTATTCGTCCTGACCATGCGATACTGTGCACTAGTACAGGTTGTTCTGTCATACACAGCCTGCAGCTTAGTCAGTTGATGCTCCAGTCCAAATCCTCTCATATGTAAACCACATACTGCTACTTCTGTCTTTTCACTCGCACTGTCTTCCATATTCATGCTATCCACAGACAAAATCCCCCTTTCTATAAGCTTTTCCCAAACTTTTTCTATCCTCCGTATCCAAAAATATTCCCATTCCGTTTATTTTGCCTTTAGCAATTCCACCGTATCTGCTGTCCAGCCAAAGATTGCCCCCTGCTGTGTAATCATCTTCAAAGATGCCAGATGATCTTCCCTGTCATATGCTGCACTGGCATCATCTACTAACAGACACTCATATCCTCTGTCGTTCGCCTCACGGATAGTCGTCTGCACACACACATGTGTCGTTACTCCGGTAACAATCAGGAAGGTAATTCCTTTTTCTATCAACAATTTTTCCAGATCTGTTTTATAAAAAGAACCTTTTCCACATTTATGAATGACTATGTCCTCCGGAAGTGGATATAGCTCTGATACAATATCATTACCCGGTTCTCCCTGAATCATAATACGTCCCATCGGGCCCAGATCACCGATTCCTGCTCCCTGCCTTTTAGAACGGCGAAGCTTGCTTTCCGGACAATCTGACAGATCAGGCAAATGTCCTTCTTTCGTATAGATTACAGGCATATCCTGTTTTCTACAGTAGTCGATTACCTGTTTTACTTTTGGTATGATAGCAACAACTTCTGATATATCGTTTCCAAGCATTTCACCAAAACCGCCATGCTCACAAAAGTCTCTCTGCATATCAATGACAAGCAATGCCGTCTTTTTCGGATCAAATTCATATTCATATGGTTTTGCATTTACTTTCATCCCAATCACCTCGTTTTACATTTTTTTCAACGCCTCAATCACACTGGCAGAATCAGAAACTGCTCCGAACACACCACCCTGCATCGTTACCATTTTAATCGCAGCCTGATGGTTTCCAAAATCAGTTGCACCTGTGCAATCCTCAAGAATTACGCACTCAAAGCCACGGTCATTGGCTTCACGCATCGTTGTATGTACACAGACATCTGTCGTAATTCCGGTCAAAATAATATTCTGAATCCCTTTCTGGCGTAAAATCAGCTCTAAATCCGTTGCGCAAAAGCTTCCTTTTCCCGGCTTATCAATGATAATTTCTCCCGGCTTTGGATATAACTCCGGAATAATATCCCAGCCTTCCTCACCTCGCACTAATATTCTTCCTTTTGGTCCCTTTGCACCAATCTCGGCACCAATCTGCGCACTTCTCCATCTCTTATTTTCCGGCAAATCTGACAGATCCGGACGGTGTCCCTCTCTGGTATGAATAATGGTAAGTCCTTCTACCTGTCTGGCAGCTTCCAGCAGCTTTTTGATTGGTTCAATCGCACGCTGTGTCAGCGAAATGTCATATCCCATTGCATCAACGTAGCCACCTTTTCCACAAAAGTCCGTCTGCATATCAATAATCATCAATGCTGTATTGTCTGCACGCAATTCTCCATTATATGGCCACTTATATGGCGTTGATTCTATATACATAGCAATAACCTCTTTTCTTTTTATTCTTTGCCTGCCTATATCCTTTCCGGTACATGGCATGCTTCTTTTACTTTATAAATGTTTAAAAACTGCTTTCCCCTCCATCGGAAGAGAAAGCAGCACTGGCGTTCTTTTTTCTATTTTGTACTACCAATCACACCATCTACAAGATAATCCATAGATTCAATCTCATCGATTGTCAATGTCTGACCTTTCTTACATACTACTTTGCCATCCTGATCTTTAATTTCATCACTAAATGGATTGTAATCCTCATTGATCATCTTATCCTTTGTATCATTGATCAGTTTCTGTGTTTCCTCTGATACACTCTTACCAAATGGAGCGATATCAACAACACCCTCTTTTAAGCCACCACGATATTTTCCATCATATTTACTTCCTTTAAACTTACCATCAATCGCAGTCTGAACCATATCAATGAACAGATCATCCCAGTGCCATACCGCACCTGTCAGCCATGTGTTTGGTGCAAGCTCAGAAGCATCTGCATGATCACCGACACAATATACACCCTTCTGTTCACAAAGCTCTACGATTGTCTTTGTACTGTCCTGATGCTGTGCAATTACATCAATTCCCTTATCAATCAAAGTATTGGCTGAGCTTGTCTGCAATGCCGGATCACTCCAGCTTCCTGTGAAGATAACGGAAGTAGTTGCCTTTGGATTGACTGCTTTTGCACCAAGTTCAAATGCATTGATATTTGCAAGAACCTGTGGAATCGGGAAGGAAGCTACAAATCCAAGCTTATTTGACTTTGTATTGGCACCTGCTGCCATACCGGACAGATAGAAACTCTGCCAGATAGTTCCAAAATAAGTTCCCAGATTGTCCATTGTCTTTAAGCCACCCTGATGGAAAAAGATGTCGTCTTTATACTTCTTAGCGACATCCATAGCCGGTTCCAAATGACCATATGATGTAGGGAATAACACTGTTGCACCCTGCTGGATCATCTGCTCTAAGGCACGGGAAGCCTCTTCTGTTTCCGGTACATTTTCCTGACGAAGCACTTTAACCTTATCTCCAAAATGCTTCTCTACGGCAACACTTGCATTATATGCTGCCTGATTGTATCCATAATCATCTTTTGCTCCAACGAAAATGAATCCTACTGTCGTTGTTTTTCCACTGCCTGTTTTTGTGCTTGAACTGCTCTTTTCACCAGAACTTCCACAGGCAGAAAGCGAAAAGACCATTGCGCCACAAAGTGCTACTGATAATAATTTCTTCCAAATGTTTTTCTTCATAATTTATCCTCTTTTCTGCACACCTTATATTTTTAGAAACTTTCATTTCATATTTGCCTAATCTGCATCTGGTGTGCCTGACGCAGACTCTAAGCATAAAACATGATATTCTGCTGAAAAATATCATTTTCTTATATTTATAATGCCTGCAAAGGGTACTTTCCCCCTTTGAAAACACTATTTTCTATGAATTGGCTGAACTTTCGATAATTTTTTTCAGCTCTGCCGGCATTGCCTGCACTTTCTTTCGTGAAGCAAAGAAGAGTGCACAAATGGTAAATAAATATGGGAACATCTGCAAAATAAATGTAGAAATGTTTACACCCTGCGCCTGCAGCAAAAGCTGTAATGCCTGTGCCCCGCCAAAAATGTATGCTCCGATCATCGCTTTCTTTGGATTGTATCCGGCTAATACCACCAGTGCTACTGCAATGATTCCCCTGCCATTTGTCATGTTTTCAATCCATGTATGTGTATAAGCAATCGCAAGCTGTGCTCCACCAATCCCGGATATCATACCGCCAAGTACAACACCAATATAGCGGAGAACCTTTGGATTGGCACCATAAGCAAATACAACCTCCTCATCTTCTCCTGTTGCACGAAGCAGCAAACCAAACCTCGTTTTAAAGAGCATAAGATATAAAAGCGGACAAAGAATATACGATAAATATACTAAAATATCCTGTTTAAAAAGTGCTGTTCCGATAATCGGAATATCCGACAAAAATGGAATCGCAATCACCTTCAAACCGGTGATGGATACACTAACATATTTCTGCCCTAAAAATGAGGTCAGTCCCAAACCTAAAAACATAATAGTAAGTCCGGTCGCCAACTGATTCGCCTTACGAAAGATAACAAGTATCGCGTGGAGAAAAGCAATCAATCCACCACATACAGCCGCCATTAAAATACCAAGAGCCGCCGATTTCGTGTGATAGGAACAGATATACGCTGCCAGAGCGCCTACCACCATACATCCTTCTGTGCCCAGATTGATTACTCCTACACGCTCTGTTACCGTTTCACCATAAATACCATATAAAACGGAGGTTCCGGATTGAATTGCTCCTGACAATAATGATGTTACGAACATTTCTTACACCCCTTTCCTTTCCAAAGAATCCCAAGAAGAACCAGTGCCATCAGGATTTTTGTTCCCGATGAAGGAAGTCCGCTTGAAATTTCCAAAACATTACCAGCCACACATAAAAATCCAATTACTATTGAAGTAAGAATTGCACCCAAAGGATTATTCCATGCCATCCATGCTGCCAAGAAACCATAATAACCATAATTCACACCGGTAGTTGTTCGAAGTCTTCCCTCCACACCGGCAATTTCAAGCATTCCTGCCATACCGGCGATCGCACCGGAAATCAACATAGCTGCCATCTGAATTTTTGCTACAGAAAAGCCCGCATGTTTTGCCGCTTCCGTATTGCCTCCTATGACACGAAGACGATAACCGCATGCACTTTTCTTAAGTACAAGCCATGTAACCACTGCAAGTATAACCGCTCCAATAATCGCAATACTTACACCGGTTGCAAGCTCCGGAAGCTTAAGCTGTGGTGCGATTTCCGGTGACATCGGCCAGCTAAACGAATCCGGATCTTTCAACTTTCCATATACAAAGAAACTAACAATATCATATGCTATGTAGTTCATAATAACTGTTGTTAATGTTTCATTCATTCCCGCCTTGACTTTCATGATGCCTGCAAGTCCGCTCCATATGGCACCTCCCAGTGCACCAACTACAAGCATCAGTAAGATTCCCACAGGTCCCGGCATGGATTTTGCTACAAAGACAGCAACAAACGTCGATAACAGGGCGCCTATCGCAAACTGACCTTCACCACCAACATTGACCAGACCGGCCTTTGCTGATATTGCCGTTGCCACAGCAACCATAATGAACGGTGAAGACTTAACTACAACCTGACCGATTCCATATCCATTTCCCAATGTCGAAACAATCATGTCACCATATACGGTAATCGGATTTACTCCCTGTGTAATCAGGAAAATTCCAAATATAACAATCATAACGAAGAGAGCAAGTACCGTCAGCCCAATTTGTTTGATGGATTCTGTTCTATCTTTCATGCCGTTTTCCTCCTATCATGCGTTCTCCGATCTCCATGCTGGAAGTTTCTTTCGGATCAATCTTTTCTGATAATGTATCTCCGGTAATAACCACAATACTGTCTGACACAGACATTAATTCCTCCAGATCTTCTGATACCAGAAGAATGCTACATCCCTGATTTCGTAGTTCCACTAATGTCTGATGAACCATTTCTACTGTTCCTACATCCAAGCCTCTGCTCGGATAGCTCGCGAGCAGAATCTTTGGCTGTTTCATAACTGCTCTTGCAAGCATACAACGCTGAATATTGCCTCCCGAAAGTGTTGCCAGCTCGCGATTTTTTTCCGGAACGCCTAACTGCGTAACCGCTTTTGAATCATCCATCTGCTGCTGTAGATCCTTCCAGTCAATTCCAACTTTTTTATATTTAATTTCCGGACCATTCAAGGCAAAATGCTCATAAATGGACATGCCTGCAACCACGTTATCTCTCTTAGGATCCTCTGAAATCAATGCCACTCCTGCGTCAATGCGTTCCTGTATGGGTGCCTGTGTCATATCCTTTTGACGGATATATAAGGTACCCTTTTTCAATGGCGTAACACCAAACAGTGTTTCCAACAGCTCTCTCTGTCCACGTCCGGAGATACCGGCAAGACCAATAATCTCTCCCGATTTCATCTGTAGATTTGCATGTTTGATCAGTTCCCGATGCTGTGCATTGTAAACACTAAAATCCTTCCCTTCCAGCAAAATGTCCTGCTGTGCTGCTGCTTTTTTCTGATCATCATAATTATTATGAATCACAACCTCGCCGCCCATCATCTTAGAGATAAGCTGGTCTTTGTCATACCCTTTTTCTTTCTTTTCCTTTTCTACAATCTCACCATGACGTAATATCGTAATCACATCGGAACATGCCATGACCTCATGCAGCTTATGCGTAATAAGCAAAATAGCATATCCATCATCACGCATCGACTGCAGCATTTTAATAAAAGCAACTGCTTCCTGCTGGGTTAATACGCTTGTCGGTTCATCAAAGATCAATACCCTCATTTTTCCCATCATCAGAACTTTGATAATTTCCACTCGCTGCCTTTGTCCCAGATCCATCTCACCAACTAACATATCCGGTTCCACCGGTATCTGATACTTTTCCGATAAGCTTTTAATCTCTTCTCTAATCTGATCTTTTGGTTTTCTTCTCTTTTCCTTTGGCAGTGCCATCAAAATATTTTCCAATGCTGTAAATGCCGGAATAATTCGAAAATCCTGAAATACCATTCCGATTCCAAGCTTCATCGCCAAAAGCGGTGTCATCTCAACAGGCTTTCCATCAACTAAAATCTCCCCCGCGGTTGGTCGATATGTTCCGTATAACATTTTCATCAGCGTACTCTTGCCTGCACCATTTTCACCGACAATAGACTGTATCTGACCGGCATACACGGATAAATTGATATTCTGATTTGCAACAAAATCTCCAAATTGTATTTTCAAGCGATTTGTCTTAATAATTGGATCAAATGTATTTGTCTTCATGTTTTACCTCATTTCTATGACCAATGTTCTAATCCTTATTTCACACTATTTTCCACAGTTTCAATGCTAACTGTAGTTGCAGCTGCAATTCTGCATCCCATTTTTTCATACAGATCAGTTCCTTTATCTTATCCATCCGGTAGCTGATCGTATTATAATGTGTATACATACATGCCGCCGTTTCTCTTAGGTTTTGTTCTGTTTCAAAATAATGCTCTAACGTTTCTAACAGCTTTGTATTATGTTTCCTGTCATATTCCACAACCGGCACCACAAAGTGCTCTAAAAGCCTTTGCACCTCCGGATGCTTCATCGGAATCAGTGACAGTATCGTATAGCTTCCCAGATCACGGTATCGTATGATTGCTTCATGTATATCGCAAAGCTTTGCAATCTTTTTAATAAGAAGTGCCTGCTGATATTCCTTTGAAAGATTTGTAATGCCATCACCATCACTGACATACATACAAATGCGTTCCGCAGGAATTTGTTGTTGCAAAAAGTATCTTTGAAATAGCTGTTCCAAATTTTCCAATTGCCGCTCGTCCAAAATAAATACGATATTATCCTCCAACGTAACTACTAAAAATTCTTTTTCCCACTCCCGCATCAAAAACTTCATCTGATGCTCACGCATGGGATTCCACTCCTCTTTATTCAAAACAGCTACACCGTATTTACAATCTCGTTCTATTTGAATATCCGCATCTGCCGCATAGTTTAAAATATCATCCTGATATACTAAAATTCCCTTCAGACAATCCACCAGAAAATTCGCTTTATACTTTCTTGCCTGTTCACGAACAATGTGATAATTTCGAATCTGAATAAACAGCATCTGCGCTACATTTTCCAAAATGCCAATTTCAACATTTGTAACCGGCTTTTCTGTGATCAGATTCAGTAACATGCTTGAGAGATTGCGATCAATTACTTCCATCGTATACATTTTAACCTTACGATTTTTTAACAGAAGCTGACTCATTTTTCCATTTTCCGTCCGCCCCCTGATTTTTTCACATACTTCGTAATCAATATCACCAAGCAGCTCCTGTGCCTTTACTGTCAAAAAGCTTTTATTCATAGAATCAATAATAAAAATAGGGATTTTAATTTCATCTTCTATGCTTTGAAGTGTTTCCTGTATGTTTTTGCTGCGGTTCATCTGTAACAGCAGTTCCTCTGTTCGCTTCTGAATCTGCACAAACAGATCAACCGACTTGTTTGCAATCTTTTGCACCGCCTCATAAACCACATCAGCAAACACCGTAGTATCCGGAAGTTCGATCAAAAGCATATCGAACTCTTTCGCAATCTGTATCACTTCTTCCGGTATTTCCTGTATAAATCTTCTGGGCTTAATTGCAAATCCTGTAATATTTTGTGCTGCCAGTTTCCTTAACAGCTTGATAAACTCGGTCAGGTCATCTTTAAATGGAAATAATGTTGAAATGATAATCTCATCCTGCTCCACATATTTTTCAATATCCGGCACTTCCAAAATATTAACCTTACCAATTTTTCGATTAAGAGATTTCGGTGTAGATAAGACTTTTGATTCTTTCATCGCAGCCAGTTCCATAAATTCTCTGCCCGTGATATAACCTATGCTTTTTTTCATCTTCTACCTCCTGACTCTCCAAATTTGCAAAAAGAAACTTTTCTATAACGAAAAAAAAAGGCGCTACCATTCTCTGGTAACGCCTTCGTTAACTTATGTTCTCTCTTTGATTTGCTACTATCATACTATGTTCTTTTTTTTGATGCATTGTGATGATGTAACAATTATTTGAAGTTGTTTTTGTATGTATATAACAAATTAACACATACTATATACCTCAAATGATAAATTGTCAAATGTTATTTGTTTCATCTCTCTATTTTCTTTTCACCGTCACAGTTCCTAATACTTCCTTAGTCATGCAGTTACGAACCAGAAACTTTAACGTATCCGGAAGTTCAGATGCGCTCAGACACAAATCCCGTATGCAAAAAATCATATCTTCCAAATCGCTCTCCAGCAAAGCTTTCATAAAATCACCGTAATTTGCATTTGAGTTTTCAAACCATCCAGCAAACATACTCTCAAACATGCTTTCCGTTTCCAGATTGGTGATTGTGAGATGATACCATGGTTTGTTCAGTTTACCACGATACTCCACCTGATCTGCTTTTAAATAGCCACTGGCAAGTAAAAGACTCCAAATTGCATTTTCATTGTGATCAAGCTGATTATAGACAATCTGTTCGTCAAAGTTTACCACAATCTCTTGTCCTTTCAAAAGATCTTCCATCTTCTCCTTCACATCCCCAGATGCCGTCCGAATAAGTCTGCTCACAAGCCCATTGGAGCTAGTTGATGCCCAGTAGGCATGTAGTTTTCTTTCCTCCAAATAATTCGTGATTGACCATGGATTATAGATATCACGATATTTTCCAAAACAAAACCCCCATCAATCATTGATTGATACATAAAAAACACTGTGCCCTTCGGTACAATGCGTTGTATACACTGGGCTAGCGGGGTGCATGAGATCCTGTGGATCTCAGTTCTGCACCGACCGAAGTGGAACGTAGAACGAACCCACGGTTCGGGCGTGCAGACGCGCGAACCGTATAAAAAAACACTGTGCCCTTCGGTACAGTGTTTTTTTATAGACTGGGCTAGCGGGATTCGAACCCACGAGTGCAGGAGTCAAAGTCCTGTGCCTTACCGCTTGGCGATAGCCCATTACATCATTATATATGGAAGCTATTACCGTTTTACCATATCCGGTATCAATAACTTCCTATTTTATAAAAAAATCCCTGCTATGAATAACAAGGATTAGTAAGGTGGATACTGGGATTCGAACCCAGGGCCTCCAGAGCCACAATCTGGCGCGCTAACCAACTGCGCTATACCCACCATATGACTTTCATCATACTGTAAAAAAATCAGTATAGGCAGTTGCTATACCGATCAGCGTGCCAGAAGGGATTCGAACCCCCGACAAACGGCTTAGAAGGCCGTTGCTCTATCCAACTGAGCTACTAGCACGTATAAGAGCGGGTGATGGGAATCGAACCCACGTATCCAGCTTGGAAGGCTGGTGTTCTACCATTGAACTACACCCGCATGATTAATAATTGAAGCTCCAAGTGCTTGCTTCTCTGTATGAAGTTTACGTCGCAAGTCGGGGTGACAGGATTCGAACCTGCGACCCCCTGATCCCAAATCAGGTACTCTAGCCAAACTGAGCCACACCCCGAATCAAGATGTTTATCTCTTGTCCGTCTCGTCTTATCCGCGACGCAAGTAGAAGTATATTATAATTTGATACTAATGTCAACACTTTTTTTGAATTTTTTTTGATTTTTTTCAACTTCTTTTTTCAAGAATCGTGAAACCCCTTATTTTATGCCCTTTTCGCGATTGCTTGCAAATAATATTTTTTTGCTTTTTTCTTGCTTTTATTCTTCCCTGATTCAAAAATTCATAAAAAATTTTTAGAATTTTGCAAAAAAAAATTGAAAATCACTACTTTCTTTTTATCATGTGATTTTGTACAGGCTGTGTGTCGGGTGTGATAGTGTAATCGGAACAAATCATCTCATTTCTCCAAGGCTTTTTCGTTCCATTCACTATAACAATTTTCTTAAATGAATCCGGAATATTTCGAAATGAATTAAGTTCCTGCGTCTGCTTTTCCTCAGAGGTCATATCATAAGCCACCTGAATGTAATATCTCTGACTGCCCTGGTTCACTACAAAATCAACCTCTAACTGCTTATGAACCCTCTTTCCGTCACTATTCTTTGCAAATACATCCACAATACCAACATCCACATTGTAACCACGCACAAGCAACTCATTATAAACAATGTTCTCCATAATATGCGTAGGCTCCTGCTGTCTGAAGTTCAGTCTGGCATTTCTAAGTCCAACATCTGAAAAATAATATTTCAGATTTGCACCCACATATTTTCTACCTTTAATATCATACCGGTTCGCTTTAGAAAACAAAAATGCCTCTGCCAAATAATCAATATGATTAGATATGGTTTTATTGCTATAATTACTGCCTCGTTCACTTTTAAAGGTATTTGATATTTGGGTTGGATTTGTAGGTGCTCCTATGGCAGAAGCAAGAATATCCACCAAAGTTCCAATCTCATCAACATTTTGAATTCCGTTTTGCTCTACCACATACTTAATATAAACATTGGTAAAAATACTTTTAAGATACTCAGCCTTTTGGCGTTCCACAGAGAATTGTGCTACCTGTGGCAACCCACCGTATATCATATATTCCTCCCAATGATATCCTGACCGAGCAACCTGCAATCCCAAGTATCATAGCAGATTGTACCTCATATTGATTTAATTGTCCTTTCATCATCTGATTCATTGCTTGTAACTGTTGAACAGAATCCATTGCCATATGATTCTCATAATCAGATAAGCTGATATTTCAAATACACATTCATAAGCTCCACATTAACAATTGTATCAACAATAGTAATCGTTACACTCTTTTCAAAAACCTCAGACAACAATCGCATATAACAACCAGCAGAACATTCACAATACTTTAAAATGTATCATTTACAGTTTTTGATTTCACTTAATGTAATATAAGTTCCTACTAATATTACCAATACCGATATAACTGCAATAATACTGGAAATAAAATCTCTGATACCATCTCCAGCCACAATAAAATGAAGAGCAGCCAATATTATACCGATAACGATCAATATAATTCCATACAATACTTTTTTCCACTGTATATTTAATTTCATTCAGACACTCCTTTTCTATCTACTTCGCTGACAAATTTGCTATAACCATATCTGCTTTTGGGAGCTGACTTTTTGAATATATTCTACCAACCCATTCCTTTTCTAACCCTATCAGTTTTCTCTTTTCCAATCGGCAATGCAGCTACACAAACACTTGCAATAATCTTTCTTTGCTTGTCAAACTCACAGATTAATTGTAAGAATCGTTCATCATATGCTTCCTCAAAAAAGCCATATAAATAATCTCCACCTGGAATGGCAATAGCATCATACTCATCCGCAAACATCGTAAAAATAAGAAAACTCCATCATTTCAAAACCTTTACAGCAAAACAATAATACTTTCATATACATGATGTTGGGGTCAAAAGATATTTTGCCCCCAACTAATGCCACGGATTGCTTCATTGCTGTGCAATTTTCGCAATCCTACAAACACCTCCAATCCCGCATATTTGCAAGCAAATCTGCTACTTGTCGGTGTTTGTCGGGTCAAGCCACCAGCTAGTAATTTGTATGTAAACATACATTACTAGCTGCTTTTGACCCTTGCATCATATACATTCTACCCCTCTGATAAATTTTTCTATCAGTCTGTTGACTTCATCCGGCTGATCCGTATTGGAATTATGACCTGCATTTTTTATCCACTTAAGCGGTATACCTTCTCTCTGATGCCATTTTTTATTATAGCTTTTGGCTGATCCCGCTTTATCCTTTTCGCCACAGATAAGAAGTGCCGGGCAGCTGATATGATATGGCAGATCTGCTTTGATTGCCTCAGCAAGCATTCTGTACCCGAAGCCGGCAAGCCTTGCGTATTCTTTAGGATTTGAATCATAGGACATCATCATCTCCCGCATAAGATTCTGACCATAATCTGTCTCTGCGCACCCTCTTGAACCAGCCCTAAGAAGTGCTTTCCATGGATACATCTTATATAATGGCTCTGCTCTTTCAAGAAGCCATATTTCCATTGCAGTCATATAAGACTTCTGGAGCGGTGCAGAATCAATAGAGATAAACCCCTTTATCTTATCCGGATATAATTCCATATACATTTGAGCCAGATATCCACCCATAGACTGACCGATAATGATGGGATTATAAATTTCTTCTTTTGCCAAGATTTTATCAAGCCATTCTGCCATGTCAGACAGACTGTAATTATTCGTAAATGGTCTGGATAATGCATGTGATGGTGCATCCCATACAAACACATTCTGTTTATTATAAAAATATTCTATCTGCTTCTCAAAAAGCCTGTGATCTGCTGTAAGTCCCGGCAAAAACACTAACGTAATTTTCTGCTTGTCTATTATATTTACAAAATAATGGATACAGCCACAGGGTGTCTTATAATTGTTTTCGGTCATTTTCTGTCCCCTTTCCATAAACCATTTCCCAATGATTTATCATTTCCAGATATTCCTGCTCAAAAGTTTTTACATCATAATTCCCTGTTCTGTACCAATATTTAAGCATCCCGTCTGAAGCATACAGAATTTCTTTATATATACTGGTAAACTCTATATCCTTACGGATGAAATCGAAATTCAAAATTGACAAAAGCATTTCCAATGTCATTTGGGCAGCATCCTGTACATCCGGTTGGATGATGGATTGAATATCCGGCTCTGTTTCAAAGTATGAATTAATGGAAAACAGAGATAAAAATGTGTATTTTCTCATCACTGCACACTTAGCCATCAGACCTCGACGCATCATTTTAAAAAAATCATCTGTTTCATATACCTTATATTTACACATGTATTTTTTTGTTAAATCTGCTGCATGATTCCATAAAAAAATATATAGCTCCAGTTTATTATGAAAATAATGAAACAAAAGTGACTTGGATATCCCGGCTTCTGCTGCAATTTCTGAGGTTGGTGCCTTCTTATATTGATTCATTGCAAATACTTTGTATGCAGCATTTAATATTTGCGATTGTTTTTCTTCCGATAAAGCATAAAATTTTTCATTCATAAGCTGCCTCCGTTGACCAATTCGGTTAATGCGAGTATATACCCGTTGACCGATTAACGGAAGACCTCATTTGTTCATCACGTCAATGACTATCTGTTCATAATAACGTCTCTATGCTTGGATATCCTCTTCCGGATTCCCATTTTGAAATAGCGGTTCTGGAAACAAATAATGCCTCGGCTAATTCTGCCTGTGTCAAACCTCGACTTTTTCTTAATTCCTGAAGTTTTTCATGAAATTCCAAAACCTGCACCTCCCATACCAGTTCTATTTTTCTTTTAATGCCAGCATAACTGCCGCTTTATAAAGCATAAACACACCGGCACTTAACAGTACACCACCTACGATATCTGTGAACCAATGTACTCCGGAAATCAATCTCCCAGTCACCATAAATACCGAAAAAGCGATTGCTGCAATCGTTATGATTCGTTTCACCCTAATGCCAGACAGTCTGCGCTGGATTTGCTCAATCAAAACAGGCATTACACTTAATACCAATAATGTAGTGGAGGACGGATAAGAAACCTCCATCCTTCCTTCTATTAAAATTGGTTTGTAGTTGATTGGAATCATTTCGAAAATTGCATATGCCAGAAACACGATGACAAAATACACACCCAAAATCATAATATCTGCATCCACCCTGAAGAGGCTTCTTCTTTTAATCAACTGTACCAGACCAATACCTGCGAAAATAAGGCATATTACGACAGGCACCAGCCCCATCCAATCGGTAATCGTATAAATTGCCATGTTTACCCCTGTAAAATGGTGAAACCAGCAATTGAATGCAGCAAATCCAATACTTGTTCCGTTTTGACCAAGTGGCTACACATCCACAGTCAAAATCAAAACTGTCCATACTGCAAACATTGCAAGGAATATGCTTCCAATCAGTAAACTTTTTTTCTCGTTCTTTTTCATAATTTTTTCCGCCTTTCTGTTTTGGTTTGTCTTTCCGACATCTCCACCCTATCAAAAAGCTTAAAACTATGAAAGAAACGCTCTTTCACATACGTGATACGATTCGTATCATTCCCGTAAATGCTTGTTTTTCAATATATTCTTCTGATAATTTGTATCATGAATGTTCTTTCACATACTGCAGAAATTCCGGTGTCTTTGACCAGTATTTTACACCCCAGTTTTCA
>CAKREB010000017.1 GCA_934317005.1 uncultured Lachnospiraceae bacterium
TCCTCGATAGCTCAATGGTAGAGCACACGGCTGTTAACCGTGGGGTTGTTGGTTCGAGCCCAACTCGGGGAGTTTATATTTAGAATCAAATATAGTTATTTATTATGGCTCCATGGTCAAGCGGTTAAGACATCGCCCTTTCACGGCGGTAACACGGGTTCAAATCCCGTTGGAGTCATTTTGTAATATGGCGACTTAGCCAAGTGGTAAGGCATGGGACTGCAACTCCCTGATCACCGGTTCAAATCCGATAGTCGCCTCTTAGAGAGAGAATGCATGCGCATTCTCTTTTTTCTTTACAGGAAATCGCTGTTATCGTAGTGGTGCCCTTTTTCTTTATAGGATCAGGATATCAAAAAGAAAATTAGAAAGAGGATAGAACATGAAAGATCAAGCAAAAAATTATCTTACTAAGACTTATGCAGTATGTTTGTTGGCAACAGTATGCTGTATTTTATGGGGGAGTGCTTTCCCATGTATTAAATTAGGATATAAATGGTGGGAGATTTCTGCTGATAATACAGGGGCGCAGATTTTATTTGCGGGATACCGATTTTTTCTTGCAGGCATTTTTACTGTAATTTTGGGAAGTATTTTGCAGCGGAGAATATTATTTCCACAAAAAAGCGAATGGGTGACGGTAATGAAGCTGTCAAGCTTTCAGACGATCATCCAGTATTTTTTATTTTATGTAGGTTTGGCAAATACAACGGGGGTTAAGGCATCTATAATAGAAGCGATGAATGTTTTTTTTGCTATCTTAGTTGCAGCAATCTGTTTTCGTCAGGAGCGGCTATCTGGCAGGAAACTTGTAGGGTGTCTGTTAGGGTTTGTCGGGGTTGTAATCGTAAACTGTAATGGTGGCAGCTTTGATCTGACAATGAAATGGAACGGAGAAGGTGCTATTTTGCTTTCGGCATTATCCTATGCGATTTCTTCAGCATTGATTAAGCAATACGCAAAAGAGCATGATACAGTTATGCTCAGCGGCTACCAGTTTATGTTTGGTGGGATCGTATTGAGTGTACTGGGAGTGCTGATGGGAGGCAGATTACAGAATGTTACGGTGTCAGGAATCCGGATGTTGCTCTATCTGGCATTGGTATCAGCCATCGCCTACACGATATGGGGAATTTTATTGAAGTATAATCCGGTGTCTAAGGTTGCCGTGTTTGGCTTTGTCAATCCAGTTGCCGGTGTCGTTTTATCTGCATGGATCCTGCAGGAGCAAAGTGCAGTAAACCTTTTGACATTGTTTGCTTTGGTTCTTGTATGTGCAGGTATCTTTATAGTCAATCGGAAAAAATAATAGGATAGCAGCGACCGATAGGAAATGTTTGTTTGAAATGTGGAGGATACTCATTATTAAAGGATGAGGAAATTGCCATGATAAGGCAGAATAGGTACCGATATGTAAAATTTTACAATATTAATATAAATGTAATTTTTTGTTCATAGTAGGGTAACAATTTAAGTGCAAAATAGCATGTGAGTTTAGAGGGATTACATTTTATGCGAAGGAGTGGTTCTAGTGATAGGTAAAAACTTAGAAGGACTAAGTATCAAAAAGAAGTTGAATTATGGTTATAAGGTTGTCATTATTTTAATGATTATATCAGGGGTATTTGCCATTGTTGCTCTTAGCACATTATTCGGAACATTGCACAGTTATATCAATGGAGTGCAAAAGGCAGATCGTGCTGTAAAAATCTGTAGGATTGATGTAAATGTGGCAGCAAGATATATCCGGGAGATGGCATTAGCAAAAGATTCTTCGTCATACGATACATATAAGAACGAAGTATATGACAGATTAGATGAGGTGGATGCTAAGTTAAAGATTTTAAAAAATACAGGAAAAGTATCCGACTCTTTGTATAAAGAATATTCCCAGGCACTGCAAAATTGGGGTACGATTGGAAATGATATTATTGGTGAGATTGAAGCCGGAAATGATGATTCTGCCAGAGATAAGATTTTGAATCAGTGTTCCCCGGCTCTGGATAAAGCAGTAGAAATTGCACAGAAGATTGATGCAGAAATAAGTTCCGCAGAGAGCGCAGCAATTCGTCAAAGTTATATTTCATTTATTATTGGGATTATTATAACGGTACTTTTTATTGCTGTTGCAACTGCCGCTTCTAAAAGGATTGGAAATCGTATTGTTCAATCAATCACAGAGCCGTTGGATGAGATTGAGAAGGTTGCAAATGAATTGGCAGCCGGCAATTTACATAGCAATTTGGAATATCATTCGGTAGATGAAATAGGTGTATTAGCACACAATATGAGGAAGTCAATCCGTATTCTCGGTTCTTACGTAGATGATATTTCGCATACGATGGGAGAATTTTCACAGGGTAACTTTGATGTACAGCCGGAGGTTGAATGGAAAGGTGATTTCAAAGGTATCTTAGATGCATTTATGATGTTTGAGAGAAGTATGGCTGATACCATCAAAGGCATCCAGAGAGTTGCCAATGAAGTAGCGAGTGGTTCGGGACAGGTATCAGAAAGCTCTACGAATCTGGCAGAGGGTGCGACAGAACAGGCAAGTGTTACAGAAGAATTAGCGGCAACAATCCAGGAAGTGTCCGAGCAGGTATCGCGTAATGCAGAATCTGCAAAGGATATTAGCACGAAAGTAGAAGAACTGGGCGAAGAAATTATAACAGGAAATGGTAAGATGCACGAAATGGTATCTTCTATGGAGGAGATCAATGAAGCATCTCAGCAGATTGGAAAGATTATTGCGACGATTAATGATATTTCTGCGCAGACCAACCTGTTAGCTTTGAATGCATCTATTGAGGCAGCAAGGGCAGGAGAAGCAGGAAAAGGATTTGCTGTAGTAGCAGATCAGGTATCGGTTTTGGCATCCCAAAGTTCTGATGCTGCAAAAGAATCTACGGTTTTAATTGATACTTCAGTGCAGGCAGTAGAAAAAGGTATGGTCATCGCAAATGAGACAGCCAAGCAGTTAGAGCAGGTAGTATCCGGTTCGAAAGTAATCACAGAAGAGGTTACAAATGTAGCAGACGCATTAGGTGCGCAGCAGGAGGCTTTTGCACAGATCAATGAAGGTGTGGATCAGATTAATGATGTGGTACAGTCAAACTCTGCTACTTCAGAGGAATGTGCGGCAGCAAGTCAGGAAATGAGCAGTGAGGCGGAAAATCTTAAGGAATTGATCCGTAAGTTCAAAATAGCTCATATGAAGTAGATTGGTGATCGGAAAAGTGAAGTCTCTGCACAAGTTATAGGTTTTGGAAATGTATGCGGTCATCAAGTGCAAGTGAGCCAGAACATGCGAAAATAAAATAGGAATGACATATTAAAAGGAAAAGGTTTCACAGGGATGCTGTTTCTGGATAGGACGATAACTATAAAAGTTCTATAGAAGAGATAACATATCATGGCATGGGAAACCTTTTCTTTTTGCTATCAGAAGGAAAATGTGATAATATAAAAAAATATGGTATTATATGATGTTGTGATCAAAAGGTATTTTGTCCACAACGGATGCTGCGGATGGCTCCATTACTATCGAATGGCTTGCTCCTTGCATCATTATATTACATTTGGCGCGTGACAGGAAGTTGTGACAAAGGAAAGGAAACAAATGAGCGAAGAACAAAGAGAACAGCAAGAAGTCATGGATTTTTTAGGTTCGGTAGAGAAATACTTTGGGGCATCTAAGCTGAAACCGGAGCAGTATTCTGCTTTGGGACTGGCATATATCGGGGATGGTGTGTACGATCTGATCATCCGCACGATCGTGATCGATCTGGGAAATGGAAAGGTAAAAAACTTCCACAAGATGACAAGTGGGATCGTCAAGGCAGAAGCGCAGGCAAAATTAGTCAAGGCGATCAGTGAATTGCTTACCGAAGAGGAAATGGCAATCTACCGTCATGGCAGAAACGCAAAGTCAGCAACTTCGGCAAAGAATGCATCGATTGTAGATTACCGGCATGCGACGGGCTTTGAAGCACTCATGGGATATTTATATCTCTGCCATAGGATGGACAGAGCATTGTATCTGGTAAAATGTGGTCTGGAAAAGACAGAGCAGCTGCCAACAAAATTAGTGTAAAGTATGAAAAATAAATGCGTTACAGGGTAGTAGAACAGATTGGCGTGAAAAACAAGTGCCGTCACAGATGGCAGAACAGATTCGTAGGAAGAATCAGCGCCGTTATAGATGAGAGTACAGATTCATGTAAAAAATAAATGTTATCACAGGACTGACAGAATAGATTTGTATGAAAAATAAGTGCCATCACAGATGGCAGAATGGAGCAGATTATGAGATATGAAGAATTGACAATAGAAGGAAGAAATGCCGTGATTGAAGCATTTCGTGCAGGAAAGACGATTGACAAGGTGTTTTTATTGGATGGATGTCAGGATGGACCGATCCGTACTATTTTAAGAGAAGCGAAAAAGACCGATACGATCATTAACTTTGTGAAAAAAGAGCGTCTGGATCAGATGTCGGAGACGGGCAAGCATCAGGGCGTGATCGCTTATTCGGCAGCGTATGATTATGGAACGGTGGAAGAAATGTTAGAAAAAGCGGCACAGAAGGGGGAACCGCCATTTTTGATCCTGCTTGACAATATAGAAGATCCGCACAATCTCGGTTCGATACTGCGAACGGCAAATCAGGCAGGCGCACACGGCGTGATCATCCCGAAGAGAAGAGCAGTCGGTCTGACGGCAACGGTAGCCAAGGCATCTGCCGGTGCAATCAATTACACACCGGTGGCGAAGGTAACAAATCTCGTAAAAACCATGGAGGAGCTGAAAAAGCAGGGCATGTGGTTTGTATGCGCAGATATGGACGGTGATCCGATGTATCAGCTTGACCTGACCGGGCCGATGGGACTGGTTATCGGAAACGAGGGCGAGGGTGTCAGCCGTCTGGTCAGGGAAAAATGTGATTTCGTAGCGAGCATTCCGATGTTTGGAGATATTGATTCCCTGAATGCTTCGGTAGCAATGGGTGTGTTGTCCTACGAAATGGTACGTCAGAGACTTGCCAAAAATAAATAGTGTCATGCAGGGAGAGGTAACACAGCATAAGGATGAACAGGGTGAAAAGGATGGAAAAGAAATTTCCGGAGATGGAGGAACAGCAGGTGATTCGTTCTGCTCAGGAGGGCGACAGTGAGGCGATGACATATCTGCTGGAAAAATACAAAGGGATGGTCCGCGTTCTGGCACGTCCCTTATTTTTGATGGATGGCGATCAGGACGATCTGATCCAGGAGGGAATGATCGGGTTATTTAAGGCAATCCGTACTTATGATGGAGAAAAGAAAGCGTCCTTTGAGACATTTGCGAAGCTGTGCATTTCCAGTCAGATGTATTCGGCAGTCAAGATGTCCAACCGGCAGAAAAATATTCCGTTAAATTCTTATATTTCCTTAGATATCCCGGCACATCCGGAAGAGGGAAGCACAGCCGATGGACAGTTTGGTCTCAATCAGGCACTGACCGCCTGGCAGAAGAACCCGGAGGAGATCGTGATCGGACAGGAGAGTGCCAAAAGTATTGAAACGAGACTTTATAGCAGGCTGAGCAAGATGGAAACACAGGTTTTACAGTTGTTTTTGCAGGGGTTATCCTATCAGGAGATCGCGCAGAGAATGGAGAAATCGCCAAAGACGATTGATAATGCTTTGCAAAGGATTAAATCCAAGCTTGCCAGACTGGATGGCAGCGCAAAAAGAAAACGTACCGGAAAAAAGGAAAGAAGCAGAGTATAACAAGAAACAAAAAAGAGAATGCCAGCGCATTCTCTCTGCAAGAATCGCAAGCGATTCTTGTTGGTATACCACTACGATACGAGCAGTTTCCTATTCCATAAAAAAGCTATCACTTGTAGATCAAATGATAGCTTTTCTTTCATCAAGCTGCTAACGGGATTTGAACCCGTGGCCTCCGCCTTACCAAGGCGACGCTCTACCTCCTGAGCCATAGCAGCAAGCACATATTATTATAGCCCAGATGAACAGATAATTCAAGAGTTTTTTGAAAAATTCTTGTTTCAAAGTTGCGAGAATGGGGTGGGAATAGTATAATAAGATGCAAGGGTCAAAAGCAGCTAGTAATGTATGTTTACATACCAATTACTAGTTGGTGGCAAAATATCTTTTGATCCCAACATCATAATAAATAAGTTGGACGGGAACGAATGAGAAAGCACAGGAAAAAGGAAAATGTCAGGTTGTGCAGAAAGAGGAAAATATGAAAAAAAGACAAATGAAAAGCATAATCTTTATGCTGATTGGTGTCATTGCGCTTGTGGGAAGTATCAGTTTTCTGAGCGTAAGGGCAGATGCGAAAAAGGATACCGGAAAAACATTTACCGTGGGATTCGATGCAGAGTTTCCACCGTATGGCTATAAGGACTCCAACGGAGAATATGTTGGATTTGACCTGGATCTGGCGCAGGAGGTCTGTGACAGGAGGGGCTGGACCTTGAAAAAGCAGCCGATCGACTGGGATTCGAAGGATATGGAGTTAAACTCTAACACGATCGATTGCATCTGGAATGGATTTACGATGAATGGACGAGAGGATCTGTATACCTGGTCGGACGCTTACGTTGACAATTCACAGGTTGTTTTGGTCAACAAAGGCAGTGACATTAAGAAATTATCGGATCTTGCCGGAAAAGTTGTTGTTGTGCAGGCAGATTCTTCTGCCAAGGCAGCTTTAGTCGGGGATGATGCAACGGAAGAGAATAAGAAGTTAGCAGAATCCTTCGCAGAGATGCAGGAAGTATCGGATTACAACAGTGCTGTGATGAATCTGGAATCCGGCGCCGTCGATGCGATCTGCATGGACATCGGTGTTGCAAAGTTCCAGCAGGGAAAACACGAAGATCTTACAATCTTAGATGAGACATTATCATCCGAGGGATATGGAATCGGCTTCCGCAAGGGAAATACAAAGCTTCGTGATGAAGTACAGGAAACATTGTATGAGATGGTGGATGACGGCACCTTTGCAAAGATTGCAGAGAAATATGAGGATTATAATCTGCCGGAATGTATCTGTCTGTCAAGAGATAACCAGAAAAAGGATACGGTCAATGAAAAGGAAGATACTTCATCAGAGGTGACTTCGACAGAAACAGCGAAGCCACAGAGTAAAGATACTTCAAAAGAAACCAAAAGCGGCTTTGCCATGATTCAGGATATTATGCTTCAGTTGTTGGAAGGCTTTGGTTCAACACTTGCCATCTTCCTTTTAACACTGCTGTTTTCACTACCGCTGGGACTTCTGATCGCATTTGGAAGAATGTCAAAGATACGTCCGATACAGTGGATCATGAAGTTTTACATATCGATCATGCGTGGAACGCCATTGATGTTACAGCTGTTCATTGTATTTTTTGGACCATATTATGTATTTAACATCAATCTGGCATCACTCGGCAGACATTACCGTTTTATCGCCGTGATCATCGGATTTGCCCTGAACTATGCGGCATATTTCGCCGAGATTTATCGTGGTGGCATTGAAAATATCCCATCCGGTCAGAGAGAGGCTGCGAAGCTGTTAGGATACACCAGAGGCCAGACCTTCTGCAAGATCATTTTCCCACAGATGGTAAAAAGAGTCATGCCTCCGGTTACGAATGAAATCATCACTCTGGTAAAGGATACTTCGCTTGCGTTTGTACTGGGATACACGGAAATGTTCCGACTGGCAAAGGAGATCGCAGCGAATCTGACCAATATTATGCCACTCTTTATTGCAGGTGTATTTTATTATGTATTTAACTATGTCGTAGCATATATTATGGAACGGATTGAAAAGAAACTGGACTACTTTGAATAGAAATGAAGTTCGCGTGAAACTGATTTTTAGCGGACGAATGTAGTTCACTTTGCAGACAGTATCAAAGTTTGTAGGGTGAGAAAGGAATGTAAGATTATTATGGCAGGAACACCAGTATTAAAAATGGAACATGTAAGAAAGAATTTTGATGGTCTGGAGGTATTGAAGGATATTTCCCTGACAGTAGAAGAGGGAGAGGTTGTATCAATCTTAGGGCCTTCCGGCTCCGGCAAATCAACATTGCTGCGCTGTGCCACGCAGCTTGAGACGATGACATCCGGTGCACTCTCCTATATGGGCGAGACAAATCCAAAGGAAATGATGAAATACTACGGATTGGTTTTTCAGAACTTTAACCTCTTTCCGCATTATTCTGTTTTGAAAAATGTGATGGATGCACCGATTTCTACACAGAAGCGGGATCGAAAAGAAGTAGCAGAGCTTGCAAAGTCCCTGATCAAGAAACTCGGTCTGGAGGGCAAGGAAGATAATTACCCATGTCAGTTATCTGGCGGACAGCAGCAGCGTGTGGCAATCGCACGCGCGCTCGCAATGCAACCAAAGATCCTTTTCTTTGATGAGCCGACATCGGCACTGGATCCGGAGCTTACCGCAGAGATCTTAAAGGTGCTTTTGGAGCTTGCGCAGGAAAAAATGACCATGGTCATCGTTACACATGAGATTGATTTTGCGCGCCATGTGTCTGACCGCGTTGTCTTTATAGATGGCGGTGTCATTGTAGAGGAAGGAAAACCGGAGGATGTGATCGATCATCCATCGAATGAGAGAACGCAGAATTTCCTGAAGAAATTGCAAAGGGGCTAGTACAGCGAATATTAAGTAATTGGTAGTTTGACTTGCTTATTTTCCTGATAGCACTACTCCCCAAGCCTCGACGTAGCCACCGCTACGCCTGCGTTTGTGAAGTAGCACTCTCAGAAAAATCTTCTGCGCCAAACTATCCAAAACTTAATTTTTGCTGTACTAGTACAACGAAGGATTAATAATTGATATGGCCAATATATTAAAGATTTGATTTTTAGACGGCAAATTTGTGAGTTGAGAGAGGAATATAGGATTATCGTGAAGTTGATTATCATAGGATATCTGGTTTTCATGAATCTGTTTGGCTTTTGCCTGATGGGGATGGATAAATCAAAGGCAAGGCGGGGGGCATGGAGGATTCCGGAAAAAACTTTGTTTGGTGCTGCGTTTTTCGGTGGAAGCATAGGAAGCATTCTGGGAATGCAGATGTTTCGCCATAAGACAAAGCACTGGTATTTTGTAATAGGGATGCCAGCCATTCTCCTGTTACATATTTTACTGGCAGTCGGGTATTATTTATATTGGTAAGAGCAGACGCGGAGGCAGAGACAAATGAAAAAAGCAGAGAGCAGTGTTGTATTTGGCAGCAGTGTCGATAAGGTATGGGGAAAAGTCACAGATCATCAGGAGATTTCCTGGCGCAGTGATCTGTCGGACTGCAAGGCAGATAAGGGCGGTTTTACAGAATATTCGTTGAATGGTATTGCCACAAGGTTTACCGTGACAATGTGTATTCCGCACCAGCGGTATGAGATGGATCTGGAAAATAGAAATCTGTCCGGGCATTGGATCGGTGTATTTCAAATGGAAAACGGGCGTGTCCGTGCCACCTTTACGGAAGAAATCACATTGAAAACAAAAAATCCATTTTTTCGTCTGTTTGCCGGCTCGTATCTGAAAAAGCAGCAGAAGCGTTATTTCCGCGATCTGAAAAAAGCATTGGGAGAGGAATAGAAGGAAAGTCTGTTTTTGAACGCACCAGAGGCAGACAGGGCAGGCTGTGCGTAGAAATGAGGTAACAATGGTTGTAACAAAATATTCTTTGATCGGGGCTATTTTGCAGTATTATCCATCGGCAGAGCAGTGCTTTAACGAGATGGGAATGCACTGTGTGTCCTGTCATATGTCGCCGAGAGAAACTTTGGAACAGGCGTGCCAGACACATCAGTGTGATGTCGAGGAACTGATCGCAAAGTTAGATAAGCATATCAACGGTTAGAATAATGAAAATGAAATTTTTGCTATTGACTCAAAATGCGGTTTCGGGAGTGCGCGTCAAAAACGTAGCTGCTTGCAGGCTTGCTATGAAGTCCGCTGATATAGTATAATGCTGCAAGGGCTAAAAAGCGGATGGCAATGCAGTAATCGCTGACATTCATCGGAGGCAAATGCCGTTTGAGTCCGATCGTATCATAATCGTAACAGCACAGAAAAGAGGTTTAATATGCCATTTATTAATTCAAAAGTTAGTGTAGCAATGACACCAGAGAAAAAGGAAACCGTTAAGAGTAAATTAGGACAGGCAATCTCATTGATTCCTGGAAAGTCAGAGCAGTGGCTTATGGTCGGCTTTGAAGATTCCTATGATCTTTATTTTCAGGGAAATCAGGATGCGCCGACAGCATTTGTCGAGGTAAAGGTATATGGTGGTGCAACACCGGAAGTATTTTCAAAGATGACAGGTGCCATCTGCGATATTTATCAGGAGGAGCTTGGCATTCCGGAAAATCGTATTTATGTAAAATATGAAGAGGTTGCAAACTGGGGCTGGAACGGCTCTAATTTTTAAAACAGTTAATTTGGTGCCTGCAGTCTGGCAGGCTTTTGAAAAGGCATGGTGGTCAGAATGAAACAGCTACAATCACAGATACGTGCGATCGATCACAAAGGATATCCCGCCTATAAAGGCTTGCGCGGCAGCTATCGCTTCGGACAATACGAGCTTGGGATCGATCATGTACAGGGCGATCCTTTTGCAGCACCGTCCTGTTTACATGTCCGTGTTTTGGGACAGAATGCAAAACTGCCCAAAGAATATTATGAACAGAAATATCGTAAAATAGCATTGGAAGACTTTTTACTGCGTGGTTTTGCCAGAGCAGTAGACAAGATTAGTTTTCAGGCAAAGGGTTCCGGGAAAAGCGGATTGATCGCAGTCAGTCATCCGGGGCAGGAGATTTTGGAACGCACCGCCTGTCAGATAGACAGCCGGAACGGAGATGTGTATTTCCGATTCCATGTCGGCTTTCCTGCCAGAGGGCGGACGATCGATGCGAGAGAATTAGAAAAAATATTATTTCAGTTGCTGCCACCTGTCGTGGAACGAACCGGCATCTGGCAAAATCTGGATCAGAAGGCGCTGCAACAGGCAATCGAGCTTGCGGATGACCAGATTGCCATACGGCAGCAGATGAAGGAGCTTGGACTGGTAGCATTTATCGCGAATGGTGCGGTATTGCCACGGGAAAGTGGTGTGTCAGAGAAGCCAATGAAACAGGCAATTGCCTTTTCTTCGCCGGAGTCTATGGAGGTGGTATTGCAGCTTCCACATAAAGGACTTTGCGATGGCATGGGAATCCCAAAGGGTGTGACACTGATCGTCGGTGGCGGCTATCATGGCAAATCGACCTTATTAAAAACATTGGAAAAGGCAGTGTATCCGCACATTGCCGGAGATGGCAGGGAATATGTCGCAACGGATATCAGTGCCATGAAGATCCGGGCGGAGGATGGAAGAAGCGTCAGCAAGGAAGACATCAGTTATTTTATCCGCAATCTGCCCAATGGAAAGGATACAGAAAAGTTTTCGACACTGGATGCCAGTGGCTCGACTTCCCAGGCGGCAAATACGCTGGAAGCGATCGAAGCCGGCAGCAGTCTTTTACTGATCGATGAAGACACCAGTGCTACCAACTTCATGATCCGTGATGAGCTGATGGAACAGGTGATCGCAGCAGATCATGAGCCGATCGTGCCATTTATCAAGCGGGTGGGACAGCTGTATCAGGAAAAAGATATCTCTACGATTCTGGTTGCAGGAAGCTGTGGAGCATTTTTCCATGTAGCAGACCAGGTGATCCAGATGGATCGTTATCTTCCGAAAGAGATCACAAAGGAAGCCAAAAAGGCGGCGAGAGCATATCCACTCAAAATGAAGCTGTCACAGGATCACATGGAAGAACAAAGACAGCGTAGGATCTATCTGCCAAAGGCAGAGGACAGAAGTAAGATCAAGGTAATGGGAACGGATGGTTTCCTATGGAATAAGAAGCAGGTAGATCTGCGCTATCTTGAGCAGATCACGGATAGTGAGCAGATGCTTGCGATTGCTAAAATATTAGAATGGATCTGCAGGAAATATGGTGGCAGAAATGTAGAAATGCAGGAAGTGCTTGCGGAAGTCACAACGCAGCTGGAACAGAATGGACTTTCCTTTGTGGCTGGCAGTGTCGTACCGGATATGGCAATGCCGCGCCGATTAGAAATTGCCGGCTGTATCAACCGTTTTCTACGGTAAAAGAGGAAACACCCTGCGGTCATAGCTGCCGGTCAGACAGGAAAGGTGTCCGGGCAGTCTGCAGGAATATAAGAATAGATGGGGAGTGTGGGGAGACAACAAAAGATGGAGGACTGATATGAAGAGAAAAATAGTTGCAGCCTTGTTAGCTGTATTATGTAGTGTTTCGGTGTTATGCACCAGTGTGGTGGCGGGAACGCCGAGTATACATGAAAATGAACTGGAAAAGTATATTTTAACGGAAATGTCAGATGCCAATATTCTTGGTCTGGGAATTTCAGTGGTCAGTGCAGAGAAGGAGCTATACTGTGCTGCATACGGAACGGTAGCAGATACCGGGGCAGACTTCGTACTGGGGCCTGCGTCAAAATCCTTCACGGCAGCAGCGATCATGCAGCTTTCCGAAAATGGAGATCTGTCTTTGGAGGACACGGTTTCGGAGCATTTGTCGGGCTATGATGCAGTGGCAGATGTGACGATCGAAGAACTGCTGAACCAGACAAGCGGCATTGCACGAACCGAGCAGATGTCAGATATTCAGGCGAAGGGAACAAGAGGAAAATTTGAGGATGCCAATGCAAACTATAATCTGCTCGGAGAAATTATAGAGTCTGTTTCCGGCATGACATACGAGGAATATCTGTCAGACAATATTTTAGATGCCAATGAAATGACATCGACGTATTCGATGCGTACCGAGGCGGATATGAGTGAAGACCTGTCTAACGGATATCAGACCTACTTTGGATTTCCGAGTCCGGTGAAATATTCTTATGACAGTAAGGATGACTGGATGCAGGTGCCGTCCGGTTATATGATTTCAGATGCAAAGGATATGGGAAAATATCTTCAGATGTATCTGAAAAACGGCGGGGATGTTTTGTCAGACCAGAGCATTGACCGTATGCTGCATGGCGAGACTGCGACAACCAAAAAGGACAGGATCTCATTGGCACTCTTTAGCGGCACAGCAACCTATGGCATGGGCTGGGCAGAGAAGGAAGTCAATGGACAAAAGATTTTATATACCGGTGGAAACACGGAGAGCTTTAGTTCGATGATGGTACTCTTGCCGGAGCAGGATATGGGAATTGTCATGCTGTTTAATTCTGCTGATCCATTGGTTGGCCAGAAGCTGATGAAAACATTGGAGGAAGGCATTGTTTCTATAGAAATGGGACAGTCGGCAAAGAAGATCGACAGCAATGCTTATATGCTGCAGCATGGCGTGATCGATGTGGTCATGCTTCTGCTTGTTATCTTTGCATGGATTCCAATCTTTATGATGGGAACCTGGAGTAAGCACCGCAAAAAGAAACTGTTTTTTGTACCGGGAATGGTAATAGATGTTGTGCTCCATGTGATACTTCCTACGGCACTTGTCGTAATTTTGCCAAATGTGGTGTCCGTATTTCTGGTCAAGCGTTTTACACCGGATGTCTACTATGCAGCAATCGCAGTGATCGCCTCTCTTTATCTGGGAGCAGTTGTGAAGCTTCTGACAGGAATTGCGATTGCTCTGAAGGGTAAGAAAAAAGACGAGAGTGAGGATGCGCAGGAAGAGGATGTTCGCGAAACGGAAGCAGAACAGCAGACAGAAGCTTCCACAGAGGATGAGAAGACGGACAGCACAGAGGAAGCCGGCGGCGAAAAGAAATCTGCTGATCCGTCCGGGGAAGAGAGTAAGGAAGCAGATGCAGATCCTTCCGAAAAGGAGACACAGACGGAGGAAGAAAGTAAGGATAAAGAGGATAAGACAGAAGCGGAATCTGCTAAGGAAGAAGATCAGGCGGAGAAAGCAGAGGAGAAGAAGGAAGAAGAGAAGAGTACAGAAAAAGAAGTAAAGCAGAGTTAATTATTTAATGGTGGGTTAAACACAAAAGGCTCCCTTGCGGCAGTAATGCTGTGGCGTGAGGGAGCCTTTTGCTGTTGGAATATAGGTAGTAGTACATAGGGGTAAAACGTTGATCATATTCTTTTTGTTATGCATTACTAAAAGATTAATGAAAGAATTTCCTTCGAAAAAGTTCAAGAGCAGCTAGTAAAGTTACTGTTAATGTAGTTAGTGTTAAAATAGAAGACTTAAATGGTAACAGAGTTAAAGTAAATAAAATAGTTATGATCATTATTAGCTGGATTCGACAGTGATTTTCTTTTTCAGAAGAAGCAGCGTTATTTTTTATAGATGAGACAGGTGCAAAATGAAAGACAAATAGTATGCAAAATGCAAAAATAAATATATTGTGTATGAGATGAAAGTTTAAAATTGCTGATAATTGGGTAAGTAAGATACATGTAGATATACTTAAAATAATACATTTAAAATGACTGGATGCGTGAAAACCTCCCATTAAAGTTCTAAGAGTGTAGAAGCAGATCATCCAAGTGACAGAGATAAAAACTGTATGAAAATACAGAGAATATATGCAAATGATAAAGGTTGTGATTGTGATGTTGAGAATACATTCCATACCATAGGCGAGGATGGCAATGTCATCACTATCTAATTGTCTGGAGGTGTACTTAGCCAGTATATTAGCTATTTTTGAAGATACATATGGAATCATATTTTCATAACCTTTCCTTTTTAATTCTGTCATTCTGTTATGTAGTATTCAAGCGGTTTAGATAGTGGCAAAATTCTGAGCGGACTTTATTTAGATATGTTCTGCTAATAGTTTGTGTTAATTTGTGAGAAAGATATAACGTATTCTGTTCTATTTTAACAACATGATTTAGATTTACAATACAGCTTCGATGACAGCGGATAAAATAGGGTGGAAGCTGTGCGGCAATCGTGTTTAGTCCGATATGTTCATGATAAATTACGTCAGTTGTAGTGATTGTTACATAGTGTAAATCGGAAGTAAAAGCAATAATATTCGGATAGGGGATGCAAATAGAATTTTGCTTTGTTTGTAATATATAACTGGCGGGTGCATGTTTAGTACAAAAAGCATCTAACACAGGAAAAAGGGATTTTTCTGTAATGGGTTTGAGAAGATAATGAAATGCATTTACGGTATAACCATCAAAAACATATTCTCTATATGAAGTCAGAAAGATGATTTCGCCAGTATAACCCCGCTTTCTGATTTCTTTTGCAACATCTAAGCCAGTCAGTGATTCGCCTGTTAATTGGATGTCCAAAAAATAAAGAGAGTATTTCGAAAGGTCTGTGTCCTGCAATATAGTTTTAGAAGAAGTGTAGGTGTTTATATTGCATTTGTGATTGTTGGAATGGCTCCATTTAGTGAGAAGCTTCTGTAATTGCTGTGTGCAAAAGGGTGAGTCTTCTAATATGCTGATATATATATCCATACTCTATTTCCTCCATTGGTGTTTTTAATTTTCTAAAGGGATGACAATATCAATTGTAAATGAATTTTCTGATGGTGAACAAACTAAAAAGCCATTGGCATCTTCTACAATTTGTTGTACATGTTTTAAACCGATTCCGTGAGAAAACGCATCTTTTGAAGAAAGTAATGTGCCTTTTGGGGAGAAGGTATATTTTCCATCAGATGTATTGACAAGATGGATCGTCAGCATTTCCTGATAAGGCTGAATTGTTAACGATATTTTGGAGAGCACATCAGCTTGCAGTTTTTGGCAAGCTTCAATGGAATTATTTAAAATATTTCCCAAAAGAGAACAGAGAGAAATATCATCTATAGGAAGGGATTTTGGAAGTAATATGGTATACGTAAAGTTAATATTGTTAGCTTCCATTTCTGACATTTTAGCGGAAATAATAGAGTCAATGGCATAATTTCCTGTTGATACAGAAAGTGGAGTGTATGTAAGTGACGTAGAATAATCACTTACATATTTTTTTAGCTCGGAATATTTGTGGTGCATTAAAAGAGACGAGATTATTTCCATATGTAAAGAGTAATCGTGCTTGATCGTACGAAGCTTTTGAGCGGTCTCTATTAAATTTTTATATTCTTGTTTTTCTAGTTCATATTGTTGTTCATTTTGCATAAGGATTAAATTATCATAACGCGAAATGCCCAGACGGTACACATAAAATAGTAGTATAAGAAACGAAAGAACAAACAAAATGCATAATGCAGAAAGTGCTTTCGCAGTATGGGTGTTTCCGTATGACATATAAAAGGAAAGTGTGATTGTCAATATGACTTCTGACATACAAATGTAAAATATAGAAATAGCAATAAAAATAATTTTTTCTATGCTATTCAAAAAAATTTTTTTGTTTGTTAAATGGATGGCTGAATAGGTAAAGCAAATAGTAAAGGTAATATACAAAAGAGTACAGGGAAATCGTAAAAAACCACCTGCTAATACAGAGGAAAGTGATTGCTTTAATACAATAGTTGGAAGGAGAAGTGTAATTTCATCTGCAACCAGGCAAAAAATAGTATATAAAACAGATAAAAATATTTTATATATTGTATTACCGTTATAAAAAAGTAAAGCGTATAGTACTGTTGAGCCAAAACAGAGTAAGGTTGTATACAGTGTGGAAGCCTTACAAAAGTTTAATATGCTTAGAATAGTAATTGTTATTAGAATAAAAATAAACTTATATATCTTTTGATTAGCCATTTGTGTTTTTTGTTCTAACATATTGTGAAACAATATACAGAATAGTAAAACAATTACTATATTT
This sequence comes from uncultured Lachnospiraceae bacterium, assembly GCA_934317005.1. Lineage (GTDB taxonomy): Bacteria > Bacillota > Clostridia > Lachnospirales > Lachnospiraceae > Butyribacter. The sequence goes on from CAKREB010000017.1 coordinate 16,839, forward strand.
ATAATAATTTCCCAAAGATAATTGATTAGCATTGAGTTCCCTCCCAATCAGTAAAATGATTCCATTTAAATTATACCACATATCTATAAGAAAAAATGTTGTTTGTGCATTAAAAAGTGCAGTTCGTGCATCCGTTTATTGTATCTGAAAAAAAATATGCTATACTTCACGATATAACTATCGATGTACTAAGATAGTGGGAAGGAGGTAGAGTCAATGATAATGGAACTCATTTTGTGATGAAGACAAATGGAAAGAATGATGGTCTGCTTTTATATTTAAGGGCAGGAGAAGAGAAAAAAAGCCGGGAAATATCTAATGTTGGTCATGCAAATGATTGTACATGTGCAGGAGGTAAGCTGTATGTTGTTAAAGGTGGGGGAGGTGAAAATGACAGAACGATACTTTGTATAGATCAAAAGTCCTTTGAACAGACAGTGCTTACAACGACTATTCCGAGTGATGTTAAAGATATTAGTTCAATAGAATCGATTGGGGGCAATCGTTTTTTATTAGGAAAGGGTCAGACATGTTATTTATGCACACTGGAAAACAAGGTATTTAAATATCAAAAAAGTTTCCGTTTGGAAAGTGCACCATCACAATATGGTAAACCGCAGGGAATGTGTTATGCTTCGGGATATTTATATAAGATTTATTTTAAAAGTGATTCCATTAAAAATATAATTTTAAAGTACCCTATTGATATTAATAATATACAAGCTGGAACAACATTATCTGCAAGTGTGATGTATGTTAATAAACATCAGACAGATAGAAGTTTATTTGAAATAGAAGCTATTTCAAATTGTGGAAATAATTTTTATGTAAATACAAATGAAAGAGATCATAATGATTCTTTATATAAGATTAGTTTAAGCTAAGTAATTGTTTTGATAACATCTTATGTACGTTATGGAGTTGTAAGAGTTACTTTGTGGCAGAGGATTTGTAAGTATTAGCTGGGGCAAAATTATTTTTGCCCCTATCCTGGTATTAGTTTATATTTTCGTACAGTGTGAATTAAGGGAGGCAATAACAATATGAAAAAATATATAACCAGAGCTTTTCTATTTTTACAATTGACAGTGTTGCTCTTGGGGATAGTGATGACACCGGTGCAGGCGGAGACGGCATCATCAGAAAAACTTCCGGTTATAAAGTGGAGGATGAAGTATTTTTTTGATGCAACACCACAAACAATAACCATAGCATTCTCATGTGAGAGAAAAAAAGGGAAAAAATTACGTCCGGACGGATATGTTATTTATCGCTATGATACAGCAAAGAAAGCAGCATATGCAGATAAAAAGGGGGCAAAATATCAGAAGCTTGCAAAAAAGTGTGCGGTTATTAAAAAAACAGAGTATAAGACTTATTGCAGCTATACTGACAGAGATGTAAAGCCCAGACGAACTTATTATTACAGGGTACGTACCTATAAAATGCAAAAAGGAAAAAAACTGCTTGGAAGATATTCGTCTGTGCGGTCTTTTTCAGCAATCAATGGGACAGGAAGGTATTCTGTCAAACTGATTTCGGATCGGAAGGAGTGGGAAGAGCACAGGGGTGTTGTGCTCCGGATAAAGAGTGCAGCAAGAAACAGAGATTTGGTCATTTGTGGAAAAGGATTAAAATTTTGTGCATTTCATAATTTTAAACCAGATATTGATCTGGAAGGTCCGCTGTATTTTCCAATCAAGAAACTTGCAGTCCGTAAAGGTGCAGGGAAATGGGTTACAGTCTATGAAAATGGAAAGATATGGAAGACGGTAACAATAAAGGAAAAGACTAGTGCGGACATTCGTATAGAGTTAAAGGAAAATGAATGGTTTCAAAAGGCAGACTATTACCCGGCCTGGAGAGGAGGAAAATATGGAGTAACTGAGATTTATGGTATGAAATATGATGGATGTACGTCATATCTTACAATGGATCTGGAAAAAGATGATACTCTTTTAGCTATTCGCAGAGAAGAAGAGTTGATAAGAGACACTTATTACGGGGTTTAGAAGAGTAAGATGGTTACTGCGAATGAAGGGGGAAGAAGTTCAAAATTCTGATTTAGATTCTCAAAGGGAAAAGCTTTCAACCGGAAGATGACTTCCAATTGGCTGTTCTGCTAAAGTGCTTTTTAAATAGGATGCTTTGAGAAATGTTTAACTTTTCGACAAAAATTGCAAAAAACGCACAAAAACCGACCAAAAACGCACAAAATCCGCACGATGGCAAATAAGGTGTTATAATCGGCGAAAGGGAATGATGTTGAAAAAAGCTGTTAATGATTACACAAGTGGTTCCGGGTTTGCAAGTCGGGAAAAGAAAGAGGTAAATACATAAAATTTATGTATCAAAAAAAAATAGGTAGAAATCAACATGAGAAGAAAACTAGGAAACAAACTGTTAGCAGGTGCATTGGCAGGAGCGTTGACAATATCATTGTCAGCTTGTGGAGCCCAAGGCACACAAAAAGCGGATTCAGACACGAAGGTAACTTCGGAAAAGAAGCAGCAGACGGAGCAGAAAACTGAGGGCGAAAAGGTTGATGTAAAGAACGCTGTTTTAAATCTCAATGGCACTTTATATTACGGAACAGAAGAAACAGGACCGATGGGAGATTCCAGTATGGTGGCAGGACAGATTGCATCTTCTGTGAAGGAAGGGGAGACACCAAAGGAAAGTGGAGAATCCAATTTTGGATGCATCGGCAATTCTTATACCAGATGGAATGCTGCTTCTGTAATGGTAGATTTAGGGGATGACTGGTATGTATTTCAGACAAAGGATGCAGACACAAAAAAAGCGGATGTGAAAGAGGAAAAGGACTGTATCAGATTAAACGGTGCCGTTTATTATGGAACAGGCAAGCTTGACTCGAAAGCAAAGGAAGAGAACGCTTCGGGAAAAATCACGGCATCAGTAGGAAATGATGAGATACCAGATAAGGATGAAGAGAGTAACTTTGGCTGCATTGGAAATGCATATATCTTAAATAAGGATAAAACTGTGACGGTTCAGGTAGGGGCCGGAGATGAATGGTATGTGTTTGAAATGGGAAAATAATTTATAGGCGATTGCGAAACGTAAGATGCAGCTTGTAATTCTGCTCAAAACAAAGCTGAGTAACATAAGAATAATCTAAAAATACATTTTCAGGAGGGGGATGATGAAGATGTGTATGAAAAGAATTATAATTTGTTTTTTATGTATGCTGATGATTGGAAATTTAAATAGTTTGTAGGCAAAAGCATACACAGTTTCGGTAGAAGAAGAGGGGATTTATGAAGATGTGATACCGAAGTATATTACACAGAATGTAGCAAAGCTTTTTGAAAAGCAGGTTAAAAAAGCGATGCAGTATGAGAAAAAATATGGAAAAGCGGGAGATTATGTGTACATGACAAAAGTACCGGATGCATACCGCGATTTCATTGCTGTAGCAAAAAAAGGTGAAAGCATCGGATCAAATTAAAATTTGTCATCCATTTTATATTTATGCTGTTGACAATGAAGAAAATTGGTATTCTTATTATTTTGAAGCAAAACAGAATGGGAAAAAGTTATGCTTATTTAGTATTGATGTAGATGTAGACAATGGAAACACAGTATTTACCTATGATAAAATGTTGGATCAATATGTGACATTTGGGGACAGCATAACGAAGAAAACAATTTTTTACAAAATGAATGATATTGTTTATGTAGAAAATCCTAAGGAAGTCAGTATATTGAGAGCTCAATCTTCAACTGCGGAGAAGATGACAGGTAATAGTGACGGAACCGAGATCAACACGTTTTATCAAAAGTCCTATGATCAGAAGAAAACGATAATTTTTTCGTATCTGGATGCAGTGAAAAAGGGCAAGGCGGTGGAAAAGTCAAAGGAAAATGTGAAAAAGACATTACATACGGCATATAGTGAATCTACAGGAGAAAAAGATAATACGAAAGTAGAAACACAATTTCCGTGGAAATATCTAGCTGTTGGAGGGGGGATTATTGTGTGCATTGCAGTTGGTGCGGGGATAGTACTGAAAAGAAAAATAAATAATTAAGAGAGTTCTAATCCAGATTTTATAATTGGCGCAAGAAAATCAAGGGTTTGTATCCTATTCGTTTAAAGTATCTAAAGGCGGGAAATATACAATGTTTGTTATGAATAAAAGTGGTACAAAGGTTACAGTGGATGAAATGTGTATGAATACAAAATAGTATGTCATTATATTTTCGTACAGTGTGTATTAAGGGAGACAATAACAATATGAAAAAATGTATAACCAGAACTTTTCTATTTTTACAGTTGACAGTGTTACTTTTGGGGATAGTGATGACAACGGTACAGGCAGAGACGGCATCATCAGAAAAACTTCCGGTTATAAAGTGGAGTACGAGACATTATTTTGATGCAACACCACAAACAATAACTATATCATTCACATGTGAGAGAAAAAAAGGGAAAAAGCTACGTCCGGACGGATATGTTATTTATCGCTATGATACAGCAAAGAAAGCAGCATATGCAGATAAAAAAGGGGCAAAATATCAGAAGCTTGCCAAAAAGTGTGCAGTTATTAAAAAAACAGAGTATAAGACTTATTGCAGCTATGCTGATAAAGATGTAAAGCCCAGACGGACTTATTATTACAGGGTACGTACCTATAAAATGCAAAAGGGGAAAAAGCTGCTTGGAAGATATTCGTCTGTGCGGTCTTTTTCAGCAATCAATGGGACAGGAAGGTATTCTGTCAAACTGATTTCGGATCGGAAGGAGTGGGAAGAGCACAGGGGTGTTGTGCTCCGGATAAAGAGTGCAGCAAGAAACAGAGATTTGGTCATTTGTGGAAAAGGATTAAAATTTTGTGCATTTCATAATTTTAAACCAGATATTGATCTGGAAGGTCCGCTGTATTTTCCAATCAAGAAACTTGCAGTCCGTAAAGGTGCAGGGAAATGGGTTACAGTCTATGAAAATGGAAAGATATGGAAGACGGTAACAATAAAGGAAAAGACTAGTGCGGACATTCGTATAGAGTTAAAGGAAAATGAATGGTTTCAAAAGGCAGACTATTACCCGGCCTGGAGAGGAGGAAAATATGGAGTAACTGAGATTTATGGTATGAAATATGATGGATGTACGTCATATCTTACAATGGATCTGGAAAAAGATGATACTCTTTTAGCTATTCGCAGAGAAGAAGAGTTGATAAGAGACACTTATTATGGGTTTTAGAAGAGTAAGATGGTTACTGCGAATGAAGGGGGAAGAAGTTCAAAATTCTGATTTAGATTCTTAAAGGGGGAAAGCTTTCAACTGGAAGATGACTTTCGATTGGCTGTTCTGCTAAAGTGCTTTTTAAATAGGATGCTTTAAGAAATCCATGATTGTGCCAGTGGTTCATAGTGAGCAGATAGGGAAAGGAAGGGGATTATAATGCAAAAGACTAAAAAATATATAGCTATATTTATACTATTTCTATTATTTTGGAATTATCAAAATAATAGCGCAAAGGCAGCGTCTGTTGTAACAATTGATAAGCAGAATTTTCCAGATGTGGCAATCCGGAAAGCAGCAAAAAAATATGATGTTAATAGGGATGGTAAGTTATCTGTGAGAGAAATAAAAGAAATTAAACAGATCAAACTTCATGTAAAAGGAGCGGTTACTTCTTTTAAGGGATTACAGTATTTTACAAATTTACGTGCGCTCTATTACTATGGGGGCGGTATATTTGATGGCAAAAGTGTAGAGCAGGCTGGAAAAACAGAAACTTTAAAATTGTCTGGCTGTAAGAAATTGAGAATATTGTATTTACGGGGAAATATCAAAAAAATTTCTATAAAACATCCTAAATCAGTAAAAAAATTACAGATTTACAATAATGCCTGTACAACGTTAAATTTATCGGCATATACACAGGCGGAAACAATTTATGTTCAATCCAATAGCATAACAAAGTTAAAACTGCCTGAAAATTCTTCTGTAAGAGATTTAAGATTAGGATTGTCTAAGATGAAGAAATTGAATCTAAAAGAGATGGACAAATTATGGAGAGTGGAGATTCGCGGCAATAATACCTTGAAAGTATCTATGGAAGGATTGGATAAGCTGGAGCGGGCACTTGTTAATGATATAGCTGGATTAAGGGTTAAAAATTGTGTGAGGTTATGTAAATTACGTATATATGACATGCAAAAGGGAGACATTGTGCTAAACGACTGTACAAATATAGATGCTGTAGAGGTCAGAGGAAGTACTCTGAAGAGATTGAATTTGCAAAATTTAAAAAGACTTGTTTACTTAGATATAGGAACAAGTACAAAAATACAAATGTTATACCTCAAGGGAACGGTATATGAAAAAGAGTACTATGATAAAAAAATCAATGAGCAGACAAAAGGACTTTATACAACAGTACGTTTTCCTTATGTTGTAAAAGAACAAAAGTTATTTGCGATTATGAAATTAAAGGCAAAGAATATTGGAAAAATTGAATGGAACTAGCAAATTGATTTTGGCTGTATGGGAAAGAAAAAGTGCAATATACATAGTATATGACAACATACAAAGTGGATGGGAAATATGGCAGTAGAAAAAAATGTTTCTTTTGAAAAGGATATTACATTTTCGCACAGTGTGTATTAAGGGAGGCAATAACAATATGAAAAAATGTATAACCAGAGCTTTTCTATTTTTACAGTTGACAGTGTTACTTTTGGGGATAGTGATGACACCGGTGCAGGCAGAGACGGCATCATCAGAAAAACTTCCGGTTATAAAGTGGAGTACGAGGTATTATTTTCGTGCAACACCACAAACAATAACCATAGCATTCTCATGTGAGAGAAAAAAAGGAAAAAAGTTACGTCCGGACGGATATGTTATTTATCGTTATGATACAGCAAAAAAAGCAGCATATGCAGATAAAAAGGGAGCAAAATATCAGAAGCTTGCCAAAAAGTGTGCGGTTATTAAAAAAACAGAGTATAAGACGTATTGCCGCTATACTGACAGAGATGTAAAGCCCAGACGGACTTATTATTACAGGGTACGTACCTATAAAATGCAAAAGGGGAAAAAGCTGCTTGGAAGATATTCGTCTGTGCGGTCTTTTTCAGCAATCAATGGGACAGGAAGGTATTCTGTCAAACTGATTTCGGATCGGAAGGAGTGGGAAGAGCACAGGGGTGTTGTGCTCCGGATAAAGAGTGCAGCAAGAAACAGAGATTTGGTCATTTGTGGAAAAGGATTAAAATTTTGTGCATTTCATAATTTTAAACCAGATATTGATCTGGAAGGTCCGCTGTATTTTCCAATCAAGAAACTTGCAGTCCGTAAAGGTGCAGGGAAATGGGTTACAGTCTATGAAAATGGAAAGATATGGAAGACGGTAACAATAAAGGAAAAGACTAGTGCGGACATTCGTATAGAGTTAAAGGAAAATGAATGGTTTCAAAAGGCAGACTATTACCCGGCCTGGAGAGGAGGAAAATATGGAGTAACTGAGATTTATGGTATGAAATATGATGGATGTACGTCATATCTTACAATGGATCTGGAAAAAGATGATACTCTTTTAGCTATTCGCAGAGAAGAAGAGTTGATAAGAGACACTTATTATGGGTTTTAGAAGAGTAAGATGGTTACTGCGAATGAAGGGGGAAGAAGTTCAAAATTCTGATTTAGATTCTTAAAGGGGAAAGCTTTCAACCGGAAGATGACTTCCAATTGTTTGTTGGGATTGTGAAAAGAAGAGATTGATATCACATCAACTGTGTTGATTATGTTTGACAAGTCAAAGAAAAATACATTTTTTATGACTCCGAAGTAAGATGGAATTGGGGTGTGGTATAAAAATGTATTTTTCTTTGGATTACTTAATAATAATTTTTTCGTGTGTAATAATAGCAGAATTGATATTGTAAAATCTGATATGCATAACAGTCTCCGTACTGTTCAAGAGCATGCAATACTAACATTTCACAGGAACCACTTTTAAAACTGCTTCGTGAAGCCATAGTTACCTTATTTAAATATTGAGTTGTGATATATTTGTAAATATGATAGCAGAAATGATAGATGGATTAAATAAGAACTATGTGGTGAAAGAATGCAAGTCCTCGATATAAATAGTTTTAAGCTCTTGACATATTACGTCAAAATATGTACTATATCTATAAATATAGAATCTATATTATTAGACTCTATATTTATAGATATAGTTTGTCTGTGGATTATTATATACTTTTTGGATAAGAAATAGCCGTATTATAAGATGTTGGGTTCAAAAGATATTTTGCCACCAACTAATGCCACGGATTGCTTCATTGCTGTGCAATTTTCGCAATCCTACAAACACCTCCAATCCCGCATATTTGCAAGCAAATCTGCTACTTGTCGGTGTTTGGCGGGTCAAGCCACCAGCTAGTAATTTGTATGTAAACATACATTACTAGCTGCTTTTGACTCTTGCATCATTATAATACTCTATAAATACAAGAAATATTTTAAGGAGGCAGTTGATAATGAAAGTAAAGCGTTCTGAGTTATCAGAGTGCGAAGTAACCGTAATGAAGTGTATATGGGATGCAAAAGAGCCGGTTACTTGTGCGCAGATTATGGAGACATTGAAAGAAAAGTATGGATTAGATTATAAAAGTTCAACGGTGTATACTTTTTTAAAAACATTACGTGAAAAAGGATTTGTCTCATGCGAGAAGAAAGATTTGACGTATTACATGGCTTTGAAACAGGAGGATGAATATCGAAAGGAGGTACTGAAAAAGACAAAGAACTTTTGGTTTGGCGGATCTCCCAGCAAACTATTATCTGCATTGGTAGAAGCAGAGGAAATCAGTGAAAAAGAGAGAAAAGAGCTTAAGAGGTTGATTGATGGAATGGACAGACTGGATTAAAGATGGATTTTTAATATTACTGCTTAGTGCGATCACAGAAAGTGTTATGATGTTATTTTGGCTGTTCTGGATTCATATGACACAGAACAAACGAAATGTGCATCATGTGTATTGGTCACTCAAAGGAATTGCAGGAGCATATTTTATGTCGTTTTTATACTTATTTGTTCACAGAATTTTGGCAGCGATAAAGAACGAATATGATGAGCTGTGTGCAGCGAGCATTATTATGATAAGGGTATTTGCAGTTGTGCTTCTGATCTGGGCAATCGGAGTATTGTATCAGGTGGCAAGGCAGATTGGCATGTACCGGATCATGTGGAAGATCAAACAAAACAGGATGGCAGTTCCTAAAAAATATCAGATGCAATTACAAAGGTTATGTACAGAATTAAGGATATGGAAAAGAGTTGCGTTGTATCAAAGTTATGCGGTAGAAACGCCATTTGTGACAGGAATATTTCGACCAGGGATCTATCTTCCGGTTATGGAGCTTTCAGAAGAAGATTTGGAGATGATACTATATCATGAACTGATACATATTAAATGCAGGGATACTTTTTGGAAGCCTTTTTTAGCGTGGATCAATTATATTTATTGGTTTAATCCGTTATCTTGGATTCTTCAAAAAGAAAATGCACGATGGACGGAAGCGAATTGTGATTTTTATTGTTGTCAGGAAAGGTTTCAAAAAACAAAATATTTTACACTTCTTCTCAAGGTAGCAGATAAGAAAAACGTTCCGTTTATGGAATATGTACCTATGTGGGCAGAAGGAAGCAGGGAACTGGAGTGGAGAATATTATGTATGAAAAAATATACGATGAAAAAAATGCGAAAAATAGTGGTAGCAGTGATCGCCGTTATATCTGTGCTGGGAGGAAGTATATCAGCATATGCATCAACAGCAGGGGTGAGAGAGGGGTATAAAAGGATATTTGAAAATACGATAGAAAAGGAGGAGGAAACAAACTTTCCGTCAGGGGATGGATTAGAAGAATATGAGGGTACAGTGGAAATGTTCAAAGGAACGACTATCATACAAGAACCTAAGGGAGAGATAGACTTAGCGTCTGGTCAGAGCAATATAACATGGAGTTTTAACAATAATACGACAAAATTTACAAGTGATTTTAAGGTACAGGAAGATAGTCGTGTGAACGTAATATTGAATATTAAGCCGACAAACAAGAACGTGACAGTAGGGTTAATGCGAGGCGAAGAGAAGACAGTATATGTCACAGGAAAAGAATTTATATCGCATTCGTTCAAAGTTTCAAAAAGTGGAATATATAAGATATTTGTTATGAATAAAAGTGGGACAAAGGTTACTGTAGATGGAATGTGTATCATTACAAAATAATAAGAAAAGAGGGGAGAAATCAACATGAGAAGAAAATTAGGAAACAAATTGTTAGCAGCTGCATTGGCAGGCGCATTGACAATATCATTGTCAGCTTGTGGAGCCCAAGGCACACAAAAAGCGGATTCAGACACGAAGGTAACTTCGGAAAAGAAGCAGCAGACGGAGCAGAAAGCTGAGAGCGAAAAGGTTGATGTAAAGAACGCTGTTTTAAATCTCAATGGCACGTTATATTACGGAACAGAAGAAACAGGGCCGATGGGAGATTCCAGTATGGTGGCAGGACAGATTGTATCTTCGGTGGAGGAAGGGGAGACACCGACGGAAAGTGGAGAATCCAATTTTGGATGCATCGGCAATTCTTATACCAGATGGAATGCAGCTTCTGTAATGGTAGATTTAGGGGATGACTGGTATGTATTTCAGACAAAGGATACAGACACAAAAAAAGCGGATGTGAAAGAGGAAAAGGACTGTATCAGATTAAACGGTGCCGTTTATTATGGGACAGGCAGGCTTGATTCGAAAGCAAAGGAAGAGAACGCTTCGGGAAAAATCACGGCATCAGTAGGAAATGATGAGATACCGGATAAGGATGAAGAGAGTAACTTTGGCTGTATTGGAAATGCATATATCTTAAATAAGGATAAAACGGTGACGGTTCAGGTAGGGGCCGGAGATGAATGGTATGTGTTTAAAACGGAAAAATAATGTACTGGCAATTACAAAACGTAAGATGCAGCTTGTAATCCTGATCAAAACAGAGCTGGAAGCGTTCAGAGCATGATTTCAAAGATGAAAGGTGGATCAATATGAAAAAGCAAACAAATTATTTAAAGGCAGCAGTAGGAATGGCAGTGCTTCTGTGTGGCATAACGGCAGTGCAGCCGGACAGTATGGAGGCGCAGGCTGCCTCAAAGGTAAAGATCAGCGCACAGAATTTTCCGGATCGGAACTTCCGGACAGTAGTAAAGAAGTTTGATACCAATAAGGATGGGTATCTGCAGCGGGCAGAGATCAAGAAAGTGAAATCAATCCGTTTGAAGGTGACACAAAAATCAAACTGGTATGTCGCAAGCTTTCAGGGGATAGAGCATTTTACGGAACTGCAGAGCTTTACATATGGCGGCACATGTTATAAGAGTACAAAGACATTAGATCTTTCTAAGAATAAAAAGCTGCGCAGTGTGACCGTGGGAGCGGTTTCCAATGCATCTACGATGTCGGCAGTAAAAAAGATCAATCTGAAAAATCTAAAGAATTTAAAGAGCGTTTCCATCTGCAACAATAAAAATCTGGAAACATTGACGCTTGACGGTTGTACCGGTTTACAAAAGCTTACGATCGACAGCATTCAGAAGTTACCATTGAAAAAGCTGGATCTTTCCACATGTCATGCATTGCAGGCTGTGAAAGTGGAGGGAGAGATAGGAAATACTTCGCTGAAAAGCATTTCTTTTGGAACAGCAGATAACTTAAAACGGTTAGAAGTGAACAATACGGCAGTGACAAAACTTGCGACAGCAAAGCTAAAAGGTTTGCAGACACTTTCGCTTGATCATTGTAAAAAGTTAAAGACGCTGGATCTGTCAAAAAATACAAAGCTTACCAGTCTGTCCCTGCGCCTGGCTTCGATCACTTCATTAAATACAGCAAAAAATACGAAGCTTGCCACACTGTCCGTAGAGAATGTGCCGCTCGCGCAGTTAGATGTGACAAAGAACACAAAGCTTACAGATGTATCATTAAATGCGTTGAAAGTAAGCAGTCTGGATCTTTCGAAGAATACAGCGCTGACAGCACTGGCTCTGCAGGACATCCCGGTAAAGGATCTGGATGTATCACGCTATCAGAATCTTACTACGTTACATTTGAATACTGTGGCATGCACGGCTTTAGATCTTACCCAAAATGAGAAGTTAAAAGAACTCAGCCTGAATGGCATTTCGATCAAAGCGCTGGATCTTACCAAGAATGATGCGCTGGAGCATCTGAGTCTGCTGAATATTGCTCTGGACAGCCTGGATATATCCCATAATACGAAGCTTACAGAATTAACTCTGTATTCTCTGCAGTTAAAAGAACTGGATTTAACAAAGAACACAGAGCTGAAGCGGATTGCATTGGCTTCTTTACCGATAGAAACACTAGATCTGACAAATGCTGTAAAGCTGGAAAGACTGAGTATCGTAACGCTTCCTGTTAAGGAACTGGATTTATCAAAAAATGGAAATCTCATCTGGATTCAGGCAGTGGACACACAGCTTCAGCAGCTGGATGTCAGCCGGACAAAGATCACGAAAGGCGGTCTTGTGCCGGGGACAGAGGAAGATCAGGTGGAGGTAGATGCCGGAGTGAAGGTTGTTTATGCTGAGTAATATAAGAATATTTAGCTAAAAATATATAACATAATTGCATATAAGAAAACAGTTCTCAACAGACAGGAGAGCCAAAAGAGTATATAACATGATAACAGGGGGATACCATACAATTTTGTATGGAAAATACAGAGGAGGTAAGGAATATGGCAGTAGAAAAAGCTATTTCTTTTGAAAAGAACATTATGGATTGTAAAAATTCAAAATATGGTAATGCTGCGGGCTATGCGGTCAATGATAATGGAACTCATTTTGTGATGAAGACAAATGGAAAGAATGATGGTCTGCTTTTATATTTAAGGGCAGGAGAAGAGAAAAAAAGCCGGGAAATATCTAATGTTGGTCATGCAAATGATTGTACATGTGCAGGAGGTAAGCTGTATGTTGTTAAAGGTGGGGGAGGTGAAAATGACAGAACGATACTTTGTATAGATCAAAAGTCCTTTGAACAGACAGTGCTTACAACGACTATTCCGAGTGATGTTAAAGATATTAGTTCAATAGAATCGATTGGGGGCAATCGTTTTTTATTAGGAAAGGGTCAGACATGTTATTTATGCACACTGGAAAACAAGGTATTTAAATATCAAAAAAGTTTCCGTTTGGAAAGTGCACCATCACAATATGGTAAACCGCAGGGAATGTGTTATGCTTCGGGATATTTATATAAGATTTATTTTAAAAGTGATTCCATTAAAAATATAATTTTAAAGTACCCTATTGATATTAATAATATACAAGCTGGAACAACATTATCTGCAAGTGTGATGTATGTTAATAAACATCAGACAGATAGAAGTTTATTTGAAATAGAAGCTATTTCAAATTGTGGAAATGATTTTTATGTGAGTACAAATGAAAAGAAAAAAAATAGTCAAAACGATTCTTTGTATAAGATTAGTTTAAGCTAAGTAATTGTTTTGATAACATCTTATGTAGGTTATGGAGTTGCAAGAGTTACTTTGTGGCAGAGGATTTGTAAGTATTAGCTGGGGCAAAATTATTTTTGCCCCTGTCCTGGTATTAGTTTACATTTTCGTACAGTGTGTATTAAGGGAGGCAATAACAATATGAAAAAATGTATAACCAGAACTTTTCTATTTTTACAGTTGACAGTGTTACTTTTGGGGATAGTGATGACACCGGTGCAGGCAGAGACGGCATCATCAGAAAAACTTCCGGTTATAAAGTGGAGTACGAGGTATTATTTTCGTGCAACACCACAAACAATAACCATAGCATTCTCATGTGAGAGAAAAAAAGGAAAAAAGTTACGTCCGGACGGATATGTTATTTATCGTTATGATACAGCAAAAAAAGCAGCATATGCAGATAAAAAGGGAGCAAAATATCAGAAGCTTGCCAAAAAGTGTGCGGTTATTAAAAAAACAGAGTATAAGACGTATTGCCGCTATACTGACAGAGATGTAAAGCCCAGACGGACTTATTATTACAGGGTACGTACCTATAAAATGCAAAAGGGGAAAAAGCTGCTTGGAAGATATTCGTCTGTGCGGTCTTTTTCAGCAATCAATGGGACAGGAAGGTATTCTGTCAAACTGATTTCGGATCGGAAGGAGTGGGAAGAGCACAGGGGTGTTGTGCTCCGGATAAAGAGTGCAGCAAGAAACAGAGATTTGGTCATTTGTGGAAAAGGATTAAAATTTTGTGCATTTCATAATTTTAAACCAGATATTGATCTGGAAGGTCCGCTGTATTTTCCAATCAAGAAACTTGCAGTCCGTAAAGGTGCAGGGAAATGGGTTACAGTCTATGAAAATGGAAAGATATGGAAGACGGTAACAATAAAGGAAAAGACTAGTGCGGACATTCGTATAGAGTTAAAGGAAAATGAATGGTTTCAAAAGGCAGACTATTACCCGGCCTGGAGAGGAGGAAAATATGGAGTAACTGAGATTTATGGTATGAAATATGATGGATGTACGTCATATCTTACAATGGATCTGGAAAAAGATGATACTCTTTTAGCTATTCGCAGAGAAGAAGAGTTGATAAGAGACACTTATTACGGGGTTTAGAAGAGTAAGATGGTTACTGCGAATGAAGGGGGAAGAAGTTCAAAATTCTGATTTAGATTCTTAAGTGAGAAAGATACGGGAAAAAAGAGGGGAAGTATGTGCATGCATAAAAAGAGTATTTTGATAAAGGAAGGATTTTTTCTGGTGGTTCTTTTTCTTATATTTGGACAAACAGGAAAATATGTTTTTGCAGCAGAAAAGCAACAGCAGCAGGCGGAAGCAATATTAGAGAAGAAAGAAGAGAATCAAAAGGAAGAGTTGTCACAAGTAGAAAAAATTTTAACAAAACATACAAAAGAAACCGATTCCAGTAAAATTGTGTTAGCAGATGAAAATGATGAGAGTGCTTTAGGGATGGAGCATTATGATTATGATCATGCATATTGTGTAAGGGTTTTAAATCATTTTATGGTAACGGATTATAACAAAGAGAAAAGTGTGAAAAAAATCACATCAGAGCAAAAAGGCTGGCTGGTTCCGTATACTTCTTCCAATCAGATAGAAGGAATTGTTGAATTATATCAGGAGGATGATGGAAAATACGATTGGTATTGCCAGTCAGAAAGTGATGTAGGCAAAAAGGGAAAGATATATCCACCAAACAAAAAGGAGCTGGCAGATTTCATAGGTGAACAGATCAGTGAGGATGAAAGGATTGAAAGTATAGAGTATTTACATAATGCATTATATTATCTGACACTTATTTATATCACGACAGATAAGATGGAATATTTTATTCCGTATGCTGAGGAGCCGGAAGTGCTGCAAAGTGAGGACAAGAGTGTTCGTATCGAAAATGCAAGGTTATATACGGTTGATGCTTTTTTTGACACGATGGATCGCATTTTTGATGAAAGTATATTAAAAAATGCAGGAAGTGAAGGTGGTGGCTTACCATACCGCAGCAGTGAATCTAGATATCAAGTGGTCGGAAAAGTTGCAGGAGCAATAGTAATAATCATTATGTTAGCAGTTGTTTTCAGATGGAGAAAAAGAAGAAGGCTGCTGCTGGGAAGTGTTACTTTGTGCAGCATAATCTTTTTGATAGGATGCGCAAATGTAGAAAAAGAAAACAAAACACAGGATGGCAGTGAAAAACAAAGAGATACTAGCATAGTACAAGAGCAGAAAGCGATTAATAAACTGGAAAAGCCGAGGATCATACAAAAGGTAAATAAAAGAACAGGTATTGTTACCGTGACGTGGAATGAGATGAATAACGTTCAGAAATATCGGGTGAAAATTTATCATCGTGATCAGAAGACATTCCTATGGGTAAAGACAGAGGAAAAGGTGTATGATCCAAAGGATGATAAAAGGTTAGATTATACCGCAATGTACGGAAATAAGTATCGTTGCGTGGTTAGTGCATATGCAAAAGATAAGAGTGGACAGTGGAACAAGAGAAGTACAACAGATTATTTTATTGTGAGACTGCCACGGATCATTTGGATGGATCAAGAGATGTACCCAAAGAAAAAGGAGAAGAAAAATCAGATAGACTTAAAAGTAACAGAAGAAGAGGAAAAACGTATTCATTATGTATCTCCATCTGGAATAGAAATCTATCGGGGCAGGGATGCAAAGAAACTTTCCCGATTTAAAATGATTTCATATAGCAAATTAAAAAGAGAAGAAAAAAATGATAAGGAATATTCGGTAACATATAAAACATACACAGATAAAAATGTAAAAAAGGGAATAAATTACTGCTATAAATTACGGGCATATACGGTTTATCAGGGGGAAAAATATTATGGAAAATGTACTGTGGCAAGGCTATTGTCTACAGATAATTCTCAGGGAAAAAGCGAGGTGACACTTCAGGCTGCCAGTTCAAAAAAGATTAAAAGTTTTCAGCTTATGCTAAAGAATAAAAACAAAGAGAATGTATACATAGGAAAGAAATATGCCAGTGCAGATGCGTATACGATTTCGGATTACCAGTCGTTGTTTCGAGTGGAGTTTTACAATGGAGATCAGGGATTTTATAGAAGGAGTAATAATTATAGGAAGGCATTTGTATTGGAATACCGATATGATCAAAAGGAGAATTGGAAAAAATTGTCAGGGAAAGATAGTCTGACACTTCGACCTGACCGCAATGTATTTCTGCGTTTTCGACAGGCAGATCATAAAATATTTGCTAATCCGTTTTTAGAAAAAGGATTTCAAAGTATCAATGCAGTGTTTTCTATCCTTCATTATAAAGGGAAAAATGCATATGTATCATTTGATTTACCATCTAAATGGAAAGGAAAAGACAGCGCAACTAATGCATACATTCAATGGAGTTTTGAAGAGGTATTAGATTGTGGCTGATGTAAATTTAAGTGTGGAAAAAATCACATCAGAGCAAAAAGGCTGGTGGCTCCGTATATTTCTTCCAATCAGGATAGAAGGAATTGCTGAATTATATCAGGAGGATGATGGAAAGTGCTGATATAAAGTATAATTTTGTCGAAAATTGCTAAAGGTGCTAAAATGGAAACTTCGATGCGAAATATGAGATTTTATCTCATAAATAGTTGCGAAAAATAAAAAATAGAATATAATAGAAATGTAGGTAAGAAGTTTAGACAAATGGAGGTAAATAAGATGTTATGCCAATTTACAGTTAAAAATTTTAAAAGTATACGGGATGAGGTAACATTTGACATGCAGGCTGCCACCATTTCTGAGCATGAAGACAGAATTATACAAGATACAGATGGGGAATTATATTTACCGGTATCTGCTGTATATGGACCGAATGGTGGTGGAAAATCTAATGTTCTTGAAGCGTTGCATAGTCTGGTTACAAAAGTATTGAGACCATTATATGCCACAAGTAATCAGGAAGAGATGGCAATGAAAATGAAAAAACTTACAATAGAGCCATTTTCTTTTGACGAAGAGGCAAGAAATGAACCGACAGAGTTTGAGTTGTTCTTTAGGACAGCGTTGGCAGAGTATCGTTATGAATTGATTGTAAAAAAAGAAGTAATCGAATACGAAAGACTGGATCGCATAAAATTGGAGACAGGACGGAAATCAGCGCTTTTTGAACGAGATAAGGATGAAATTATTTTGAAAGGTGCATTTGCAAGAGTGAAGACCAGTGATGAACTATCGGATACATTGCCGTTGTTATCGTATCTTGGTATTACTTATAGTAAAAATGAAGTGGTGCAGGATGTACTTGACTGGTTTGGTGAAGAAATTGATTTTCTGAATTATGGGAATCCTATGCAGGAATTGCGAATGGCTGTTTCGAAGTCAGAGGATGTAAAAAGATTGATGCTTCAAATGATTCAGGAGATGGATTTAGATATCGTAGATTTTCGTGTAGAGGAAAAAGAAAATGATCGGATTGAAGTGTTTACAAAACATATAGTAGATGAATATGAGGCAGAATTGAATTTATTTGATGAATCCAGTGGAACAAAGAAATTATTTGGTCTGCTTCCATTTATTGCAAAAAGTTTGTTAAAAGGGACGACACTTGTGATTGATGAATTAGATGCAAAGATACATCCGGCATTGCTTAAATATCTTATTATGACATTCAGTAATATGGAAAAGAATAAAAAAGGTGCACAACTGATTTTTACATCACATGATTTGTCGACAATGAACAGTAATGTATTTAGACGGGATGAAATCTGGTTTGTAGCTAAGGGAAAATGTCAGAACTCAAAATTATATTCTCTTGTAGAATTTAAAAATAAGAAAGGCGAATCTGTACGTAAGGATGCTAAGTTTGACAAGCAGTATCTGGAAGGAAAATATGGGGCAGATCCTTACCTCAGAAAGATCATAGATTGGGGGATGGTAAATGGCTAAAAGAGGCAGAAAAGAGAAGGATAACTGGAAGAAGAAACGCCGGCAGGAATATCTGGAAAAGAAAGAGTTTCGTTATTATATTTTCTGTGAGGGACAAGCAACGGAACCTAAATATTTTCAAGGATTTAAACGTTATATTGAAGATAATCCTATTTATCGCGATATGGTTTTGATTGAAATTGAAGGCTGTCAGGCTGAGACGATGCGGGTAATCGGGAAGGCAGAAGAGTATGTATATGAGAATAAGATTACGAAAGGGCAGATATGGTGCGTTTATGATAAAGACAGTTTTCCGTCCAGTGATGTCAATGGAGTAGTTCAGCGGGCAAAAGTGTTGAATCAAAAGAATCCGGATATTCAGTACCATGCAGCGTGGAGTAATGAATGCATTGAATTTTGGTTTATGTTGCATTTTGCATACTACACTTCAAATAATCATAGATCTGAGTATAAGAAATTCTTAAATGAAAAATTTCAAGAACTGGAGATTGGGAAGTACGAGAAAAACATGGCTGATATATTTGAAACTCTGATGAATGGTGGAAACCCCAAATTGGCAATTCGGTATGCGAAACGGATTATTGAAAATGGAGAAGGAAAAACACCAGCGGAGATAGCACCTGGAACGAAGGTGTATGAGTTGGTGGAGGAATTGGCGAAGTATTTGCCGGAAAAGATGAAGAGCAAGTTTGTAGACCTTAGGCGGGATTATGCTTGAATAAAAAGTTTAAGAAATGTTTAACTTTTCGAGAAAAATTGCAAAAAACGCACAAAAACCGACCCAAAACGCACAAAATCCGCACGATGGCAAATAAGGTGCTATAATCGGCGCAAGGGAAGATGTTCATATCTTGGACCAAAGCAGAGCTGGAAGCGTTCAGAGCATGCTTTCATAGATGAAAGGTGGATCAATATGAGAAAGAAAACAAATTATTTAAGGGCAGCAGTAGGAATGACAGTGCTTCTATGTGGCATGATGGTAGTGCAGCCGGACAGTATGGCGCAGGCTGCCTCAAAGATAAAGATCAGTGCACAGAATTTTCCGGATCGGAACTTCCGGACAGCAGTAAAAAAGTTTGATACCAATAAGGACGGGTATCTGCAGAGGGCAGAGATCAAGAAAGTGAAATCAATCCGTTTGAAGGTGACACAGAAATCAAACTGGTATGTCGCAACCTTTCAGGGGATAGAGTATTTTACGGAACTGCAGAGCTTTACATATGGTGGCACATGCTATAAGAGTACAAAGACATTAGATATTTCTAAGAATAAAAAGCTGCGCAGTGTGACCGTGGGAGCGGTTTCCAATGCATCTACGATGTCGGCAGTAAAAAAGATCAATCTGAAAAATCTAAAGAATTTAAAGAGCGTTTCCATCTGCAACAATAAAAATCTGGAAACATTGACGCTTGACGGTTGTACCGGTTTACAAAAGCTTACGATCGACAGCATTCAGAAGTTACCATTGAAAAAGCTGGATCTTTCCACATGTCATGCATTGCAGGCTGTGAAAGTGGAGGGAGAGATAGGAAATACTTCGCTGAAAAGCATTTCTTTTGGAACAGCAGATAACTTAAAACGGTTAGAAGTGAACAATACGGCAGTGACAAAACTTGCGACAGCAAAGCTAAAAGGTTTGCAGACACTTTCGCTTGATCATTGTAAAAAGTTAAAGACGCTGGATCTGTCAAAAAATACAAAGCTTACCAGTCTGTCCCTGCGCCTGGCTTCGATCACTTCATTAAATACAGCAAAAAATACGAAGCTTGCCACACTGTCCGTAGAGAATGTGCCGCTCGCGCAGTTAGATGTGACAAAGAACACAAAGCTTACAGATGTATCATTAAATGCGTTGAAAGTAAGCAGTCTGGATCTTTCGAAGAATACAGCGCTGACAGCACTGGCTCTGCAGGACATCCCGGTAAAGGATCTGGATGTATCACGCTATCAGAATCTTACTACGTTACATTTGAATACTGTGGCATGCACGGCTTTAGATCTTACCCAAAATGAGAAGTTAAAAGAACTCAGCCTGAATGGCATTTCGATCAAAGCGCTGGATCTTACCAAGAATGATGCGCTGGAGCATCTGAGCCTGTTGAATATTGCTCTGGACAGCCTGGATATATCCCATAATACGAAGATTACAGAATTAGATCTGTATTCTCTGCAGTTAAAAGAGCTGGATTTAACAAAGAACACAGAGCTGAAGCGGATTGCATTGGTTTCTTTACCGGTAGAAACACTGGATTTGACAAATGCTGTAAAGCTGGAAAGACTGAGCATTGTAACGCTTCCTGTTAAGGAATTGGATTTATCAAAAAATGCAAATCTCATCTGGATCCAGGCAGTGGAAACACAGCTTCAGCAGTTGGATGTTAGCCAAACAAAGATCACGAAAGACGGTCTTGTGCCGGGGACAGAGGAAGATCAGGTAAATGTGGATGCCGGAGTGAAGGTTGTTTATGCTGAGTAACCAATCTTTAACTGCGGAGAAGATGACAGGTGACAGTGAAGAAGCCGAGATCAATACGTTTTATCAAAAGTCCTATGATCAGAAGAAATTGGTGATTTAATGAAAAGGATTAGAGATAAGAGTAAGGTGTACTAGTGCTTATGAAGGTTTAAGGCTTATTTTGATGATTTGAGAGGATAGATAATGGGATTCAAGAAAAAAATCATTGCAATTAGTGTGGGAATCATAATGGTTATTGTAGCAATAGGATGTATAGGGAGAGTATCCAAACATTTCTTAAAGAAGGAAATGGATACAAAAAAAGTAGAGCAAAAGAAAGGCATATATTACAATGCACTTGATCCTAAGGAGATTGGATTGAAGTATGATAGCATGGCAATGTATGGATATTCGTCATTGCTGTATCGCAATAAGGTGTATACCTGTGAAGCACTCAATCATAAACAATATTCAGAAAAAGAATTTCGGGAAAAGTTTTCTAAGATGATTCCATTGGGCACGGTGTATAGCAATAACGGAGTGTATGCTTCGACAAAATCTTCCAAGCTAAACCGGGTTACAGAAAAAGGTACACTGTTTCGTTTGGAAGAATATAAGCAGGATCATCGGGTGGGGATTTATTATCGTCATAAAAAAAGTGATGGTGCTGCGTTCTATGTAGTGGAAATATATGATTGCTTAAATGATTTTTGGGTACTACGAGGTGAGGATATCTATCAGAAATTGTTTCGTTTGAGAGAGTCTGAGTGCATCGAAATAGCTTCCGGTTATAATGAAGACGGAGAAAAAAAGATTTTGAAAAAGGTCACTTTTCAGGATAAGCTGTTTTCTGATTTTTATGATGAAGTATGCAAAGGAAAATTTCTGAAGCAGGATGAAGAAAACCGGGAGATGGATGATTTCTTTTTGTTTACAGATAAGTACGGGATACAGACAGAACTTTATGTGGATCCGGAGGGATATGTGATTTATCTTAGTCCGGAAGGTACAAAGTTTGTGATTCGAATTGACAGCAGTGTGTGTGAAGCTATTTTGAAAATGTTTCAAAAATGAGATAAGTGGGATAGAATATTGACAAAATAAGTCTATAAGTATAAACTTAAGAAGGGTTTATAATTATAGACTTATTTTAATGGATAAAATTAGGGGGGAAAATTATGAAAAGAAAATTTTGTTTATTGTGTGTGGTGGCAGTTCTTATGAGTGGATGTGGGGTTCAAAAAGAAAATATAGCATCAAGAGCGACACAGATACCGGTAGAAAAGCAGAATGAATAATCTGGCGCGTAATATGAAAAAAATATATGAGCAGACTAAGGCAGACGAAGCAGAGGCACGGGAAAACTATCAGCGGATTCTGATCGAAGAATATCTATTTTCGACAAAAGATGCTTATGAGCAAATGAGTGAAGCAAAGCGCAGAGAATTGCTCAATGCCGTTAAGAAAAATTATGAAGCAGAGAAAGAAATGATCAAGGGGTATTATCCACAGTACCATTTTTACGATATGATCGGGTATGGAGATAATCCATGGCAAGAGGACAGACGATAAATGAAAATTGTCTGTATCAAGTTAGCGTAAAGATATTTTCGGAAAATTAAATGTGGAAAAGGACAGTTCCTTTGTCAAGGCAATCTTGACAAAGGAGTCGTTCTATATATTATTATAATTAAGAATAAAAAGATTGGAGGACGATTCATGAAAAAAGTAATTGTTTCACTGATTGCCGTTTTATTAATTGGGATTGTTTTCAGTTCATCTGTTCCTGACACTGCTTGTATTGCCCATGCGAAAACAAATCAATCGATCAATCTTATGAACCGGTACAAAAAGTTAGTAAGAAAGTGCAAAGAGAAATATAAGTATGATGGCAGTCAGGCGGAAATGAATCATAATGCCTACAACGAATATCAAACATGGGATAAAGAACTGAATTTTGTATATTTTAAAATATACAAAAGCTTATCGGCATCCTCAAAAAAAGTGTTAAAGAAATCACAGCTTGCATGGATCAGCAAAAAAGAAAAAGCGGCAAAAGCTGCTGCTGCAGACTGGGAGGGTGGAAGTGGAGAAACTACGGCTTATTATGGTTCTCTTATTGTTTCAACCAAAAAACGTGTACGCTGGTTAATTAATCATTATGCATAAAATATAAAAATCGTTGCATTAGTCCGATTGCTAAAGCAACGATTTTTATATTTATTGTCACTTTTTCTGCGTTGAAATGAAACTGCCCTGTCCGGCAAAACCGTTCTCCGATTCTTGCTATTTATTTTTCAGAATGGTAAAATTAGAAAACCATAGAAAATGGCACTTATATTCGTGTGGGAGGTACGTCCAGACAAGCATTTCCAGAAAAAATAAAAGAGCTTGAAATGGAAGGAGCCAGAGTTTCCTGGGATGAACTTACCTGTGTTGGATATTTGGTTACAGAAGAAGCAACAGAAAAGTTATGTGAGGATATTGAAAGATTTCGGGAAAAGGCTGGCATGGCAGGGCATTCGGTGAAGAAAGAGCAGTTGATTAATTGGAAAATTTTGAAGCAGAGGGAAGGAAAGCTTTTGGCTACAAATGCCTATGCACTGTTGACGTCTGATTATTTTCCGTTTTCTAAAACACAATGTGCGGTTTTTAAAGGAACAGACCGGGCAGTATTTTTAGATAAAAGAGAGTTTACCGGACCGATTTACTTGCAGATTGAAGAAGCTGTGGAGTTTGTATTGAGAAATATAAGACTTGGGGCAATTATTGATGGATTGGTGAGAAAAGAAAAATATGAGCTTCCACCAGAAGCAATCAGAGAAATGATCATCAATGCACATTGCCATCGCAATCTGCTGGATGAATCCTGCATTCAAGTGGCGGTTTATGATGACAGACTGGAGGTGACATCTCCAGGAGGATTATATAATGGAGTGACTTATGAAGAAATCATGAGTGGTCATTCCAAAATTAGAAATAAGGGAATTGCTAACATATTTGGTCAGATGGGACTTGTAGAGGCATGGGGAAGTGGGATAAAAAGGATTTTTAATGCTGCAAGTGAATATGGACTTCCGACACCCAAAATTCAGGAATTTGATAATATGTTCCGGGTAGAACTGTATCGGGATTCTTTTTCTATGGCTTCAGAAGATTTTAATATCGGAGAAGTATCGGAAAAATATCGGAGAAGCATCGGAGAAACATCGGAGAAGCATCGGAGAAGCATCGGAGAAACATCGGAGAAAATAAAATTAAATGATACTCAGAAAAAGATAGTGGAATGGCTTTCAATAAACAATCAGTTATCTGCCTCTAAATTAGCTGAGAAAATTGGCATTAGTAGACGAAATATTGAAATAAATCTTAGAAAATTAAAAGAGTATGGAATACTTATTCGTCATGGCTCGCCTAAAAATGGGTATTGGGAAGTTATAGAAAATAAGTGATCAGATTGAAAATGGCAGAAGGAAAGAGAAAGAAGAAATTGGCTTGATTTCTGATACAGTATAAAAACAAAATATAAGAATGGAGATAGCATTGTGGAACTTGAAATGGACATAGAGGATTTATTAAATGAAAAATCCTAATCCCCCAGCTATGCTGGGGAGAATGGAGTAAGCTGTAGCGTGTATGATATTAATAAAAAAACTCCTATGATACAATGAGAAAGGTATCGCAAGCCAATCTCAAACATAGGAGGTGGTCCGTATGGACAATAAAAGTTTATCACACACAAGATGGAAATGCCAGTATCATATAGTTTTTATTCCGAAATATCGTAAGAAAGTACTATATGGAAAATTAAAAGAGGATGTAGAGATATCATCAGCATATTATGCAATTATAAAAATGTAGAAATAATAGCAGGAGCGGTATGCGAAGATCATGTACATTTAAGTGTAGCAATTCCACCTAAAATAAGTATATCAGATTTTATGGGGTACTTAAAAGGAAAAAGTACGTTAATGATATACGATAGGCATCCAGAATTACAGAACAAATGGGACAAAGCATTCTGGGCAAGAGGCTATTATGTAGAAACAATTGGTAATATTACAGACGAAGCAGTTCAGAAATATATAAGAGAGCAAGCAGAAGAATCACGGAAAGAAGATTCAAGAGGTACCGCTTTCTAGCGGACCAGTAAGAGTGCTTGCGATACCGCCCTTTTGGGCGAGCAGTAACAATAGCCCTTTGGAGGGCTTAATATTAAACCACCAGTTGAACTGGTGGTTGCTAACTTAGGATGTTTTGAGAAATCCATGATTGTGCCAGTGGTTCAGAGTGGGCAGATAGGGAAAGGAATGGGATTATAATGCATAGAACTAAAAAATATATAGCTATATTTATACTATTTCTATTATTTTGGAATTATCAAAATAATAGTGCAAAGGCAGCGTCTGCTATAACAATTGATAAGCAGAATTTTCCAGATGTGGCAATCCGGAAAGCAGCAAAAAAGTATGATGTTAATAGGGATGGCAAGTTATCTGTGAGAGAAATAAAAGAAATTAAACAGATTAAACTTCATGTAAAGGGAGCGATTACTTCTTTTAAGGGATTACAGTATTTTACAAATTTACGTGCGCTCTATTACTATGGGGGCGGTATATTTGATGGCAAAAGTGTAGAGCAGGCTGGAAAAACAGAAACTTTAAAATTGTCTGGCTGTAAGAAATTGAGAATATTGTATTTACGGGGAAATATCAAAAAAATTTTTATAAAACATCCTAAATCAGTAAAAAAATACAGATTTACAATAATGCCTGTACAACGTTAAATCTATCGGCATATACACAGGCGGAAACAATTTATGTTCAATCCAATAGCATAACAAAGTTAAAACTGCCGGAAAATTCTTCTGTAAGAGATTTAAGATTAGGATTGTTTACGATGAAGAAACTGCATCTAAAAGAGATGGACAAATTATGGAGAGTGGAGATTCGCGGCAATAATACCTTGAAAGTATCTATGGAAGAATTGGATAAGCTGGAGCGGGCACTTGTTAATGATATAGCTGTATTAAAGGTTAAAAATTGTGTGAGGTTATGTAAATTACGTATATATGACATGCAAAAGGGAGATATTGTGCTAAACGGCTGTACAAATATAGATGCTGTAGAGGTCAGAGGAAGTACTCTGAAGAAATTGAATTTGCAAAATTTAAAAAGACTTGTTTACTTAGATTTAGGAACAAGTACAAAAATACAAACGTTATACCTTAAGGGAACGGTATATGAAAAAGAGTACTATGATAAAAAAATCAACGAGCAGACAAAAGGATTTTATACAACAGTACGTTTTCCTTATGCTGTAAAAGAACAAAAGTTATTTGCGATTATGAAATTAAAGGCAGAGAATATTGGAAAAATCGAATGGAATTAAAAGCTTCCTGTACATGTGTATATGATCGAACAGTCTTCACGCTGGATAGGGGGGAATAGTGTTAAAGAAAAATATTTTGCTTAAGAAGATTTTTTATGGATTATTAGTAGTTCTTATATTAGGACAAGCAAAAAAACATGTTTTTGCAGCAGTAATATTAATAATTATTATATCGGTGGTTGCTTGTTGTACACATAGGCAAAGAAAGAGAAAGCTTATATTTTTTCTGATTCTTGCCGGAGGTTTTGCTGGTGGATATTTTCTGTGTGAAAATAAAGAATTTATTACGAAAATTGATAAATTAGTATTATATCCTGTTGAAACTACAAAAAAGTATAGCGATTATTATGAACAGCCTTTTGATTCAAATAAATGCTATACCAGTCCGGGATTTAGTGAAGAAGAGTTATTTGGTAAAAATTGCAATGCGGTTGTTTATGGAAAAGTTATAGATTGTGTTAATTATATTTTTAAAAAAGAAAATTACTATTCTTGTCATCTGATAAAAATTCAGGTGAAGAAAAGTATATTTGGCGAAGCAAAGAAAGGGGAAAAGATTTAGTTGTTTTGTCGATGGAAGTATGAGGGAAAATCTTATAAAAAGGGAGACTTGGGAATTTTTATTTGCGAGAAGCCAACATTAACTCTTGAATTACAGGAAACAGGAGAAGAGATAACAGCGATAGGGAGTATGCATCGTACTAGGTTATTTCATTATGCTTTAACAAATGAGTGGGAGGGATTGGACAGATTAAATAACAAAGAAGAGGTATTGGATTATTGGAAGAAGAATGGATGGATTATGGAGGAATAAAAATAATATATGTTTTACTGATTTAGCGTATACAAGTGTAAAAGCTGCATCAATTTGTTGCCCGCTTTCGTTATAATATGATACAAGGATCAAAAACAGCTTTTGAACCCAATATCATAATATGTAAATCCATATAAGACACTATGAAAACGGTTTCTTTGCCATAAAAGAGATGGCAGGAAACAGGAGCGATTACATTGGCGAAGGAGGAAAAACGATATGAAAACAAATATAAAGTATAGCGGAAAGAATTATGCAGCTGTTTTTATAGTATGTATGAGTGTTGTCCTTGGCTTTTCCGGATGCGCAGAAAAGGCAGATAAGCAACCATCCGGAAAAGCTGGATTGGTGACAATGAGTGTTGCTCTGACGGAAGACGATAGAACAACTTTAAATTGTACTGTTTTTAACAAAACCTCAAAAGATATTGTGATTGGTGAGGCGTATTTTCTGCAGGTTCTAAAAGACAAAGCTTTTGTAGATGTGTCAACATTACCTGATGCCGGTGCATTTGATCTGCAAAGTATAAATATCTTATCAGGGAATGACTACAGTTACAGAGCTTATATAGAGGATAATTATGGAAAGCTGGAGAGTGGTCATTACAGAATCGTTCAAGAGTATACAAATAAGGAGAAGGGCAGTACGGGGAAAGAAAGTAAAAGCAAGGAAACTGTTTCGGCAGAGTTTGATTTACCCTGATTGTCGATATTGGAAATGCATAAAAATCATATTAGATAAAAATTATAGATACTTATAGGATTTATTTTGTGGTGACATGCGGAATGCATTGACATATTTTTGGAAATCTGCTATAGTGCATCTTAAGCAAAAAAATAAATGCTATGACGAGGAGGAGTACATATTTTCTGAATCGCAAGAGAGAAGATGGATGGTGAAAATCTTTGTTTCAGTGATATGGAAGTAGCCTTTGAGCAGTGGACCGAACAGGGAATCCTAAGTAGACTTCAACGGTTGTTCCGCCGTTATCTGGAAAACAATATAAATAACAGTAGTTATCGTATTGTATGAGAGCAAAGAGGAAACTCTTTGAATTTAGGTGGTAACACGGATGAACATTCGCCCTAAGTCAGCACATGTTGACTTAGGGCTTTACTTTTGGAAATTTCCGGAAAATTCAGGAAATTTTCGGAACAGGAAACTGTTCATACAGTGGTAGTGTACCAACAGAAAATGGATTTTTGGGGACTCGATACGATACACAGATACGTGAGGAAATGGAGGATTATAGATGAAAGGAACAGAGATTATAGTAAAGGCGCTGAGAGAAGAAGGGGTAGATACGATTTTTGGTTATCCGGGTGGACAGGCTGTTGATATTTTTGATGCATTGTATGATGCAGATGATATTGAGGTTGTTCTGCCACGTCATGAGCAGGCGCTGATCCATGCAGCAGACGGTTATGCGCGTTCAACAGGAAAAGTAGGTGTCTGCCTTGTTACAAGTGGGCCGGGTGCTACTAACCTTGTAACAGGCATTGCTACGGCAAACTATGACAGCGTTCCGTTGGTCTGTATCACAGGTCAGGTGCCGCTTGGTCTGATGGGCAATGATGCTTTTCAGGAGGTAGACATTGTTGGTATTACGAACAGTATTTGTAAATATGCTGTGACAGTGCGGACAAGAGAGGAACTGCCAAGAATCTTAAAGGAAGCCTTTTACATAGCCAGAACAGGCAGACCGGGTCCGGTGGTTGTAGATATTCCAAAGGACATCCAGCAGGCAGTGGGAAGCGACGAGTATCCTACAGAAGTAAATATTCGTGGTTACAAGCCAAATGACAGTGTTCATGTCGGTCAGATCAAGAAAGCAGTTGGCATGTTGAAAAAGGCAAAGAAGCCTTTGTTCTTAGTAGGTGGCGGTGTAAATATCTCAGATGCCAATGCACAGATGAAAAAGCTTGCGGAGGTAACAGGTGCACCGGTTATTACAACGATTATGGGAAAGGGTGCGATTCCTTCCTCTCATGAGCTGTATCTGGGAAATATTGGTATTCACGGAAGCTATGCGGCTAATCATGCAGTATCCGAGTGTGATGTCCTGTTTTCAATCGGAACACGTTTTAATGATCGTATTACAGGAAAGATTAGTGAGTTTGCAAAGAATGCAAAGATTATTCACATTGATATTGATTCGGCATCTATTTCGAAAAATATCGTGGTTGATATTCCGATTGTTGCAGATGCTAAGATGGCGATTGAGAAGTTATTGGAGTATGTTTCACCGCTTAAGATTGATAAGTGGGTGGAACAGGTTCTGGAATGGAAGAAGCAGTATCCGATCAACATGGATCGTTATGAAGGTCTGACACCGGAAAAGATTATTAAATATATCAATGAGAATTTTGACCGTCCTATTGTTACGACAGATGTAGGACAAAATCAGCTTTGGGCAACGCAGTATATCGAGTTGGAAAGCAACAGACAGTTCCTGACTTCCGGTGGCCTTGGCACAATGGGATATGGCTTCCCTGCTGCAATCGGTGCGAAGATAGGTAATCCTGACCGACCGGTCATTGCGATTTCCGGTGATGGCGGTATGCAGATGAATATTCAGGAACTTGCGACAGCAGTAGCATTGGAGCTTCCTCTGATTCTGATTGTTTTAAACAATGGCTATCTGGGCAATGTACGTCAGTGGCAGGAACTTTTCTATCACAAGCGTTACTCCAGCACCTGCTTAAGATATCGTAAGAGCTGCGAGAGGAATTGTGCCAATAAGGATAAGTGCTGTCCGAAATATACACCAGACTTTGTGAAGCTGGCAGAGAGCTATGATGCATATGGCATTCGTATTATGAATGAGGAAGAGATTCCAAAGGCATTTGAATATGCATTGCAGCATAAGGATGCACCAACGATCATTGAGTGTGTGATTGAAAGGGAGGCAGATGTATTCCCGATGGTTCCAACGGGTAAGACATTAGCA
Source organism: uncultured Lachnospiraceae bacterium (assembly GCA_934317005.1). Lineage (GTDB taxonomy): Bacteria > Bacillota > Clostridia > Lachnospirales > Lachnospiraceae > Butyribacter. The sequence continues at coordinate 46,967 of CAKREB010000017.1, forward strand.
GATATGATCATGGATTGTTAACAGAGAATAGGTTAGGTAGTATATAGATCGTGGGTTTTGTGCCTGGCGCACGCGGCACAAGCCTACAGTGCGTGAAGGCTGTGCGCAGAAATGAGGTTTAACATGGACGTTAAGAAAAGATATATATCACTTTATGTAGAAAATAGAATTGGTGTTTTGGCAAAAATTTCAGGTCTGCTGGCAGGAAAGTCCTACAATTTGGACACACTGACCGTTGGAGAAACAGAGGACCCGACCGTTTCCAGAATGACGATTGGACTGACGATTGATGATGTGACATTTGAACAGGTAAAGAAGCAGTTAAACCGCTGTGTTGTTGTGATTAAGGTTATGGACTTTTCAGAGATTCCTATTCACAAAAAAGAGTTATTGTTTATCAAGGTTTCCAGCTGTACCGAAAAGGATAAAGCAGAAATCTTTCGTATCGCACAGGCATTTTCACTGGAGGTCATTGACTATGACAGACATCATGTTATGGTACAGTGTGTTAAGACAGAGAGCGCAAACAATGATATGATCGCATTGTTTAACGATATTTTTGTCAACCGGATTGAAGTGGTTCGCGGCGGAAGTGTAGCAATCGAAGCGATTTCAACAAAGGACAGATAATCAATGAGTTGGAATAATCCATATTTAATACCACTATATGAAGCACTTTTTGTGCCGGCGGTGATTTTTCTGATTGGACTTGTGGTAGAGTTTGCAGGCAATGTGCTGACAAGTTTGCTTGCTATGTTTTTGGGAGGCAGGGCAGCGTTTTTTATCCGAAACCGTCTGACCTTTGTTGGCACTGTCCATCATGAGCTGGCACATGCGCTTTTTGCACTGATTTCGGGAGCGAAGGTTACAAAGGTAGAGCTGTTTCATGTGAGAGGGCAGCAGCTTGGCTGCGTAGAGTTTTATCCGCGTGGCAATGCATTTACTAAGGCAATCCAGATGACACTGGCAAGCATTGCGCCGGTTGTATGTGGTGGTGTCAGTCTTTGCGTACTTACATGGGTGTGGCGTTACCGGTGTATCAGCCTATGGCAGTATGTGGTGACAGGGTATCTGATCGTGAGTATTCTGCTTCATATGAATATGAGTACACAGGATGTTAAAAATGCATGGAAGGGTATGCCACTTACCATTTTCATCTGTTATCTTATTTTCCTGATTTTACAATTCAACTAAAAAGACAGCCTGATTTGGGGCTGTCTTTTTGGTTTTATAGGAAATTATTCAAAACATGATTACATAATCCGCAATCCCTTTGGATAGTGATTTTTTAAAATTCCATTCTGTGCTTTTCCCCATCCGAGAGAAATTCCACGATGGGTGACTAGTGTCCAGGAGCGGAAATGGTTGTCACAGGGAATGGTTTCTCCGTGCAGATAACGCTTTGCACTTTCTTCATCACAGTCAATGCTTTGTGTGACATCATCGGGACATAGTGCCATAGCAAGTGCGTGGGCCGGTTCTAACCGGTTCTTTTTTAATGTTCCTACGTGAAGACCGGCGCGTATAACTCTGAGTCCGTCTAAGGATGGACTTTGTTCCGGAATCCGATAGAGTGCATCACCAAAATACTGATATCGCGCGGGATTTCGCATTGCCAGACAGTCAGTGTCTGCATTTAGAAACTGCGTGGAAAAGTCCTTCCAGCCTGACAGGTCAAAGGTCTGTTCCTTTTTGCCGGATTTCTTGGATTTCTTTGTACGGGCAGTTTTTACGGAAGAAGCCTTTTGTGCTAACTCTTCCTGCGATGGCAGCGAGCCTTTTTTATGCAGTCTTGCTACAAAGTGTCCTTCGCCCTTTAGTTTATGAGGGAAAAGGCGCATTGTTCGTTCTATGCCTGTAGAAAGATTGTTCGCGGAATCAGAGCAGGCGGTCTGCCACTCTTCTGATAAAAAAGCAGTTCTGCCATTTTCCAGTCCACAGTCGGTTGGCAGGATTTCTTTCCAGTCCTCAACTTCATAGTCAGGATGGGTACTTAGAAACCATGCGATCATATCCTCGTCCTCATCCGGAGCAAAGGTGCATGTAGAATATACCATAGTACCGCCCGGCAGAAGCATCTGGTCAGCATATTCTAAAATCATCTTTTGACGGTCGGCACAGACGGCTACCTGCTTAGCAGACCATTCCTGTATCGTAGTGTCATCCTTTCGGAACATGCCTTCACCGGAACACGGTGCATCTACGACAATTTTACTGAAAAAGAGTGGGAAGTGTGCTGCCATTTTGTCTGGTGGTTCGTTGCATACGATGGCATTGGGCACACCAAGACGCTCGATGTTTTGAGAGAGAATCTTTGCTCTTGCGGTAAAGATTTCATTGGATACGAGCAGTCCTTCGCCCATCAGCTGTCCGGCAATCTGGGTTGACTTGCCTCCCGGAGCCGCACAGAGATCGCAGACGATATCACCCGGTTTGGGATCAAGCAGACTTACCACAGACATGGCACTTGGCTCCTGAATATAGTAGGCACCGCCTTCGTGGAGTGGGTGTCTGCCGGGATGTTCCTCTATCTGTGCATAAAATCCTTCTTTTGCCCAGGGAATAGGGGATAACGCAAAAGGAAGGGTTTCCACAGAAACCCTTTCCCTGCATTTTAAAGGATTCATACGAAGACCATATGCTTTTGGTTCTTCATAGCTTTTGAAAAATTCATCGGCCTCTTCTCCGAGAAGCTCTTGCATGCGATGGATAAAATCAATTGGTAAGTTCACACGAATCCTCCTAAATATTAGATGAGATCAGCAATGTCTACGTTGTCACCGGTAATACCTACATGGGCACCGTCTTTTGCTTCGGCAGTATCCTTGTGAGCAACCAGCCACTTGTTTGCTGCCCAAAGCATCTTGTCCTCATCATTCTTTGGTGTAATAGAAGGCATTGCCTCGTTGGTTCCCTTTGGCAGTACGATAATGACACGGAAACCTTCACCCTTCTTTGCACTGCATGGAGCATAGTGAAGAGTTGTTGCGTAAAGCTCTACACCGGTTCCCTTTGGACATAAGAAAGCTTCTGTCTTAGAAGAGTCAATCTTGCCATCAATGATATCCTGCTCGCGGGCAACTAAAAGGATAACGTCATCTGCAGCAATATCTACTTCGCTGTCGCGGTGATACTCGAAGCAGTTTAACTTTGTGTTAGTACCATTGCAGTAGCCAATCTGGATCGGCATACCGCCATAGCAGTTATCACGGATAGCTGCGTATACGTCTGTTGCTTCTAGTACGTCAACTGATGGTACATAGATTACAGAGTCGGCAGGTTTCTCAGAGTTTGCTTCCAATGTACTTAACAGATTGGAAAAATCATAGCCTTCTACTACCTTTCCATATGTAGCAAATGTCTTGTCAAAAACAGATTGAATTTTCATATCGTTCCCTCTTTCTGCGTATTGTACGCTCTTTTAATGTGAGAGAATGCGCAGGCATTCTCTCTTTTTAGAATAGTATAGCATATTTTACGCAGGATATAAATTGAATTTTGGGATAATGTTTTGCTGTGTAGTAGGACTTTTTTGGGTGTCCAAGAATTAGTCCTGCTTATTTAGAATGTCATATAGTGTTGCAAACATGCCCTTGATGTCGAGCGGTTTTGCGATATGACCATTCATACCAACATCCAGTGCCTTTTTTCTGTCTTCATCAAAAGCGTTTGCAGTCATGGCAATGATAGGAATCAGACGGCGGTTATCGGTGCGTGCTCTGATAAGCCTTGTGGTTTCGTAGCCGTCCATATTTGGCATCTGCACATCCATAAGAATGGCATCGTAGTAGTTTTCCGGTTTGCTTTGGAGCTGCTTAATGCAATCAAGTCCGTCTTTGGCACGGTCTACGATAAATTTAGCATTTTCTAACAGATTAATCGCAATCTCTGCGTTGATATCATTATCTTCTGTCAGCAGAATATGTTTTCCCTGAAAAAATGCCGACAAATCTTCTTTAGATTCGGATTCAGTGCTGTCTTTATCTTCAGTGGAAGCTTCACTGGCAATCGGGAAGGAAAGTGTGATCGTAAAAGTGGTTCCCTTGTCAGGAATACTTTGTACGGCAATAGTTCCATGCATCAGTTCGATCAGAGTCTTTACGATTGGCAGTCCCAGACCGGCACCAAACACCTTGCTTTCGGTACTGGTATGTTCTCTGGAAAATTCTTCAAAAATATGTGGAAGATATTCTTCGCTCATACCAATTCCGTCATCTTCAATCACGGCTGTATAGGAGGCAAAACCTTCCCTGCTGCATGGATATTCTGTGATGATCACGGATACATGCCCACCGTTTGGCGTATATTTGATAGCATTGCTTACAATATTTAAAAGGATTTCTTTTACCTTTGTTTCATCGCATATTACACGGTCGTGATAGATTCGGACGTGGTAGTTTGGTGTCAGCTCTTTTTCCCTAATAGAAGGCTCAAAAACCGCTTTTAGAGAAGAAAGCAGTGCCGAGAGTGAAACGGTGTCAGCTTTTAGCGTTGCATGTCCGCTTTCAATACGTGCGTTTTCTAAGACACAGTTAATTAAAGAAAGCAGGAAAGAGCTGGAGGAACGGATCTTGGCAATATATTCTTTTAGCTTTTCTTTGTCGTCTATATTCTGTTCTAAGAGGTCAGAAAAGCCGATGATCGCATTCATAGGAGTCCGGACATCGTGGCTCATATTGAACAGAAAGCGTGTTTTCGCTTCATTTGCAGCCTGCGCCTTCTTAGAAGAGTGTTCGATTTCCTGTGTGTAGACAATATCTCTGTATCGGCGCAGTTCATATTGCCAGTATCCAATGGTTACCAGGAGGGACAGCAGGATTGGAATAAAGACTTCTAATATGAGTAATGATTTGGAACTCCAGCCGCCTTTTGGAACAATCTCAAAGTACCAGGTGTCATTTGGAACCTTACAGGTAACCTTTAAGGTGTTCTGTGGCATATCATTGTCGCACTGGGCAATCGTTACCTTCTTGCCGGTTGATACATTGTTTTTCCGGATGCGATAGCAATAGGAAGCATCCAAAAGGCTGTCCGGATTGATTTCATCAATAAAACGATCCCAGTTGATGACCAGAATGGAAAATCCCCAAAAGTGCTTTGCGTCATGCTTTTTCTGTGTGTAGATAGGATCAAAAAGTAACGCACCGGTGTCGGTCTGTACTAAACTAAAGGGACCGGCAATCGTATACTGACCGGATTCTTTGGCAAGGTTTGCCTCCTTTTTACGTTCGGGATGCTTTAGCATATTCAAACCAAGCGCTTCCTCATTTCCGTCAACCGGATAAACCTGTGTGACAATACCGTCTTTTGCCATTTCGATCGCTTCGATGCCGGGCTGATCCTTGAGCATCAGTGCAGAAAGCATGGAAAACTCATCCTCTGTCAGTGTATGACCGGATTCCGTGATCCGCTTTAAGAGGTTTGAGATAGACAGATATTGATTGAGCTGTGCTTCGACTCTGCCTACCGTAGATTCGGCAGTGTAGGCAGCCTTTAATTTTTCTTTTCTTTCCTGATTTCGATTGACAAGGTGACCACAGCCAAGACCGATCATTAAGGTGAGGATAAAGACGATGGAAACCTGAATTCGAATATATTTTGGATGTATTTTATGTTTCATCTTTCTTCCCTGCCAGTATCATGTATCGTATTTATAATAAGTGTTTTTGTACACTTTATTATAAGGGGGCAGGCTTAAATTTTCAATATGATAAGAGACCCTTCTTTGACTTTCTGCAAAAGTTATTGTTTTCATGTATTGATTCGATTATAATAAATAATTGCAAAATAGACAGAAAAAAGAGCTGCCGGCTCTGCTTTGTCGCAAGATCATAGAACGGCAGATTTAATAATTGAAAAGCTAAGGGGGATACGGTATGCGGGTTGCATTGGGACAGCTTAATATGGTATGGGAAGAGAAGGAGGCATCCTTTCAAAAAGCGGAGAAGATGATACAGGAGGCAGCGAAAAAAGGATGTGATATCATTATTTTTCCGGAGATGGCGTTTACCGGCTTTTCGATGAATGTTTCAAAGATTGGTGAGAATGCAAAGGATGCGCGAACAGTTTCGGTGATGCAGATAATGGCACAGAAGTATCAGATCGCAGTTGGATTTGGCTGGGCAGCACTCGGACAGGAAAACAGGAGGGGGACCAATCGTTTTACGATTATTGACGCATCCGGTAAGAAAGTGGCAGAATATAGTAAACTGCATCCTTTTACATATGGAAAAGAAAGTGTATACTATGATAAGGGAAGCAAAATCGTGACAGTCCCATTTTTAGGACGAACGATCGCAACATTTATCTGCTATGATTTGAGGTTTCCGGAGATTTTTCAGATTGCGGCAAAGAAGGCAGATGTCATGTTTGTGATCGCAGAGTGGCCGGCTAAGCGCAGAGTGCATTGGCAGACACTTCTTCGTGCGAGGGCGATTGAAACGCAGTCCTATGTGGTTGGCGTTAATTGTGTAGGAGAGCACGACGGACAGACATATTCCGGTGACAGCATGGCGGTTGATGCGATGGGTAATATTTTAGGAATGATTTCGGATAAAGAGGGAGTGTTAATCTGTGATTTGGATGACAGGGCGTGGAGTCTGCGCCGTAAGTTTGCGACAGCAGCAGATCGAAGAGAGGGCTTTTATCAAAGTTATTTTGACCGGAAGGATTGATAATTAAGTATAAAAGGAAATAGAACGTAGTCTGCATAGGCACTGTGATGCAGATTTGTGACCGTTTACGATAGATAAGACAGTGCAGAAATGAGGAAAAGTATGAGACAGTATGAATTGGCAATCAGAATTGCACAGGTGCATCATCTGGTAGATGAAAGAAAATATAAAAAGGCATTGGCTGTGATTCAGACATTGGATATGCGACAGGTGCGTTCACTAAGTGACTTGAAGGTATTTGCAGAGGTTTATACGAGAACAGAACAATATGAAGCTGCAAAGGCAACGTATCTTAGGATTTACAGACGTTCCAAGACAAGAAGAGTGTTGTATCGTCTGATCTATTTGTCTATCCGTACCAATGCACTGGACGATGCAGAGGCATATTATCAGGAGTTTGTACGCATGAATCCCAATGCGAGAGATGCGCTGATCTTACGATATCGCATCGATAAGGCTGCCGGAGTGCCGATCGGTCAACTGATAGAAATTTTACAGGAGTTAAAGCAGGAAGAATATATTGAGGAATGGGCATATGAGTTAGCAAAGCTGTATCATCGTGCCGGACGCAGGGAAGAGTGTCTGGAAGAGTGTGAAGATATTTTACTGTGGTTTGGAAGTGGTGAGATTGTAGAACGGGCAAAGATCCTAATCGATCATTTACAGGAAAAAGACCCGATACCATATTATGATGATAAGGATTTTACGGTGCCTAAGAAAGAAGAGCCAAATCCGGATGATACCGGCTCGCTGCCTGATCTGAACGAATTTATTAAGGAACGCAAGGCGCAGAAACGGGAAGAAAGGCGTGTAGAGCGTGAGGCAAGAAGAGCAGAAAAATACGAAGAGGATTATGACGCGGAAGAGGACGAAGAGGAACGTAATATCTTCGATGATGAGATAGAGAAAGAGTCAGACGAAGGAAAAGAAGAGGCAGCTGTGAAAAGGTCATCTGCGCAGGAGCAAAAGGCTGAGAGGAAAAAAGCAGAAAAGGTCAGATATGATGCAGAGGACGAGTTTATTGATGATTATTCCGATGATGACTTTGAAACCGATGGAATCGATCTGTCCCAGAAGGCAAAGGATGGAATACAGAAGCTATCCGGTCTGTTTGGCTTTGGAAAAAGGGACGAGGAAGAAGTAGAAGAACCGGATCTAAAGAGAAAAGAAGATAGTGCAGAGAAAAAGACAAAGAGTGTGTCTAAGCCGGAATATAGGACAGAGAAAGAAATGGAAAAGCCGGAAAAGAAAAAGCCGGAATATGTACCACATTCGCAGTCGGGCACAGGAATCACGCAGGATCTGGCGCGCGAGATTTCTGCTATCTATGAGATGGAGCATCGCGAGCAGTTAAAGGAAAAAGCGGTTACTGTGATCAATGAGGTGCCAAATCTTGCTACAAATGTAGTAGACCGCATGACACAGGCTATTCAGAAGTCTGCAACACGCTCATATATTCCTTTGGATATCGAAGAGATTCAAAAGGAGGATAGTGAGGAAACACAGAATACAGATCTGCAGGACGAGAAGCAGGCAAAAGAGCCACAAGGTCTGAAAGAGCAGGAAAAAGAGTTAGCAAGTACGGAAGTACAGAGTGAGGAGCAGGCTAAGGAGCCGGAAAGTACAGAAGTACAGGAGCAGGCTAAGGAGATAGAAAGCGCAGAAACACCGGATGAAGAGCCGGAGACGGTATCGGCTGCGCAGGACAAAAGCGAAACGGAGCTTTTAAAAGATTTATTAGAGGAAGAAATCCATGATCCGGAAGAGGATACAAAGGATCTTTCAGAAGAAATAGAACAGACAGAGCAGGAAGAACCAACGGAGGAACAGGCGGCATCCGTGGCTTCTGAGTTAGAACATTATCAGGCACCTGATATTCCGGTGGTTGAAACGGACTATATGGAGCTTCCGGAAATGTCATACGAGGATCTTCCGACAACCAGAGCTTTGCAGAGATCATTTCAGGATGTGCTGCATCTGATTGCAGGTGAGTTAGATCCTTCCCATTTTGTGCTGATGGGAGAGGGAGAAGACCGCATCATTGGTGTGGCAAAGCAGATTACCCGTGTAATGAAAGAGTCGGGTTATCTGTCAGCCGGAAGGATTGCTAAGATTCATGCACAACAGTTAAATAAGATGGATCTGATCAACTTCCGTAAGCAGTTAAGGGGAAATTGCCTTTTGATTGAAAATGCTTCGGATCTGCTGTTTCCAACCATTAGTAAGATTTTTTCTATCATGGAGGAATACTATGGTGACTTTGTTGTGATTCTGGCAGATGAGGGAACTACGTTAGATCAGTTGTTCCGGTTTGTTCCGGTTTTAGGCAGAAAGTTTAAATACATTATTGATATATCAAAGTATACAGAGGACGACTATAAGTGATGCAGGGAGGTGCTTGTGTGAAAGGAAATGCCACGACAGCGGTGAATGTTATCGGTCATACAAACCCGGATACGGATTCGCTATGTTCTGCGATCGCATATGCTTATTTAAAAAGGCAGGTAACCGGTGATGCGTATATTGCAAAGCGTGCCGGACAGATCAATGCAGAGAGCAAATTTGTATTAGAATATTTTCAGGTGGATATTCCGGATTATCTGGGTGACGTGCGCACACAGGTAATGGATATTGATGTGAATCGCGTACAGGGTGTAGGAGAAGATATTTCTATCAAAAAAGCATGGGAGATCATGAAAGAGGATACGCTTCAGACACTTCCTATCGTGGATGACAGTGGGGCGTTAAAAGGACTTTTGACGATTGAAGATATCGCAAAATCTTACATGGATGTCTACGACAGTAGAATAATCGCAAATTCGCATACGCCTATCCACAATATTGTTGAAACCCTGAATGGGGAACTGATCCACGGGGATATGGAAGAACGGATACAGTCGGGAAAATGTCTGATTGCAGCGGCAAATCCGGATCTGATGGAAAGTTATATCGAGAAGGATGATATTGTTATCTTAGGAAATCGTTATGAGTCGCAGCTGTGCGCTATCGAGATGGGAGCCAAATGCATCGTAGTCTGTGACGGCGCAATGGTATCTTATACGATCGGACGGCTGGCAGAAAGCCGTGGATGTTATATTATTAAGACACCATATGATACCTTTACGGCATCGCGTCTGATCAATCAGAGCATTCCAATCGGTTTTTTTATGAAGCGCGAGAATTTAGTGACTTTTGGACTGGGAGAGTTTTTGGATGACATTCGTGAAACAATGGCAAAAAAGCGTTATCGCGACTTTCCAATCTTAGACTGGTCGGGAAACTATTTTGGCATGATCTCACGCAGAAGTCTGCTGGGTGCGAGAAAGAAAAAGGTTATCATGGTTGATCACAACGAGCCTTCGCAGGCGGTAGACGGTATCGAGGAGGCGCAGATTTTAGAAATCATCGATCATCATCGGATTGGCAGTATCGAAACGATGGGACCGGTTTATTTTAGAAACCAGCCGCTTGGCTGTACTGCGACGATCATCTATCAGATGTTTCAGGAGCTTTCGATTGAAATTCCACAAAAGATTGCGGGAATTCTATGTTCTGCCATTTTGTCAGACACTTTGATCTTTCGCTCGCCGACATGCACGCAGATAGACCGTGCAGCAGTGGAAGAGTTGGCTAAAATCGCACAGATTGAGCCGGAAGCGTATGCAGCGAAGATGTTTCAGGCGGGCAGTAATCTTTCGGTGAAATCACCGGAGGAAATTTTCTATCAGGACTTTAAGAAGTTTGAATTGGGTGATCTGACACTTGGAGTAGGGCAGATCAATTCGATGACAGCGAAAGAACTGGAAGGAATCAAGGATAAAATGAGTCCGTATCTGCAAAAGGCATTGCAGGAGCATGAGGTAGAAATTATTTACTTCATGCTGACGAACATTATGGAGGAAAGCACCGAACTGATGTATGCAGGAAATGGAGCAAAAGAGCTGGCACTAAAGGCATTTTCGCTGCCGCTAGATACGGAAACGATTCTTTTGAAAAATACTGTATCGAGAAAGAAGCAGGTGATTCCGGCAATCATGATTGCATTGCAGGAATAACAGATAAAAGACGTTATCTATTCTAAGGGTTTAGCAAATAAAAAGACGTGTAACAAGCAGAATTTATGCTTTTGCACGTCTTTTTGTGTATTTTAGAAAAAATATTTTAATGTATTTTCCGATTATTTTTCATTTGCCGGAATCTTTTCGATGGCAGCAACGGCTGTATCGAACCAGTCACCGGAAAGGCTTTCTACATCACCGGCGTCACTTGCGGCAGCGATTGCAGGTGTCATAGGAATTTTTCCTAATACCGGCAGATCATATTTGGCTGCGACTTCATCGACATGACTTTTTCCAAAGACTTCAATGTGCTCCTGACAATGCGGACATTCTACATAACTCATATTTTCAATGATACCGACGATCGGAACATTCATCATCTGTGCCATCTTTACTGCCTTGGCAACGATCATGGAAACCAATTCCTGTGGGGAAGTAACGATGATGATGCCGTCTACAGGGATAGTCTGAAATACGGTTAATGGAACATCACCTGTTCCCGGTGGCATATCAACGAACATGCAGTCTACATCACTCCAGATTACGTCCTGCCAAAACTGCTTAACTGTTCCGGCAATGACCGGGCCGCGCCAGATGACCGGATCTGTCACATCATCTAAGAGAAGGTTGACAGACATTGTCTGGATACCGGTCTTAGAAACTGCGGGGTAGATACCGTTCTGATCACCAACAGCATGTTCGGTGATGCCAAATGCCTTTGGAATAGATGGACCTGTAATATCCGCATCCAGAATAGCAGTATGATAGCCTTTTCTTTGGAAGTGTACAGCGAGCATGGAGGAAACCATAGATTTTCCTACGCCGCCTTTTCCACTGACAACACCGATTACTTTACGAATGGTGCTCTGTGCGTGTGGTTTTTCTAAAAAACTTTTTGGATCACGGCTGGCGCAGTCGGAGCTGCAGCTTGAGCAGTCGTGTGTACAATTTTCACTCATAATCATCCTCATTTCTGCACACGTTTATAAAGTATAGTGAACCTGTGTCTGGTGTGCGCAGGCACATATCTCTGACGCATTAAGATGCTGACTTTAATATAGAAAAGAAAGCATCCCAAGCGTTATATGATAGTTTTTGATAGAAAAGAAATTCTTATACAACATGATGCATTATAGCAAGGAAAAGCTGTAGTGTCAAAGAGGATAAAGTTTTGTTCTATTTTTATATGGAAGGTGAATATAGATAGATAAGGAAATGCGAGAGAGAAATCAATAAGGTGCGTGAAAAAATGTGAACAGGATATGCAGAGTAGAAGAGCGTAGGAGGGAAAAGGATGAGTCAGTATGAGCGTATGGTATCATACCTGTATCGATATCAGGGAGAAGAGAAGGAGGCAAATGTAGGTTATGTCAGGATAGAAAAGAGAGGAGAGAAGTGCCGCTTTTCCATTCAGATGCGTGCGATAGCATTGCAGACAGCACCAACCGTATATTTGTACAAACAATTTGCAGAGGGGATTGAAACAATCAAAGCCGGCAGTATGTCAGTGCGCAATGGCTGCTTTTGGTTTAAAGGCGTTAGCAGTGTCGAAAAATTGTTTCAGACAAGGGTGGCTTTTGAGCAGATAGATGGTATTTTTATAGATGCAGGAGAAAGTGTGTACTTTGCAACATCGTGGAAAAACGATACCTTTTACAAGGGAAAGTGGGATAAAGATGCTACAGATGTAGAAAAGTGGAACGATTCTACTGACATAGTGGAAATGGAGGACGAAGACGAAAAGAAATCTTCGGAATCAGAGGAAGAAAAGCCTTCTGCCCCTCCTGCCATGGAAGCAGATGAAGGGGATAATGGGGATGAAAAGCAAGAAAGTACGATGGAAGAAAATGAGGTGAACAAAGCTTTGCCACTGCAACAGCAGGCATCACCGGCAGATGAATTACATAAAGAGCACAAAGCAGTGCAGGAGTCAGAACAGACTGTGCCTAAGGCAGAAGAAACAAAGGATATTCAGATGCAATCAGTATGCGGTGTGTGTCCCTTTAAGCGGAAAATGTATGACTATGGAAAAAGAATTCTGATGACGTTTCCATCTATGCAGCCGTTTGAATCCAATGTTGTGAGAGCCTGCGTCAGAATGGAATTACAGGATATTGGCTGCCTGCCGATTTCTGCCTGGTCGTTATCGGGAAATCGTTTTTTGCTGCACGGATATTATTGCTACCGTCATCTGATCTTTATGCAGATGCAAAATGGAGTCTACATGCTTGGTGTGCCGGGAATTTATAGCGAGAAAGACCGCAGAAACGGACAACGCTATGGCTTTTGTGATTTTCAATCAATCGGAGATTTCGGAAAGCAGCAGGGAGTGTTTGGATACTGGCTTTTGGAGATGCCTCAGATCAGTGAGCAAAGCTGATAGGAAGAGTATCACGGTTCGGCAAGATAGGAAAAGAGTAGATGATCTGTCCATTTTCCACAGATTTCTGCATATTTTTGCAGATAACCTTCTTCGACAAAACCGAGTTTTGTCAAAAGGCGGATAGAAGGAGTGTTGTCCGGCTGGACATATGCCTCCAGACGATGCAGGCGAAGTTCTTTACATAAGAGTGGAATCAGAAGTGAAAGGGCTTCGTACATGTACCCATTGTGACAATCATGCTGTCCGAGCTTATAACCGACCATGCCATGCTCAAAAGCACCATGTAAAATATTACTAAAGCAGACAGAACCTAAAGGCTTGTCGGGGATATCCTTAGAAAAGAGCCAGTACCGAAAATACGACAGTCGTAGAAAAGCGTTGTATTCACACAGAAGGTTAGCATGTTGAAACTCTGTCGTATAAAAATTTTCAGGACGCAGTGGTTCAAAAGGTTCTAAAAAAGTCCGGTTATCCTGATAAAACTGTCGAATCATAGGAGCTGCCTCCGGTGGAAGGACTTTCAGGGTCAATCGGTTTGTTTCATAGCTAAACTGCATAGTGCTCTGTTCTCCTTACTGCATTTGTTATGGGTGCTTGCGTTTCTTTTCTGAATTCGTTACACTGATTATACAACAATTTCAGAAAAATGGATAGGAGAGAAGTATAAGGCAGCATGGAAAAGAAATGTGCAGAGAACAGGACAGATCATGAAATAGAGCCTGACAGGGAAGAAACTGTCTGGTCAAAAGAAGATGTCAGATTTATGAAAGAGGCAGTCAGACAGGCGAAAAAGGCAGAAAAGATCGAGGAAGTGCCCATTGGCTGTGTAATCGTATATGATGGGAAAATTATCAGCCGTGGCTATAACAGAAGAAATATTCAGGGCAGTACGTTAGCGCATGCTGAACTTCTGGCGATTCAGAAAGCAAGCAGAAAGCTTGGTGACTGGCGGTTAGAAGGCTGTACGATGTATGTCACTTTGGAACCATGCCCTATGTGCGCCGGTGCGATTGTGCAGGCAAGGATTCCAAAGGTGGTCATCGGAGCCATGAACCCCAAAGCCGGCTGTGCGGGCAGCATCCTAAATCTTTTGGAAGAAAGAAGGTTTAATCATCAGGTGGAAACCGTGCGTGGCGTTCTGGTCGAAGAATGTCAGAAAATGATGAAAGAATTTTTCAAAAATCTGCGGAAAAAAAAGCAGCAAAAAAAGCAGCCAGAACAGGCGCAGGAAGATGGAGTTTGACTTGACACGGCATATAACAAAGGTTATAATAAAGAACATTCCGTGCTAGCCGGGGAGTTAGCGGTGCCCTGTACCTGCAATCCGCTATAGCAGGGGTGATGTTCTGTTTCGGAGTCATTATTTGCAAAGCTGCCCATTGTATGTGGCGTTGACGCTTTGGTCTTACGCAATGGAAACTCATGAACCGTGTCAGGAGGGGAACCTAGCAGCACTAAGTGAGATCTTTCGTGTGCCGTAAGGTTGCCGGAGCCGAGTCAACAGCAGTGGTAACGTTTGTTGTAATTTCTACAACGCAGAATGCACGGTTTTATATATGAGAGAAAGTGTGCACAGTTATAGCACATCAACAGAAATGCAGAATCAGTCTTCGGACTGATTTTTTTCGTTATAGGAAAGTTCGTTCTATAGAGTAAAAAACGTTTCGTAGGGATCGCTCTGCAGCGAAACTCTTTTTTGTGGAATAGGAAATTGACTGTGCTATCGGAAAACGGTATAATAGGGGAATAGAAGTTTGTGGTGACAGGATCACGCAGGTGATCTTTGCCTGACAAGCGGGCAGCAGGGAAGGGTGACTGCCTGTTTTGGGGTGATTAAATTTCAAGAGAGTATCTTGTTGGAGGAAATTTAGTGAAAGCGGAATTAAAGAAGAACAGTGTAAATCAAGTGATTAAGGGGACAAATATATTTGAAGAGGGCGACGAAGTTACGGAAATCGGACTATTGGTTAAGGGAAGAGTATGTGTTCATGCAGAGGGAGTGAAGCTGGTACTCGGTTCCGGTAATTTTCTGGGCTTATGTGATCTGTTAAATAAGACACATCGTGTAACGTATACAGCAGATACCAATCTTGTAGTCTATTCTTTTCCGGCAGCAAATCTGAATACAACGATGCGTGCTCTGTTAAAAGCAAACAAGGATTATGCACCACTTATGGTGTCAACCTTAAGTAAATATATTCGTGAATTGTCAAAGATTCTGGAAGCATTGGAAGACATCGGAAACACGGTATGGCAGTTTTTAAAGGACGGTTATCAGCAGTATCTGGCAATCGGGAAGAAGACAGGTGCCAAGACTACGAATATCCGTGCGATTGATGAACTGGAAGCCAGAGAGGATGACATTGCTGTTGATTTTGACAAGGTAGAGTATTATCGTGCCTGCGCAGAAATCGCTTCTGAGATTCAGAAAGCATATTTTGGCGCAAATGTTGTCATTTCGACACATCATATTTCCGAACAGGTAAATCTGGTCAGCAGTTTATTACAGCAGTGTCGGGAAGACGCAAACTATTTGCGGCAGCTTGCAGGTCCTCTTGTATTAGATACACGCAGTCTTTATGTAAGCGTATTACAGCAGGCAACCATGTTACAGCATGCCGGAGAAAATACGACAGAGGTTATGTCGCTGTTTGATGATATCATAGATAAGATCAATACATTGGAAAATCTGCTGGGAGAACGTGCAGGTATTGATTTAGAGATTGATCATGAATTTATGGAAGAGGCATATTTTGGCCTGCTTAATGGAGGAAGCAGTAGTTCAGAATCGGCAGTTTCCGTTGATGATGACATGCTTGCTCTGGTAGAGGATAATTATGTCAGCATAGATGAATTAGATGGTGCTTTAGAGCAGATTTTAGATTATAGTGAGTTAGATGCAGATAAGGCAATGTCTTTGCGTAGTGGAGTGGAGGCATTTCAGGCACTGCCGGACAAATTTGCTACAGATGACGATGCGCGTAATCTGCGCAGAAGCATTATAAAAGTATATTATGAGTTGTACGAAAAGGTATTTTTAAAGGATTTTCATTCGCAGAAGGAAACACCTATCGTAATCGACTTATTCCTGCGCTATGGTTTCTTAAGTGAAAAGCTGGTGTCGGATGAGATGATGGAAACACTTCTGTCACTGGACCGCTCCAATTCGGGAATTGGTTCCTGCGCGGTATACGATATGAAGGAATGGCTGACATTGATCCTGAAAGGCGAAAAGGAACCGTCAAAGAGCGAGTTTGATATGGATTATGATGAGAATCTGCGTGATATGCGTAAGACAGGACAGATTACAGCAGAACAGCAGCAGACCATGTCGAGAGATCTGATGTCGAAGTTTAAGTATGAGGTGGAAAATATGTTCCGCACCAATCATCGTATTGTGTTTGGACAGGTTTCGGCATTTGTACCATTTCTGTTTAAGGAAGGCTGCACGACATCACTGGAGAGAAGCTTTTTATCAAAGGATCGCATCAATGCAGCAGTACAGCGTCTGCTGCACATAGACTTTTCTGCGTTTTATCGTGAAAGCCTTTATGCAAAAGAGGGCAGTCCGTTTGCAAAGGAATACATAGAAGAGGAAGTCTTTCCTGATATTGTTATTCTGCCGACATATGGCAGTAAGACTGTTATGTGGCAGGAGTTAAGCGGTCGAAGAAGAAATTCAAAAGGGCGTTTCCTTTTGCCGGTATTTATAGAGAGTGATCTAGACAGCGAGATGGTTAAGCTGTTCGGCAGATTCCGCTGGGAGCTTTGCCGCACGATTCAGGGAGCTGCATGGAACAACGTACAGATAAAATCACTGACGAGCGAATATGCAGACTTTGTCCAGTTCTATCGTAAGAACCGGGAACTTTCAGAAGATAAGAAAGAGAAGTTAAAACTGCAGATTCAGAAGTGCCGTAACAATACACGCGAAGTGTTTGTAGTTGACTATGAAAACTGGATCAAGCACGAAGCACAGGGCGGTCTGTGCCTGACAAAGCCGGTTCGTGAGATTATGGCAACATATTGTCCGTTCCCGAAAGAGATGCGTGACAAGGTAAGTGAGCAGCCGATGTTCCGTGATGCGATGGCACGTTTTAACAGAGAGCGTGGCAAGAGAGCGAAGGAATACGACTTGAAGTTTAAAGTCTGGGAAAAGGATGGATTAGAAGTTCCGCCGGAGGTTGTGGCTACCAGAAAATATTATACGGAATATTAATTGATAAATTACCATATAACTCTTTCCTATTCTGAATGGAAAGAGTTATATTTGTTTACAAACTAAATCCACCCACCATCCAGAACAATGATCTGACCGGTTAAATAGTGATTCTGGGTGTTTAGATCAAAGGAAAGCTTGGCAACCTCATCGGCAGTTCCTATTCTACCGGCGGGAATTTCATCGATGACGGCATCAATGTCTTCTTTGGAAAGGTGTGCGTTCATTTCGGTATCGATGATTCCACAGGCGATGGCATTGACCTGAATGTTGCTTGGAGCCAGTTCCTTAGCAAGTGCTTTGGTAAAAGCATTGATACCGCCTTTTGTGGTAGAGTAGGCAACTTCGGTAGAGGCACCGACGCATCCCCAGACAGAGGAGATGGATAAAATCTTTCCTGCCTTTTGTGGAAGCATCATTTTAATTGCCTGCTTACTGCAATAGAATACAGAGTTTAGGTTGGAAGCCAGTACCTGATCCCACTCCTGCGCAGTCATATCCTGCAAAAGCCCAAAGTAGGATATGCCGGCGTTGTTGATCAGAACATCCAGATGTCCAAACTGTGCTTTGATCTGTTCAAAAAAGTCGATTACGACTTTTTCACTGCCGAGATCCCCAACGAAGGTCAGACAGCTTCTTCCGAGAGCCTGAATTTCCTGACAGACCTCATCTAATTTTTGCTTTTGAGAGTGGCAGCAGATGGCAACATCATATCCTTCTTTAGCATATTTTAGGGCAATCGCCCTGCCAATTCCACGGGAACAGCCGGTGATTGCGGCAACTTTATTTGACATATTATAAAATTCCTCATTTCTGCGCACGTTCTGTAAGTATAACGGGGCGTGTCAGGCGCGCTAAGACACAGACCCTGCGTGTGAAATCATATGCTTCACACGGATTCTTTCTATAATGTATACTATCAGCGTATACTCTATATCCTACCATGAAAAGGCGCTACTTTACAGAGTTTTTTTTTTTTGATATAATATACTCTATGTTTTGTTGAAAAATGAGTAATAGGAGCGGGTGCGAACGAGTTGGAGTGTAAGGAAAGATGGGATTCTGTTAAAAGATGACGGAGAAAGGTACAAATAATGAAGAAGAAAAGTATGTTTAAGTTGTTTTATATGAGTTTACTGAAATCATTACTCTGCATTGCAATTATTCTGGCAGTTGGTTTTGCCAGCTACAAGATTTCTTATACGGTATTGTCAAAGGGAAGCAGTGATACAGGAACAAGCGCAGAGAGTCTGAAAGATATTATGAACAAAGCGACGACAGATGAGATTTCCAAAAATCTGATTTATGTTTCCGATGATAAAAATAAGATTACACATGTTATGTTAGAAATCTGTAATACGAAAACATATAATATGGATTATGTTACGATTCCGGTTCGGATGGATTATACCATTCCTTCGGTTATGTACCGAAAGCTGTGCCAGATCAATCAGGAGATTCCACAGGTGATCCGTGTGTCCAAGTTGAAGCAGTATTTTGAAGATGAAAATGATGCGTATGGATATGGTGTTCTGATCTTTGAAAAGATGTTAGGTACCGATATCAGCTACTACACGGCTCTTGATCAGGAAACATATGATAATCACTACACGGAGCAGAAGGTAAAGGTGTCTTATCGCACAAAGAGTGCCGTAAATAACACACCGGGACCGGATGGAACAACACCAAGCAGTGCAACGACATTAAAGACAAAGATGAATATAAGTGTCTTAAGTGATGCATTTCAAAATCAGTTAAAGGATGTTGCCGGAGATCAGCAGAAGATCGCAGATTACATTAAAGAGCAATATTCCAGAGTAGAGTCTAATCTTACGGTATATAATAAGATTGGATATGTTGAAGCATATGAGAAGATGGATGTAACGAAGTATCACTACTGGGGAATCCCGGGAACATTTGTAGATAAAGTGTTTGAAGTGGATACTAAGGCAGCTAAGAAGGGTCTGAGAGCCTTAACTGAGAATACGACAGCGTATGCTTCGGCACAGGATCTTTCGGGATTGAATACGATGGTAACGTCAACCTCAGGAAGTGACAGTGCAAGTGATAATACAGATGCTAAGGCAGACAATGTAGCAAGCTCAAAGGGCTTAAAGATTTATGTGCTCAATGGAAGTCAGATATCAGGACTTGCTTCTTCTACAAAGGAAAAGTTAGAAAATGCAGGCTATACCGTACCAAAGGTAGGAAACTATACAGCAGAAACTTTGACAACTACAAAGATTAAGGTGAGTGAAAAAGGACAGGGAGAGGATTTAAAAGAGTATTTTAATAACCCTGAGATTAGTGTAGGTGGGGTAACATCAGGATATGATATTGAAATTGTTTTAGGAACAGTAGATGCAAACTAGATAAGGAATGATAACTATGCAGGCTTCCGTTAAAATAATGGATATTGACGTTGATATGTTATCAAATGACGTCTTTATAAAAAAAATAAATGAATACCTGACACAAGATAAATTACAGGTTATCCTGTTTGCCTCGACAGAGCTGTTAAACCGGGCGGTGGAAGAGGAAGAATACCGCAAGTATGTGGATATGGCAGAACTGTTTCTGCCGGGAGAGGAAGCTTTGCTTTCGGCACACCATGCGGATGTACTCAAAGCAGGTGACATGGTGGTAAGCTGCAAAAGCTTTGGACTGGTTTTAGAAAAGCTTAAGAAGGAAGACCGTTCTATTTATATTGTTTCTAAGAGCGATAATGATGTGGAAGTGTTGAAGGGATACTGTAAGAGAATGCAGCCGGAGCTGAGGATTGTTGGTTCCTGCACATATGACGAAAGTCTGGATGATGCAGCGGTAGTCAATGAGATTAACAGTCATATACCGGATATTCTGTTAGTTGACCTTAAGACAGGAGAGCAGGAGAAATGGATCATGGAACATGCTTCCCAGTTAAATGCACGTTTGTGTATCGCGATCGGTGGTGTTGCAAATCTGATCATGGCTCAGGAAAAGAAGATTCCACTCTGGGTTCAGAAGCTTCACTTGTCGGGCTTATATCACAAGCTGGTGAGAGAGCAGTCTGTTAAAAAAGATTTCAGGGCGCGTATATTCCGAAAGAAAGTTGCGCAATATAACAATCAGATAGAAGAACAAAATCAAAAGGATGATAGCAAATAATGTTATCATCCTTTTTTATAAAGTGAAAAATTGCGCATACGGCAAGATGCATCAAAAGGAATTGCGTTGCATTCTGTCTTTTGGCAAAATGAGGGCGGCAGTATGAGTGTGAAACGGACGGTATACAAAATAGCAGGAATTGTGTTTGGAACTTTTCTGATGGCACTGGCAGTTAATCTGGTCTATGAGCCGATGCATATGGTTACGGGCGGTGTGTCAGGGCTTGCAATCGCGGTAAAAGAACTGACAGGCAGATGGATAAAGGGCGGCATACCGGTATGGCTTACTAACTTTCTGGTAAATATTCCTATCTTTCTATGGGGATATCAGACAAAAGGTAAAGATTTTTTGCGTAACACAATATTTGCGAATATCTGCTTCTCAATATTTTTGCTTGCATTGCCGGTTGTGACAATCTCTCACAAGGATTATTTTTTGTCGGCTGTATTAGGCGGAGTGTTGACCGGGATTGGCCTGGGGTGCGTGTTTGCAACGGGAAGTTCTACCGGAGGGACGGATTTGCTAAGCAGCATTGTACACGAATATTTCCCGATGTATCCGGTTTCTAAACTGCTTTTTGTCTTTGATGCGGTGATCATTTTAATGGGAGCGGTAATCTTTGGCGTATTTTCAACCTCGTATGCGGTCATTGCAGTCTTTTTGACATCAAAGATCATGGATGAGATATTGTCCGGACTGAAAGTAGGAAAGCAGATATGGATCATATCAGACGAATATCAGAAGATCAGCAGGGAGATCATGCAGCAGATTGACCGTGGGGTTACGGGAGTAGAGGCAAGAGGAATGTATACAGACCGCTCCAAAAAGATGCTTTTTTGCGTTGTAGAAAAAAGACAGGTCATTCCTGTTGTGGATATTGTACGGAAAAATGACGAAAGAGCGTTTGTGATCATACAGGATGTTCGGGAAATTATGGGGGAAGGTTTTGGAAAAAATACTGGAAAGTGACAAAGTTTTGTTAAAAACAAACAGTATTTTTGCAAAAAACGTCGATGATTTATTGCGAATTGAACGAAAAAAAAATAAAATAGACGCTTTGCACAAAACGGGAATTGTTTCTTTGGCTAATTGTGCTATGGTCAAGTTCTGACTTATGGTGTATGATACATTATAGTAAAAGTGCAGAGGACATAAAGAGCACAATATTTATTTGATATTAGGAGGATACATACTATGGCAAGTTTATCATTAAAAAACATTTGTAAGACATATCCAAACGGATTTCAGGCTGTAAAGAACTTTAATTTGGACATCGCAGACAAGGAGTTTATCATCTTCGTAGGACCTTCAGGTTGTGGTAAATCTACAACACTTCGTATGATCGCTGGTTTGGAAGAAATTTCAGAAGGTGAGTTATGGATTGGCAACAACTTAGTAAATGATGTTGAGCCTAAGGACAGAGATATCGCAATGGTATTCCAGAACTACGCTTTGTACCCACATATGACAGTTTATGATAACATGGCATTTGGTCTTAAGCTTAGAAAAACTCCAAAGGATAAGATTGACAAGCTGGTTCATGAAGCAGCTAAGATTCTTGATATTGAGTCACTCTTAGACCGTAAGCCAAAGGCTTTATCAGGTGGTCAGAGACAGCGTGTAGCTATGGGACGTGCAATTGTTCGTAATCCTAAGGTATTCCTTATGGATGAGCCTTTATCAAACCTTGATGCAAAGCTTCGTGTACAGATGCGTATCGAGATTTCTAAGATTCACCAGAGTTTGGAAGCTACAATCATCTATGTAACACATGATCAGACAGAGGCTCTTACACTTGGTACACGTATCGTAGTTATGAAAGATGGTGTTATGCAGCAGGTTGCTTCACCAATCGATCTTTATACAAAGCCATGCAACATGTTCGTTGCAGGATTCATCGGTTCTCCACAGATGAACTTCATCAACTGTAAGGTAGTTCAGGCAGGCGATGATGTTAAGCTTGAGTTTGGTTCGTATTCTGTAAAGCTTCCTGAAGCAAAGGCTGAGAAGCTTGTAGAAGGTGGATACATTGGTAAGGATGTTGTATTAGGTATCCGTCCGGAAGATATCAAGGATGAGGAAATCTTTGTAAACAGTGGTTCAGACAATGTTCTTGATGCAACCGTAAGAGTATACGAAATGCTTGGTGCTGAGGTATTCTTATATCTGACAGTAGATGGAAGCGAGAAAGACGTTACTGTTCGTGTAAACCCACGTACAACAGCTCGTCCTGGTGATGTAATTAAGATCGCTCTTGATACAAATAAGATTCATGTATTTGACAAGGAATCAGAGATTACAATTACAAACTAGTCCATAGAAATGAAATAAATGATTAATATAGGGGCTGTAAAAAAACAGCTATAAGATAGGGCATCTGTTCACGAGAGTGGGCAGATGTCTGTCTTTATCTTAAAAA
>CAKREB010000018.1 GCA_934317005.1 uncultured Lachnospiraceae bacterium
AGCTGCACCTCACTTCTTGCTTAATACCCAATCCTGAAATAATCCAAATACGCTTTATACTTGTCCTGTGCGGTCAGACAGGTATCTGTCAGATAGCCTTTTTCATTGTCCCATTCCTTCAATCCACGGTAATAGAACATCTTCAGATTATCCTCAATGATGAACGGAACGATATTGTATTTCAGGCATTCCTTGAACATAATGAGTCTGCCTACACGACCGTTGCCGTCCTGGAACGGATGAATCCGCTCGAACTTCACATGAAAGTCCAAAATGTCCTCAAAGGTCTTTTCTTCCTTAGCGCTATATTCCGTCAGCAGTGCCTTCATTTTATCGGCAACTTCTTCCGGAAGGGCGGTATCCATGCCGCCGACTTCATTGGGAAGTTTCTTATAATCGCCAACAGCAAACCAATCTTTTCTGGAATCGCTGGTACCGTTCTTCAAAACCAAGTGAAGCTCTTTGATAAACTTTTCCGTCAGAGCTGCTTTTGCGTGATCAATAATCATATCAATGCAGCGGAAATGATTTGCTGTTTCAATCACGTCATCCACGTTCAGCACTTCTTTTTCTACACCGATAGTGTTGGTTTCAAAGATATATCTGGTTTGATCGTGGGTCAGGCAGCTTCCTTCTATATGGTTGGAATTGTATGTCAAATCAATCTGCGTTTTATGGTAGATTCCACCGGAATATTTACTTGTCTTCTGCTCTTTCAGAATATCCAACAGAGTAATCGGTCCTTCTTTTCTTTTGTTGGTACGCTCCGGCTTTTCTGCGTTTTCCGGAATGTTCCAAGTCTTACCGGTAAGAAACGCACCATTCACACGCCCTTGGGCGCAGTAATTTCTGACACTGCGCTCTGACACATCCCACTTTTTCGCTATTTCAGAAACTGAAAGATATCGCATCTATGATCCTCCACCATAAAATCCATCAAAAAAACTACGTTAATATATTACATAGTATACCACATTATCGGCAAAAATATCAATAGCGTTTAAGATGGATTGCTGTGTTTTTTGCCGTCACAGAAAATACACCTTCTGGATACAGAACGCCGGACTCCATCGAAAATGAAGTCCGGCAAGGTATTATCTATATACGATTTCTTTCAACACAATTTCCTCTGCCCGATTGTGGATGCTGTTCATAGCTCTAACCCAGGCCATCTGGTCGGCTGCTTTCAGCTCCTCTGTCACACCCTCAGCGACCTTCATCTGCTCAACAATCAGGGACAAACGCTCCTGTGCCTGCTCGTTCAGATCGGCAAGATAACTCCAAAGCTGACCCTCCAGAACCAGGTCATTGAATCTCATTGGGTTATGCTCTTTCAAATACTCTCGGTGCATCCGCCCATATTTTCCGATCGGGCGTTCCTCATTGGTAAGCTTCAGATCCGGAATGTAGTAATCTCCTGCCAGCACATATTCCATACGATTGATACTCTTTTTGTTTTCCATAAGCTTGACCTCGATTTCATAATTTTTGTCACATCGAGACTCACTGGTGTAGTAGTGGTGTAGTAGCACCGCATTCAAGCCTGAAAAACCTTGATATTACAGGGAATTTTAGAGATTTCTGCAAATAGTGCCGTGGCAGATGAAAAGTATTTTTATCATATATCTAAAACTTCTCTAAACGCTTTATTTTACTGTATTTTCGGCACTTACAACAATTCTGCAATATTTCTATGATAGTGTTTTTTGTTCATATTTTCAGCATAATTTGGAATAACTTTACATAACTTTTCCTTCATTTGGGCTAAATTCATACCTTTTAGCCCACGACCTTTTTCATCTCTACTAAGGCATCCTCAAACTGTAAATGAGTATATGTATTAATGGTAACTCCTATGTCTGGAATGTCCCATTATATATTGTAATGTCTTTGGATTCATACCAGACTTTGCCATATTAGAGCAGAAGGTGTGTCTACATACATGAGGTGTAATACAAGGCATTTGCACTTTATAAATACTGTTGTACTTTTCACGGATATGTTGAAAATACTTTTCCCAATGCAATGCCACCATAGGCATATCATTCTTATCTAAAAATAAAAAGCCACTATAACCATCTATCATAGGTTCAATCTTTGGACACTTTCTATTCTGTATGATTATTGGAACTAAAAAATTTATTGCCTTTTCTGTTCCGCTACCTTATACTATCAATGTAATAAAGAACACTTCAATTTCTCCACGATTCTATAAAATTTTCAAAAAAATAATTTAAGGGGTGATTCATATAAATATTGAGATTCAGAAGCCGAACCGCTTCAAAGATTTTTTCTATAAGATTTTTAACAAATTAGAAGATACGATGCTTTCCATCATTCAAAAGATACCTGAAAAATATATTCCACATTTTCTTATGGCTTAGCTTGAACACTACACCAATAAACGAATATCAGAATTAAAGCAACAGATCATCCGCAACCGTTGGCATACAATAGAATTAGAAAAAGCTGTTGATAATATCCACAATCAGCAGCAGTGTTAAAAATAGCACTTTCAGAAAGATATGTCTCTTTCCGTTGGTGCTTTGTTTATTATTCCAAATCTTCCATTGTCATACAAGAGATTTCTTTTTCCTGTCTTAACTGCTTATCATTAGTGAAAAACATATCACATCTGGATTCAATCGCTGATAATATTTGTAACGCGTCCATTGCTTTAAATCCCTTATATTGTCCTCTAAGTTTAGATGCTTGCTCTGCAACATCTGAATTTATGTCTATAATTTCAACGTTCATATAATCTAAGAAGCGTTTAAAGTTATCTACAAAATCCATTTTACCACTTGAATAAGGATATACGAGATATTCTTCTACTGTTATGGCAGAAGTAACAACCTGTATATTCTTTTCTATACACATTGTTAAAAATCTCTTTATAGCCTCTGAATATAAAGGACTGTTTTCAAGATAGTATATAATAGGTGCTGTATCAACAAACACTCTTTTAAAGTCTGTCATTATCTCTCATCTCCCTTATATATTCATCTGCATTTCTGCCACGCTCTGTTGTAGGCATAACAAACTGATCTAAATCAATTTTCTTTGTTCGTCTGTCTGATATACTTATCAAGCCATCAATACCACTCAAAATCTGAACAACATAGGTCAGCTTATCTTCTGGTACTCTTTCCAATAATTCAATAGCTTCTCTTCTAGTTGCTGTCATAGGTCATACCTCCTTTAAAATTTCGGATGAAATTCGTGTTTCAAATCAACCGATTATTCGTTTTCATTTTCCTTATTTTGCTTGTTCTGTTCCCTTACAGTTACTATTTCTATCCCCATATCTTTTTCAAGTAATGAGATAACTAATTGATTAACACTCATTCCTTTGGCTTTTGCATGATCTTTAATAGGTTGCAAATATTCCTCTGGAACTCTGAGTTTTATATCCTTAATTTTTTTCATATATTCTTTCAAACTGTCTTTTTGCTTATCAGTTGCGGAAGCCATCATGCAACCCTCCGTTTCTATATACTTCTTCATAATGATGCAAGGGTCAAAAGCAGCTAGTAATGTATGTTTACATACAAATTACTAGCTGGTGGTTTGACCCGCCAAACACCGACAAGTAGCAGATTTGCTTGCAAATATGCGGGATTGGAGGTGTTTGTAGGATTGCGAAAATTGCACAGCAATGAAGCAATCCGTGGCATTAGTTGGGGGCAAAATATCTTTTGACCCCAACATCTCATAATAAGTATATAACACCTCCTCCAAATTTTCAACTAATTTCTATGGGTACATAAAATCATCTGGCAGAACTGAACCTTTAAAAAGGTTACAAGCCTCACAGGTATATTGAAGGTTACTTACATCATCTGCTCCATTCATAGCAAGTGGCACAATATGGTCTAATGTCATTTTGTCATAAGTTATCTTTTTGCCACATAAAGCACATCTGCCTTTTGCTGTATCATATATCAATTCTCTTACTTCTTTAGGAAAATTGATTCTCCCCTTACCTCTGCTCAATTTATATTTTGCATTTGTTTCTATATCCTGTATGTAATATCCGTTTGTTTTGCCCGGTGCTTTTATCATTCTTTCTTTTGCTTTTTCAGTATCCATAGAACTGTGTCCCATAATATACTTTAGCTTTGCCGGATAGCATATTTTTATATTATGCTACAGCCCATTTAACAAAATCGTTTAGATCAAAGTGCATTTGCCTCATCCACAAACTACTCAAATAATTTTCGCTTTATCTGAACACGATTTCCAACCATTAAAACATATGGTGCATATGGATTTTCCGCTACAATTGCTCGGATACGGCTTCTTCCGATATGAAAATATGCGGCAAATTGTTTCTGTGTCATGCCTGTTTGTTTCCTTGCTTCCTTTAATAATTCCTTTAGTTCCATAATATCTCCTCAATAAATAATTTTTCACTTATATATCACCACGCATTGTGTGTATTGCCAAGATATATGAAACATAATCTCCAGTTGAAATCACCGGTCACTGTGGTTAGCAGCACACTCTGGACTCGCACCATCTCTTATAGACCATAACGGGAGTATCATTATCATAGAACAGTCGCAACCACGGAATCACCACAATTCCTCTTTTGCATGGATGTTATCGCTCCCGGCATCTCACATCAGACAGAGCAATCAGAAGAATACCTGATAAGCTATCTCCTTTGTGTCTGTCCTACCGATCCTGACGCATCTGCGGCACGGCGCAATGCGTAACTGTTCCTTACGTCCAGTGAAATCATCGTATTTAGTTGTCTGTGTCTGAAAGGATTATTTCCTGTGGACACACCTAAATTATAAAAGTGGATTTTGAAAAATGGTAGACTATTTGTTCCGATATAAATATTGATTTTGTCACGGTTTAGCGTTAAACATCATTTTTACATTACGGATTATATTCTTATCCTTAGTCTGCTCCTATAAACAAAATAAAAAGGTAACTAAGAATTTTTTCTCAATTACCTTTCATTATCGTTCCATACAACATATAACGGATAGAAACAGGATATACCCTCCTCTAGATTTTTATCACAACTCCTCTCCCCCCTACGGGAATCATCATTCATTTTTTTGAAGTTCTTTCACCACTTTTTGCGGAATAACAAAATGAAGTGTTCCCATGGAAGCCGGTGCTACATCCCCCTCTGCAAAGCAGATCACTATTTCATCTTTTCCATTGATATAAAACTGTTGGTTTTCATCAATCTTGTCAAACAATGCTGCCGGTGTATCTGTATCCAGAAAATACACATTATTTTCATCCTTTTTCATATTTTGGCGCATCTGTTTCTTGATCTGTGCCGTAAGTACATCTACATAATCCACATTCTCTGGGAACAGATCCGATAATTCCAGCAGTTTTCCGGTACTCTTTTCTATCGTATAGAAGGCATCCGCCTGGTATCCATCTGCCTGGGAGGAGAACGCAGACAGCATAACACAATAATATTTCGAGGAGTTCGTGACCACCTTGCTATCCACGGTCAGAGATGAGTAGCCTAATGCCCCGACCTGCTTTTTAAATTCTTTGAGCAGCTTCTCGGTCTTTTGCTCCATTTGCGCATTGATCTCTTTGGCTGATTTGTGCGCTTGTTTTCCGGTTTCCTCAGAGTCATCCGTCCCTGCCCTATCTGCATAGATTTTATTCCATTTTACGTCTGCACTATGCCTTCCATCATCAAACCGGTATTCCCGGAATGTAACCAGCTTAAAGTATTCTCCTATCACCGGCAGACTCTGCATGGCATGAGCCGTTGCTTTATTAAGATTTGGAAGCAGAATACTCAATGCCAGCATGGCTACCATGCCGGCAGCAACATACCATCTGTGAGGTTGTTTCTTCGTGGCAGCACAAGCAGCATAATCTGCCTCCTTCACATAGCAGTCCCGTATTCCTCCCATTGCCTGTAGCAGTTCCTTGCCGCTGATTGTATTTTTAATCCTTCGGCTCATCTGATCCCTCCATTCCATACATAAATTCGCTACTATCCGTTCTATCGGTCAGATACTGCATGATATTCCTTCATCAGCTTTGTATTTTCCATAATAAACGGCTTTGCCGTATCCTGACCCCATTCCGTGTCATACATTCCCATCAGATAATCATTCAGCTGTTCTTTGCTTTCAAAACGGGTTACCTGATAAGGAAGCTGGAAGGACAGCTTTTCAATAAACAGATATTTATGATTCTTTGTCGGCACCAGCACGCCGGTATGACCCACAAACAGTTCATTTTCCGTTTTACTGAAACTGGAATGCAAAACGACACTGATCAGGGTTGCCTTTGTCTTGCCGGAAACAGAAATCTTTTTGTTTTTCCAATCCTTTGCCCAGATTGCTGCATGCGTTGCCACATTTTTCGTATATTTCGTCTGCACCGTAGAGAATACACTTTCAAATGCTTTTCTCTGCTTTCCTGAAAACTTCTTCGTCGGTGCATTCTTTAACGCATCCTGATCCATAAACAGCTGCGACGGATTCGCTTTTCCGGTATTGCCGACCTTAATATAGTCCTTCATCAGATCATAGGCAGTGATCCTGCAATTATAACCGATAAACAGTTTATTTTTCTTCAGCCAGAGCTTACTGATCCGGTTTTCATTATATACCGGTGGCTTTTTCCCCATCTTTTTGAAGCCTTTTTTAACCAGACTGGTATTTTTGATGGTTTTATTGTAGCTTACGACATCCTTTAGCCAGGCATCTGCTGTTTTGGCGGAGATTCCCGCTGACAAAAGAGCACTCCTTACTTCTTTTCGTGACTTTGCATCTGCAAGATTGGAATATGCCGGCTTCTGTTGTTCTGCCGCCACAGACACCTCTCCTGTCGCAAACATACTGACTAACATTGCAGTCAATAAAACATAACACAATATTTTTTTCTTTGACATAACTATTACCTCATTCCTTAATGTAGCCCTGATTTTTTTCACAGGCTTGTTTCTAAATATGATATCCTTCCTTTTGCAAATGTATCTTTAAGGACTTCCGCATACGGTGCAATCCCACCTTGACTGCGGACTCCGTCATATGAAAATGCTCTGCGATCTGGTATATCTCATCCAGATAAAAATACCTTCGGACAAAGATCTGTCGTTTTTTTGACGGCAGTCTGTCCAGATACCGGTTGATTGCTTCCTCCAGATCCTTCCGGTCCATTTCCTCTCTCACATTATCATGTGCCAACGATACACACTCCTTTAATTCCTCCAACGACTGATCCACACTGTCCCCACAGCGTTTTCCGGCATGCAGATGATCATATCGGTTGATTGCCAGATTTCTGGTGATTTTGCCCACATATGCCGACAAAATCTCAGGTACTGTCGGCGGAATGGACTCCCACAGCTTCAGCCAGGTATCATTCAGGCACTCCCTGACATCCTCTCCATTTCCCAAAATACGATAGGCGATGGAACTGCAATATCTTTCATACTTGTCCACAGTATTTTTAATGGCAGCCTCATCACGGCACAGAAATTGCGCAATAATCTCCCGGTCATCCCATGCCATTTTTTCCCCCTTTGAATTGTATGATGATTCTGCCATTTTTTCCTCCTTTTGCTACTGCAGGTCTACTCCTCCTGATTCTTTGTAATGCATTTCTGGCTGTTATTGTCTATTGCATCATAATATAGTTTTGCATAGGCTTTGCATCCGGAAGAGGTCAGATGTACTCCATCGGATACAAACCACTTTGGGTGCCCTTCTGCAAGAGATGCCCAGTCAATAATCTGCACATTTTGGTATTGCTCTGCCATGGATCGGATCTGGTGATTAGCCTCTTCCTGCCACTGCAAATGCTCCCCGAAGGCTGTGACCCAATAGATCTTCCGGTCCTTTCCAATCGCACGAATCAGCTCTTTGCCGGCAGCATCAGAAAAGGTTCCGTTCGTCCCCAGCGCAAGCACGACCGTATCTCCTAATTTCCCTTTTGATTTCAGGTCTTCAACAATATCCTTCGCCTGAATAACCTGTCTGGATACCTTGGCATCAATCAGACAATCCGGCAGCTTTTTCTTTACTTCCCTGGAAGCACCAAGCAGAACGGAATCACCAATTGCGGTAATACTCTGCCCACGGATGCCGGCATTGTCATCTTGATCCGTTTTCTCTAAGGGAGCCTTTTTTATTTTTTCCGCTTTCACGGCAGCCGGTGCTTTCTCTTTTGAATCTTTTACCTCGTCAGCAATCCTCCTGTGTTGTTGCTGTGACATTGCCTGTGCTTTTACGGCAGTATCCTTCACAGCGTCCCCCGGCAGCTGATACACAGTAATCACACAGACAGCCAGTACAATACAGGCTACAGAGAATCCGGTGCTGATATAACCTACGACAACACCATCTCCCTTCGGGTTCTGTTTTTTCTTATATTGAAAAAATACCATCAGTCCATGCATCGCAGATGCCGCAAAAACCATCAGTATCATCTGTACACACCAGGATACCGGACCAAAGTTTTTCTTATAATACCCAAACAGAAAAATGATCGGATACATCCACAGATAAAGCTCATAACTTATTCTTCCTACTAAGGCAAAGGGACTTTTGTCCAGCCATTTCCCCATACTTCCCGCCGGAATCAGCAAAAGAATCAGTGCACAAAGTATCCCATCTGCAAACATTCCCCCTTGGTATATATACGGCATCTGCCCTTCCGCTATGAAATAGGCTCCCGTCATCACCACGAGCCCTGCTGCTGTCAGGCTGTTTATAAACCATAATGGCAGCCTTCTTTGTACAAAAGATATCACATCCTTCTGAATCATTGCAATAAACATTCCCAAAAACAGGGCATATATTCTTGTATCTGTCCCATAATAAAGCCTTGATACATCCTCTGTCGGGCGATAGATAATGCTCATACGAAGTCCACCAAGAATCACCAAAACAAGCACAGCTGTTCTGGCAACCGTCATGGATGTATGCTTCTTCAGTTTCCGAAGAAGCCAAAACAACAGCGGCCACATAAGATAAAACTGCATTTCTATAGCAATCGCCCACAGATGTGTGTATGGTGACTGCTGGCTCATCCTTGCAAAATAAGATGCATTCTGCCGGATCTGCCAGAAATTATTATATCCCCCAACAACGCTTAAAACCTCACCGCCCTTGCCCTTTGCCACCTCCGGCATACTGACCGCCAGAATGCCCCACACTGCAATGATCATAATGAGCAGAGGAGGATAAATCCTTATACAACGCTTTTTATAAAATCTGCCTGCTGCATATTCCCCATGTTCCAGGTCCCATACGGATGTTTTATAGATCAGATATCCGGACAGTACTAAAAACATATTGACTCCGAGAAAGCCGCCCGGAAACCGCCCCGGCATTACATGGTAAAGGACAACTCCCAATATAGCAAAACCCCTTAACGCATCCATCCCTTCTATGTGCCGTTTTTTCTTTTGTTCCTTCATTTTCCTGCTTCCTTCCTACTGCAATAAGTTTTTTTTGCGCGCTATATATTATGACAGCAATTTGAAACAAAAGGTTACATTTTTATTATTTTTTTTATTAAGAAGACAACCAGCCTCATTATGATGCATCATTACGTAAAAAAGGGAAGCAAATGCCTCCCATTGTGATTTTCAAATACACTTCCTATGTATACTTCAATATATTATTTTTTCATATCATCCCGCAGGCACCTAAGATAACCGATCAATCTTTCTCGGTATTCCTCTGGAAGATAGCGCATTTTCATTATCACATCTATTTCTTTTGGATTATTAAGGACAATGCCTGTTGTAAAGATTAATCAGGCTTTCCCCGATGCGTTGTGCTTTGACCACCTCCCTTCATGGCATGAAAAAAGCACTCTAACCAGTTGTGGCTAAAGTACTCATCCTTACATTCCCATTTCTTCAATCTCTTTTAACATAAATTCTTCTAATTTCTTCTTATCTGGCAAATGCAACATATAAGTTGAAACAAATAATTGATTATCCATACCCGATAATGCATATTCTACCATCTGTGAACCTTTATCTGTCTGCGAAGCTCTCTCACATTCCAGTTACACTTCATGCATTCTGTTTCATAAAAAAATCTCTCAAAGTCATCCGTCAGTCCCATAATCTCACGTATATGTGAAAACGATAAGTTATTAACCAAAACATCAGGATCTGTGACAAATTGGTTCGACATTGTCGAACTTTTTCCAAAATCTGGTAATTTAAATTCGCTCGACACCGTCGAACCAATTTGAGGATATACTTTATAAAACTGTCTACATACCTTGAAAAGAGTAGTATTCATTCCTTTTTTGTTAATTCTATTTTCCAAATTTTTCAAAAGATGTGAACCATATTCAGCTCTGTCACTACCCTCTTGTTCATATTCGACAATATAATATCCAATTGCCCAATTTCTCAATGTCATAAGCTGATTTACAGCACTTTTCGCCGCTGAACTCGCTTTGTCATTTATCTGCATAATGCTATCTGCCAGCAGTTGAAATTCCATTAACTAACCTCCAATACCTATATCGGAAAGATTCAGCTCATCCTTAGATAAAAGTCGTAAAACCTGTTTGTTTTCAAGGAACGCAAGTCTTGAGTTGGCACTGATAATAATGGAACGTACTGTAAAAACAAGCCTTCAGCCTTCTGAAATCAAGTGACATCTTCACATTCTGACTTAATATTCGGTTGAAATTCTCATCCTTATCCGCAATCACCTTATTGACCTGCTTTGGATTTTCAAATCTTGCTGTACCAAATTCTTTGCCGGGAATATAGTTTCTCTGACTGGTGTAATACATGACAATAGCCATCGCATAGATACCTAATGCAATGGCTACTGCTTTTACTGTATTGGTATTGTAATAGTTGTATAATTTCATTGAATCAACCACACCCTTCCAAATGCTCTGTTTTATCAGATGGAGGAACATCATCTGACCTTCCATAAAAATATTTTCTCATTAATTCCTCATACATTTCGTCACTCTCCGCTTTTACTTTCATAAGACTGTACTGGACTACTGTAATAATGATGATTAAGAACCAAATTAACACCTTGCCCATTCGACCACTCATCTCCCTATACTTCCTCCCCCTCAAAGAACCTACATTCCACCGCAATTTCATGAATCTTACGTGCAGGCACTTCAAAGAAATTATCACTTAGCACCAGAAAGTTTGCTGCCTTTCCTGCTTCCAGACTTCCCATGACATCCTCTGCTCCGACGCAGCGTGCCGCCTGCATCGTGTAGCCATACAAAAGATCCTCACGGTCAATACATTCTTCCTCGCGCACCCGAAGCGGTGCATCCGGTACGATATCACGCCTGGTATGCCCTACTTCCATTCCGATAAAAGGATTTGCACGCGGCATGTCTTCCAGATCAACCACATCACTGCTGCAACTGACAACTGCACCATCGCGAATCATGTCATTAAAGGCATAAAAGGATTCATAACGTTCTCTTCCCAGAAACTTAATCGCTCCATCCCCAAAAATGCCTCCATTCCAATGCGGGGTAATATTAATGTATATTCCCAGTTTTTTTACACGCAGGCGGTCTTTAGGTTTTGTTAGTTCACAGTGTAGAAGTGTAATGTGCGAAGTAAACTCTTTGCCCTGTTTCTTTGCTTCGTTTTGCGCACGCTCTACGGCATTGATTGCCGTGTGAAATGCCCTGTCACCCACCATATGAATCTGCATGTCAAGCCCTTCATCATTAATCCTTAAGAATGCCTGCACCAGATCATCCTCCGACATATTAAGCACACCACAGTTTTTTCCCTGTGGATCATTGCAGTATGGCTCCATAACGGCAGAAGTACCGATTTCGTTTGTTCCATCTAAAAACAACTTCACACTATTAATATGGATATGTGCACTCTCATATCGACGCCACCTTTTTACTCTCTCTATCGCATCCTCTAAGTCATCCAGATTGTGAAACAAAGAATTTCCATAGTAATGCAGCTTTAATTCTCCACGTTTTTCTAACTTGGCAAACCCTTTAAACGTGCCTTCTCCCTCTGTAAATCCATCTAACACGGTGCTGACTCCCCAACTACACAGCATATCCAAGAAGGGCTTGATCACATCGGGATCTTTTTGATCCGGAGGGTACCAACCCAGCTTATCAAACATTTTAAACATATCGCGCTCGTAACGGTGCTCATATACGATACCATTTGGAACACCTTTTTCATCGCGCTCATAATTCATGCTTGTCGTTTCGTCATATGGCGTATGTTCATCGACTTCCATTAGCTCTAACATTTTGCTGTTGACCAGACACCGATGAAAACCTTCATCGCAAAGCAGAAGCGGACGGTCAGAGATCACTCTGTCTAAGTCCTCTTTCGTTGCACGGTCCATCCATTCCATCGGACAGGATGTCGCATAGATAAAAGGGACTTCTTTCTTAGAATGTTTCTCTGCATATGCAGTAATCTGTCCCAAAAGCTGTTCCAGCGTATCGCATCTGTCCCGATCGATCAAAAGATACCACATACTTTTCGCCACCGCGGTTACGTGAATATGCGGATCGACAAAGCTTGGCATTACCATCTTTCCTTCTGCATCAAAAACGTGTAGATTGGTATACTTTTTCCCAAGCTTTTCCCACGTACCGACTTCTGCGATCTTATCACCATCTATCACCATTGCATCTGCCCATTTTGCAGACAGATTCCCCGTCCATATTTTCGCATTTTTTACGATCCACTTTTTATGCTCCTGCATACCTATGCCCCCTTCCTTTTTCTACACGGAAATGGTCAATGAGTTTCCCACTTCTTTAGACAACTTCTCAATCGTGCTATAAATCGGCTCTCCAATCGTATGCATGTATGTCGCACTCGCATCATCCCAATCCAAATAAACCATCTGACCGATTTCATACGATCTGTCTTTTAAAAAGCTAACCACTTCCCGCCCGTCTGCAAGCTGCACTCTCGTTTCATAAAACGCACCGGCAAAGCGGTATTCTAACACTCTTCCTTCCAGATAGATATTTTCCGGACACTCCTTCGTAAGCCTGATGCACTCCGGCCGTACTGCCACATACAAAAGATTGTTTTCATAAAACTCAGACAATGTTGCCTGAATATAACCACATTCCATCACAATCTGCGTTTTATCCTTTTCCTGTCTGATATAGCCTTCAAATACATTGTTGATGCCAACTGCTTTTGCCACGAAACGGCTTACCGGCGTATTATAAATTTCTTCCGGTGTGCCTATCTGCTCAATACAATTACCATGTACAATTGCTATACGGTCACTGATTCTCAGTGCTTCCGTTGCTTCACCGGTTACATATACAATGCTGACACCTGTTTTTTTCTGTACACGATGCAGTTCCGCAAGCATCTTAATCCGAAATGCGGAATCTACATTATAAAACGGATTATTGCAGATAATGGTTCGCGGATAAGAAAACAGTGCTCTTGCAATCGCCAATCGAAAAAGCTGAAAATCGGAAAGATGACTGACACGCTTCTTATCCACTCCCTCCAGATGCATCAGCTTCAGGATGCTAAGCACTCTTCGGTGTTCTAATATCTTCTCATCCCGACTTTTTGCCGTACTCCAAATTCCTGACTTAACCACTGCCTCCACCGTATCTCTTGAAGAACCGATATTCATTTTCAGTACCGAAACATCCTGCCTGTCATCCTGCGCGGAAATCTCATAATCTAAACCGATGACTGACAAAAATTCATTTTCATATACCGTAATATACTGAACCGTGTCATCCTCTCCATGAAACTCCCTTGTACGATGCATCAGCAATGTCATCTGTCTGCGTACCTTCATATGGATTCACCTCCTGCTACAGAATATTTTCGCCACGTTCTCCATTTCGAATGCGAACCACGTCATCCACTGTCGAAACGAAGATTTTTCCATCACCGACTGTCTGCGTTGTCAGATTTTCCTGAATTTCCCCAAGAATATCTTCCAAATCCTCATCCAATACTACTGTCATGATATTAATCTTTGGCAGCAGATTCATTCCCTCCTGCAATGCCCGAAACTCGTCTATCGTTCCCTTCTGATGACCGCATCCCATGATAGCCGATACAGACAATCCGGAATACTCATTTTTTGCCAAAATCTTTTTTACCTTATCTAAATTCTCCGGTCTGGTAATTACTTCGATCTTCTTCATATTTCCTCCATTCTGCCACCCTCTGGCGGCACATGCTCTATATCTTATATCTGTTCCCGTTCTTCCTGTGTCAATGGAAAGTGGCACGCCACAAAGTGTCCGGGTGCTGCTTCCACATATTTTGGAGTTTTACAGTCACAGACACCTGCCTTTGCCTTCCAGCACCGTTTATAGAAGCGGCATCCCTCCGGAATATCTACCGCATTCGGAATATTTCCCTCCAGCATGATCCCACTCTTTTCTTCCTCCGGATTTTCCTTCGGCTTTGCAGAAAGAAGTGCTAGTGTATACGGATGTAAGATGTTGCCAAATAGTTCCTGCGTTGGTGCCATCTCCATGATTGCTCCCAGATACAGCACTGCAACCTTGTCACAGATATGTTCTACAACTGTAAGCTCATGCGAAATAAACATCATGGTAAGATTTAATTTCTTACGCATATCCATCAAAAGATTCAAAATCTGCGCCTGCACCGATACATCCAAAGCTGACACTGCTTCATCTGCTATAATAAATTCCGGTTCCAGATACAACGCACGCAAAATAGCAAAACGCTGCAACTGACCACCGCTTAGTTCCTTAGGATATCGTGTCAGAACATCCTCCGGCAGATTGACCATAGCAAGCAGTTCCAGAAGCTGCTGTTTCTTTTCCTCCTTCGTGCGATCCTTACAATGCACATCCGCAATTTCCATGATTGCACTTCCCAGACGCTGCCTTGGGTTAAAAGATGAAAATGGATTCTGAAAGACCATCTGCAGTTCCCGACGCAGCTTTGCCAGTTTTTTCCCTTTTACATCGTCAATCCTCTGTCCTTTAAAGGTAATGACACCCTCATCGATATCTAACAGACGTAAGAGACACCTTCCGAAAGTAGATTTTCCTGAACCGCTTTCACCAACTATTCCAAAAATCTCTCCTCTCCGAATGCTGATGCTGATATCATCTACCGCATGCAGCCAATGCTCTGCCTTACCAGGTGCACTTCCTATTGGAAAATATTTTTTTACGTTTCTTGCTTCAATCACAATTTCTTTTTCTAATGCCATATGCCACCTCGTTCCTTGCTTTCTTAGCTTCTGCTATTTCAAAGCATGCTGCCTGCTGCCCCTTGCGCACTTCCTGCAATGCCGGCGTATGCGTTTTGCAATACTCCGTGGCATACGGACACCTCGATGCAAATGCACAGCCCTTCAGTTCCAGATACAACTTAGGCGGTTCACCCGGTATCGTTACCATCTTTTCTCCACGGTTACTTTTGCTCGGACTGCTTGCCATCAGTGCCTTTGTATACGGATGCATCGGATGTGCAAACAAATCCTGCACACTAGCTGTTTCTACCACCTGTCCGGCATACATAACCGAAACGGTATCACATATTTCTGCCACCACTCCAAGATTATGCGTTACAATCATACACGCCATACCGTATTTATCACGCAGACGCTTAATCAATTCCAGTATCTGCTTCTGAATGGTTACATCCAGTGCTGTGGTCGGCTCATCTGCGATCAACAGCTTCGGACGACACGCCATAGCCATAGCGATCATTACACGCTGCATCATTCCTCCGCTCATCTCAAAGGGATACTGATCGATACGTTCTTCTACCGGTTCCAGTCCAACCTGTTCTAACAGCTTCTTTGCACGTTCCCGCGCCTGTTTTTTGGACATCCCCTCTTTCTTCCGAAGCATCTCTCCAATCTGTTTTCCCACCTTCATAATGGGATCTAACGAATTCATCGGATCCTGAAAGATCATAGACACTTCTTTGCCACGCAGCTTCTGAATCTCTTTTTTCGAAATTTCCAATACTTCCTGTCCGTTTAATAGGACACTTCCAAAATACCGCGAACGCTTTTCATCATGCAGGCGCATCACAGACTTTACTAACATACTCTTTCCACAGCCGCTTTCTCCGACTATGCCATGTATCTCTCCATTTCTCACGGACATTTTTACACCTCGCACAGTATGTACGATTCCTCTTGTAGACATCAGATCCATTTTCAAATCTTTTATTTCTAAAATATTTTCCATGAGGCACCTCCTCTAAGCATTTCTACGTTTTCTTTGCAGACGTTTTTCATATTTTTTAAATGAAGGAACTTTTCGCTGATCCGGATCCAGATACATCATAATGCCATCACTTAAAATATTAAGAGAAATTGCTACCAGAATAATTGCAATCGCCGGTCCTATCGTCAATGCCGGATTGCCAAATACCGAAGCCATGCTTTCGTTTAGCATACATCCCCAGTCTGCCTGTGGTGGCTGTACTCCCAGTCCCAAAAAGCTAAGTGAGGTCAGTGTTACGATTGCCGCGCTAAAGTCCAATGTCAGCTCAGCTACCATCGTTGGAATACAGTTTGGCATAATATGCTTAAATATGATCCTCGCATCCGAAAAGCTTACGGATCTGCAGGTTTCAACATATCCCTTTGTCTTTTCTGTCATGATCAATGAACGTGCCAGCTTCGAAATTCCCGGTGTGTATACGATAGCTATCGCCACAACTGCAATGTAACCACCACGCCCCAATGCAATTACCAGTACAAATGCCAAAAGTAACACCGGAAATGCCAGAATAAAATCACAGATGCGCATCCACAGAGCATCAATTTTCCCTCCATAATAACCACTGACAAGTCCCATCGGAATTCCAAGAAGCATCGCAAGCACAACAACCAGAAAAGCATTCAGCAAAGAAGTTCTGCCACCATATAGCAGACGTGTAAACTGATCGCGCCCT
Source organism: uncultured Lachnospiraceae bacterium (assembly GCA_934317005.1). Taxonomy (GTDB): domain Bacteria; phylum Bacillota; class Clostridia; order Lachnospirales; family Lachnospiraceae; genus Butyribacter. The sequence continues at coordinate 16,898 of CAKREB010000018.1, forward strand.
ACATTATCTGTTCCTAGCAAATGGCTGGTACTTGGCTGCTGCAATATATTCATCAGATCAATCTTATCCGGATCATACTTCGAAAACACCGGTACAAATATAATCAGAAACGCAAGTATCAAAAGAACGATCATTGCCACTAACATTGGAGCAGTAATTGCCTGCGTTACCGATTCCTTTCTTTTCCTTTTTAATCTTTTCATCCTGCAACCTCCTCGTTCTACTTCCTCGTTCTTGGATCGACCAGCATATATACAATATCCACAATATAGCTTATCCCTAAAAACACACCAAGCATGATCAGTGTCAAAAACTGTATCAACGGATAATTATATTTTTGCACGGAAGTTACCAGACAGCTTCCGATTCCGGGCAACGAGAAAATGTTTTCCATCAAAACACTGCCGGATATCATCATGCCAACCATCAGTGATATAATGGTCAGAACCGGAAGGCAGGCATTGTGAAATGCATGAACAAATATCGTATTTACTTTTCCCATTCCTTTTGCCTCTACCGCCGTAATGTAGTTTGATTTCATCTGCTCGATCATACTGCTTCTGGTGATACGTGCTACTCCGGCTAACATTCCACCGGCAAGTGCTAACGACGGAAGGCTGATGCGTGACAGATACTGTAAAAAACTATTGTAAGTACCAACAAACTGATACTTTGGAAATAGAATAGATACAATAACAATGATCAAAATACCAACCAAAAAATCCGGAACTGATGTCAACAATAGCGTGATCGTAGACATCGTCGTATCAATCCAGCTATTTCTCTTGACCGCACATAGAATACCGACCGGAATAGCGATCAGCAGGGTAATCGAAATACTCAGAATAACTAATCCTGCCGTAATCGGCACCTTCGCTGCCACAATCTTTTTGACATCTACATTGTTTTCATAATCTCTGCCAAAATCCCCATGCAACGCATCCTTTAGCCACAAACCATAACGCACTACCAAAGGCTTGTCCAGATGATGCTTTTGTATCAGCTCCTGCCGCGTTTCATCAGTCATACGCTTTGCATTTCCGATGACACTGGTTTCATCAATGCCATTGGCACGCATCATGAAAAAGATAATAAATGATGCTGCTAAAAGGATGAATAACATCACAACTAATTTTTTGACCGCGTAAAAAATATATTTTTTCATGCAACATCACCTCCTATGCATCTTTCGATTTCGCCTCATAGACCAATTTACCTTTAAAATACACTGCCTGCGGTTTTATATTTTCGTATTCCATAACGTCTAACGTATCCAGATTGCAATCCAATATGACGAAATCTGCTGACTTTCCTTCTGCTAACTCTCCGCAGATATCATCATAGAACATTTCATAAGCACCATTGATCGTATAGCTTGCAAGCATCGCTGCATAACTTACACAGCTTTCCTCACCGCCGCGCTTCCAGTTCTTATACTTGTCATGCTCTGGATGAGATTTTGGCAGGATTCTGGTCATGCCTACCTGCATCCCCAAAAACGGATTCAAAAATGGAACAATCGGAAAATCCGTTCCTGCTGCCAGACGTACTCCGTCTTTTTCCAACAGTCCAAATGGATATGCTTCCTCTATGCGTTTTTTTCCCATCATAAAGATATTTCCTTCTTCGGTACTATCCATCGCACACCAGCAGTGCTGGATAGAAGCAATAACCTTCAGATATGCCATTTTCTTTCTGTCCTCTGCGGTAATGTTCATAACATGTGCTATCGCATGGCGGTTGTCTGCAAATGGATTCTGTTTTCTCGCGTACTCTATTGCTTCCAGTGTTTCCCTGACCGCACCATCCCCCATTGCATGTACATGAATCTGAAATCCTGCCCGATCAAGCTTCGCAAAGATTTCTTTCGTGTCATCCAATGACCACTGTGGAAATCCACAATATTCCTTAGGATAACCGGCATTTTCATTTGCCTTCGCTTCAAATGGCTCGTTCATATAAAACATAAACTCTACACCATCCACAAAGAATTTAACGGTTGGAATATGATACAGATCCCCTATCGTATCCTGATCCTTATGGGCAATAAATGTATCAAACTGATCCTTTGATTTGTCGGAATCAGCCGCATACACACCGCTGACACGAATCGACAGCTTTTTTTCTTTGGCTAGCTGTTTGTATGCTTCTACCGCATTCGGAGTTGCCATCGCATCGCACACCATCGTAATGCCCATCGGAAGTGCGTACTCTGATTGAAACGTCAATATACTTTCCTTATATTCTTCCACGGTATGATCTGCTTCCGGAAGAATCTCCTTGATCATATTGACTGCCGGCAGCTCCTGAAAGATTCCTGTCGGATTGCCCTCTTCATCACGATAGATCACACCGTTTTTCGGTGTCTGGGTTGCTTTTGTTACTCCTGCCTTTTCCATTGCCTTAGAATTAAGCCAGAGATAGTGCTGACAGACAGAACGCAACACAACCGGCACTTCATCACAGACAGCATCTAAGTCTTTTGCTGTCGGCATTCCTTCTTTACTATCCAGAAATACCAGTGGATTCCATCCGGTAATGCGGATTCCCGAAGAAATATCCTCATTTCTTTTATATTCTACGATTGTATTCTGCACCATACCTATCACTTCTTCCCTGGTACGGTCTTTCTCGCAGGTATCATAAAAGTTATATTTTCCGGTTATTTCCAATGTATCTGATGCATGGATATGCGCATCACACATTCCCGGAAGCACGGTTTTCCCTTTCAGATCAACCACCTTTGTTTCCTGCCCGATATACGGTTCAATCTGCGTATGGCATCCTACTGCCAATATGCGTTCTCCCTTCACTGCCATTGCACTATAACAGGAAAGCTTCTGATCGATGTCACAGGTCTGAATATTTCCATTGATAAAAACAAGTGTTGCCTTTTCCATCCGTCATCCCTCCTACTTATTTTGCAATCTTAAACTCCGCATAATGAAGGTTACTAATCCATGAAACAGAGTAGTTATCATAAGTAAACCGCTTATTTAATGCCATATTTCCTTTCATATAGCCGACTACTACATACGGCACATCTTCGGTAACAATCTTATTCATATCTGCTAAAGCCTGCGCTCTCTTTGTGTCATCTGTGCTCGTCTTTGCAATCTCAATCAGCTTATCAACCTCTGTGTTAGAATAAGATGCCATGTTACAACCACCTTTTCCCATGTTCGCTGTTGTTAATAGTGGATCATAAAACTCCATCGGTTCGTTGACATCTGTTGACCACGTTGCTAAGAACATGTCATACACACGATTTCCATCATCATCAAGAGTAAAGCCATAGCCTGCTGCCACATTCTCATCAATTGTCTGCTGTACTACTTCTACCGATATATTTAGTTCTTTTAAAAGTGCCTGAATAGCAACACACTGGTTCTGACTTGGTGTATCTCCCCAGCACATAATCTTACACTTAAAGCCATCTGCATAATCTGATTTTGCAAGATATTCCTTTGCCTTTTCCAGATCATACTCATACTGTGCTACATCCTTTTTCGACTGCTCGATAATGTCCTTTCCATAACCAATCGCACCATCTGGACAATAAAAACTGCTTGCCTCTTCCACATCTTCTTTTCCATACTGACTCACCATCAGTGACTGCTTGTCAAGTGCATAAGCAACTGCTTTTCGAACATTTTTGTCCTGAAACGGCCCTGTTTTGCAGTTCATGGCTAAATACACACCGGCTTTTGACTCTGCACGGATATGCTTCACGTCATCAATCTTATCAATATCTTCAAACATAGTTGCATCCGGTTCTGTAATCTCATCAATCTGTCCTGTCTTTAATGCCATCAGCTCAGAACTGTTATCTGAGAAGTACAGGATTGTTACCTTCTGAATGTCTACACTGTCTGCATCATGATAATTTTCATTTTTTTCTAATACCGTCTGTACTCCCATCTCCCATTTCGAAAGCTTATAGGCACCTGTTCCTACGATACCGCCATCTGCTGTACCAAACTTGTCCTTTCCAACTTTCTTAAATGCTTTTTCACTAAATACCAAGCCGTAACATCCGGCTAACTTTGCTTTCCATGTTGCATCCGGCTGTTTTAACACAAGCTTCATTTCATACTTTCCGGTTGCTTTTACGCTTTTTACTCCGGCATAGATAAAGGCTGTATTTCCTGCTGTTTCCGGATCCATATAATGTTCAATGGAAAAGACTGCATCCTTCGCTGTCATTTCTGTTCCATCCGAAAACTTGATTCCCTTCTTAAAGGTATATACATATGTCTGATTATCTTTTGTTTCATAGGTTGCCAAGCCATCCTGTACATTTCCGTCCTTATCAATCGAAAGAACCGGTTCACATATCTGATTTAATACCTGATAACTTCCAAAATCATTGTTAAACGCCGGATCTAAGGAAGGTGCTTCTACCATAGAGCCTACTACCATTTCATCTTCCGGATTTGTTACCTTCTTTGTTGCCGCCTCTTCACCTGAAGATGTGTCTGTGTTGCTGAAACTGCATCCACCCATCGTTGTCATTACTGCCACTGCTGTCAAAATTGCTAAAAGTTTCTTTTTAATCATAGACATGCTCCTCTCATTTGTGCTGACTTCTGTCAAAAAAAGAAAGGCGCCTTTGCTTTCACATAAGCGCCTTTGCTTTGATAGAAACTATCTTATCACACATTTTTTCTCAATTTAATGACAATTCAAAACAAACAATGGACAATCATGACATTTTCTTCCCGTTCTGCCAAAACATATCCCGCCGGATTATTGTACAAAAACAATACCATATTTTATTACTCTATCAGATTTCCAAACTCCAGTGAAAAATCTTCTTCCTGCTCTGCCAAAGCCTTTCGCAGAATTTTTCTGCCACATTCCATGCTGCTGCCAGACGATACCAGAAAGACCACATGTATCTTTTTTCTCTTTAATGGCATCGCATCACCTTCTTCCTTCCACGTTTCTCTCCATGACGCTTTTAACGCCTGATACCAGTTTTCCCATGCCCGCCATACCACGATTTCTTCTGCCTCTGCATCCTGCTGCACAGCGTGTTTTGACACCTCGCACAAAAAACAAACTTTTTCCATTGATCGTATCTGCAATAACCTTTGTATCGCTAACTCTGTATCCTCAGGTGTTGCCACCCGCATATATCCTGTTGCCATCTGTGCCATTTCCGAAACTCTTTTCTCTTCTAAGATACCAAATGTGCGCAACAGTTCACATGCTTCTTTCCTATCACATATTATAAACTGATCACTTACCTTTAAGTTTTCCCGACAGCGCTGACGATATGCCTTAGGTGTCATGCCATACCAGCGTTTAAAGTATTTATAATAATACTTATTGTCTGAAAATCCATGTCTTTCGGCAATATCCAGAATAGTATCATTTGTCATGATCAAGTCTGCTTCTGACGCCCAACAACGGACATTATTTACTCCCTCTTGAAAGCTGGAACCAGTAAATGCCCGATAGATTCGATTTACATACTCTGGTGTATAATACATATTTCCTATAATATACTGCATGCAATCCTTACGTGAATGATTTTCAATCATCTGTTTATAAATTTCATTAAAAACATCCATCTTTCCCAAAGCCCATGCATCCCGCTCAACCCCCATATAATCTGCCAAAAGAAACTTTTCATGCAAAAGAGAAAACAGATTCTCCAGTAATTTCTGCGTAAATTCTCCCGAAGTAAAATATTGCCGCATGCATTCCTTTAAATTAAGACGTAACTCCTCCACATACTGCTCATCCACATATCGAACACCTTCCGACTGGAAAATATCACATACCACCGGAGCATATCCAAAGTAAGCATATCTTTTCTGAATCCATTCTACCGGAATCGAAATAACTGCCAAAATGCACTCTGTAGTTTTCTCCGCAGACAAGGTGTAAAATTCTGTTGGATTGACAAGCGTAAAATCATCGACATGCATTCTGTGCTCTTCAAAGCAAACCTGATACTGTGCCTCTCCCTGCAGAATATAAAAGAAAACCGCTTCCTCCTGTCTTCTTCTTAAAGATAAATTTGTAAGTTTGACGATTTCTACTTTTGCCTGTCCCATTTTCATGCCACTCGTCTCCTTCTCATTTGTTTATATTTTGTAAAATATTTACTGTTTTAAAATTTCTCGTATAAGAATCAAAAAAAGATACCACAAAAACATTGTTATACTCTTTCACGTGATGTCATTTAGAAAATAACTGTATATTAGATTACCTTCTATAGTATAGAATAACACAACAATTGACTACTGACATGCATTTTTTCTATTCTGTAATGCTACTGCAACTTTCGACACACTTTTTGCTTCTATCATGTTTAACAAAAAATGCTTTTCGCTTTTACCATACAACTTCCCCAGCATCCCGAAACTCTCCGCCTGCGGCGGGTCGCAAAAGCGACATCTTCCTATTCGCTGCAGTGTAATCTTCGCGGAGCGCTTATTTACTTTATAGGAAACGAAAAGTTTCCTATAAAGCAAATAAAAACTGCCAATCTAAAACAGATTAGCAGTTTTTGTTTCCGTATGTGTCATGTTACTATTTTGTTGCAATGTATTCACGTATCTACCACTTTTTTCAATCATTTTTCAGAATCAGGTAACACTTATAAAAAGGACCACACTGCCGTGCAGACAGTTTCCCATAAAATTAAGTCTTACCTTCCTTTTTTCATACCTCTTCCCTACGCATTAACAATATGTGCCAAATACATACGCAATGCTTTTTCGGAGCTTTGATTCCCCTCCGCATATTGCATCTTTGCTATATCCTTCAAGATACAACCGCAGTGTCCCGGAAATGTCGGAAAACATGTAACATGCAGATATGTGTCTATCTCCGGACTGTAATCGATGATTTCCAATGTCTTACCATACAAAGCTGCCTGTTCATAGCTTTTAAGCCATTTCGGATCCATGTTTGCAAAAATCGTACCAAACGACTTGCCAATCAACGCATCAAGCGGCGTCTTCTCCAACTCTGCCAATGCCTCATTTCCATAGCAGAATACCCAGTCCACCGCATGGATAGAGTCGTCAAACACCATCTTAATATCCGTAAAAGCAAACGGCATATGATCAAAGCTTCGATAATATTCACAGTATTCCTCTGTTGACATCAGCTGTCCTTCCCGCGCGAGATGATGTAATATTTCCTTCTGCTTTTCATGCAGAGAATCAATAAGCATCTGCTTCTTACGTGGACTATATGCGAGCTTCTCCCCATTGTTCAGATATACATAATCACTAATCGTATGGATTGCCCTGATTGCTGCCACGCATCTTCGACTCAGCCTGATAAACCCATCCCCCAGTTTTTCTTCTACTGCATTGAGAAGTCTGGTACAGCTAAACACCTCCCCATTCAACATATGTACCTGTGGTTTGATATGCTCCCCCGGTGTTCCCGGTATCACAATATACAAGATGTCACCGACCGCAACCTGCAAAAGTTCTCCATTCGCCCACACCTCTAATGTCCTCTTCTGCATTATACTACGTATCCTTTCTATCTCCTTCTGCACCCAGTATAACATATCACCCTGACAGGTGCAATCTTTTTCTTCTTTTCAAGGGCTTTTTTGGTATGTTTTTTTACTTTTTTTGCTTTTATTTTGTATTTCGCATCGTTTTCTTTTGTGTATTACATTTTATAGTAAACTACAGAGCGAGATTACATTTTTCCTTTCCTCTTGACGAATCCTCTTGACGAATTTCCATTTTCAGAGGAAAATCTACTTATTACGTGAAACCAAGGTGATACTTCGTGTGAAAAATGCTGTATTGACAGTAGTTTTCACACGGCTATTTGCTTCTGAGCGAGGGCAAATAGCTTTGATGGCAGAAGAAAAATCGCCTATACGAATTTCTTCGCCTCTTCGTGATAAACGCTCAGAATTGAGGATTAATATGACAATCGAAACTGCTTATAAAATTCTCGGAATCGATTCTAATACAAAGGAAAAAGAAATCAAAAAAAGATACCGCCAGCTGATGCATCATGTTCATCCCGATACAGACGCATTTGATACAGAGGATTACGAATATACCGCGCAGGAAATCAACGAAGCATATTCTTTTCTCTGTAAATATGAAGCTGAAGCCGGAAGTTCTTTTTCTTCGGATGCCGCTTTCCAAGCACACCATCAATCAGACAGAAAATCACAGAAAAATCAGTCAAAATGGAACGCCTCCGTTAATGGCAATGCTTATACGGAACGCAACGTATATCATTATGTAGAAGATTTTGACGGAGAAATTATTGGTGTTTTTGTTGTCGATACCGGAAAATATATCTGGAATACGAATGAGGATTTCCCACTCTTTTTAAAAAGCATGTTCGAATGCAGCAAAAGACTTTTAGATCAACTGGAAGAAGCCGTTGGAAAAACCGTTTCTGCTTCCAGACGGCTACAAACTCAGGCAGAATTGACCTACCTGCTATCCCAGCAATTTATTGATGCTACTGCAACACTACAAACTCTGCTTACACCAATTTCTGATGCAGACAGTTCCTTTAGCATTTATTATATTCCTTCGATGCTGGAGCTTTCCTCTGTCACCACGATACATACAGGCATGACATTATATCCTGCTTATCTGGAAAAGCACCGGCTTTTTTTGAAAAACAAAGCCGGACAGGAGGCTGGATATGTTTCTTTCAGGGATGACAGACTCTATTATATTATTATCCCGCTTTTGGAACAGAAGCGGGCACAGATCAAAGTTGAAGTATCCCAAAAACAGGACAAAGCAGACACGCGCAGAAAGAACGCGTATAAAAATTTAGACCTTTGGATTAAGATACCTAAAAAGCATGCCGGTACTTTCCCGGAAAATATTAATTTACAGATAAAAACTTTACTAAAACAATATTTTGTTTCATAAATCAAATGTCCCGCTATAACCAGCGGGACATGACATCATCGGGTCGCAGACTGCAAGAAGCTCTATTTATTTTTCCCAAACTTCTTCTGCAATCTCTTCGTTTATAACCTTATCAAGTTCATCCTTACTGATTTTTTTATCCTGATATGCTGTCTTTGCATCCTTAATTGCCTGCGGTCTTAAAAAACTTCCCACAAAATCATATCGAAAAAGTGTCTGTAATTTACTCATTTTAATCCTCCGTTCTTTGACTATCTTTTTCACCTTATTTCTTATCTGCTGTACCGGTTTTACTTCAAAAAAATAAAATGATAAATCCTATTATAATGTGCAGAAGCAATATTGCAAAATACACAAAAAGGCAGGTTGTCCATAGCTTTAAGCTATTGCAAACCTATAAAGAGAACATCCTCACGAAGCATTCTAAATTTGTAGAAAACAGAAAGTTTCCTATAAACTCAAAAAACGGCTATTCTTCGCTAGGAAAAATAGCCGTTTTCATTATTCAAAATCTAAAAATATATGATTTCTTTTTTGCTCTCAATTACATCTGAGGACCAGCAGAAACTAATGCCTTACCTGCATCATTTCCTTCATACTTCGCAAAATTCTTAATGAATCTGCCAGCAAGATCTTTTGCTTTCTCTTCCCACTCAGAAGCATTTGCATATGTGTCACGTGGGTCAAGAATTGCTGAATCAACACCTGGAAGCTCTGTAGGAACTTCGAAGTTGAAGTATGGAATTGTCTTTGTAGGAGCGCTCTTGATATCTCCGCTTAAGATAGCATCGATGATTCCACGAGTATCTTTGATAGAGATACGCTTTCCAGTACCATTCCATCCTGTATTTACAAGATAAGCCTTAGCTCCGCTCTTCTCCATCTTCTTAACAAGCTCTTCAGCATATTTTGTAGGATGAAGCTCAAGGAATGCCTGTCCGAAGCAAGCTGAGAATGTAGGTGTTGGCTCTGTGATTCCACGCTCTGTACCAGCAAGCTTTGCTGTAAATCCTGATAAGAAGTAGTACTGTGTCTGCTCAGGAGTAAGTACAGATACTGGAGGAAGTACGCCAAATGCATCTGCTGATAAGAAGATTACATTCTTTGCTGCTGGAGCAGAAGAGATTGGGCGAACAATGTTCTTGATGTGGTCGATTGGGTAAGATACACGAGTATTCTCTGTTGTGCTCTTATCGTCGAAGTCAATCTTACCATCTGCAGCAACTGTAACGTTCTCAAGAAGAGCGTCACGCTTGATTGCATTGTAGATATCTGGCTCAGATTCTTTGTCAAGATTGATAACCTTAGCGTAGCATCCACCTTCGAAGTTGAATACACCGTTGTCATCCCAACCATGCTCGTCATCACCGATCAGGAGACGCTTAGGATCTGTAGAAAGTGTTGTCTTACCTGTTCCTGAAAGACCGAAGAAGATTGCTGTGTTCTCACCGTTCATATCTGTGTTAGCTGAGCAGTGCATAGAAGCCATGCCCTTCAATGGTAAGAAGTAGTTCATCATAGAGAACATACCTTTCTTCATCTCTCCGCCGTACCATGTATTAACGATAACCTGCTCACGGCTTGTAATGTTGAACATTACAGCTGTCTCAGAGTTTAATCCTAATTCTTTGTAGTTCTCAACCTTTGCCTTAGAAGCATTGTAAACAACGAAGTCTGGCTCGAAGTCTTTTAATTCTTCTTCCGTTGGCTTGATGAACATATTTGTTACAAAATGAGCCTGCCAAGCAACTTCAACGATGAAACGGATTGCCATACGTGTATCTTTGTTTGCACCGCAGAATGCATCCACAACATAAAGTCTCTTGTTAGAAAGCTCTTTGATAGCTAAATCCTTTACAGATTTCCAAGCTTCCTGTGAAGCTGGATGGTTATCATTCTTGTACTCATCTGATGTCCACCATACTGTGTCTTTTGAGTTCTCATCCATAACGATAAATTTATCTTTAGGAGAACGTCCTGTGTAGATACCTGTCATAACGTTTACGGCACCAAGTTCGCTGACCTGACCTTTTTCATAACCTTCCAGCTCTGGTTTTGTCTCTTCTTCGAATAATACATCGTAAGAAGGGTTGTAAACAACTTCTGTTGTTCCAGTAATGCCATACTTGCTCAAATCAATTTTTGCCATTTTAATTACCTCTTTTCTTTCGGTGTTGTGATATATATATGACAATCTGTCGCTACGTGTAAACGTGAGCAGCTGCAATCTGCCCTGACAGACTGTACTATACATGACTGGAAAGTGATTTTCACCAACTTTCTCTATCTTAATTATATATATCTTGTCCGTAAAATCAATAATAAATCGAAAATTTTAAACAAAATAGAAATAAATTTTTCATTAAATTTTTCTATCGCATCTGCAAACCCCTCTGAAACATTCCTTAAGCCTGCGTACTTTTCATCTTTGTGATCATCCATTTTCCATTGATATGCTCACAGGTATAGCAATATTGCTGGCTAACGATCCTCGCCTTTGCATCTGCATAAGACACTCTTATTTTTTCATTGGAATAGATTGCCATCTGAACCTCTGTCACTCCCTCGACAGAAGTCACCTCAGATACCTTTGCCTTTTCGCGGATACCCCTCGCATAGTAGTTTTTTGCCAATGCACTCTGCTCTTGATATGCTTGACTGCCAGGCAACAATACTTTACTTAGTTTTTTCGTTTTTCCGGTATTGACAGCCTCCGTAAAGAGAAGTACATATTCCTGAAACACTTCCTTACATGCCTCCATCTGTTCAGTCGAAGGAGTTATATTCTCCGTGCCCGTGGCTATTGGTGCTTTCCCCTGTACCTCCAAAACATTTCCAGTCGTATGATTTGAAGCTGACAGCTGCCAAAGTCCCTGCATCCACTGTAGATTACTTCCTACTCCGTACTGCTCAAGAATATTTTTCTCATTTTGTGCCGTAACACCAACAGATGATACCTTCTGCACTTTAGTGTTACTTTGCAGCTGCGTGCTGTCTGACTTCTGGCTTCGCACTGCTAATCCGGTTCCACTGGTTACACCAAAACCCGCTATCGCAATGACAGCTGCCAGAAGCACAACTGCCGCAGAATGCTTTTTTCTGCTGCCAATTGCCCGTATGCGACGTTCCATTTCCCTTCCACGCCGGCTCATCGGCATCATGGCATAGCGAAATTCTCCAAAATGTCTTTCCCCCGCCAGCCGGATCAAAAGTCTTCCGTAATCAAAACGCTTTTCTTTGCCCAGTATTTTAATAACGGACTCATCACAATACAGCTCTGCATCCTTCTTAGCACAGGACACGGCAATCCATAAGAACGGATCAAACCAGTATACAGATACTAAAAGAATGCGAAGCACTGCCCATATATGATCCTTATGCTTATAATGAACCCATTCATGCGTAATGATCTGTTCTAAAGCTTCTACACTCATTTCCCCCTTCGTAGATAATATATCTTCCGGAAGATATATCGCCGGGCAGAACACACCATACAGACACGGACTTTTTAGCATGGGTACTGTATAGACCGGAATTTTCCCCTTTTTTCCATAAAACACCCTTGTCTTTTTGAAATGCCAAAGCAATCTCCCATTTGACACTACAAAAACCGCTGCCAGTCCTACAGCTACGCTGCCCCAGATTGTTGTAAAAATCTGTTTCCACCGAAGCTGTGTAATCCATGCTCTGAGTTGTTCAGATCTTCCTGTCTTTTTCCTGCTAACCTTCGCCTGGGAAGCAGAATCCGTCAAATGCTTCTGCTGATACCTTTGTGAAATTTTACTAGAAATATCTACATCCGTGACACGCCGAAACGTACTCTGGCCGAGTTCCTTCCCGACTGCATCCTGCCTCTGTGCATCTGTCTGTTGTTCCCATGCTGTTATCTCGCTGTAAACCGCATTGCCAATGCTAAACGGCATAGAAATAACGTGAACCGGCACCAAAAAACGTAACAATACAACGCTCCAAAATGCACAGATCACACCATAACGAATCTTTCCCATGAAAGCCTGTCTGATTCCCAATATGCATAGCACAAACAAAGACGACTCTATCATCCACACAATCAAATTCGTCATTTCCCCCCTGCTTCCTTTCCCACGTATCTTAATAATCAGCCTTATCTTCTGCTTCCTTCAAAATCTCCTGCAGCTCCTGAATATCCTTCCTTGACAGATTATTTTGATCCACCAGCGCACTCATCATCATTCCGATACTTCCATCATAAATGCGCTGCAAAAAATCTCTTGTCTCCTGAACAACGACGTCCTCTTTTTTCACCTTTGGGAAAAAATATTTTGTCTTTCCGTTTTCCTTATATCCGATTAATTTCTTTTCTGTCATACGGCGTACCATCGTTGCACAGGTACTTTTGCTCCAGCCTACGCTTTCTGCCAGTAAGGGAACTAACTGCATCAGAGTACGTGGACTCTCCTCCCACAGACAATTCATAACGTACCATTCTTTATTTGTTACCCGAACTTCCTCTTTCACCATAGCCTCCTCACTGTATCCAAGCCCCCCCAAAAAAGATACCGTCTGATTCATTTCTGCATAAAAACAATTGACAAAGCAGGAATCTGTCCTGCCTTTACTTATTTTCTTTGTGGCTCATTATAGGCTTGTTGGTTTAAAATGTCAACTTTTTTCAAAAATGTGGTTGACATTTTAGACCTCGCATTGTATATTTGGTTTACAAAGTAAAACAAATGTGTATCTGATGCTCGTCCATCTCCATTTGTCCCTGTCTTTTTTGCTATGCGCACCCGGCAAAAACAGATAAAATTACGAATGATACAACACAAGCGTGCGTAGAAATGAGGGCTGTCATGAAAAATACAAATGCACAACAAAGAAATAGCTTAAATGCCTTGCGGGGCATTGGTATTACCGGCATTTTCTTCTATCACCTGTGCCCCTCTTTTGTCCCCGGAGGTTTTCTTGGGGTTCCATTATTTTTTGTTCTTTCCGGCTACTTTATGTTCCTGACAAGCGAACGAAGCTGGAATAATCATACATTTCATATTGGAAGATACTATCAGAAGCGGTTTCTAAAAATATATCCATCGCTCATCACAATGGTGCTTTTGGTCTGCTGCTATATGACTCTGTCAAATGACCAGCAAATGATCGGTATCCGCTCCGAAATCGCCGGTATCTTTCTCGGTTACAACAACTGGTGGCAGATTGCGCAGCATGCCTCCTACTTTTCAAGACTTTCTAACACGTCTTGTTTTACCCATCTGTGGTTTCTCAGTATGGAAATACAGTTTTATCTGTTGTGGCCATTTTTGTTTTTACTATATAAAAAGATAGAATGTAACCACGTTCTATCCGCATACCTCCATGTTCCAAGCAAGTTCCTATATCATAGCGGGCAAGAATGTAAGAACACGGCATCTGCCGGAACCACAAAGCTATACTATGGCTTTCTCGTCCTTGCCATAGTATCCCTTGTTCGGATGCTTTACCTATATGTGCCCGGCAAAGACCCGTCCAGAGTATATTACGGCACCGACACCATGAGCTTTTGCATTTTGATCGGTATTTTTGTCGCTGCATACCAGACACATCATACTACCTGTCCTACGCAGTGTCATGCTCAGGCCAAAAATGCAAATGTTATTATCCTGCAAAACAACAGCAGTACATATGATTTTCCGGTTCTTTCTTTAAGAAAGCTTTATGAAATCCTTGCACTTTCTGTTCTGCTGATTGGTATTTTGTTTGCGACTATACATGGAACCATGCCTTTCCTGTATCAGGGTGGTATGTTTTTACTGTGCCTGTTTTATGGTGCTTTGATCCTTTTGATAAACCGCTATAAAACCAGTCTTTCCACAAACCCGATCGTGGCAGCATTTGCCTGGCTCGGCAGACACAGCTATGAAATTTATTTATGGCACTATCCAATCATTATACTTGTCGCAAACTCGTTATAGAAAAATATACATAGAAATGAGGGATTTTATGAAAACAACAAAGAATTCAAGAAAACAGCCGGTAATTCACTATTTACACAGCATGGGCATTGTGACGCTGGTCAGCTGCATGCTGATTGGTGCATATGGCATCATCAAGGCACCTGCTTCCGACCAAAAAGAGCTTGAGCAGGAATTGACCAAAAACGAACAGCTTTTGCAGCGCGAAGAAGCCACAAAAACTTTTTCTCCAACTACAGCACCACTTACCAAAGTTTCAAAAAAGCAGGGTGCAAAGAAGAAAAACGTACCAAAAAAGACCATTACAGTCATTGGAGATTCTGTTTTTCTAGGTGCTTCCCCTGCCTTTAAAAAACTATATAAAAATGCTATTATCGATGCCAAAGTTTCCCGTCAGGTATGTCAGGCACTCGATATCGCCAAAGCCTTGAACAAGCAAGGCAAGCTTGGCAATACCGTTATCATCGCTCTGGGCACAAACGGAAACTTCAACTCCAAAGTCGGACAGTCTTTGATCCGCTACCTCGGCAAAAAAAGAACTGTCTACTGGGTTCTTGCCTATGGCAAACACTTAGATATCCAAAAAGCCGTCAACCAGACGATACAGCGTGTTGCAAAAGCCAATAAAAATGTTCATCTGATTCCGTGGGACGAAGAAGCCCCAAAGCATTCAAGCTGGTTTTATCAGGATGGCATTCACTTAAATGCCACCGGACAAAAGGGATATGCTAAGTTTATCAAAAAATGTCTGAGCTAATCCTTTGCCACATCCTATCCGAAATATCCCTGTGACTGCTTATCACTTTCTTTTGCCTGACCATATGTTTTGTAATGCTCAATTACCTCTGCCATTTGCTCATCTGTCAAAACATTTGGTGTACCGATTGACATAGCGCGCCACTGAACCTGTGCACACCACTCACAAGTCATTGCGATTGCAAAAGCTTTTTCCAAAGAGTCCCCATATGCTACCATACCATGATTTGCCATCAAAAGTGCCTTGCTGTCAGAAGCACGCAGACACTTACGAACCTGCTCGGCAAGCTCCGGTGTACCATAGGTTTCATAAGGTACTGTAGGAACCGTAGCTACCCCTGTATCGGCAATGGCATAATGTGTTGCCTTTAAATCCACTCCGGCACAAGCAAGTGTTGTACAATACATGGAATGTGCGTGAACTACTGCACGGGCATCCGGCTTTTCCAGATAAAATGCTGCATGCAGACTGTGCTCGCTGGATGGTGTGCGCTTGCTGTCGATCACATTTCCCTGCAGATCTAACACAACTACATCCTCTGCCGTTGTCTGCGCATACGGAATGCCGGATGGACTAATTGCCATATATCCTGTCTCCGGATCATAAATACTGATATTTCCTGCTGTTCCAATCGTCAAACCTGATGAAATAAGCTTGTTTCCATAGTCTACGATTTTTTGTCTGATTTCTTGTAATAACATACTGTCCCCTTTTCTGTGCACATTACCATTCACAGCAAAAATTGTGCTAAGTGCACGCAAACACAATTTTGCGACTGTAACCTGTAACTACTGTACATATCTTTCTGTAACTATTTCCGAAAGAATTGTCACTGTATTTTCTTTCTGTTTTGCAACCTTTTCTAGTAAAAAGTTGCCATTTCATTTTAACATACTTAAGAAAATTTCTCAATTCTTCTCTTCTTTACGCTTCCTTTTATTTTCATACATCCAGTTCATCCGTCTGATAGATCATCTCCAACGTAAAGACATATAGCATGATTAAAGCAATCCCCAGTACTACATAATCGACAAAGCCAAACACACCGGATATACATTCGAGTGCCGCATGCAGCAAAGCTTTTTTCTGCTCTTTGTCAAAGTATGGCTGCCATTGATGCCAAGCTGAACTGCAAACATCGCTACGATGCTCAAAAATATAATCGCAGTATAGTACCGAAACATTTGCCCTTATCTCCTTTTTCATATTTCACATATCGCTACTATATATAATCACTCTTACCTTCTAACTCAATCATTTTTTCGGCAGGTCATATCATTTTTTCGCCATGCCGGTTCGCCTTTCTGAAATCCTTGCATTTATTTTCATATACCTCTTGAATATAGCACCCTTTTTGAGGTATAATGTTTTAATATTGGTTTAATTTAGGAAACAGTTACTTTTATGAAATTGGAAATTGCTTACAACATAGTGTTTTACTGATACATGCAATGCCCTTTTTTATGGAATAGAAATCTGCCATATTCAAATTACAAGGAGGATAAAAAGAATGGCTGTCAAGTACGTTTTTGTTACAGGTGGTGTTGTGTCAGGACTCGGCAAGGGAATCACTGCCGCTTCTCTTGGACGACTGCTGAAGATGCGTGGTTATAGTGTGACTATGCAAAAGTTTGACCCTTATATCAACATTGATCCCGGTACCATGAATCCGGTACAACATGGTGAAGTTTTCGTAACAGATGATGGTGCAGAGACTGACCTTGACCTCGGACATTATGAGCGTTTCATCGATGAAAGTCTGACAAAGCAGTCCAATGTTACAACCGGTAAGGTATACTGGTCCGTTCTTTCCAAAGAACGCCGTGGCGATTTTGGTGGAGGTACCGTTCAGGTCATCCCACATATCACAAATGAGATTAAAAGCAGATTTTACCGCAACGATGGCTGCAAGGATACGCAGATTGCCATCATCGAAGTTGGTGGTACCGTCGGTGATATCGAAAGCCAGCCATTTTTAGAGTCCATTCGCCAGTTTCAGCATGACGTTGGACACGAAAATGCGATTTTGATTCACGTGACTCTGATTCCTTATCTCGGTGCTTCCGGCGAAATGAAAACAAAGCCAACACAGGCAAGTGTTAAGGAATTGCAGGGAATGGGTATTCAGCCGGATATTCTGGTGTGCCGTACAGAACGTCCTTTGGAACCAGGTATTAAAGATAAGATTGCACTTTTCTGTAACGTTCCAAACAAGTGTGTTATGCAGAATCTGGATGTGGAAACTTTATATGAGGCTCCTCTTTCTATGGAAAAGGAACATCTGGCAGATGTTGCCTGCGAATGTCTCCACTTAGAGTGTCCGGAACCAGACATGAAAGAATGGCAGACTATGGTAGATACATTAAAGAATCTGCAGAAGGATGTCACAGTTGCCTTGGTCGGTAAATATACTTCTCTGCATGATGCTTACATCAGCGTGGTTGAGTCCTTAAAGCATGGTGGTCTTGCCCATAAGAGCAATGTAACGATCAAGTGGATTTCCTCAGAAGAGTTAAATGATGACAATGCAGAAGAATTGCTTGGCGATGTAAGTGGTGTTATTGTTCCGGGTGGTTTTGGTGATCGTGGCACAGACGGCATGATTTCCGCTATTAAATATGCACGTGAAAACAATGTCCCATTTTTAGGACTCTGCCTCGGTATGCAGCTTAGTATCGTAGAATTTGCAAGACATGTCTGCGGATTTAATGATGCACATAGTATCGAGTTAGATCCACAGACTACACACCCTGTTATTCATCTGATGGCAGATCAGGATGGTGTGGAAGACATCGGTGGTACCTTACGTCTTGGTGCTTATCCCTGTGTATTAGACAAGGATTCCCTCGCTTACAAGGTTTATGGTGAAGAAAACATTTCCGAAAGACACCGCCATCGTTATGAAGTAAACAACTACTATCGTGAAGACTTAGAAAAGAACGGTATGCTTCTTTCCGGTCTTTCCCCTGACGGACGTATTGTAGAAATGTGCGAGATTCCTTCTCATCCATGGTTTATCGCTACGCAGGCGCATCCGGAATTTAAGTCAAGACCGAACAGACCACATCCGTTATTCAAAGGATTCATCGGTGCTGCACTGGACTATCAGGAGAACAAATAGTTTTCGATAATAACAGACAAAAGCTGGCAGAGAAAATTCTCCGCCAGCTTTATTATTTTCAAGATTAAGATGTCAAAAGGTACTTTCTTTATATGACTTTGTCAAATCACACAAAATAAAGCAACTTTATGAAAACATTGTTTCTCCATTAATTTTATTCATTCAACAGACACTCTGCATTCGTTCCATAGAAAATATCTTCTTTTCCTGCAAGCATCTCACATAACCGTTCGATGCGATCCCAGTTATGATTCACTTCAAACTCATAGCTGTGTCCCCAGATATAAAACAACATCGGATTTTCTTCGGTTGCCGGTGTGTTCAAAAACTCCTCCGCAAGCTCAAATAATCTCTCGTCATTGTGATGACAAGTCGCCTCCAAGCGCATAGGATCTTTTGGCAGCGCAAAGCCATGTGTACTTCCCACGGTACGCCCATAGCGTATTCCGATCGATTTCAGATATTCTACTGTTGTATCATCATAAGCACCATATGCATATGCCATTCCAACCGGATACTTTCCATATATCTTTTCAATATTTTTAGCATCCGTAACAAATTCCTGCTCAAGCTGTTTTTCTGTCATGTCAGTCGGTGCCGCATGCGTCAGCCCATGCGTTGCAATCTCATGTCCGCGATATAACTCTGCCAGCCCCTCCTGTGGCATTCGATGAATACACACCCCTTCGATATCAAAACAACTCTCGGGAGTCTGAATTCCCGTATTCAGATTAAACGTGCACTTCATGCCATAGCGATTAAAAATTTCCACCAAATGTCGATCCTGCTCAATTCCATCATCATAACTAAAAGTAACTGCTTTTTTGTACATAATACACCTCATTTCTATGCATGCTTTAATTTCTCTCTGCTTCCAGATTACCAAATTTAGTAAGGTTCGATAACCATGCCAGCTTCACCTTTCCGGTAGGGCCGCTTCGCTGCTTGGCAATGATCACTTCCGCAACGCCTTTATCCTCCGTATCAGGATTATAATATTCATCACGATACAAAAACATAACCATATCGGCATCCTGCTCGATTGCGCCAGACTCACGCAAGTCTGAAAGCATCGGACGCTTATCCGGACGCTGTTCTACTGCACGCGAAAGCTGTGACAGTGCAATAACCGGCACATTTAGTTCACGCGCCATAACCTTTAGTGAACGGGAAATATCCGAAATCTCCTGCTGACGGCTGTCGCCTTTTCGCTTACCGGAGCCTGTCATCAACTGTAAGTAGTCGATGATGACCAGATCAAGTCCTTTGCTCAGCTTTAGCTTACGGCACTTTGTACGCAGCTCTGATGCCGTGATACCTGATGTATCATCTATAACAAGATTAGTATTACCGATGCGGCGCACACTGTCAACCAATTTTACCCAGTCTTCGTCCTCCAGATTACCGGTTCGGATCTTCTGGGAATCAACCTTTGAGTTCATGGAAAGGATACGCTTGACAAGCTGCTCCTTACTCATTTCCAGACTAAACATCGCAATCGTTCCCTCACTATGCAGTGCAATGTGTTCCACAAGGTTTAATACAAAGGCTGTTTTACCCATTGCCGGACGGGCTGCGATCAGGATCAGATCAGACTTTTGCAGCCCCGCTGTCTTAAAGTCAAGATCACGAAATCCGGTTTCCAGACCGGTAATATGTCCCTCCTGCTTTGAGGCACGCGAGATTTCGTCCAGAGTCCGCAGAACCACCTGACCAATCGGCTCAAATTCACTGCTGGAACGCTGCTGTAATACATCAAAAATATCTTTTTCTGCCGTATCCAGAATATCTTCTATCGGCTGATTGTCCAGATAGCATGTGTTAGCCACCTTCTCTGTAGCCTGTATCAATCTTCTTTCCAGTGCCTTATCATGAACAATATCCGCGTAATATTTAATATTAGCAGAGGTCGGTACACTTAACATTAACTCCGTCAAAAACTCCTGACTGGATAACTCCGGTGAAGTTTCCATCTCACGAAGCTTGTTCTGAAGCGTTACCAGATCGGTTGCCACACCTTTTCGGTACAGATCAACCAATGCCTGAAACAGCTCTGCATACTGCCCCTGATAAAAATCCTCCGCCTGAAGCGTTTCTGAACCAACCAAAATAGCTTCCTTATCCATCAGCATAGAACCAATGACAGCACGCTCTGCCTCGGCACTATGCGGCGGTATTCTCTTGATCAGCGCCTCATCCATCTATTCTTCTCCATTCATCTTATGACTTCGATACACATTCTGTATACAGAATCATCATGTACTTTACGCTTCCTTGACAACTACCTTCAACTCACCTGTTACCTTCGGATGAAGCTTGATCGGCAATGTAAAGATTCCCGGACTCTTGATTGGCACATCGAGTACCATCTTCTTTTTGTCCAGCTCATAGCCTAACTGCTCCTTTGCCGCTGCTGCCAGCTCCTTCGTAGAAACAGAACCAAAACTTCTGCCACCGGAACCCGTCTTGATCGATACAGTGATCGACTTTTCCTTTAACTCTTCCGCAAAAGCCTTTGCCTCATCTAACTTTTCCTGTGCAACCTTTTCTTCATGCTGCTTCTGCAGCTTTAACTCATTCTTATTATGTGCCGTAGCTTCCACACCAAGCTTTTTCTTTAGCAGAAAATTTCTGGCATATCCTTCATTTACTGTCACCATCTCGCCCTTTTTGCCAAGCGATTTTACATCCTGTAATAAAATAACTTCCATTTTATGCCTCTCCTTCCTGAATCATATCATCAATTGCTTTACGGATAATATCTTTGGCTTCTTCCATTGTCACATCCGCAAGCTGTGCACCTGCCATATTAATATGACCGCCGCCACCCAGCTTTTCCATCATCACCTGCACATTCAGCTCATCAATCGAACGTGCGCTGATATAAATCTTGCCATTGTATTTTGTCAGTACAAAGGATGCCTTTACTTTGTTGATATCTAACAGAGAATTGGCAATCTTTGCGCCAAGAACCGTAGGACTTTCCACTCCCTTTGAAGAGCTTTCCGCAATCGCATATTCTCCCAAATATAGTTCCGTGTCCTGAATGGCTGCCGCTTTAATCTTGTACTCCTCTAAATCCTCACGGAAGGCTTTTCGTACCCGGACGGAATCTGCACCGTTCCTGCGAAGATACGCCATAGCCTCAAACGTGCGTACTCCTGTCTTATTTGAAAAATAGTTTGTATCAATCATAATACCGGCATACATCGCATCTGCCTCTGCCGGATGCAGACGAAGTCCATTTCCAATATACTGTGAGATTTCTGCGACCATTTCGCTGGCAGAGGACGCATACGGTTCAATATAGAACAATACCGCCTTTGCAATCGCATCTCCCGCCTGACGATGGTGGTCGATCACCACGACAGACTGTGCCTGCTCGATCAGTTCCGGACACTCTGTATAACTTCCTTTATTTACATCTACAATAACTAAAAGAGTTGACTCATCCACCAGCTCCTTCGCTGTTTCTCCATCAATCAGCATATCCTGTTCGTACTCTTTCGAATAGAAACGATCCTTGATCGGATTAACCGAAGCATCTAACTCCCCGACAACCACATGTGCCTTGCGGTTTAAGGTCTTTGCAATACGGTAAATACCGACGGATGCCCCAAAAGAATCCGTATCACCAATAGAGTGCCCCATCACGACAACCCGTTCCTTGCCCTCGATCAGCTCTTTCAGCACATGCGCCTTTACACGAGCCTTTACACGGGTATTTCTCTCAATCTGAACACGCTTTCCTCCAAAGAACTGCTCCTTGTCACCGTTCTTTACAACTGCCTGATCTCCACCGCGTCCCAGTGCAAGATCCATCGCAGCACGCGCCCACTCGTAACGTTCCATATAAGTTCCCTTGCCCACACCGATTCCGATACTGATCGTGGCACTCTGATCATTACCCAGATTGATATTTCGTATTTCTTCCAAAATAGCAAAACGATTGTTGATCAGATCTTCCATACGGCTCTGCTTAAAGACAAAGAAAAACTTATCTTTTTCTAACTTTTTGGAAATCGCATCGATTCCCTGCATATATTTATTGATCTTACGGTCAATCAGTGCCACAGTTAAAGACTGACGCGCTTCGTCGATACTATCCATCAACTCATCATAGTTATCAATATACAAAAGACCTGCTACCAGATTTTCTGCTTCACGTGCCTTTTCCAGATTGATAACCTCCGTTTCCTCATACATGCACATGGCAATAATGCGTCTTGTTTCCACAAGCTGATCTAACGGTAATTCTGAATCAATCACTTCATTGCTGACATCCACGACCAGATTCAACACACAGCGGTAATACCGCTCCTGTGCCTGAACGTGTACTACCTTTGTTTCCGGAAGCTTTGGAAGCTTTCCATAAGTGATCTCAGGAAATACATTTGCTATATTCTTGCGCGCTGCTTTTTTATTTACAATGACTTCCAAAAAGCGGTCATTTCCCCACAAAAGCTGTCCTTCTTCGCTCAGAACACAATAAGGAACATCCATTTCCTTAATCATACTCATCTGCATCTGACCATAATTTGCCGCAAACTGAATCAGATCCTTTCGAATCTTTCTTCTGCCGGTAAAGCAGATCAGACCGGTAACGAGCACATAGATCACCCAATATATCCCACCAAGCACACCTGCCTTGCGGTTTACAAAGAATAGCTGGATGTCCATCGCCAAAAAGAGAATGCTTAAAATAATCGGCCAATTCAGATAAGCCCGAAGCATTCCTTTTAGCTGTAATTTCTTTTTCATAGCTCTAACAACCTCCCTGCCAGAAAAACTCTGACCATTAACTTGAGATTATAGCATTATTCCCTATCTCCGTCAAACCAGCGGCCTGATGCACCACATGGCAGAACAAGCCCATTTTCCGATACCGGAAGTCCGATTTCCTGTGCTTCCACACTGCCGCCAAACTTTGGCAAAAGTGCTGTTTTCATCATGTAGGTCAGAACGGCAGGCTGTAAACCGGTTGTGTAGGAATTGACCAGGAAAAACAACGGCTTGTCACTTAAAATCTGCGTACACAATTCAATAAACGGATAAATCTTCTCTTCGATCTTCCAGATTTCTCCCTTTGGTCCTCTTCCATAGGATGGGGGATCCATGATAATCCCATCATAGTGATTGCCACGGCGGATTTCACGCTCCACAAACTTCACACAATCATCCACCAGCCAGCGGATCGGTGCATCCTGCAAACCGGAAGCTACTGCATTATCCTTTGCCCATGTCACCATGCCCTTTGAAGCATCTACGTGCGTTACGCTGGCACCTGCTGCCGCTGCTGCCAGTGTAGCACCACCTGTATAAGCAAAAAGATTCAACACCTTGATCGGACGACCTGCCTTGCGGATCTTGTCGCCAAACCAGTCCCAGTTCACCGCCTGCTCCGGAAACAGTCCGGTATGCTTAAACTGAAATGGCTGCAAATGAAATGTAAGCGTCTTATAATGGATCTGCCATGTCTTTGGCAGATCAAAAAACTCCCATTCACCGCCGCCTTTACTGCTACGGTGATAATGTCCGTTTCTCTTTTTCCATCCTCTATGTTTCTTTGGTGTATTCCAGATAACCTGAGGATCCGGACGTACCAGCACATAATCTCCCCAGCGTTCCAGTTTTTCTCCCCCCGATGTATCAATCACTTCGTAATCTTCCCATTGATCAGCAACCCACATATCAATGCTCCTTTCTGTAACTGCTCATGTGCATTTATTATAGCTGAGTACGCATATAGAAGCAACTAATTCTTTTTCTTGACCTTTCCTTTTATTACGATATACTTATCTTAGAATCTAAATAACACAGGCACACAGAGAGTCTGACATGGTTTCTCTGTTTCCTGTCATTGCACAGACCATGTTCTGTTTTAAAAAGCAAAAGAAAAGGATTATTTCGCTATGAATATACAATATAACTGTCCCAAATGTGGCGCACGCATGACCTTTGACCGGACAAATGGCTGTTTACGCTGCATCGCATGTAAACAGGAAGAAAAAATAGCCGGCTATCAGCCATCCTATAAGGCTGTAGAAGCACAGACAACAGAAGCTTACTATGGAGATAATGAAGCGCGTCAATATCGTTGCAGGCACTGTGGTGCTATCTTCGTAACCGACAATCATACGTCTGTAGAAAACTGTCTTTTCTGCGGTATGCAGACCGGCACGGGCGAACGTACTTCAGATGAGCCTGCACCGGTGGAGATACTGCCCTTTCGCATTTCCCAAAAAGAGGCTGAGCGTGCCTTTCACAAGTGGAGCAAACGATTACGTTTTGCACCAAAGGAGTTTCAGAAAGCTGCCAAAGAGAAAAAAGTCATTGGCATGTACATTCCTTTTTGGTCTTTTTCCCTTCGTGCACAGGGCGAGGCACAGTTTGAAGGCTTTCAGACAGAAAAGTATACAAAAGAAAACGAAGAAGTCACCCAAAAAAACAGATTTCACCTTTACCGTCAGGCAGAT
Source organism: uncultured Lachnospiraceae bacterium (assembly GCA_934317005.1). Classification (GTDB taxonomy): domain Bacteria; phylum Bacillota; class Clostridia; order Lachnospirales; family Lachnospiraceae; genus Butyribacter. The sequence goes on from CAKREB010000018.1 coordinate 42,091, forward strand.
ATTGCTTTGGACCATCTGCCTATCAATGCTTCTAAAGTACTTCCCGATAAGCTTTTTGAAAAGCTGGAGCCTTTTGACATGAATGCTGCACAGCACTTTCGTGCACGCGATCTTTCCGGTTCCGTGTCTGAAAAATACAGCATCAATGCAAAAGAAGCACTGCCAAAAGCGAATAGGCGGGCGCAGACTTATCTGGACGATTTTCTAAGTAAGACCGTAACAAATTATGAAGACACTTCTATTATAGATAGGGAGTATCACATCCAACCGGTATCCTCTGCCTACACCCTACTGCCGGTATGGTTCGTTCTGTGTGATGCATCTGATGATGACTATATTTTTGCCATGAACGGACAGACAGGAAAGCTTGCAGGCACACCACCGGTTTCCACAGTCAAGCTTGCGATTTCCTTCGGACTGCTTACTCTGGTTATCTTTATGATCTTGCGCATCATAACGGTTTTACTCGGTGGGCCTTTGCTATAAATCTATAGAGAAATGAGGATTATCATGATTAGAAATAAAAAATACTACCTTGGAATACTGCCACTTCTTCTGTTTTGTTGTCTCTTTTTTTCTTCGCACTGCACTGCCAGAACAACGATTTCCGATGGTGCCCAGCTTTTGACAACAGAAGAAACAGAAAACCTCACAACTGCCTGTGATGCCATCACAGACCGCTATGATACCTCTGTCTATATTATCACTTCCAAAAAGCTTGGAAAAAACGATGATTATACATCCTATATTCAAAAAATTGGGAAAAATAAATCTGCACCAAAGAATCTGGTGATACTGTTTGTTGGTACGAAAAAAGATGCTGCGGTATATAATGTCACCTGCTACGGAAAGGCAAAAATATATCTGACAGATTCCCGCTGCCGTAAACTGGAAAGCAACCTGAAACAACGCATCGCCGGTGGCGATTATTTTGATGCACTTTACGACTTTTGCAACGATATATCAAACGCCTTAGGACATAGTCCAAGATCAGATGCTTTTCCACTGCGTTCTCTTCCTCAGCTGCTTTTTAGCATGCTTGCAGCCGCTGCCATCCTGTATCTTATGCTTCGCAGGAACAGCAGCTTCAAGGACGCTGCACTACATACTTGTCTAAACAAAGAACGCTCACATCTGTTAGGACATCTGGATCATTTTCTTGATGCCACGGTATCTAAAAAAGCTAAAAACTCTTCTTCGGGCAATGGTCGCGAGAAATAATACCCCTGGATATAACTGATTCCCAGCCGTTCCATTTCACGGTACTGTTGCTCTGTTTCAATTCCCTCTGAAACAATTTTCAGTTTCATCCCCTGAATCATATGCATGGCTGCATCCATGACATATTTTCCTTTATTGTTCTCAAAATATGCCATCGACATCATCTGGTCAAACTTTACAATGTCTACCGGCATGTCAATAATATAATTCAGGTTGGACTGTCCTGTTCCAAAATCATCCAGAGAGAACCTAACACCGCAGTCCATTAATTTCTTCATGTTATTCTGCAAAGTCTTTTTTGCGCGCAGCGAAGCAGACTCTGTAATCTCAAGGTTAATCCACTGTGGCGGCACCTGATACTTCTCCATGATTGCAATATACTGCTCTGCTAACGGCTCATAGGCGCATTGTACCATAGACAGATTCACTTCCACATAATGAAAGCCATACCGCTCCAGATTGTGTTCTTTTAAAAAGCAGCAAACCTTTTCAAAAATCATTTCGCCCAAGCGAAGAATCATTCCATTTTTCTCTGCAATGTCAATAAAAACTCCCGGCGGGATTAACATCCCTTTCTCATCACGAATGCGCGCCAAAGCCTCTGCTGCCGTAAACTGCTTCTCTTCCGTCGAATAAATCGGTTGATAGAATACTTCTACGCGATCTTGCTCCATAGCATCATAGACTAGCATTTCTACCCGCTTCTTTTCCTTCATCTCATCAACCAGCGTCTTATCGACAAACACACTGCCTTTTTCCTGAAAAGCAGCACTATTTTGGCGTACATAACGAATCAAATACAATAAATCTGCCTCTCCCTCTGCTAAAGTGCTGTCTAATATACACATCCAGCGCGACGGAACCAAAATATCCTTCTGCACTCCCCACCCCATTTTCATTCTCTCCTGTATCATGCGAAGTGCTTCCTGTGCATCCTCCTGTGTTTCAAAAAGTAACAGTGTCTCATCTTCATCCCGCTTAAAGGCAAGCGCTTTTGAAAACGTATGCCAAAACTGTGCCACTTCAAACTTAACAGACTGCTCTTCCTCAATCGAAAGACTCTTTTGAAAAGAATGCTCCAACACAAACACAACTACAGAAAAGGTCTCTCCTCTGCTATAAAGCTGCCTTAAATACTGCACCAGCACACTTTGATTAAAAAGCCCCGTCCTTCGATCCAGATTCGTCTCTGGATTTTCCAGCAAAACATATAGAATCATAATACCCACTGCACACGCATATCCTACAATTAGAATACGGTTGTTGAAAAACTGGATTAAAGACGCACCCAGCCAAAACAGCATCCATATCAGTACCGCTTCTCTTCGCCGCGGATTCATTCTCCTTTTGCTGTATAACGTTGTGAAAAATGTGCGTATTACAAAATACAGTGCAACCAGATACGTCACATAAACACTCGGTCCATAGGTATAAACAACTGTATGTGCATCGTTTTCAAAGTAATGCAGCGGAAGCAGACAAATCACACAGCATCCTACAATCCCCGTGATGGTATTATGCAAAATAGCTTTTCGGTATCTTTCCTGCTTCTCTCCATAAATATCTACAAATACATACAAAAGACTGCTAAAACCTACACCAACCAGCGTAAGTAAATATATTTTACAGACTGATTTGACAAGCACCGGAGAAAGCACATCTGCCCAGTTAATTACAATGATTGACAAAATATCAAAGGTAACACAAAGCAATGTAGCGCACAATGCCCGCAAGAAAGCATCTCCTGTTTTCAAACGAATTTTCTTCTGCCGGTGATAAAATAAAAATATAGTCACTAATAGTACCAGACCACATGACTGTGCTAAAATGTTCACTCCCTAACACCTCTTTCTTTGCAAGGCGAATAAGCCTTTTCATACCCAAAATACCTTCCTGTTTTGCCAGAAATACTACAAAACACTCTACTATTTTAGTATAACATGAATGCAGCAAAAACGCACCCTCCTATTTCTTTCTATGACTTTATCTAATTGCACAAAAAGGCATACGATAAAGCTTCAGGTGTCAAAAGGTAAAAGTCTATGTGGACTTCGTCAAATCGCACAAAATGAAAGTACCTTTGTACCTTCTAATCCCACTAAAAAAAGCCTTGAAAAATCAAGGCTTTACACTAATCATACTGCGGATAACAGGAGTTGAACCTGCACGTCTGTTGACACTAGAACCTAAATCTAGCGCGTCTGCCAATTCCGCCATATCCGCATGTTGTGCTTTTGAAACAAAGCTATAATAGTATAGCACTTTTTTACCTATCTGTCAAATTATGCACAAACCAAATCAACACAAAACATCAAAACAAAGACCCTGCATGGAATCAAACTCCAAATACAAGGTCTTCGTTTTGTTTAAGAAGAAACAATAATATTGTTAGGATACAGAAGCTTTTGCGGCTTCTGCAGGATATTTTCGATACTCCAGACCACGGATGGCGTTATAAATGTGAGTCTGTTTTTCGTTCCCAACATCCATTGCTATATGAAATAAAATCAGTGAAATATAATTTCTACTGTTATTTCTTTGTTGATTTGTACACATATTTGGAACCATCTGCTTTGTAGGCACCATCACAGATCTCAATCTTTACAAAAGAGCATCCGGTGTATGTGTTTGTTGTAACCCACAACCATGGGTACTTGCCCTTCAGGTTTTCCTCATCTAACTTGACATACTTGCCAAACCACTGCTGACCAGTATTCTGGTCATAGTCTACGTCAAAGCGTACTGCACTGTTTTCCTTCTTCATATATCCAAGCTGAAGATCAGCAGTTTTACTTACCTCATTGTCCATTGGATATACCCTGATACAAGGTTCCTTAATCTTACTCCAGTCTGTTGTCAGATGGATATTCCAGAACTCTTCGTTTATCTCTGCCTTTAACGCATCGGTCGCTTTTCCTTTTTCATCAGTAATGCTTGTGGTAAATCCAATACCGTGATTAACCGGATCAAAAAGATCTCCACGTTCTGCCGCGATCTTTCCCGGAATTTCACCATCACCGGTATGACGCATAAACTCACCTGTCCATGTATAGACTACCTTTGGATTCTTATTCTCAACGGTCGGCACTCTTGAGATACCTGTGTTTACTAACTTAGCATCAGAAGGAATCTTAGGTGTAGAGCCTGTCATCTTTGCAAAGAACTCTCCGACATCACCATAAGCGAAGTATCCCTTTGCTCTCTCAAAGTAGTGACCCTCGTCCCAAAGGACTGCACAGCATCCAATATCCTGTGCGTTTGTATATAAAGCTGTCAAATAGTCAATAACATTATCCTTGTATCCTTTTACACAACCACATTCACCAATGATAACGCCATAGCCTTTATCTGTGAATGCACGGAGTCTTCCCATCAGATTCTCCATGTACTTGTAGTCTGCTGCTGTTCCCCATGAATCACGATATCCCCACGGTGTTGTAGATGTTGCAGAAATACCATAATCTGTTGGATCATAATAATGTACAGATACGCTTAACTTAGAAACACCATTTTCTTCCAGATCTGTTGGCATTTTATAACGTGCATCCATCGTACCATCTGTCTGATAACTATCTGTATCATATCCGCCGATAACACAGGATTCATTACCTGTTCCAGGGATCAGAAGATGTCTGTATGTATTGTTACCGCCTGTGCTTCTGACGATGTCAACAAATTTCTGATTAATCTGATTTACCAATTTATAAATATCGTTCGCATCTTTTCCAAGAACACCTGTCTGGTTTTGCTGACCTTTTTCCGGATGCTGATAATCGTCATTCAAACGACCACTTAACTCCTCATTAGCACCCTCAAAGATAAGACGGTCAGAGTATTCTTTATAACGGTTTGCAATCTGTGTCCAGATTGCTTCATATTTTTTCCATGCTTCATCACGGATTGGAGTATTTTCGGCATCCAAAGGCTCTGCGCCGAATCTTCCCCACCATCCACCATCCCAATGGATGTTGATGATAACATACATTTCATCATTCAAAGCGTAATTGATAATCTCTTCTACACGATTCATCAGCTCTTCATTCAATGTATATGTTCCATCTGTAGAAATAAAGTTTGACCATGCTACCGGTACACGTACTGTGTTGATTCCATAGCTTTTTAAACCATCAAATGTTGTCTGTGTGGCAACCGGATTTCCTGCACTTGTTTCACACTCTGTTACAGTCTTCCAATTACCCATACAGTTGGACTGCTCCATCTGGTTTCCAAGATTCCAGCCCGGTCCCATCAGGTCATTGATCAGATCCAAAGAGCTTAATTCCTTACGCATCTGACCATTATCTTTTGTTGTAATACCATTTTTAGACTTGTGCGCTGTTGTCAGGTTAGAAGTTTCCTGAACCTTTGCAGGTCTTTTTGTCGGAATAGGCATCTTCGTTGGTGCCGGTGTCTGCGTTACTGTATTCTTTTTCGTAACAGTAACCTTTACCTGATATTTCTTTGTTACATTTTTTTTGTTCTGCTTATAAGTTAATTTGCAGATAACTGTTGTTTTTCCTGCCTTTACGGCTTTGATCTTACCATTTTTAACGGTAGCGATCTTTTTATTTTTTGTGCTCCACTTCACCGTTGCTTTGGCAGGCTTATTCTTAATTGTTACCTTTTTACTTGCACCAACCTTAAGACTGACTGATTTCACACTTAGTGAAGGTGCTTTTCCTGCTGCCGAAGCCATGTTTGAGATTCCGCTACCGGATAAAACCAAAGACAAAAGAATCAAAAACATACAGCATTTTTGAAATATTGATTTTTTCATATACTCTCTCCTCTTCCTTTCTTTTCGTTGCAATACATTTCGTACCGTTTTTTCTACTATCAGAATAACACCAGAAGCATGTTCAAACTATCACTTTAATTTTTGAAATTGTAACATTCGTACATTTATGTTACAATACAAGAAAACGAGATGGCTTTAAATCGTTATATCAATGTAGCAGATCATTTCAGAAAAATGCTATGTTATTTTTAAGAAGAATACTAAGAAGAACAATAATACGAAAAGGATCACATATCACATGATTGATATTAATATTTTACAAAATGCAGCCGAGGTTATTCAATATGATACCCCGGATATTCCGTATGCCATACAGTCCCGCAAGCTTTCTAATTTTACGGATATGCGCGCACTCTGCCACTGGCATGACGATCTGGAATTTCTCTATCTGTTTGATGGGGAAATGATGTATGACGTAAATGGGAAAATTTTACACTTAAAGGCAGGAGATGTTGTAATCGTCAACTCGCACCAGATGCACTTTGGCTATTCTTATCAGGAAAAGGAATGCATCTTTACCTGTATGCTGTTTCATCCTGACCTGTTAAAAGCTAATATTTTTATGTACCAGAAGTATGTTAAGCCAATTATTTCCGCTTCTGCGCTGGAATACTGGTATTTTCCGGCAAAGGATGAGCGTGGCGACTTTATCCGAACCAATATCAAAAACCTTTTTGATGCATATCAAACCGGTCACTTGTCAGACTACTCTATCGTAGGGACATTCTATCTTTTTTGGAATGAGTTGTACCGTCATTCAGATCCGAAACTATATATCAACCCGACTTCACAGAATCCGGATATTCATCTGCAAAAGAAAATGATCACATATATTACGGCACATTATTCTGAAAACATTGAACTTGAAGACATTGCCGCTGCCGGCAATATCGGACGCAGCAAATGCTGCCAGATTTTTAAAACATATATGCAGCAATCTCCTATTGCTTACCTCAACGCCTATCGTATGGAGATCAGCTGCACACTTTTACGGGACACTTCTTACAGTGTTACATCCATTGCCACATCCTGCGGTTTTAATCATCTAAGCTATTTTTCAAAGATTTTTCTGCAAAAGTTTGGATGTACACCGAAAGAATACCGAAAACAGTTTCAAGTATAAAACGGGTATCACTGCAGTTTCTTATTACACAAAAAGGAGCTGCAAAAAAGTCGCTTAGACCATGAGGTTTAAGCGACTTTTTGATATAACTAATCATCAAACCAATGTTAATGATACAGCTCATATATACCACTACTCCGCTAAGCTTGGAATCCCCTTCTGAATATCCACGTCCGCGTCATAATCCACACCATCGATGCGGAATCCGAAAATTTCATAGAAATCCTGCCAATATCCGTCAATATCTGCAATTTCTTTGATATTTTCTTTTGATACGGTTTTCCAAAGATCTGCAACTGCCTGCTGTACCTCTGCCTTCATCTCATAATCATCCATACGGATCAAACGTTTATCGTCTGTCACAACCGTATCCTGACATACTCTGTCATGAAGCATGCGATACATCTGCTCGATACAGCCCTCATGAAGTCCCTTATCCTTCATCACTTTAAAAAGCAATGAAACATATAAAGGTACGATTGGAATAGCTGCGCTGGACTGTGTTACAACCGCTTTATTGACAGAAACATATGCTTCCAGTCCGTCTATCTCAGTATTCAACTCATCTGCCGTCTTGTATAAATGCTTCTTTGCCTGACCAATCGTTCCATCATAATAAATCGGATGTGTCAGTTCCGGCCCGATATAAGAATATGCAATGGTTTTAGCACCCTCTGCCAATACACCTGCATCTTTCAGTGCCTGCATCCACAATTTCCAATCCTCGCCACCCATAACCTTAATCGTCGCATCAATTTCCTCCTGTGTGGCAGTTGGAATCGTCACTTCTGATATTTCATTTGTCATCAGATCAATCGTCTGATTCGTATATTCCTGACCAATCGTCTTTAAAACAGAACGATATGTATTTCCATCCGGTGCCTTGCGACGTGGTGCTGCAATGCTGTAGATCACCATATCTACCTTGCCCCAGTCCTTTTTGATCGTTGCAATCGTTTCGTCCTTGATCTCCTGTGAATAAGCATCTCCATTGATTGATTTTGCATAATATCCGTCTGCTGTTGCAAACTCTTCGAATGCTGCTGTGTTGTACCATCCTGCGCTCGCGGTACGTTTCTCTTTGCCTGCCTTATCAAAGATGACACCAAGCGTATCTGCTCCACAGGAATATGTTACGGCGATTCTGCTTGCCAGACCATATCCCATAGAAGAACCGATCACCAATACTTTCTTTGGTCCGTCTGTCTTTGGCTGTGCCTTTACATAGTCAATCTGCGCTTTCACTGCTGCCTTGCATCCCTCCGGATGAGCTGTCGTACACATAAATCCTTTTACTTTTGGCTGAACTACCATTCTCTTTTCCTCCAACTCTCTCTTATTCCCACAAAGCAACGAGCTAGATAACCATGTTTTGATGACATTTGACAGCCAATTGCTTTTTGTACATAGCTATTATTGTAGCATAATCAGCTTGTTTTTGTCCACCTTGCCACTCTCATTATAGGGAAGGCGATCCAGTCTGTAAATCCGACGCGGTACTTCATGTTTGGACAGTTTCTGTCGTAACTTCTGACAGATTTCCTCTTCACGCAATGAATAATCCTGCTGTATCACAACATATGCCACCAAAAGCTCCTGTGTCTGCTTCTGCCCTTTTTGCGAAACTACCGCCGCCGCCTGAATACCCTCCAGCTGAAGCAATTCATTTTCTATCATAAGAGCTGATATCTTTCTGCCACGAATATTTAAGATGTCATCTTTTCTTCCGGCAAAATAAAAGTTTCCCTCTTCATCCTGATACGCACAATCCGACAGAGAATACGGACACGATACTCCTTCCACATGATACGGCGTATTCACGTATATTTTATCCTCCCGCAAAAACACTTCTACTTCCGGAAAAGGCTTTCCGATCAGATTTCTGCTTTCCCCCATCTCCTCATCTGTAACATACGTCACATAATTCAACTCACTTGCACCGTAATATAACACGATCTTTGTATTCGGAAAGACTTCTTTTAAGCGGATGGCATCTTCCCTTCCCAGACTTTGCGAGCCGGACAATATCATCTTTATCCCAGACATTTTTTCCTTTGCCACCTCCGGCAAAAGCATCAATTTCGTTGGAATCAGATAAATGCTGTCTGCTTTGCTTTCCCGTATTCGCTCCAGCCACCTCTTCGGCTGAAAACCGTTCTCTGCGATTACAACACCACCCGCATAAAACTGCGCCAGATACAGATTCAGATTACCGGTAAAGGCAAGACTTCCCTGTGCAAAAAGCCGGCTGTCTTCTGTTACGTCAAAAATTCTGTTCTGGGTTGAAAAAAAGCCTGCCCAGCTTTCATACGACCGATAGTAAATCTTTGGTTTTCCTGTCGTACCGGATGTACAGACTGCCATGCACGCATCCTCCGGCGGCTCTGACAGCAGATATTCTCCATCCCAATAGTGCTTCTGATCAGACGGTACGAGCAAAGGAATCTGCCCTGTCGCATTGCACGCCAGAAAATCCAATAGTTGTTCCATAATATCTTTCTTTTTGATCACACGCACTTTTCCCGTCAGATTTTCCGACATTTCCTCCCGCCACTGCGTCGCTCTTTTCCCGGCCTCTTTGCACAGCCAGCCATAAGAATGCGATACGCCATCCACAATGACTGCCTCTTTTTGTGCCTCTTTTTCTAATAACAACTCATAATAGTTCATCATTCCACCCTCTTTAATAAAATTGCCGTTCCAACCCCTCCTGCTGCCGCGATACTACATATGCCAAGCTCACCTGATACCTGCTGCAACGCTTTGAGCGCATGAAGTGTAATAATCCCACCAGATGCTCCATAAGGATGACCATACGCAAGTGCACCACCAAATATATTATATTTTTCAAGTGATTTTGGAAATGCTCTTGCAAACAACATATCTATCACTGCAAATGCTTCATTGCATTCAAAAATGTCAATATCCTGTTCTGTCAAATGATACCTTTTCAACAAATCTTGTATCGCTAACACTGCCGTCTTCGGACTCTTTGATGGATCTGCTCCTACTTCTGTCATTCCCACAAATTCTGCTTTCGGCTGCAATCCATGCATGGCTGCATACCGTTCAGAGCAAAGAAGTACAAAAGCCGCGCCATCATTGGTCAGGCAGGCATTGCCTGCTGTGATCAGACCGTCTTTTTGCAACACTCCCGGCAATCGGTCTAGCAGTCTTTCGCTCATACGCGGACGAATACCCTCGTCCCTATCACAGCCTTCTATCACCTCATAGGAAATATCTTTCAAAATCCCCTTTTCCTGCGCCTCACAGGCAAGTCTGTGGCTGCGCAGAACCCACGGATTCATGTCCCTTCTCGAAAATCCTTCTTCTCTTGCTACTGCTTCTGCACCCTCTATCATCGCTGTCTGTCGATGCTCTCCCGGCGCAAACTTCGCCACGCGGTACCAGCCCTGTTCCCCACCAAACCTCTCATAGTCGGCATGATTCTTATGGTAGCCTCTCCGCGGTGCCGTAGAACTGCTCTCAAAGCCCCCTGCAATATAAAAATCTCCCATGCCGCTTGCAATCTTAGCCGCCGCAATTCCTATGCTCTCCAGACCGGAACCACACTGTACATCTACCGTAACCGCAGGTATCCTCTCCGAAAGCCCTGCCTCTAACATCATCAAACGTGCCAGATTGCCACCGGCCCCCACGCCATTTCCGGCAACAACCCCATCCGGCTCTACACTTCCATATGGCTGCAGCACCCGCGACAATGTCTTAGCTCCCAATATTTCTGCCGGCACATGACGATACATTTGGTTTTCAACACCAATGTAGCTTCTCCCGCCACCTAACACATATACTTTTTCCATACTACTCCTCAATTCTGCGCATTTACTGCGAAGTGGCAAAGAGAAATTCGCACAGGCAATCTTTCTTCTGCCATCAAAGAACCACTTGATCAGATAAACCACTTAATCAGATAGAGGTATTCTTTAAAATCATACCAACTCCAACTTATATCCTAACTCTTCAAGCAGTGCCATATCCTTTTCTATCGTAATTCCTGCTGTCGTCAGCATACTTCCGGAAATTGTCGCATTGGCACCGGACTGGAAGCACTGGCGTCCCATATCGCCTAACAGACTTCTTCCTCCTGCCATTCGGATTGACGCATCCGGCAAAATAAAGCGGAAAATCGCAACAATACGTGTCACCTCATCATTTGAAAGAACCTTTTGATTTTCCAAAGGTGTTCCCGAAATCGGATTCAAAACATTGACCGGAACCGAATCCACTCCGAGTTCGCGTATCGTCAATGCCATATCAATGCGGTCTTCCATCGTTTCACCAATCCCCATCAGACCGCCACAGCACACAGACATACCAACCTTCTGCGCAGCCTTGATTGCCTGAATCTTGTCATCATATGTATGCGTTGAACAAACCTTAGGAAAATATGTTCTGGAAGTTTCCAGATTATTATGTACACGAGTCACTCCGACTGCCTTTAACTTTTTAAAATCCTCTTCATCTAACAAGCCAAAGGAAGCACAGACATCAATATCTAATTCTTCCTTGATCGCACGAATGCTCTCGCACACCTGATCTACTTCTTTTTTCGATAAACGTTTACCAGAAGTTACAATAGAATATCTCGGCACACCTGCCTCTGCATCCCGACGTGCTTCCTTTAGTATCTCTTCGGTAGAAAGTAACGGATAGACATCCGCGCCCGTATGATAACAGCCCGCCTGCGCACAATATTTACAATTTTCAGAGCATTTGCCATTCTTTCCGCTTGTAATCGTACACATATCGAATCCATTTCCACAGAACTTTTGACGAATCTCATCTGCCGCCTTGCAAAGTTCGCCAAAATCTGCATCTACTAACTGCATTGCCTCTGCCTTGTCTATCTTTTCTCCCTGTAACACTTTTTCCTTTAACGTCTGTATTATACTCATTTTTCATCCTCATTTCTTTTGTTTATCAATATATCTGATGCTTTTACCCGGTAAGCATACCGCTTCTATTCTAAAATAGTTCTAATAGTTCTGATAGTTTTCAAAGCCTGTATGCATTATCGGTTTGCTCACCTTTCCTATTATCATATTCTTTCGCCCTATTGTCAACCATAATAATTTCATGGTTGACAATCATTTTATTCCCTAGTATACTCCAAACTGTAAATTAAAAAGACAACCGCGAAGCATCTGACGACAGATTTCATTCACGCTTGTCTATCATGAGGAGGAAATTATCTTGAACAATTCAACAACTACTACATCCCGTCCACAGTTTCAGACACGCACTTTAGTGATCATGGCACTTTTTGCCGCTGTACTTTGCGTGTCTGCCTATATCAGTATTCCACTTCCAACGGGATCACATATTACATTTTTGAACTTTATCGTTCTTCTGATCGCTTTAATCTTCCCGATGCAGCAGGCTTCTTTGATTACTTTAGTCTGGCTGCTCCTGGGTGCTGTCGGTGTTCCTGTCTTTATCGGTGGCAATGCCGGTATTTCGTATCTGTTAAGCGGATGGGGCGGTTACAGCTTTTCTTTTATCGTTGTTGCTATTGTTGTTCCACTGCTTCGCAGCAAGGAATATAACCGTATCATTTACACATTGCTTTCTATCGGTGCTGCACTTTTGATTGATCTGATTGGTGCTGCATGGCTTATGGTCATGACACAGATTTCTGTCAAACAGGCATTTATGATGGGCTTCCTGCCATTCATTCCACTGGATCTTTTGAAAGCCATCGTAGTTGCACAGATTGTACCACAGTTCCGTAGAGTGATTGCAACAGAAAAATAGGATAGAGGAAATACATAGGCCTTTCCATTCAATAATCCCCCACCAGACGGGATAAAAAATCCGTTTGGTGGGGGATTATATTGGCTTTTTATTCAATAAATCCGACATCACAATTTTCTTCACTCTCGATATGATATTTTTCAACCTTTATTGCTAAACAATATCAGTTGTGACATATTATATGAATTTCTTTATTTCTTCAATCAATAAAATATCCGCCGGCAGCCACTCCACATCATCCAACTGTTGCCTGGTTAGCCATTTCGCATCTTCATGTTCCTTTAACACAAGATTACCACTTACAATCTCACACCAGAAGCAATCCATTGAAAGATGAAACTCCGAGTAATCATACTCAATAGTATCAATCAATTCCATTACCGATATTTCCGTATCAAGTTCCTCCATAATTTCACGTTTTAATGCCTCTTGCGGTGTTTCGCCTACTTCTATTTTTCCACCAGGAAATTCCCAACCTCCTTTAAAATCACCATATCCACGCTGAGTTGCAAAAATGATTGTTTCTCCACTCTCATTAACAGCTTTTATTACAGCTGCAACTACTCTTATTGTTTTCATCTGTTCCTCCCTCTAAGAATTTACAATATATTCGTAAATATCTTCTCTTACCGGCACGTCAAGAATCCATTCTATTTCCACCGCGGTTTTTTCTGTATTTATCATTGTAAATTCCTTAGTATTTCCACTTGCAACCATATGACCAAGATAATAAAACTCTTTCGAAATTTTATCATCTTTATTTTTACGCACAAAAAGCTCTACCTGAATCCCACGTTCCTTTGCTTTAAGGAAGTTCTGTACATCCTCAGACTGTAAACTTCTTCCGGATTTAGAAATTGCAATCAGACGATTTCTAAATCCCTCCACAAAATGATCTTCATATTTTGTGGTGTCACTTATGTCATCTGACTTGTCGTAATTAATAAAAACAGGAAATGTCTTTGTCTTTTTATCAAACTTATAACCACCAATATTCAATGGCACCTCATTCTGTTCCCAATTCAACAGACGACAAACATCTTCGTAAGTATATTTTTGATATAAAACCAAATCAGTCTGATCATAAGTCTGACTATAATCTCTTTCATAACGACTTATGCCAAAATCAATAAGCTCTTTTAAAACATTGTAAAAATCGTCATTTGACAACATCTTCAAAAATTCCTTTGTTGGTTTATAATCATTCCCTTCTTTTTCAATAAACACACACTGGGAATAAGTTTTCTTACCGGCTCCTGCCGGAAATTCATTCGTCATAACGTTGACAATATTTTCTTTCTGATCCTGACTAATTTCTTTTCCATATTCTTTCACATCTAATGAAAGTCCGGCAAATAAACCAAATTTAGACAACCCGTGAGCATATGCCAGCATTCTTTTTAATAATTGTAGTTCCTGGATACGTTTTCCATTAGCTAATTTCTTGGATACGAATTCAATTACTTTCTCTTCATCTTCCGACAAACGGATTTTATATTCTTTCTCATATTTCACCAAGAATTTGTAATATGAACCAAGACTACTATTGTCAAAGATACGGAGAACATCCATCTCCCCATAATCATCAAAATCACGAAGTTTCGGAATTCTTCCAAGCTTATTTTTTAGATTCATATAATTCTCTTTGATAAGTTTAATATCACTGAAATTTGCAGTGTCTACTGAAGCAAAGATTCTTTTTCTACTAATTTCATCAAAGTGTACCGTAGAAGCTCCAGGTATCACTCGCCCACCTTCCATTATATATCTTCGAATATTATCTTTATTGTATGTTCTATCTCCCGATAATGCAATCGGGATCATAAAATTATTATTGTAATTTCCAATGAAATCCAAGATGACAACATATTCTTTTCCCTTTGCTTTTCTAAGTCCTCTACCAAGTTGTTGAATAAATACGATTGGAGATTGCGTTGGCCTGAGCATAATAACCTGATTAACTTCAACAATGTCAACACCTTCGTTCAATATTTCAACGGAGAAAATATAATCTAATGGCTGATTATCTGTTGTTACTTCATCCTCATTCATTGCCAAGTGTTCAAACGCCTTTTGCCTTTCCATTTCTGTAGCATCCCCATTAAGCGCTATTGTTCTAAAAAGACATCCTGTTGAAGGATTAATCATCTTATTAAACTTTGCAGACAATTCTTCCGTTTCCTTGATGCTGCTACAAAAAATGAGACCTTTTACTTTATCGCCACTGTATCCATAATAGTCTGCCTGCGTAATAATATGTTTTACTCTCTCATCACTTGTAAGCATTGAGAAGTCTCGTCCAGCTTCTTTATTATCACCAATAATTGATAAATCTGTAATACCAAAATAATGAAATGGACATAGGAGATTTTCTTCCATTGCCTGTTGTAAGCGAATCTCGTATGCAATCTGATAATTGAATAGTTCATAAACATTTCTGCCTTCTACATTATCATCTCTTTTGTCTGGTGTCGCAGTCATCCCCAGCCAAAGCTTGGGAGTAAAATGTTTCATTACTTTCTGATATGTATCAGCAGGAACATGATGAGCTTCGTCTAAAACAATGCAATCAAATGCATCCTTTTCATACTGAAGTAAATGCTCATCACGATTCAAAGTTTGAATAGTAGCAAAAACATAATCTGCATTGTATTCGTGATATCCAGCCCCTACAAGTCCCATAGATACTGACTTTGCAAAAACCTTTTCATAGGATTTCTTTGTCTGCCTTGCTAATTGACCTCTGTGAACCAGGAATAAGACTCTATTAAAACCTAATTCTCTCATTGCAAATGCTGATGCATAAGTTTTTCCTGTACCTGTAGCAGAAATCAAGAGTGCTCTATCTTCTCCTGCCTCAAGTATTTTCTTTAAATTTGTAATAAATCCAACCTGCATACTATTAGGTTGCAACTTATACTTCTCAATCGAAGTAATCTCTTCTTGTTTTGCAATCTCTCTCTGATGTTTTATGATGTTATATCGAGCTTTATAATTTTCATAAAAATCATCAAAAGATAACGCATATTTTGAATCCCACAACTGATTGAACTCCGCCACTATTTCTTTGGCCACTTCACCTTGTTCCGTTGAAATTAACTTTGTATTCCACTCTCTATTGCTTGTAAGTGCTGCACTTGTAATATTGGAGCTGCCAATGATAATACGATAGATCTCGTCCTTTTTAAAAATGTATCCTTTGGTATGAAATCCTTCGTCAGCGACTTCAACATCATACATTTTGAGTGTAATATTTGGTAGCTGGTTAAGCTTTTTCAACGCTCTTGGATCACTAAAATTCAAATAATTCGTTGTCAGAATTTCGCCTTTAATATTCCTCTTTTCCAATTCCTTCAATGTCTGAAGAAGTGGAGTGATACCACTCATTGTAATAAAAGCCACACTCATTTGAAAACCATCACATGATAAAAGTTCATCTTCGATGGATGAGAGCACTTTCTTTCCTTCTCTATAATTATTTGACACAAATTGTGGACGATATACATTACTTGAAACAACGGAACCATCTATGTATGCAGTTTCAAATCCTAATCGTACTTCATCAAATTTCCCCATTTCCTCACTCCATTTTTATAACTAATCGTACTTATCCGATTTCCTTTTTGCTTTCTTTATTGGATACTTTTCCTCGTTTATAGTCATCTTCCTATTTACAATTTCATCTGCATCCAAACTGAGTTTATCAAGCAGATTCTGACTATATTGTCATTATTGAGTGTAGTTCTAGTGGCTTGCAGTCTTATTTAGTGTCTCTTTTTATCCTCATTACAAAATAAAAACATCATTTTCCTCCTAAAGTTTTTTCTCCACCTTCTCCAACTCATCTAACAATGCTGGTCTCCTTGGATATGTCTGCTTCAACTCCTTAATTACCAACTTTGCTGTATCTTTGCCCTTCCATTTTATAAGCTGAGCAATTTTCTTCGTTATCTTCTTATATTCTCGTCTATCCTTCGCCTGAGCACAACTCTCACATATTTCCTTATAACACAACTCATATACCTGTTCTGGATATTCCTTCACCAAATACTTCCCATAATAAAACAAATCATACGGATTCCCAATTACCTCTTCAAGCAATCTCTTCTTTTCATTTTCAGAAATAAGAACACTGCGATAGCAAACCATTCGCTTGCTATCCTTTAATTCATCCAATAGACTCTCGTAATTCTCATTCCACGCACCGCACTTTTTATAAATCTGTTTCAAAACATCCCAGAACTTCTCATTTCCCATTAATAACAGCTTTTTTGCCTGTGCGATTTGCTTTTCCGTGTTGTTTGCAGCCTTATATATGTCATATAGCATGTTATTCCAATCTTCCAGATTACCACTACGATAATGCCATGTATTTTCTGCATTTACCTTCTCTAAACAAAGCTTCTCTGCTTCATCATAATTCTTGTCTTCCATAGCATCTTTAATAGCTATAATACGGAGTTCATTTATCGAAATATTCTGATATAGTTCCTTCTGCGTATTCTTTTTGCCATATAAATGTCTATGTAAAAGATATCTTACAATCAAATCTTCTTTTTTCGCATATTCCGGGAAATAATCCTCCCGTGAAAGTTCCAAAAGGGTATCCAAAACCTTTTCAAGCTTCCTTGCACTCTTTTCATCACATAGGCAAATCCCACATTTCAGCAAATCATAACGCCAGTCCGTCCAACCATCAAAAACACTCTTTTTTGCCTCTTTTATAATCAATGCAAGTGCTTGATTTCGCATCTGTTTATTCTGTTTTTCGATTTCTTTTGTGCATTTCTCTATCAGTTCGTATGTACACATGATAACATCTGTGAGCATTCCCGAACTGCTATCCGCATGAGATGCTAACTTAACACCAGATACCAAAATATATGCAGCCACCTCAAGTGCGATCATATAACCACTTATTTCTAAAGTCTCAGCACACATATCAAGACAGTCATGCATATCCATACAAATATTATCACAGCTGCTCCAACCAATGTATCCCCGATGGGTATTACATTTAATTGATGCAGTAATTGTATTTTTCACTGTTGATATAATATCTTCTGTAGGTATCATAGCAGCACCTCTTTCTTTTATTCAACAACATCACTCTTATCAATTCTTTATCCTCAACTAAATTCTTGACCGCACTCGACTAAAAAATATTTTATATCAAGCTATAGTCCAGCGAAATGTTTCATTGTCTCTTTCAAATCATCGCTAAAATCTTCTAAATCTTCCATAGAAATGGCTCCTTCATTCAGGAGCGAAAGCATAATATAAAATTGATTTGACCTGCTCATCTCACATTGCACTCCACAATCTTTCTTATCCGCTTTTATTCTTTTCTCCAATGTCCAAAATTTCTCAGATGGATTTCCATCTCCATTTAGTATTTCAATATATTCTTTGTTGAGCTTATCCATATAAGCTTCTTGCCATCCAGCTATTTTACTTCTGAATATTTTCCAGTCCTTTTCTGAAAATTTGTTCATGCTTATTATCTCCTACATAACATCAACTTCTACACTTTAATATACCTTCTTCTTTTTGTAGTTCCAATACAAGCTAATAACTCCATATTTACCAATTCATTTAATAACTGCCTTGTCCTAGGACCTTTTAAACCTATATTTTCTACTACCTGCTCTGTACTATATTCAACCCCAGCATCCATATAGGCTAAAATCTGCTTCTGCCTTTCTGATAAATCTATTGCTTTCATTTTTTGAATCCGCTGATTTTTCTGCTGATTCATCATCAGATTCCTTTTCCATCTTCATCACAAGTGTAACCTGATTAAGATTTGTGTCGTCAATCAATTCCGGTTTTATCCATCATTCCGACTTTTTTCTCTTTTCATAGCTTGAATAATATAATGCACTTTCTATCCGTTAATCTCCCAGTGTCCACTGTAACCATTTCCGACATATGATACATTATACATTTTTTTGATTTTTCGTTTTACTGTTGCAATTCCAATTTCTAATTCCTTGGCCATATCTGCCGTTGATACTTGCGGATTTTCTTTTATCATTTTGAGGATTTTTTCTTGAGTATCAGCTTGGGTATCACCATAAATTTTCTCTTGGTTTGCATGTATTGCATAATTAGTGTCTGCTGATTAAACAGAAAGACACAGATTTACGATCCTATATCTATCCAAAATCCGGTACAGATGTAAAAAAGCAAAAAGTATTCGTCTCTGCATCTTAAACAGATTCGTGACAAATACAGATAATGCGATGGATGTAAGCTGGGTTTTCTCCAGCTTGGTGTGGTAATACAGCTCATGCCGTAACAACGTTTGCTTAAGCTAAATGTACGTTCCACTTCGATCCTGTCGGTATTATCCTGATATTCCTGTTTTTTATCCACTTTTACATTCACTCCCGGTCGCCCAAGTTTTGGACCTGACAAACGGATGCCATGTTCTTTGCAATAATTCCGGTTTGCTCTTGTCCGGTATATCTGATCTGCCAGTACCCGTTTGGGATAACAGCCGGTTCTTTCCTTGAACCGTTCCACTGCTTCTGTCAGACAAGTGCTCTCGTTATACGCTTCGAAAGATATTTTTTCGATCCTTCCGTACCCTTCGCTGTCAAGGCTCAGATCGAATTTTGCGCCAAATTCCACCGGCGCCTTGACTTTTCCTCTGACGATGGGACGCAGCCACGGCTGTGAGATGCTTACGATCCGGTGTTCTACACTATGGATTTTGTGGTCATACATATACTTTTGCTGACCATACAATGCAGTGATCGTCAGATACAGACCCGCTTCTTTATCTGTTGCTGCATATCCGTTACTCATGAACTCTTCCAGATACCGAATGTCCCTTGCAACATAGCCAAGCTGTTTTCGCAGGGCTTTCCGTATTTTCTTTGCACTGTGTTTTTTGCTTTTGGCAAATGCCAGATAATCTTTTCTGGCGCATTTTTTGTAACGTCGCGGCAGTGGCAGATCATAGGACTTGCAAAAACGGCAGATGATCTTTTCCAGTTTTTCTCTCGCCTCATTCAGCAGGGAAACATCCTGTGGGTAACGGATATTCGCAGGAGCGCATGTCGCATCCAAAGTTAAAGTTCCGCTGTTTGTTTCTTTCTCCTCCGAAGAGCTGTCATCAGCTCATCCTGAAGATGGCGGCATATGATCGTCATCCTTATGGGCAAGCAGATATTCATTTGCTTCCATCAGCATTTCAGAAGAAATACGTTTTCGGAAGAGGACCAGTGTGCTTGCATCAAACGGTGCCTGCTCTTGATAGCCTGGCAGTCCGATAAAATACTGCAGATATGGATTTTCTGTGATCTGTTCCACAAGTTCGCGGTCTGAATACTGAAACCTGGTCTGAATGATCAGAGAACCCAGTGCCATGCGGAGTGGTTTTGCAACGTTTCCGTTATCACCCGGAAACAGTTCCGCATATTTACTTTCAAATTCGTCCCACGGAATGCGGTCTGCCATTTTGATCCAGCGGTTATCCGGATTCATGTGAAGCCCCATCGGCTGATTAAAGTCCAAAAATGAATATTGTGATCTGTCCGTTTTTTTGTACATGTCTATAACACACCTTTACTTGTAAAATTCTACGATGGTCTGCAAAGAAAATGATTTCATTTTGTTGAAACCCTTGCAGATATTATAACAGATAACGAGTGAAAAGTCAGCAGATTCAAGGCTTTTCAAGTTAATCAGCAGACACTAAATAAATTTTAAGGGCGATAGCTAATAGCTTCGTGTTACCACCTTAATTCATCTATATTTCGCAATATAGACCTTAGCAAGTACGGAAATTTCTTTCGATACTCTGACGCTGTAATGGGCGTTTCCAGTGTAGCCTAATGAATAAATCAGTCGGTACACGGCTCCAAGACTGGTTCAATATTTCTTCAATGGAGTTTTCCACCAAACAACTCCTCTCTGCAATATCCAAAATATTTACTATCTCTCTTCATCGCTTTTTATCAGAATAGCCACATAATAATTATTTGTCAAGCATATAATTTATTGATCATTAAGAATAGTATCTATCATATCTTGCTTGCCATTAGTGTATGCAACCCTGTCATCTGCATACTTGCTTTCCAGTTCTTCCTTTAACTTCTGATAACACAAAGCCACATTCTCATTAGCATTAAGATAATCTCTAAAATGTATATAATTTTTCCACTCGATTCCGTTCCATTTCACAATATGAATATGGTGTGTTCTTGTATCACTTTCCTCATCACCCATTACATAAAGAAGTTGATGTTCCACATCTGAACCGCGATAAAAGATTCCTTCCTTCTGTAATTGCTCATTATATGATATTATTCTATCAAAACCAGTCACTCCAACAGCAATATCAATAATCGGCTTTGCTTTGATTGCTGGTATTGCTGTACTTCCAATATGCTGTATATCAATAACATCATCACCTAATAATGCTTTAAGTATTTTAATTGTTTGAACAGTAATCTCGTCCCATTGCTTATCATGCGGTTCAAGTTGCACTGTTCCTCTTTTTAATCCTAATGTCATAGCAATCTCCTTAATATTACATCACAATTTCACTATCGTAATATTGCTCCTGAAAATAAATCTGCTGCCTAATCTCATCTTTTGAAAACATCATTCCGTCAGGTACAACTACCCATTTTTCTTCTACATCATCTTTTCTATGAACAATAGCAATAATTTTACCTGTAAACTTGTCTACTGGTTCATTTACCCCTAATATATAAGCATCCTGCTCTTCTCCATCTGGTGCCATAATTCCTTCAATGTAACCATAATTTACAGGATAATACATATCTTTATATTTTGGATGATAACTTCCTAATGGTCTATCGACTGTGACAGTTACTGTTGTACCAATTATTACATTTTCAGCACTTTTGTTAGCATGCAACACAAACCTTTGATTAGGATATCCAAATTCTTCAATCAGTTCGCCCTCTTCAAACCCAAATTTCTTATATAATTTTCTAGGCGCAATTCCTTTAACATCATTTTTTCTAAATGTAGACACAGTTATATCTTTATCTCTGTCAAGTTTATCAAGTGCCTCTTTTAAAAGAAGCGAAGCAATTCCCCTTTTTCTATAAGCTGGATCAACAGCCAAACAACATATCATATTATGCTTCCTTGAATATAAAAGCACGCCAACAATATCTTGTTCATTCTTCACGCACAAAGCACGTTTATCATTCATGAATTTCAGTACTACTATTTTGTGTTCGTCTATACTCTGCTCTGTCTCTAATCCCGGAAAATTCCAACTTACTTTTTTCACTAATCGCATCCATGAATCAATATCTGATGTTCTGCCAAATTCTACCTTCATATTTTCTATCATTGACTATCTCCTCAAATCTGCTTTGAAACAAAATGTACAATTTCTTTCCCTGACTCAAGGATATATGGTATCAACTCTAAAGGATATACCTTAGTACCCTTCTTTAAATCTTCTAGTGAAACCCAACAGAAATCCAAATCAATTCTTTCATTATCCAGCTCATCATATCCATGAAACACACCATCTAATGGAATATTATCATCCATCAGATGTACATTATAATATAAGCATATCTGATGACAGGGTCTTTTTCCCCATGGAAAATAAATTTCTCCGATTGCTAACAGATTATCTACCTCTATCTTAGCATGAAGCTCTTCTTC
>CAKREB010000019.1 GCA_934317005.1 uncultured Lachnospiraceae bacterium
GGAGCTTCTGTTGCTGTATCCTTAACAGTGACTGCTACAGTAGCCTTCTAGTTGCTATTTTTAACAAAAAAGAGTACAATGAAAAAGATTATTGTATTTATAGTATTTTGAAGGGGTTAAATCGATTAGAAAATCGTAATATATGTTTTTATGATACCTTTTTGATACGATAATAAAAAGGCTAAAAAGTTTTCAAATTGAAAAATTTATTAGCTAATTTTTTGACGCAAATTTTTGATGATTTTTTTGCTTGAAAAAAGCAAATTTATTCAAATATTTTGATTTAGCTTATTTTTTAATCTGATTCTAATAGCCGCTAAAAGCAAAAGGAAATAAGGGTTTACACAGGAAAATAGTATTTGCTTTTGAAAAAGGCTATGGTTAGAAAAGATAAATAGGCAGGATAAATACGGCGGATTTTTTAATAAAAATTAGCAATATTTTGCGGTTCAAAATATGTGGGGAAATTCTGATGCTTTTGAGAAAAAGAAAAATGGGTGAAGAAAAATAGTTTCATTTTTTGGAAGGAAATTCCATGTATTTTTTGAATTGATACGGGTTTGTATCATTGGTTTGAAACGTAAAATCAGAGAAAATACGACAAATTCACCCGTTTGACGATTGATTTCGACGTTATGTGACATAAAAAGAATCACATAACAAAAATGAAAAGAAAAAAGTAGGAAAAAAGGTATCAAATCAGTATCACAAATTTTGTGATACCTGTTCGAAAGAATCATTTGAAAGAATTTTTATGAAAATAATCTATAATTGTTATCGCTATGGCTTCTGCTTATAGTGTAGTAGAGTTAGAGAAAATTGTCAACGCAGGATTAGCATGGCACACAACGTAAGATTAGTAGAGGAGTTTTATAGATATGATAATGTTAGGCTGGGTATAGTATCTTGACTTTGCGGTGGGATGATAGGAGATAAAGTAAGCGCAGGGTGGATGGGTAACACATCAGACAGAGTGGGGAACATAAATATGCATGAAGATGCACAAGCTAGACAGTATAGTGGAAATTAAATTTTTATTCTATGAATTATTTTGCTGTACCAATGTAATAAATAACGATATATGTGTTATCTGAGATAAAAAGGATAATGCGGAAAAGAGGAAAAGATGGCTGTATATAAGGATGAAGCAAGAGGAACGTGGTATGTATCATTTCATTATCGTGACTGGACGGGGACAAATAAGAGAAAAATGAAACGCGGTTTCCGGACGAAACGGGAGGCTTTACAGTGGGAGCAGAATTTCAAATTGCGCGAAGCTTCGGATCTGGATATGACGTTTGAGATGTTTGTCAATGAGTATACCAGAGATCGCAAGGCGAAGCTGAAGCGTAGTACATGGGAAACAAAAGACTATATTATCCGTACAAGGTTAATGCCATTTTTTGCAGACAAAAAGATGAAGGATATTAAGCCGGCAGACATTATTCGCTGGCAGAATGAGATGATAAGCTATAGGGATGAAAAGGGGAAGGGATTTAAGCCGACGTATCTTAGGACTTTGCAGGCAGAACTTAGTGCAATTTTTAATCATGCTGTGCGGTTTTATGAATTGAAAAGTAATCCGGTTGTTAAGGCCGGACCACTAGGGAAGGGAAAGCCGGATGAAATGTCTTTTTGGACAAAGGATGAGTTTTTGAAATTTTTGGCGGCAGTTAGCAATAAGCCAATGTCGTATGTAGGGTTTCAGATATTGTATTGGTGTGGAATACGTGAGGGTGAACTCTTAGCTCTGACAACGGAGGATTTTGATTTTGACAAAAAGGTCATGCATATTAGAAAATCATATCAGCGTATCAAAGGGGAGGATGTTATTACAGATCCCAAAACACCAAAAAGCGTTCGGGATGTGATCGTGCCGGACTTTTTGTGCGAGGAGATAAAGCAGTATGCAAGGGAAAGGTGTGTCAGCAGAAAAGAGCGTCTTTTTCCGGTTACTAAAAGCTATCTGCATCGGGAAATGACGCGTGGGTCTGAAAAATCCGGAGTGAAACGGATTCGAGTGCATGATCTGCGTCATTCGCATGTGTCGTTATTGATTCACATGGGATTTTCTGCGGTAGCGATTGGAAACCGGGTAGGACATGAAAGTCAGGATATTACATTTCGATATGCACACATGTTTCCGACAGAGCAGGAAACAATGGCAAAAATGCTAAATTCTGCATTTCAAAGTGCTAAAGGCGCATGATTTTTATAAAACAATGCCCTTTTATAAAGTTTCTGATTTAAGTACATGGTTGATGCCAAGTCCCATACCGGTCAATACAAAGAAGATTGGGGCAACGGTAATGGAAGAATCATTGGTTAATCCCATGATCAGATAACCGATGACGCTGGCAAGGATTGCAACACCAAACTTTGAAAGATATCCTTCAAAACTGTTTTTCCAGTACAGGCGGAAGCTGCTTACAATGTACCAGCCCCAGAAAATCAGCAGAGCGATCAGGGAAGGCACACCGGTTTGTACGGCAATCTGTAAGTACATGCAGTGAGGTTTTGTCATTAACTGATTGCCGTAGCCAAAATTATTCATACTGACAAGATCACCGTTTGGAAATGCAATAGCAAAAGTATCCGGACCAGAGCCGAGCCAGAAATACTTCTTTAACAGTGGAAGAGTCCTATCCCAGATATAACCACGACCGCTGGCGAGATGTCCATACTTTTTTGCAAATGCAGATGGATCGGCAGTTTTATGCAGCTTCATTAGCTTTAAGGCACCACTCATAGCGTAAAAGGTAGTGTCATTTTCTTTCATCAGATTAGAAAAATACCAGGCTTTGCCATCGATATTTACTAAAAATCCGTTAAAGTTATCGGAGCGTACAGAGCCAAAGGTAAATGGAAAACGCTCATCGGATACAGTGTACAGAGAAGCAGAGGAGTCAAAAGTGTAAGCAACTTCCTGTTTATTTCCATCCACCAGGTTAAAGACATCATTTCCGGATTCATCCTGTACAACGTAAAACAGAAGCTTGTTTTTGTTATACGTAATGGAAACGCAGTCATCCTTTGTTTCGATGCTGTTTAATGTTGGATTGACTTCCGTGGTAGAAAACATGTTTTTTAAATGATCTAATAAAAAGTTATGATTTAGTACATTTAAGGCGATGAACGCTACGCAGGCTACCGCGACAAAAGAAGCGGCAAGCTTCCATTTTTTAAAGAAGAACTTTCTCATGCAGATGAGCATGATGATAAATGCACCAACCAAGGCAACGAATCCGGCACGGGACTGTGAAGCGAACAAAACGATGAGTAATCCGACGATCAGAACACTACAGGCAATTCGCTGCCAAAGCTTCTTTGCTGCAAAAATGATAGCGGCTAAGATTGGAATGGTCAGAATTGTATAAAAACCGACATAGTTTGGATTGTATACGGCGAGATAGACACGACCGAGTTCGAATTTAAACTCCAGACTTTTGCTGTTGTGCAGGCTCGAAGGTGTGATCAGAGCCTTGGCAAAATCTGTCCGGAAGAAATCATGATAAAATGCCTGGGATAATCCAAGTAATGTTGTCAGAATCATGCCGACTAAGAACCAGCGCATGGTACGCTTGATGGCTTCTTCTGTTCGCAGGATCAGAAAGCTGTAGTATGCGATCAGGCAGTAGCCGAGCAAAGCCCAAACGGATTCAAACTGTTCGTAGATACCATGAAAGGAAAAGTAAGAATTTTCTGAAAGGCACGCAGAAAGCAGTGCGATCACGGCATATATGGCAAGTGGAATAAATGTTTTGATCCAGATTGGCTTCTTTTGTTCAATCACAAAAAGATACGCTAACATCAGAAGCATAAAACCGCAGGCGATCAGTACAAAGACCATCTTATAATGTAAGAAAAAGTCTACTGCTGTGTCACCCGGTGTAAACCAGTCAAATGTTCCAAGCTTTGTATCATACCTATAATAATATGTAATTAATGGAATAAATGCTAAGATAGCGATCAGTGGTGCTAAAAACCACCAGGATGCCATGCTAGTCGTTTCTTTTTTTCGCATCTGTTCCCTTTTTGCTTTTTTTGCATCATAATTAGCCATTTCACGAAACCTCTTTCTCTCTTTGCATAGTATGCAATAAATTCCTTATAACAAATAATTATACATAATTTGAACGAAGAAGCAATAGAAAAGTGTCAGTGCTTTCCGGTGGTGATAGTTTTAAAGTGGCATGGTTTTGGTGAGATATCACAAAAATGATGACAGAACAGATAGAAATATGAAGATATGTGCTATAGCAATTTAGTAGGGTTTGCTGTATAATAAATAGTCGGACTATTATCTGATGAAAAAACAGCGAAAAACGTTAAGTGAAGGGAGATACCGTATGAACGAGAATAATTCATCATGGAAAAAAACAGATGAGGTAGAGATAAATCTGATCGATCTGTTGAAAAAATTGTGTAGACAATGGAAGGCAGTTGTAGTATGCGCTATTGTCTTTGCAGCTTTGATCGGTGGTTATAAGACGATGAGCAACCGGAGAGCTTCCAATGTGACAGATCAGGTAAAAACAGCGCAGGCATCGCTTACAGCAGATGAAAAGCAGCGTGTGAAAGCAGCCTTAGAATTGTCAGATGGAATCGAAGGGCAGGAAGCATATTTATCAGATTCTATTTTGATGAATGTTGATTCTTCAAAAAGAGATAAAGCTACGCTCTTATACAGTGTGGAAAATGCCGCCAAAAAGGATAAGCAAAAGATTGTAGAAAGCTACTTAAATTATATTTTAAGTGATGATATAGTAGAGCAGATCCAAAGCAGCGACAAGAAGACATGGAATATGGATGCATCTTACCTGGCTGAGTTGATTTTTGCATGGCAGAAGACAGAGAGCACAAATCAGATTGTGATCAGTGAAGTGGAAGAAAATGCCATGATCGTAGTAGAGTTAACAGGAAAAGATGCTGATATGGCAAAGAAGCTTGCGGATGCAGTGCAGGGAATTATTCAAAAATATCAGCCAATTGTGCAGAAGGCAGCAGGAAAGCATAAGCTGACCTTACTTAGTGCAGTACAGAGTGTGAAGTCAGACAATGATCTTGCAACAAGACAAAATGATAAGCGCTCACAGCTGTCAACGGCACTGTACAATTTAAAGACTATCACGGATTCCTTTACGGAGCAGCAGAAGTTAGCATATAATGACAAGTTAGCAGAAAGCGGAAGACAGGTTCAGGAGCAGACAAATGTTTCCGGTGGAATTAGTATCAAGTGGATTGCTGTTGGGTTTATTGGTGGCATTGCGGTATATTGCTGTCTTTTCGCATGCTGGTATCTGCTTCGTGACACGGTAAAGAGTCTGGATGAAGTGAAAGAGCATTATACATTCCCGGTATTTGGTGGAATCACTTTGAAGAAGGGAAGCAAAGGAAACGGCGAGGATCTGTCCGGCAAGGAAAAAGATGCATATGAGAGAGAGCGTGCACAGCTTCTTAATCGTATCCGTCTAGCATGCAAGACACAACAGATTGACAAAATCTGCCTCGCAACAGACTTCTCGTTTAGTGAGCAGGATAAGAATTTTTTAACGATTGCGCAGAAGCAGTTAAAGGAATGGGGAGTGAATGTGATTTTAGGTGAGAATGCAGCCGGTAACGTAGCTGTCTGGGATGAAATGACAGAAGTCGGTGTTGTTCTTGTGGTATGCAAGATTGATACAACAACACATAAGGCAATCGATGAAGAGATGAGCTTCTATCAGGAAAATAATTTACAGGTGCTTGGTGCAGCAGTGATCGAGTGCTAGAAAAAAGGAGTATTGAGTCATGAACCACAGAGAAAAATCAGTGAAAAAAGAGCACGATCTACAGTTATGGGTGCGTGTGGGAATGCTTATGATCTTTGATGCACTTGCTGTATATTTGTCAGGATTTCTGGCTCTGTTTATACGATTTGAGTGCAGCTTTGATAAGATAGAAACAAGATGTATTGAGTCGGTATACGATTATGTTATTATCAATGCAATCTGTACGATCATTATTTTCTATTTCTTTCGTTTGTATACAAGCTTGTGGAAGTATGCCAGCGTGCAGGAATTATGCAATATTGTTTTTGCCGTAGTAATCTCCGGAGTAGTGCAGTTTGTAGGAATGCACATAACTCACGCATATGTGCCGAGAAGCTATTACATACTGTATATTTTTTTGATGCTGATCTTTGAAATTTGTATTCGCTTCTTTTATCGCTTTTTGCGTTTCTTTAGAAATGAATATGGCTCTGTAAAAAAGAGCACATCAAATGTAATGGTGATCGGTGCCGGAGATGCCGGTGCTGCGATCATGAAGGAGATGAGTCTTAGCAAATTTGTGACACAGCAGGTTCGTTGCTTTATTGATGACAATCCGGCAAAGCGTGGAAAGTATATTCAGGGATGTCCGGTTGTGGGGGGCAGAGAATCTATTGTGGAAGCAGTGGAAGTGTATCATATTGAAAAAATCATTATTGCGATACCTACGGCATCGAAAAAGGCGATTCGTGATCTGGTAAATATCTGTCAGCAGACAGATTGTGAGATTCGGATTCTTCCGGGAACGTATCAGTTGATCAATGGAGAAGTTAGTGTATCACAGCTTCGAGAGGTCAGCATAGAGGATCTGCTGGGAAGAGATCAGATTAAAGTTAATCTGGATGAGATTTTAGGTTATGTCAAGGGAGAAACCGTGTTAGTAACAGGTGGTGGCGGTTCTATCGGAAGTGAAATATGCCGTCAGCTTGCAAAGCATGAGGTAGGCAGACTTGTCATTGTTGATATCTATGAGAACAACGCATATGATATCCAGCAGGAGCTGCGTCAGGATTATCCGGAACTGGATCTGGTTGTGTTGATCGGTTCTGTGCGCAATACGCACCGTATCAACACGATCATGGAAACGTATCATCCGGCTATCGTCTATCATGCAGCAGCGCATAAGCATGTGCCGTTGATGGAAGACAGTCCAAATGAGGCGATCAAGAACAATGTATTTGGAACATATAAAACAGCTAAGGCAGCAGGAAAAAACGGAGTAAAACGATTTGTACTGATCTCTACGGATAAGGCTGTTAATCCAACTAATATTATGGGCGCTTCCAAGCGCATCTGTGAGATGATTATACAGACGTTAAATCATCAATATGCCACTGAGTTTGTGGCAGTCCGCTTTGGAAATGTATTAGGAAGTAACGGAAGTGTGATTCCGTTATTTAAAAAGCAGATTGCAGCCGGAGGCCCGGTGACGGTAACACATCCGGATATTATCCGTTATTTTATGACAATTCCGGAAGCAGTATCGCTGGTATTGCAGGCGGGTGCTTATGCAAAGGGTGGCGAGATTTTTGTGTTGGATATGGGAGAATCTGTTAAGATTGTAGATCTTGCTAAAAACCTGATCCGTTTGTCCGGCTATAAGGTAGGCGAAGATATTGAGATTCATTTTACAGGACTTCGTCCGGGTGAAAAGCTTTACGAAGAGCTTTTGATGGATGAGGAAGGCTTGCAGAATACAGCCAATCAGTTGATTCATATTGGAAAACCGATTGATTTTGACGAAGACAGGTTCTTAGAGCAGCTTGAGGAGCTAAAGAAGGCAATGAATCTGGATGGACCGGATATCCGAAAGATGGTACAAAAGATTGTTCCGACTTATTCGCCGGAACTGCATAATAAATAGTGAAAAGTAAACAAAAACAGCTCGTATTCTATGAAAATAGGTACGAGCTGTTTTTGGTGAAGGAATACTATTCAGGGGATAATGTATGCCAATATCTTTTGAACAGTTTCCTTTTTCATGGACTAGTGATCAAACTTGATCTTTGCAAAGGAAATGATCTCCTCTACACACTTTTCGAATCCAATCTTACCGCTGTCTAAGCACAAGTCGTAGTATCTGGCGTCTGTCCAGCTATGACCGGTATGGTAGTGATAGAAATCAGAACGGTATTTATCTGTGCGTTCGATATAGCGCTGCATCTCTTTTTCACTCAGACTGTTGCGCTCCAGCGCACGTTCCAGACAAAATGAAGAGTCTGCATGAATAAAGACACTTAACATATTCGGCTGGTCACGCAGAATATAATTTGCGCAACGACCAACGATTACACAGGATTCTTTCTGTGCAAGTTCCTTGATTACCTTTGCCTGATAGTTAAACAGGTTGTCATCAGATGTGAACTCTTTATCTTCCGGTGGAAGAAGTTCGCCGTCATAAGGACGGCTTAAGGTACGAAGCCATCCGGCACGACGAAGCTTTTCGTCTGACATACCAAAAAGCTGTTCATTGATACCGCTGTCTTCGGAAGCCATTTTTAAAATCTCACGGCTGTAAAAATTAATCCCCAGTTTTTGTGCTAACATAGCAGCAATTGTTTTTCCGCCACTTCCGTATTGGCGGGCGATTGTAATAACAACATGCTCCATAAACCTTCTCTCCCTTCTTGCAAGCTACTTTATCTGTTAAAGTATTGCTCTTTTTGTAAAATAAAGCTTTTATGTGCAAAGTCACAGCACCTTTTTGCATGTGCTGTTATTGCCTTATTCTAAGGTAAGTGTGTATTATTCCCCTAAGTAAGCCTTTTTGATCGAATCATTTTCCAAAAGCTCGCTTGCTTTCCCGTCTAAAACAATTTTTCCGGTTTCCAAAACATAGGCACGGTCTGCGATCGAAAGAGCCTTTTTGGCGTTTTGTTCAACTAGCAGAACAGTAGTGCCGCTTTTACTGATGGATTCGATGATATCAAAAATCTCGTTGACTAAAATTGGAGAAAGTCCCATTGATGGTTCATCCATTAAAACAATGGATGGTTTGGACATCAGTGCGCGTCCCATTGCAAGCATCTGCTGTTCGCCGCCACTGAGCGTTCCGGCTGACTGGTTTTTACGCTCTGCCAGTCGTGGAAATCTTTCGTAGATCATTTCCAGATCCTTATCAATATTATTTTTATCCTTGCGGGTATAGGCACCAAGCTTTAGGTTTTCGTAAACACTTAAGTCTGCAAACACACGCCGACCTTCCGGCACATGAGCCATTCCCATAGAAACAATCTTATGGGCAGGAATCTTAGTGATATCCTGTCCCTCAAACAGAACCTGTCCCTTTTTAGGGGAAAGGAGTCCGGTGATAGTATGTAGTGTCGTTGTCTTACCGGCACCGTTTGCACCAATCAGTGCAATGACTTCTCCCTCGTTGACTTCAAAAGAAATCCCTTTGATTGCCTGGATCATTCCATAATATACTTCTAAATCTTTTACTTCAAGCATTGCCATAATGATTTCCTCCTATTCGCCGAGATAAGCTTTGATAACTTGTGGATCATTTAATACAACGGAGGTATCACCCTGCGACAAAACTTCGCCAAAGTTTAATACCGTAAGTTGTTCACAGATTCCACTGACAAGCTTCATATCGTGTTCAATGAGAAGAATCGTCATATGGAAGTGATCTCTGACAAACTTGATCATATCCATCAATTCTTCCGTTTCGTTTGGATTCATACCGGCTGCAGGTTCGTCTAACAAGAGAAGCTTTGGCTTTGTGGCAAGTGCGCGGGCAATCTCAAGCTTACGCTGCTGACCATATGGGAGATTTTGTGCCTGTACATTGGCGTCCTCCTTTAATCCAAATACTTCCAACAGTTCCATAGCAATTTCATCCATTTCTTTTTCGACCTTGCGGAAGCGAGGTAGCCGAAGAATACTGTCTAAAGTGGAATAATGGTGATTGTTATGAAGTCCTGTCTTTACATTGTCAAGTACTGTTAATTGAGAAAAAAGACGGATATTCTGGAAAGTTCTTGCAATCCCTGCCTTGTTGATCTCAATAGTTGATTTTCCGGTCAGATCGTTTCCATCTAGAATGATTTTTCCGGAATCCGGTTTGTATACACCTGTTAATAAGTTAAAAATTGTCGTTTTGCCGGCACCATTTGGTCCAATCAGACCATAGAGCTGCTCTTTCTGGATATTTACACTAAAATCATTTACAGCACGGAGACCACCAAAAGAAATGCCGAGATTTTTTACCTCTAATAAAGCGTTTTCCATTATTTTACAGCCTCCTTTTTCTTCTTCCCGAGAGAAAGATACTTTTCACGCCATTCTATTGCCTTTGGTGCCCAGTTGAAAAGCATCATAACAATCAAAACGATAGCGTAGATCAGCATACGATAATCCGACAAGCCACGTAGTAACTCAGGGAGCAGTGTCAGAACAACAGCTGAAATGATAGATCCACGAATATTTCCGATTCCGCCAAGTACAACGAATACAAGGATGTTGATAGACATATTGTATCCAAAGTTGTTGGTGTTTGCTGTCAGGTTTGAAAGGTTGTGACCGTAAAGTACACCGGCAGCACCAGCCATAGCAGCGGAAATCGTAAATGTCATTAATTTGTATTTTGTAATATTGATACCGATGGATTCAGCAGCAATACGGTTATCACGGATTGCCATGATTGCACGTCCGTCGCGGGAATGGATCAGATTCAGTACAATAAATAACGTGATCAGAATGAGTATAAATCCAATCAGAAAAGTAGCATCCTTTGGAGTGCCGCTGATTCCCTGCGGGCCATTGACGATGACTTTCCCATCCGGCTCCATGTTAAGTGACATGACATCTTTTGTTGAAAAATGAAGTCCCTTAGAATCTTTACCAATATAAAGAACATTTACCAGATTTTTAATAATCTCACCGAAGGCAAGCGTAACGATAGCAAGATAGTCACCGTTTAAGCGCAGTACCGGAATGCCGATGATAATACCAAAGATAGCCGCTACGATGATACCGATCAGCAGGGCGATGAGAAATCGCACGGTAGAGTTAGTAATCGTATCCTGTGTTGCTTTGGAGAAAAATGCACTGGTAAAGGCACCGACACACATGAAGCCTGCATGACCAAGACTCAGTTCGCCAAGAATACCAACGACTAAGTTTAAGGAGATTGCAAGAATGATATAGGTACAAAGTGGAACCATAAGTCCTTCAAATAAAGAAGATACCTGCCCTGCATTGATTAAAATCTGCATGATGATAAAGGCAACGACAACAATGCCGTAGGTGATCAGATCATGCTTTTTTTGTTTTGATAATTTTTTTAACATAATAGCCACCTACACTTTCTCTTGTATTTTTTTGCCAAGCAATCCGGTTGGTTTCACCAAAAGGACGATGATCAGCACGGCAAAGACAATAGCATCTGCCATTTGCGAAGAAATATATGCTTTTCCGAATATTTCGATGATACCAAGAAGGATTCCGCCGATAAAAGCACCCGGAATAGAACCGATTCCACCGAATACCGCTGCAACGAATGCTTTGATACCGGGCATGGCACCTGTATATGGTGTCAGACTTGGGTAAGCAGAACAAAGCAGGATGCCGGCAATCGCGGCCAGTCCGGAACCGATAGCAAAGGTAAGGGCTATTGTACCATTTACATTGATACCCATTAGCAGTGCAGCACCGCGGTCTTCTGACACAGCGCGCATTGCCTGACCCGGTTTGGTCTTTTGAACGAAGATCATCAAGAAGATCATGATCACGATGCAGACTAAGATAGTGACAATCGTTTCTCCGGAAATGTTCAATTTACCTCCGGCAAGGGACAGCCCCTTCCATTTGATAATAGATGGGAAAGTCTGGGCATTTGCCCCAAAAAGGAGAAGTGCAACATTTTGTAACAGATAGCTGACACCGATTGCGGTGATCAGAACTGCCAGCGAAGAGGATGCATTTCTCAGTGGTTTGTAAGCAATTCTTTCGATGACAACACCCAGAACCGTACATACAACAACGGAAATGAGAAGGGCCGTAATCGGAGAAAGTCCGGCATTTGTCATGGAGAGAAGTGCTACATAAGCGCCAATCATGATTACGTCTCCGTGTGCGAAGTTTAACATCTTAGCGATACCATATACCATCGTATAGCCTAAAGCGATGATCGCATATACACTTCCAAGACTTAATCCGTTGATCAGATAGGATAGTAAGCTCATGTTTTTCCTCCTGTTCTTTAAAATAAAATCTTTTCATATGCAAAGACAGTCTGTCCGAGTTGCAACGACAAAACAACTCAGACAGACTTGTCTGAACATTTGTTTAAAATGTAACTTTGCATGTATCATAGTCATTATATATGGAAATAGAATCCGTTACAACTATATAATAGGATATAAAACGAAATTTCCTGTCAATATCCTGCAAAGGAAAGATTAGTCAATCTTATAAGCTCCATTTTCTACAGATACAACGGTAGGATCCTTTGTAGGTTCACCGTCTGCAGACCATGTGATACTCTTACCGGTAAGACCGTCAATCTTAATCTCTGTCATAGATTTCTTTAATGCATCAGAAATATCGGATGCACTCATGTCAGGAGTGATCTTAGCCTTTTCAGCAGCAGCCTTGATCGTATAAACACAATCGTAAGCATCAGCAGCAAACTGGATCGGCGTATCATTAAATGCTTTCTTGAATGCCTTAACAAAGGTCTGTGTAGTTTCATCTGTAGAATCTGCCGTAAACGGTGTTAAGAACATCAGACCTTCTGCAAGAGAGGCATCGAAGCCATCAAGTGCGAGGATACCGTCCATACCATCACAACCAAAATATTTTGGTGTGTAACCGGCCTTTTTTGCCTGTGCAAGGATCAAAGAAGCTTCCTGATAATAAATAGGAAGGAATACCATATCAGCACCGGCATTCTGTGCTTTCTGAATCTGTACAGAAAAGTCTGTCTTGCTGTCAGCGGTAAATGCTTCGGCAGCTACGATATCTAAACTCTTTGTTTTTGCTTCTTCCGCAAATTTCTGATAGATACCGGAAGAGTAAGGATCAGAACTGTTGTAGATTACAGCAACCTTTGTAGCAAGCTTATTATCAGCTATGTAATCAGCGGAAGCACTACCCTGGTTTGGATCAGAGAAGCACATACGGAATGCATTATCATACTGAATAGATTCTACTGCTGTAGCAGATGGTGTCAGCTGGAACATATTGTCGTTATGAGATTCCTCGACAACAGCGGTACAAGGGTTAGAAGTAACTGTACCGACTAACATCTGCATACCCCAGTCTTTTAAGCTATTGTAAGCGTTTACGGATTTTTCTGTATCATTCTGATCATCTTCAAATTTATATTCGATCTTTTTGCCATTGATACCACCAGCTGCGTTGATCTCATCAACGGCGAGCTGAATACCGTTCTTTACTGCCTTGCCGTAAATAGCAGCGTCACCGGTTGTAGGACCGATACCACCAATTTTGAAGGTGTCTGTTGAACTTGAACTTTTTTTGTCATTTCCGCAGGCGCTCATAGATAATGTCATAGCGGAAACGAGTACGAGGCTTACTGCCTTTTTCCATAATCTCATGAAAATTCCTCCTTTATTTCATCATACTAGGTATGGTAGTTTTAATTGTTTTATTTGTCAATAGAAAATATAAAAAATTAAGTAGAATATAGTGGATTCTTTATTTTATTAGGAAAAATAATGCAATACATTAAGAAAAATATGTGATTCAGACAGATGGACGGCATGTTTTCATGTCCTGACACGGAACGGCAAAATCGAAGCCTAAGATAGTGGTTACGGATATATGAAAAAGAAAGGCAGGACGTATATAAATGGACAAGGAAAAAGTCAGACAATAGATGGAATAATGCGAGAAAAACGAACAATTACAGAAGCGTCTGTATTATTTTTTGAGAAATATGGTAAAAAGTTAATAAAAAAATGTCAAAAATGTGATTTTAGGGGTTTTAAAATCTTGTTAAAAGGTGTAAGATAGAAGTAATTTAAATATGCCGTTGCAATTTGGTACTTCGTTCAGTGATGAATAGAGATACCGAGACATATTCCTCATTAAGGATATAAACACTAAGAAACAGGTAGGGCTCTTCTTCTCCCTAACCTGTTTTTTTAGTGTAGACTCTTTATATAATAGAAAATTGTTCGTACAGTAGCAGGATGCCTTTTTTACTGTTGTGATGCAAAATAATCGGCAAATGCCTGTCCGATATCGGTAAGCTCCTGCTCGTCTGAGATTCCGGCAAACAGCGGATTACCTTCTTCATCTTCAGAGTAAACAAGGATAATGAGCTGATCCTCCGGAAATTCATCTGTTCCCTCTACAGGAAGAACGGCAAGATATTCCTTGTCATAGTCTTCTATTTCTAAAGAAGCCATAACCTGAACATCAAGGGTGTTGTTCTCGTCGGTATTTAAGGTTACTACGGTTACTTCGTCATCTTCGTTTTCAAAAAATAATTGTTTATTCTTAGCATTCATAAATCTGATTAATCTCCTTATTAATATGAAATGATATATTCAGAATTTTATCATTATTATATAGGGGTGTCAAATGAAGTTCCTTTTTTCATGGATTTTACATAGATTCTAAAGAAAATTTACATGAGAATCCTATAATGAAAAACAACAGACCGGAAACAAAGTAAAACTTTTGTAAAGTTTTTGGTGAGAAGAGAAAGGATGAAATCAGATGCAATCAGAAACAGATAAAAAAAGTGGAGCAATGCTACAGATGCCGGAAATGGGAAATTGGATGAAGAATCTTAAGATGGCGATGGGGAGCTATACGGTATCTGAGCAACGATGCGCAGAGCATTTATTGAAGATGGCTGCCATGCAGGAAGGAGAGAAGGCACTGCAGGAGCTGACACTGCGAAAAATAGCACAGGAGGCAAAGGTTGGTCAGCCAACTGTAGTCCGGATGCTTGCAAAAGCAGGCTATACCGGATGGAATGCTTTTGTGCGTGATATATGGAAAGGGTGTGGTGAGCAGAGAAGGTGGAAGAAAGATCAGAAATCGGCAGCATTGCGGGCATTGTATGCAGATCTGCAGGCAATAGAAGAGATGGCGAGCTATCTAAATAAGAAAGAACTAAAACAGATTGCCCAAAAACTGAAAAAAGCGCATCTGATCGACATATATGGTACTGATAACTCAGCGGGAGCAGCATCAGAGCTTTCGGGTAAGCTGCTGCATATGGGACTGCCAAGCAGAAACTATCCGGATCTGTTTTATCAGAAGGTGAGTGCAGGACATTTGAGCAGTACAGATGTAGCGGTTGGGTTTTCTATGTCCGGAGAAACGAAGGCAGTGGTCGATGCACTACATGCAGCAAAGGAAAGTCAGGCAACTACTATTGCAGTGACGGGAAATCTGCAATCTCCTTTAGCACTTGTGGCAGATTTTGTGGTATACACTCCAACGGTTGTGCTGAGTCAGAGCAGCCGCTGGATTTCTTCGCGGATCACACAAAACGTATTTGTAGATGTGATCTGCACTGTCATCATAGAACAGGATAAAGGGTATTTTAGTCAGAATCTGGAACAGTCCATCAGTGAGTTTCAAAAAGATGTTAGTGGAACTTTGCGGAGCATTGCTCCGTAAAGTTTATTTTACGTTTTTTTGTAAAATAAAACTTACATTTATTTTACTTTTTTTTGATAGAAGGCTGGAAGATCGTGTGCTATATTTGTGGCGTTCCTGATGCAGAAGCGTTATGGAGTTTCAGTTTTTTATGGAAAGGGAACAGAAATGAGGATGAAATATGAATCGTGAGATCATTCGAAATTGTATTCCATCTATCATTGCATTAACACTTACAGGACTATATTCCATTATAGACGGATTGTTTATTGGAAATGTAATTGGCGAAAATGGTCTGGCAGCAATTAATGTTGCGTGGCCGATTCCGGCGTTTGTCACAGCCATCGGAACAGGAATTGGAACCGGAGGCTGTATCTTCTATTCTATGCAGCAGGGGAGAAAACGACAGCAGTTAGCCGGAAAAGGATTACAGGTAACATTTGCTACATTGTTTTTGGCGGGAATCCTTTCTACAGTAGTATTGCTTTTGATGAGCCGTTTTCTTTTGAAATGGCTTGGGGCACAGGGAGATGTGTTTGATATCGCCTATGACTATGCAAAGGTGTTTCTGGCAGGCAGTGTATTTTCTGTTATGGGAGCCGGTATGGTTCCGGTATTGCGTGGAATTGGCTGTGCACCGGCTGCTATGTGGATTACGATTGCCGGCATGTTAGGCAATCTCTGTGCGGATTATCTTCTGATCGTAAGGTGGAAGTATGGTATTGCAGGAGCAGCGTTTGGCAGTGTGTTAGCGCAGGGGATTGTATGTCTGCTGGGGGCGATATGTCTGTTTGTCTGTACAGCGAAGCAGGGAAAGTTACTATACAGAACCAAAAGCGGAATGGAATACCGAAGCATTCAAAAGAGGATTCTAAGGTCAGGGATCGCAGCATTTGGCGGATCGATTTCCGCAACGGTTGTTTTGGTTTTCACAAACTGGCAGTGTCAAAGGTATGGATCGACTCCGGCGGTTGCGGCATATGCAGCTATTTCCTATATTACATTTCCGGTCCAGTATTTGCTGCAGGGCGTGGGTGAGGGAATGCTTCCTTTAGTAAGCTATGCCTACGGTGCAGATGATCAGAAGAGGCTGGTTTTATTACGAAAAAAGGCATTTGTTTTGATCGGATGCATGGGAATGTTCTTGTTTGGAGTGATACAGCTTTTTGATCTGCAGCTTGTAGCATGTTTCGGACTGTCTGAGGTGGGAAGAAAACTGTTCTTGCAGGGAATCCGCATCAGCAGCGTGGCATTTTTACTGATAGGATATGTCAAATGGAATATATCGTATTGTAACGCTGTAAGCAGGGTAAGGGATGCCGTGCTGTTGACGTATAGCGAAAGCCTTTTGGTGGCACCTGCCTTACTGTTTCTATTGCCGGTC
Source organism: uncultured Lachnospiraceae bacterium (assembly GCA_934317005.1). Lineage (GTDB taxonomy): Bacteria > Bacillota > Clostridia > Lachnospirales > Lachnospiraceae > Butyribacter. The sequence continues at coordinate 16,783 of CAKREB010000019.1, forward strand.
TGGTTTGGAATAAGCGGTGTATGGTTTTCATTTGTAGGAACAACAGTTGTGATGTTAGTGGGATATGGGATTTTGAAGAAAAGGGCTTTTTAGCAGCCTGATATGGAGGTAACAATGGATGGAATAGTAAAAGAAGTCGATTTGACAAAAAAGAAAAAGCGCACACGGCTTTTGAAAGGGTTTCAATGGCGCAAGTGGTGCACGGTCATGATATTTGTAATACCGGCACTGGTGCCGCTTGTAGTGTTTTGGATTTATCCGATCCTGCGCTCAATCTATTTGAGTTTTACAAACTGGGATTATATGACGCCGGAATACGATATCGTATGGTTTGAAAATTATATAAAGTTATTCCGGGATGCCAGATTTTATGAGGCACTGTGGAATACAGTGGTCTTTAGTCTGGGAACAGTAATTCCTACGATCGTAGGTGGCATTATTCTTGCTTTGCTTCTTAATAAAGCTTTCCGCGGAAATGGAATTTTCAAATTTATATTATTTTCTCCGTGGATTACACCAACAGTAGCTATTTCTATTGTATGGACATGGATTTTTGAACCGGATGTTGGTATTGCCAATGCTGTATTAAAATTTTTCCATCTGCCGGCACTGCAGTGGATCAACAGTTCCGATACGGCGATGCTTGCGGTAATTATTGTAACCATCTGGAAGAGTCTGGGATATGCGATGATCTTTTATATCTCGGCATTGGAAAAGGTTCCGAAAGAACTCTATGAAGCAAATGCACTGGATGGTGCCAATGCATGGCAGCGTTTCCGCGATGTGACATTTCCGTGCATTTCACCGACCACCTTTTTTCTGGTGATCATTACGATGGTCAATTCCTTACAGGCATATGATCAGATCCAGATTTTGACACAGGGTGGCCCTTCAGGAAGCACCAGAACACTTTTATATATGTATTATCAGTTGGGATTTGAAGAGTACGATATGGGGCAGGCGACAGCAGTAGCAATGGTTCTGATCCTGATTACGGTTCTTTTATCTCTCGTACAGTTTGTGGCATCGAAAAAGTGGGTACATTATTAAAATCAGTTGTACAGAAAAGAGGTTACATATGGAATTAATCGAATATTGGAAGCGGATTGGAAAGGAAACTGCACGTTTTATCCTGCTTGGAATCTTTGGAATCTTTACGATCTTTCCGTTTATCTGGATGGTGATCAGTGCATTAAAGACGAAGGCAGAGATTATGAATACGGATGCATTTTTCCCGGCAAAAGCACAGTGGAACAATTTTGTGGAGATTTTTACGAATTCGCCTTTGCTTGGCTATGTCTGGAACAGCTTATTCGTATCGGTTCTGACACTGGCACTACAGCTTTTATTTGGCGCAATGATTGCTTACGCGATCGTATTTTTGAAATTTCGAGGAAGAAAGGCATTGTTTGCCATTATCATGGGAACATATATGTTGCCAACAGCGGCAACGTATATTCCGTCCTATATTATTTTATCTGACATGAATCTGTTAGATACATTTACCGGCTTGATCATATCAAACTGCGTCAGCATATTTGGAATATTCCTTTTGCGTCAGGCATTTATGCAGGTGCCGATAGGATTGATTGAAGCAGCACGGATTGATGGTGCAAGCCAATGGAAGATTTTGTGGAGAATTGTAGCTCCGATGACGAAGTCCTCTTTTATTACGTTTGGGCTGATGAATTTTATCACCTGCTACAACAGTTATATGTGGCCATCTCTGATTACGGATTCACCGGAAAAGAGTTTGGTGTCGCAGGGACTCAGACGATTTTTTATAGAAGGTGGTTCTTACGGAACGGAATGGCCGCTTGTCATGGCAGGCAGTGCGGTAATCGTAGTTCCATTGCTGATTCTGTTTGCATTTACCCAGAAGTGGTTTATCAATGGAATTGGCGGCGATACGGGTATGAAAGGGTAAACGTAGTTTCAGAGGAACATGCAATAGGCATCAAAAAAACAATGAGTAAAAAGAAACTCAGATATGGAGGAAATGATGAGAAAAAAATTAGTATCAATGTTATTGATGGCTGCTTTGGCAGCAACAGTTGTGGCAGGATGTGGATCAACAGGAGCATCTACAAAAAACGCGCAGAAAAATGCAGATGGAGCTGTTGAAATTGATTTTTGGTTTTCCGGTGGAAAGACAGCAGTAAATGTACTGCAGAAAAAAGTAGATTCTTTTAATGATTCACAGGACAAATATCATATTAATACAGTCACACAGGCAGACTATACAGAAACTTATGAAAAGCTGCAGGCTGGTATTGCCGGAAAGAAAGCACCGGATGTGGCACTTTTGGATGTAGATAAGGCAAGAAACCTTTCGAACAAAAAGTTAGTTGCAGATATCCAGCCTTTTGTGGATAAGGACAAGGATTTTCAGAAGGATGATTATTTAGAAGTATTTTTTAATCAGGGATATGATGAATCCGGTAAGCTGTTTGCGCTTCCTGCATATGGTACTACACAGGTAATGTACTACAACAAGGAACAGTTTGAAAAAGCTGGAGTAAAGGCAGAAAACATTAAGACATGGCAGGATCTGGCTGATGCAGCAAAGAAGATTCATGAAAAAGACAGCAAAGTATATGGCTGGGAGCCTATGTGGGGCAAGGATAACCTTGTTGATGCATCACTCAGCAATGGTGGAAGTGTGTTAAGTGATGATGGAAAAACAGTTACGATCAATTCGGATGAATGGGTAGAAGTCTGGGAAAGTGTCCGCACCTGGATTCATGATGATAAGATCATGAGAATCCACTCCGGTGGTCAGGGCTGGGAGTACTGGTACAAGACAATCGATGATGTTTTAGCAAATAAAGCAGGTGGTTATACAGGTTCTTCAGGAGATCAGGCAGACCTTGATTTTACAAAGGTAGCGGCTATGGAACAGCCGGGATGGGGAAGCAATGCTTCTGCACCGACCGCAGATGCGCTTCAGCTGGTTATGTTAGAAGGTTCATCTGATGAGGAAAAGCAGGGGGTTTATGAGTTTATGAAATACTTCACTACACCGGAAAGTCAGGCAGACTGGTCTATGCAGACAGGTTACGTTGCTGTTCGCAAATCAACACAGGATGTAGACAGCTTTAAGAAATATACAGAGAAAAATCCACAGGCATTAGTTCCTTTGCAGCAGGCATCACATGGTTCCATCCTTCCGGAAGATCCTACAGGTGGAAAAATCTGGGATGCTTTAAAGGTGGCAGCAGATGAAGTGGAGATCGAAGGTATTTCTGCAAAGAAAGCACTGGACAAGGCGCAGAAAACAGCACAGGAAGCTTTGGATGCAGTACAGTAATTTAGAAAAAGTATAAAGAAAAATGTTTGCAGAAATGAGGTGCTTTATGGAGCAGCAGTTGGAGTTTGAGATCGACAAAGGGATGGAAACTATTTTAAGAAAGAAAATAGAGATACCGGAAGGAACAAACAGGCTGTATTTGCAGGCGGTGTATCCGCAGGCGTTTCAGTACAACAGCTATCTTCTGGTGTTGGATACCAAAAAGCAGATACGTTTGCAGAAGCTGTTGGGATATGGCAAACAGCATATTTGTATCGGTGAAGATGCACAGCATACGACCATTGGTGGAATCCCGGGAAAGATAGAAGAGGGAACATGGGAGATTGTGATAGGCGTATTTACGGAATATATTGAGAGATATCAGGGGATTCTTCCGGAAAAATTGATCATCAAAGCTTCTACCAAAGAGGGCGATGTGACAGAGCCGATTGGAGGGCACTGCTGGATTCGTGACGCGCAGACCTTTGCCATTGATGAGAAGCTATATGACTGGAAGAAAAAGTATCATTATTCTTCCAGATGGTATAAAGGAGATTTTCATACGCATACCCGTCTGTCGGATGGAAAGGAAACAGTAGAAAATGCTATGCGCAAGGCGGAGGACATGCGGTTAGACTTTTATCTGCCCACAGAGCATAATCTGCTTCACACCGGTTGGTGCAACAGTGAAGTGATGGTGGTGCCAAGCGTAGAACTGACAACAAGACTCGGACATATGAATCTGTTTGGTCTGACAAGGATGCCGGATAATCTGTACCGAATCATGCAGCATATGGATGATGATGTGTTAGATGCACTTGTGCTGCAGCAGATTCGTGAGGCAAAGGCAGCTGGCTGGCTGACCAGTATTAATCATCCGTTTCTGCATATCTGGAAATGGCAGCTTATGAGTCTGCCGTTAGAGGACGTGGACTGCATGGAGATTATCAATGATCCGACATATGACTATGCCAGAGAGTCCAATGATAAAGCCATTCATTTTCTGGACCATCTCTGGATGGACGGACATAGGATCATCGGAGTAGGAGGAAGCGACTCACATAATTTGTTGGAGGAACGGTATTCGGGAGCTGTGCTGCCGTCTATACCGGGAGATCCGGCAACATATGTCTATTCCAAAGGCTTATCTCCAAAACGTCTTTTGAAGAATGTGAAAGCCGGTCATGTCATTGTCACACGTTACTGTGAGGTAGAGATTCAGATTACCGATGGGAAGAAGGAATATCTTCCGGGTGATTGTCTGCCGGACAGAGAGGTGAAGGTTCATCTAAAGGTGGATGGTCTGGAAAAGAAACCATGCATGGAAATGATCTCTTACTGCGATGCAGAGAAGGATGTGCATAGAGAAGCTTTAAAGGTGTCAAAGCGAAAAGATGGAAAATATGAGGCAAAGGCGGTCTTTGTTATGCCGGGTGAAGCATGGCAGTGGGTGCGGTTTGAGGTTAGAGATAAGAAGGGAGAATTTCTGGCATATGTAAATCCTATATATAGAAACGAGAAAAAGAGCAAGTATCGTACTTATGGTCAGGTGCTGGAAAAAATGGAAAAAAATGCAGATTAAAGGGATATTATTCGACAAAGATGGAACATTGATCGACTTTAATGCAGTTTGGCTGACAGCAGCAAAAGAAGTAGTTCGCTTTTTTATCCGGATTAATGGATTAGAATATTCTACAAGGATAGAAGAAAAGATTTATCAGGCGATGGGTGTCGAACAGGAGAGAGTCATTCCGGATGGTCCTTTGGCATATCAGACGTATGATCAGATTGGTGCAGGTATCTGTAGAGAATTGCAGACATTGCAGATTGCTTTGGATGCAGAGCTTGCAGGAAGACAGTTATCTGTATTATTTGAAAGTGTATGTGCACGAAAGGACTTCTCCTATCATCCAATTGTGGATTTAAAACAGCTTTTTGCACGGCTTTTGGAAAAGGGATTAAAGCTTGGGCTGGCAACGGCTGACACAAAGACATCCGTGGAACGATGTTTTGCTTCACTTGGAGTGTTAGATGACTTTGCCTATCTTGGATATGATGATGGAGTCTTGCAGCCAAAGCCGGCAGGGGATATGTTTTTTGCCTTTGCCAAAGCATGTAGTCTGAAGCCGTCTGAGATCTTAGTAGTCGGAGATACCAAAAATGATATGATTTTTGCGCATCGTTATGGTGGAACCGGAGTCGGTGTCCTAAGCGGTGTGTCTAAGAAACAGGACTTTGGAAAAGAAGCTGATTTTGTAGTAGATACTGTGGCAGATCTGCCAAAGCTATTATGTGCACAGCTTGCCGGTTAGCAAAAAAGAGTAGTTTGTTACAAGATAATGGACTGGAAAAGAGGAAGGATTATGGCAAAGATAGAGTTAAAACATATTTATAAAGTGTATGAAGGACAAAAAGCAACCATACAGGACTTTAATTTAAAGATTGAAGATAAGGAATTTGTTGTGTTTGTCGGTCCTTCCGGTTGTGGAAAGTCAACCACTCTCCGTATGATTGCCGGATTGGAAGAAATCACAGATGGAGAGTTATATATTGACGGAAAGCTGATGAACAAGGTAAAACCAAATAAGCGTGATATTGCAATGGTATTTCAAAATTATGCGCTGTATCCTCACATGAGTGTGTATGATAATATTGCATATAGCTTAAAAATTGATAAAGTACCTAAGAAAGAAATCCGTAAGAAGGTGTACGAGGCTGCAAAGCTTTTGGATATAGAAGGGATTCTGGATCGTAAGCCAAAAGAGCTTTCTGGTGGTCAGAAGCAGCGTGTGGCGATTGGAAGAACGATTGTGCGAAAGCCAAAAGCCTTTTTGATGGATGAACCGTTATCAAATCTTGATGCAAAGCTTCGTACAAAAATGCGTGGCGAGCTGCATACATTATATAAGCTTTTACAGACAACATTTATCTATGTAACACATGATCAGACAGAGGCCATGACACTTGGTACAAAGATTGTTGTGATGAAGGATGGAATTGTACAGCAGATCGCATCACCGAAGGAGCTGTATCAAAAGCCGGCAAATGTTTTTGTGGCAGGATTTATTGGAAGCCCGCAGATTAACACGATCAAGGGAAAGCTGGTTTATGTTAAGGAGCACTATTATATCCGGATAGAGGATCAGGAAATTCCATTATCGCAGGAGCAGGGAGAATATCTTAGAAGCCGACAGTATATGGGACAGGAGATTTTGGTTGGAATCCGTCCGGAGGATGTCAGACTGGTATCGGATAAGGAAATATATGGTTTCTCTACAATTGTAGAAGCGTTTGAAATGCTGGGAGCACAGACGAATCTGTTCTTAAAGCACGGTGACTGGGAGGTGCGTGTGCAGGAGGAAGGAAACTCTTCCTGGAAGACGAAGCGTCTGGCTAAAGTAGTATTTCCGGCAGAGCATCTGCATTTCTTTGATCCGTATACAGAGTGCAGAATTTAGTCAAAAATGATAAAAAGGGCACTATTACATTTTGAGCAATTTCCTATTACATAAAAATACCGTATGAAACAGAGGAATTTAACTATCCTGTGTTCATGCGGTATTTTTTGCTTTTTTAGTATTTTACTTTAATTTAAGCTTCCTTATGTTCGATACAAAGATCTGTAAAGGCAGACCAGGTGTTGCTGCCATCAGGATTTACTGCATACAGACCGATGATCACACCGGTAAAGCCGCCGGCAACCTCAGAAGAAAGGTAGCGGGTGTAGGCATCGGCAAGATGCTTTTTGCCGTCCTCTGTCACAGCGTAGAAGTGATACTGTTGTGCTTCGCCTGCTACGTGAATGGCTGCTTTGCCATCGACAAGCTGTGCTTCGCTTTCCTGACTGACACAACCGATCGTCTGTCTGACAAATACGGCAGTCTGGTTGTCTTTTGCCGGTTTAGTAACGATTTCATAGTGATGCAGTTCATCCATATAGAAGGTGATGCCACATTCCTGTCCATTAGGCTCAAGGGTACAGGTAAGATCGATATCAAACTCTGTCTGACGTACACCGGTAAAGGTTGGGGATGCTACATCGTTTAATGTTACCTCTGTGCCGCAAAGCTCGATATGGTCATCGAGAAAACGATAATTTTTCATATCAGGAGTACGCATAAAGATCCAATCATTTTTCGGACTTAATGTTTCAAAGGTTTTGCGATAAGAAAAATTCTGTGGGGCGAAGGTAACGGAATCCGGCATATCATATTCCATGCGGCATGTCTGGTCATCTCCCATAGTAAACCAGCCGTCATCCTGCCAATGAACCGGTACAAGACAGGTTTCACGTCCCAGATGATGATATGTCTGCCACTGATGAATTTGACGAAATGCAAGATGTACAAACCACCAGTTTCCGTTTGCATCTTCTAAAATATCACCATGTCCTGCAGCCTGAATCTGATAGCCGCCAAGATTTCGGTTTGTCAGAACTGGATTGTTTGGATATGCTTCATATGGTCCCCAGATAGATTTACTGCGTGCATAATTTGCCATGTGACCATATTCTGTACCACCTTCTGCTTCTACAAGATAATAATATTCTCCAAAACGATACAGGTGTGGAGATTCTAAGAATCTTCCGCCAGTTCCCTGCCAGAGAATCTTGCTTTCTGTCTTCTTTTTTCCGGTTTCAATATCTATTTCACACATCTGAATGCAGCCTTTGCCGTTTTCATCATTTCCGTTACTGATGAAATAAGATCTGCCGTCTTCGAAAAAGAGGGTAGGGTCGATGCCGTCCTGATCGACAGGGATCGGTTCAGACCATTCGCCATAAATATCATCCGTATAGACGTAAAAATTCAAAGCAAAACTGTCATTTGTTGTTACCATGTAAAAACGGCCATTGTGGCAACGGATCGTTGGGGCGAAGATACCACCGGAACTTCTGACACCGTTTAGCTCTACCTGAGAAGGTCTGGTCAGGCAGTGACCGATCTGCTTCCAGTTTACCATGTCATCACTCTCAAAGAGAGGGACTCCCGGAAAATATTGAAATGAGCTGCATACCATATAATACTTATCCCGATAGCGGCAGACGCTGGGATCAGGATACATTCCACGTAAAATTGGATTTTGATATTTCATAGTGTGATTTCCTTTCTAATCTTGATTTGTCCTGTTTGTGAAGATATCTGCCCGCAGACAGCGTGATATTTTTGTGTGCGAGCACATGGATAAGTAAATAGAAAAACAAATACATACTATCCTACTAAATAAAGTATAGCACATAAAGATAGGCAGTTCTATGAATAAATAGACAAAAAGTAGCACAAAAAGGACATCGAAGAAGCTTCGGCTGCATTCCGAAATCTCCGATGTCCTTTTCCTACTGTTTTTTGATAGAAAATTACTCGTATCATAGAAGTGTTTTATTATTTTTTGGCTTATCTGATACCGGTTACTTTGTAATCCTGAGCTTCTACCGTGCTTTTCAGCACATCGTCTGCGACGTCACCGCTTAAGGTTACAACGGCAGTACCTGCTTCATGGCTGACTTCGGCTGTTTCTACTTCAGGAAGTGCTTCCAGACATTTTTTGACTCTTGCTTCGCAATGTCCACACATCATTCCTTCAATGTTTAATGTTTTTGTCATGATATCATTCCTTTCTGATGTTGAAGTTGAATTTATAGCAGAATGTTGTGATTCCTTTTTGTCAGACACAACAGAATCTGTTTCTAAGGTGTTAGTATTTTTGGCAGCATTAGCTGCTGTCTTTTTGGCGCGGTGCAGGTTAAACCAGTTTAAGCGCAGGGCGTTTGTGACGACACAGAAGCTTGAAAGGCTCATTGCGGCAGCACCAAACATTGGATTTAGCTTCCAGCCAAGTAGCGGATACCAGATGCCGGCAGCTAAAGGAATTCCGATAACGTTATAGATAAACGCCCAGAAAAGGTTTTCGTGAATGTTTCGCAGAGTTGCACGGCTTAACCGGACTGCAGCCGGAATATCACTTAACTGACTTTTCATCAGCACAACGTCAGCTGCATCAATCGCAATGTCAGTGCCTGCTCCGATGGCGATGCCGATATCTGCGCGGGTCAGTGCCGGAGCATCGTTGATACCGTCACCAACCATGACAACCTTTCCACGTTCCTTTAAAGAGCGGATTACAGCTTCCTTTCCGTCAGGAAGTACCCCGGCAATCACTTCATTTACTCCTGTTGTTTTGCCGATTGCTTTGGCGGTGCGCTCGTTATCACCTGTCAGCATGATTACCTGGATTCCCATATCCTGAAGCTCCTGTATTGCCTGAGGACTGTCTTCTTTGATGACATCTGCGACTGCAATGATTCCGACCAGTGTAGAGTCTTTTCGGAAAAACAGTGGTGTTTTACCGGACTGCGCAAGCTTGTCTGCCTGTTTTTGAACGTCTGTATCAATGGTGAAAAACTGTTCCATAAAGGCAAGATTGCCACCTGCTATAGTTGAAGTGTCCCATTTGGCGGACAGACCGTTTCCAGGTGCGATCTCAAAATCATGAATGGTAATGTCGCTTGTCAGTCCCCTTTCTTCGAAGAGAGTCAGAATGGCATGCGCCAGTGGGTGCTCACTTTTTGATTCCAACGCATATGCGATAGAAAGCAGCCCATTTTCTGTAGTGCCGTTATATGGGATGATGTCTGTTACCTTTGGTGTACCGTTTGTAATGGTTCCGGTTTTATCGAGTGCTACGATGTTTACTTTTCCTGTTTCTTCCATAGACACGGCTGTTTTAAACATGATTCCGTTTTTGGCGCCCATACCGTTGCCGACCATGATGGCAACCGGAGTAGCAAGTCCGAGTGCACATGGACAACTGATCACAAGCACAGAGATGCCTCTGGCAAGTGCAAAGCCAATCGTTTCTCCGGCAAGCAGCCATATGATGATCGTAATGACGGCAATTGTGATTACGGCAGGAACAAAAACACCGGAAACTTTGTCGGCAATCTTTGCGATAGGTGCCTTTGTGGCAGCAGCATCACTGACCATCTGGATGATCTGGGACAGTGTGGTATCTTCTCCGACACGTGTTGCCTCACAGCGCAAAAATCCGGATTGATTTAATGTGGCGGCAGACACGGTATCACCGGCTTTCTTATCTACGGGAATACTTTCACCGGTCAGTGCCGCTTCGTTGACAGCACTGCTTCCTTCCAAAATGACACCGTCCACGGGGATGTTTTCTCCCGGTTTTACCACAAAGATGTCATGAATGCGAACCTGATCGATCGGTATCTCCTGTTCGACACCTTCCCGGATGACAACGGCTGTCTTAGGTGCAAGGTTCATCAGACTTTTTAACGCATTGGTTGTTTTTCCTTTGGAATGCGCTTCTAACATTTTACCAACCGTAATCAGTGTTAAGATCATGGCAGCAGATTCAAAATAAAACTCATGCATATAGTGCATGACAGCATCACTGTTTTGCTTTAACTGTGCATCAGTCATGGCAAATAAAGCATAAAGACTATAGCCATAAGAAGCACTGGCGCCGAGTGCGACAAGCGCATCCATATTTGGTGCAAGGTGGAGAATACTGCGAAAGCCGTTGATGAAAAACTTTTGATTGATCACCATGATCGCTGTGGTAAAGAGCAGTTCAATCAGTCCCATAGCAATATGATTGCCGTCAAGAAACGACGGGATAGGCCAGTTCCACATCATGTGTCCCATAGAAAGATACATCAATGGGATCAGAAAGCATAAGGAGGCAATCAGTCTTTTGCGAAGGAGTGGTGTTTCCTTATCCTTTAGCATTGCGTTATTATCGGTGACAGAGGTGTTAGAATGTTTTGCGGTATTTTTTAAAGAAGCACCATAGCCTGCATTCTCTACAGCGGCAATGATCGCAGCAGGTTCGGCAGTTCCTTCTACACCCATAGAATTGGTCAGAAGACTAACAGAGCATGAGGTGACACCGTCTACCTTTGCAACTGCTTTTTCGACACGGGCACTGCAGGCGGCGCAGCTCATACCAGTAACATGATATTGTTCCATAATAATCCTCTTTTCATTTCATTAATTTTTGTAATACCGTAACGAGTTCGTCTATCGTTTCTGCATTATCCTCTTTGATATCACGAACTACGCAGGTTCGGATATGATTGGCAAGAAGAACCTTATTAAAACTGTTTAGTGCAGCATTTATGGCAGATACCTGAACAAGAATGTCTGGGCAGTAGGCATCATTTTCTAACATTTTTTTGACGCCGCGGACTTGTCCCTCGATTCGGCTTAGGCGGTTCTGAAGATCTTTATATTCCTTTTCAGAACGTTCTTTCTTTTTGTGACAGCAGCATTCTGTCTGGTTTTCCATTGTGCTCACCTCGCATCCAGTGTTTGAAGCGTATGAAAATATTTTACCTGAAAAGGAATCAATTCATACATTTCTTATCAAATTTACGACGCTATTATATACCCCTTGGGGGTATATGTCAAGCGCTTTTTAAAAGTGTTGGAACACCATTGACAGATAGGGTATAATGAGAAGAGTATTTTAGGGTATCGTGTGATGACATGAAGTAAAATAAGGAAAGACGGAGGAATAAACGGAATGAAATATGATTATCTGATCGTTGGAGCGGGACTGTTTGGTGCGGTCTTTGCACATGAAATGACAAAGAAGGGAAAAAAGTGTCTGGTGATTGATAAAAGAGATCACGTTGCCGGTAATATATACTGTGAAACCGTAGAGGGCATTCATGTCCACAAATATGGTGCTCATATTTTTCATACTTCTAATAAGGAAATCTGGGAGTATATGAATCAGTTTGCCGAGTTTAATCATTACATTAATTCGCCGGTGGCAGTTTATAAGGATGAGCTATATAATCTTCCTTTTAATATGAATACATTCAGCAAAATGTGGGGCATAAAAACGCCTAAGGAGGCAAAAGATATCATTGCGAAGCAGATTGCAGAGCTTGGAATCACAGAGCCGAAAAATCTGGAGGAGCAGGCACTGTCGTTAGCAGGAAAGGATGTATACGAAAAGTTGGTAAAAGGATACACAGAAAAACAATGGGGACGTGACTGCAAAGAACTTCCGGCTTTTATTATTAAGCGTCTGCCATTGCGTTTTGTATATGATAACAACTACTTTAATGACAGGTATCAGGGAATACCGATCGGAGGCTATACACCGATTGTGGAAAAAATGCTGGAAGGTTCGGATGTTTTGCTGGAAACAGATTACTTTGAATATCGTAAGCAGCATCCGGATGTTGCAGATAAGACAGTTTATACAGGTATGTTAGACCGCTATTTTGATTATCAGTTCGGTGTGTTGGAGTATCGTTCGGTGCGCTTTGAGCAGGAAACGCTGCAGACAGATAATTATCAGGGAAATGCGGTGGTAAATTATACAGAGCGTGAAGTACCATATACCCGTATTATTGAACATAAGCATTTTGAGTTCGGAACACAGCCGGTAACGGTAATTTCCAGAGAATATCCGAGCGAGTGGAAGAAGGGTGATGAACCATACTATCCGGTCAACGATGCGAAGAATGAAGCATTGGTAGAAAAGTACAGAGAGGCAGCAAAGAAAGAAAAAAATGTAATCTTTGGCGGAAGACTGGGTGAGTATCGTTATTATGATATGGATAAAGTAATAGAAGCTGCGCTGAATGCAGTAAGGAAAGAGGTGTAAGATACCCATGAAGTATCTGAAACAATTTACATTAATCTTACTGATGACTTTTGCAGGGGAACTGTTGAAATATTTTCTTCCATTTCCGATTCCGGCAAGTATTTATGGAATGGTAATACTGTTTATCGGGTTAGAGAGTGGTCTGATCAAGCTTGCTTCCGTGGAGGAAACAGCAAAATATCTGATTGAGATCATGCCGCTTATGTTTATTCCGGCAGGGGTTGGACTATTGGAATCCTGGGGCGTTCTTCGACCGATCGTGTTAAAGATTGCGGTGATTACTGTGGTGTCTACAGTTGTAGTTATGGCAGTCTCCGGAAGGGTGACGCAGGGTGTGATACGAAGTCAGAGAAAAAGAAATTCATCGGAGGCGGAAGAACATGAATGATGTGATGTTAAATTCCCTGTTTTTTGGGGTGATGATCAGTCTGGCAGTCTATGAGATCGGAGCATTGCTCAAAAAGAAGCTAAAGCTTGCAATCTTGAATCCGCTGTTGTTTTCGATTGCGATTGTCATCGTGATACTGATCGTGTTTGATATTGATTATGATACGTATAATGAGGGGGCAAAGTATCTGAGTTATCTGTTGACACCGGCTACCGTCTGTCTGGCGGTGCCGTTGTATGAACAGTTCGGTCTGCTAAAGAAAAATATCAAGGCAATTACGGCAGGAATTTTGTCCGGTGCCCTGACAAGTGTTGTGTGTGTGCTGGTGCTGTCGGTGCTCTTTCATCTGAAACATAAGGAATATGTCACATTGCTTCCAAAGTCCATTACAACAGCGATTGGAATGGGAGTTTCAGAGGAGTTAGGCGGCATTGTAACCATTACGGTTGCTGTTATTATCATTACGGGAGTGCTTGGCAATATCATGGCAGAATTTATCTGCAAGATATTTAAAATAGAAGAAGCGGTGGCAAAGGGAATTGCAATTGGTTCTTCTGCGCATGCTGTAGGAACAGCCAAAGCAATGGAAATGGGAGAAATAGAAGGTGCCATGAGCAGCTTAAGTATTGCCGTTTCTGGTCTGATCACGGTTTTACTTGCCAGTGTGTTTGCTAACTTCTGGTAAAACATACCGTTTTCTATCTATATAAAATGTGCTGAAAATGGGAACTTTTCCGGTGTGGGCAAACATTGACCAAAATACGGCAGAATGATATAATTAGAGAGGTTTCGTTTGAAACCAAAAGAAAAATAGTACATGCTCTTTAGAAGGCAGAAAGCAATATCAGCCGTCTGTATAGAAAGAGCATTTGTATAACGAGAAAAGAGAGAGGATATTAATATGGGATTATTACAGGACTGGAGAGAATATGCATATGGAGTGGAATTAGAATCTCCTGCAGGAAAGGCTATCTGGGATAAGTATTTCGCAGAGGAAAAAGTAGTTTATGAGGAGCTTTTGGCAGATCCTTCCAATGTTGTAACCGGTACAGTTAAAGAATTAGCAGAGAAGTACCACATGGAATTAAAATATATGGTTGGATTTTTAGATGGTATCAACGAAAGCTTAAAAGAGCCAAATCCAATCGAGGATATGACAGAGGACACAACAGTTTCGCTTGATATTGATCTGGAAAAGCTGTACTACAACATGGTAGAAGCAAAGGCAGATTGGTTATATGAGCTTCCGGCATGGGATAAGCTTTTGACACCGGAGAGAAGAAAAGAGTTATATCGTGAGCAGAAAAAGTCCGGTACGATTGTAAAGGGCAAAAAGATTGGAAGAAACGATCCATGCCCTTGTGGAAGCGGTAAGAAGTATAAAAAGTGCTGTGGCATGAATAAATAGAAACCGTTTTTGTCTGCAAAGTCAGGCGGCAGTGATGCTGTCTGGCTTTGTCAGAACATTTGGAGGTGATGCTGTTGTTTAAAAATAGTGAAGGATTCCGTGTGTGGAAGCGTTATGAGTTTCTGCTGGAGGGAACGACAGATATGATATTTTTCTTTTCGAATACAGGTGTAGTCGAAGAGTGTAACAGCAGTGTCTATGAACAGCTTGGGTTTGAGAGTGGTGAAAAACTCAAGCTTCAGGATATCTTCCGTTCCAGTATCATGGTATATGATGACAGAGTAATTTTTCGGGATGGTGTGCTGGAACAGTGTTTTGAAACAACGATTTATCGCAAGAATCAGACCTGTTTTCCGGTAGAGGTACGCGTAGCTATGCTTTCGGAAGAGAGTGGACAGTATGGTGTGTGCCGTGCAAGCAGTTTGGAGCTAAAGGCAGAGGCAAAGCGAAAGATTTCTTATGCGGAAGAGAAGATGCAGGAATTAAATAAAGAGCGTGATGAGTTAGTTGCTAATGTAACGCATGAGCTTAGAACACCGGTCAATGGTGTTATGGGACTGGCGCAGACATTACTTGATACGGAGCTGACAGACAGTCAGAAGGAAACGGTAGAACTGATCGATCACTGCTGTAAAAATATGATTAAGATTATCAATAATATTCTTGATTTTTCAAAACTGCAATCAAATAAATTTACGATAGAAAATAGAGAATTTTCATTCGATGAGATGATGAATAAGCTGGTTAAGACAAACCAGCCGGCAATAGAAGCGAAGGGACTGCGTCTGATCTGTAATATTTCAGATGATATACCTCACAAGATGATCGGGGATGAGCTTCGCTTGACACAGATATTAAATAATCTGCTGTCAAATGCGATTAAATTTACATCGGTAGGGCAGATTGTACTTAGTGTTGTAAAGAGTATGGACATTGCTGATGAGATGGAACTGTTTTTTATGGTGGCAGATTCCGGCATTGGCATTTCAGAAGAAGAAAAAGAAAAGTTATTTAAGAGTTTTTCACAGGTAGATGCTTCCATTACAAGAAAATATGGTGGAACAGGTCTGGGACTTAGTATTGTAAAGAGTCTGGTAGAAATGATGGGTGGCGATGTCAATGTGGAAAGCGAGAAGGGAAAGGGCAGTACATTTTCCTTTTCTGTGCGCTTAAAGAAAGCGCAGCAGGAAGAAACAGAATCAGCAAGAAACTTTTCATTTCCACTGGGAAGTGAAGAAGATATCATAGAGGATGTCGGAGAAATTTTCCATCTCGGTTCTGAGGAAAATCTCCGTGAAATTGATGCGAATATGGAAAAACTCGTTTTATGTATTGAAATGAAAAACTGGGAAAGGGCAGGCACATTTACAGAGAGCATCAAACAGTTAGTGGCAGAAGATACGATGAATCTGAAACGAAAAGCGTTTCGTTTGCAAATGACATTGCGAAAGGAAGATCACGAGAACGCGATTAAAGAGTTTGAAGTATTAAAGGATGCTATTGATGCATGGAAAACAGAGCATAGCGGGGAATAGAACCTTTATAGGATAGAGTGAAAAGAGAAGAATATTGGAAAAGAGGTGGAAATATTGAGTAATAATGTGACGCTCAATGAACAGCCGAACATTTTAATAGTAGATGATGTACCGGCTAATCTGATTCTTTTGTCGGACATGATCAAAGAACTGGGTTACATACCAAGACCTGTTGTAAGTGTAAAACAAGCGCAGGAGGCTATCATAAAGAAGATGCCTCACTTAATCTTGCTTGATATTTCTATGCCGGATATTACAGGCTTTGAATATTGTACCATGTTAAAAAAAGATGTCAGGACAAAGGATATTCCGATTATTTTTATTTCTGCATTGGATTCCGTAGAAGACAAGGTAAAGGGATTTCGCTTGGGAGCAGTCGATTATATTTCAAAGCCGTTTGAAAAAGAGGAAATGAGTGTGCGTTTAAATACGCATTTAAAGATTTATAGAATGCAGCAGGAGTTAGAGTCATATAACAGGCGCTTATATAAGATGTTAAACGATCAGCTTCGTCTGGCGACAGAAGAGCAGAAGAACATCTTAAAAGCACTTGCGAATGTTGTAGAGGCGAAGGGTGGAGACGAATCCGGAAGCCATTTGACGATGCTTGGTACAAACTGCAGGCTGTTAGCATTAAGTCTTCAGCTTTCTCCAAAGTTTGAAAAGCAGATTTCTTCATCGTTTGTGGATGAGATTGAGTTGGCATCGCAGTTACATGATATTGGTTTTATGGCAATCCATGATTCCATTCAGTTCAAAAAAGATGAGCTGACACCGGAGGAGTGGGAAATCATCAAGACACATCCGGAGCTTGGGGCAAAGCAGTTAGAAGAGATTTATTATAATGGTTCGAAAAATGATTTTATGAAGATGGCGATAGAGATTGCACGTTACCATCATGAAAATTGGGATGGAAGCGGCTACCCGCGTGGTCTTGCCGGTGAGGAAATTCCTCTTTCGGCAAGGATTGTTAAAGTCATTGACTGTTATGATGTGTTAAACAGAGATCGCTGTTACCGCAAGGCATATAGCATGGAAGAAAGTCTGGCAATCATGCGACGTGAGAATGGACAGCAGTTTGATCCTTCGATCATGGAAGTGTTTGAAATGGTACAGAAGCAATTGAAAACCTGTAACAATTGTGGATAAGAAGGAGGGATTGTCGTGGATTCTATGACAGAAATCTTTTATGATGAGAGCAATCATATTTTGCAGAATATGAGAAGAAGTCTTTTGATCCGAACGGAAAATGGCGGATATGGCCAGGAGGTTGTTCAGGAACTCTTCCGTGGGGTACATACGTTAAAGGCAGATTCTGCAATGATGTTGTATGAAGACATGGCAGACGTTAGCAAAGCTTTGGAAAGCCTGTTGCATTGTTTTCGGGGACCACACAAGGAAGTGGAGGATGCCGATCGTTTTGCAGCTTTGGTAGAAGAGTATCTGGATTTCTTTGAGGATGAAACGGACAAATTGTCAAAGGGGATTTTTCCGGATGGTTCCGGAAAAGCGTTAGAAGATGCTATTCAGAAGCTGACAGCAGAATGTACCGTAAAGATGAAGAAAGACGAAAGAGAGCAGTATCAGAAAGAGATTTCAAAGCCGCAAAAGCAGGTGTTTTATATTCCGGGTGCAGGTCAGGAAATAAAAAAAGAAGAGGCTTTGGTGCAACAGGAAGATTCTAAGACTGTAGAAAAAGTATCAAGAAAGCGGTATGTTATTTCGGATGAAGCACGGGAAAGAATTTGTCAGGCATCAAGAGAGCTGCTGCGTATCACAGGAAAAATTCAGTATTCTTCTGCGTCAGAGGAAAAAAAGGTTATCACAGAATACCAGCTTGATAAGTTGATCACGATTCAAAAGGATTTGGAGAGTGTGCGACAGGAATTGGCCAATACGAATTTTGTGCCGGTTGCCAAGAAGATGGAGATTTTGGTGGAAGAGATGTCTGATAAGTTGAAAAAACCGGTGAAGCTTCTGGTAAAGGGCGAGGAAACATTAGTAAATCGGGAGCAGAGAGAAAAAATCTCAGGGGCATTGACACATATTATCCGAAATGCGGTTGATCATGGTATCGAAACGATGGAAATCAGGGAACGCTTTGGAAAGTCACCGATGGGGTTGATACGACTGCGTTTTGCTATAGAAGATGGAAGGCTTCGTGTCAGCGTGAAAGATGACGGCGCGGGAATTGATACACAGAAAATTTTAGAAAAAGCACAGAAAGATCATTTGTTAACAAAGGCACCGGAAGAATATACCGAAAAAGAAATTTTGAACTTAATTTTGCTAAATGGTGTAACGACCAGTGATACCGTTGGCGAGTATTCCGGACGCGGTGTGGGCATGGATGTGATCAATCATAATGTGCTTGAACTTGGCGGAAAATTAAAGATTTCTACGAAAAAGGGATTGGGAACAACCGTAACTATGAAATTTTAGAAGTGATAAGTTCTTATCACATGAAAAGAGAGAATGCATCAGCATTCTCTCAGCATACAATTATTGTATGAGTGTTTTTGTTTCTTATCCTAGATTAATTGCATCTGAACATCATTTGTAAGGACATCCGTGTAACTAAATGAAATTTTCTGTGTTGAGTCATCTAATTTGTTGATAACTTCTACAAGAAAGATACTTGGATATGTTTCGCTGATAACACCTTCAGTAACATCAATCTTATGTCTGCCACGGTTAGCGCGGATCTTGACCTTATTACCGATGTTTTTATCTACTGATGATTTTACTTTTCTAATATCCGATTGACTCATGTTTCACCTATACCTTTCTGAAAAACTATCTGAACCATTCAGATAGCTGCTATAACTGCTTGTTTAGTTTAGCATTTTTTTACGATTTCGTCAATTTTATGACTGATTTCGTATATTTGGTGGAGAAAAAATAGCACAAAATTGGCGTGCTTTTTGGAAAATATCAGTCACAATGCCCAAAGAAAGTAAAAAGATACGATCCAAGAAAGGTTTGTCGTGTGGGAATTATACCAGTAGTGTGGAAGTGTTTTCGTGCATTTTTAATAAAAAGTGATTATTTTGTATGGCATTTTGCGGCAAGGAGAGTTTTTTGCAGGTTTTGTGTTCAAAATGTTAGGTATGAGATGTGCGGCATAGGATGAAGCAGACATAAATGGGGAATTTAAAGTCGCAAAATTGTTGGAGGAAGGCAGATGCAAAGCAATGGGATTTATGATATAATGAGCGCAAGTGGAAAGGAAGCAGACAATTCCTTTTCCTGCGCCATTAACGGGCAGATTAAGCTTGAAAAGCAAGAAAAAAGCTCTAAAGGAGTGAATTTGCGGGTTTGAAGTGGTGTTAAATCAATTATGTGGCGGAAGGAAGTGCATCAGTGAATCATATTGTAATTGATCTGGAAATGAATAAGATAGAAAAGCAATTTAGAGATCCTTATCGCTTGTCGAGTGAATTGATTGAAATCGGTGCGGTAAAGATGGATCAGAAATTTGAGATATTAGATACATATCAGACTTATGTTTCGCCGGATTTTGGAAAGATGGATGAAAGGATTATCGAGCTGACCGGTATTACAGATGATAAATTGATAGGAGCACCTAAATTTGCGCAGGCTATGGATGATTTTGCTGTATGGATCGGTAAGGAAAAGACAAAGTATTATTCATGGAGCCTGTCAGATATTCGTCAGTTTCAAAATGAATCAGATTTTAAAGAGTATAAAGGCCCTATTCTTGCGAAGATGAAAGCAAACTGGAACGATTTTCAGGAAGAATACAGTCGTCTGCTCGGTATTCAGAAAAAAATAAAATTAAAGCAGGCTGTTGCATCAGCGGATTATGAATTTACCGGTGCAGCGCATACGGCGCTTGCAGATGCGGTAAATACAGCAGAAATCCTGCGTTTGTCAAAAAATAAGGAAGAGTTTGAAAGGGTGATGAAGCCGGTGTTAGATCTGTTTCGACCGGAGAAGCAGGAAAGCACATTGCTGGATATGTGTCCGGAGTTTTTTGCATCGCTTCAGGCGATGCAGGATAAATAATGATAAAAAGGAAAGAGGCAAAACCAGATGCGTTTTGCCTCTTTCCTTTTTTGGGAGGGGAAAATCAAAAGCCTATTTGGTGACAGTGACTTTTAATTTCGCTTTTTTCTGATTGAAGGTTTTAACGGTGATCGTTGCCGTTCCTTTTTTAAGAGCAGTAACCTTTCCGGAAGAATTTACCTTTGCTACTTTGGCATTTGATGAAGTGTAAGTGATCTTCTGACTTGCACTGTTTACTGGAAGTAGTATCTTAATTTGGAATGTTTTTCCTTTTTTTATTGATTTTTTGGAAGGAGATACACTGACAGCGGCCGGGGCTTTTTTTACTGTGACAGAGAGTGTTGCGCTGCTTCCGGAAGGAAGGGATGCCTGAATCGTGGCTTTTCCGACTGCGTGTGTGGTAATCTTTCCATTATTATTTACAGTGGCTACAGAGGTATTGCTGCTAGACCATGTTATAGAATCGGTTCCGGCATTTTTTATAGTGGCTTTTGCTGTATAGCTTTCTCCTTTTCCAAGCGTAAGCGTGGTTTTAGAAAGAGAAACGGTACCGCTTTTCTTTACGGCAGATTCATTTGTAGTAAATGCTTTGATACAAACATTATTTGCAATATTGCGGGAACCATTCTGGCTGATGTCGTACCACTGGTAAGTGTTATTGTCCTCCTGTGTATACAAATAGCTTTCGCCGGCATGAGAAGTATATGTGATCGTGCAGTCCGGATCATAGACGCTTTCTCCTTCCAATGGCATATATCCACTATTGTCTTTGTTTTCATAGGAAACAACAACGGAAAAGCGTTCACCGGCATTGAGAGAAATATTTTCAGGAAGAGAAACGGTATGATATCCCTGAAATTCCATTGTTCCGGAAACAGTGGCAGCGAGCGTGCCGCTTGTTGGTTTTCCGGCGGTTACATTGCGATAGATGCTTACGGTATATGGCTGGTTATCGGTAACGGCATAGAGTCCTACTGCTTTCAGGGTCTGTGTGAAATCTTTGTTTGCAGTAAAGATGTTGGCAGCTATCGTGTGGTCTGATGTGCTGTCTGTAATGGCGGTTCCCCAGCCATATGCATCGTACTGATAATTGTTATCATATGTAGCAGCAGGAACGGCATGGAAGGAATAATATTCTGTCAGAGAAGGTTCTTCGTAAGATAGCCAGAAGTATCCCTGATCGCCAAAATCAGAACCATAGCTGTTTGCAATCAGCCATGCTCCGTCCGAAGCGGGTTTAGCACTTCCAAAATTATTTCTGGAATAGTTGTCGTCCCAACCGATGATCGTGACACAATGGTTAGCGAAATCCTCTGCTTTGTCGCTTGTGATGGTGGTCTGATAGTAATTCAGTCCATGTGATGCAGTAGAGTGGTTATAGCGGCTGTTATAGTAGAAAGCAACACTCATGGCACCGTTATCGATCAGCGCCTGCTTGATCTGGTCGGTTGTGGCGTCATCATAACAGATCGCGTCAGTCAGCTTATAATCAGAAGAATAATGCAGCGCAGCGTTATTTTTAGTCATACTCGCTGCCATAGATTTCATGGAAGCTTCCGTTGATGCGTTAAATGGAGCGGTTGCTTCAGTAACGGCTCCGGACCAGCGCGCTAAAGTAAAGGCTGCCAGAATGGAAGAGCCGCCTTCGCTGTAGGCAGCATCACTGCTCGAAGTGAAAAGACCGTCGAAAACAGCCCCTTCATTATACAAAACATCGTTTTTATCTGTAGATGGGTGGTAAGTATACCAGCTCAAATGACTTTCCGAGAGATCAATATTCTGTGCAGTATCCGGTTCTTTCAGCAAAAGATAAGATTCCAGTGATTTTGTCGCGGCAAAAGCCCAGCAGCTTCCGGAAACTCCCTGATCCTTGATGGAAGTGATGATATTTCTATCTCTCAGATCATAAGATGTAGGAAGGCTGGAAGCTTTTTTTCTACGATTGGAACCGGTATTTTCTGTACTGACGGTATTTCCATTATCGTCTACATAATGATAATGCAGAAGACTTCCGTCGCTATCTGTATATTCTCTTGTGATCGTTTCAAAGTGAGAAGCAATATCTGTATTATCTGTAGAAGCTTCTGCCGGTGCTGGTGTGTTGGCAGATGAAATTATCATAGAACCCGTTAAAAACAGTCCCAGTGTGATATGACTCAGTTTTTTTATCATAGCAATCCTCATTTCTGTAATATGGTAATCCTGTTTCCTCAGGAAATAGGATGGTAGTGTTTTCCTTGCAGTATACACTATATAGGAATACCGTGGCAAAATTTTGGAAAGAATGTGGAGAAATTATGAAAATAATGTGAAATAAGGATATATGTTTTAGAAAATCATACTGTCAAAAGTAGTGAAAAATTAAGATTCTGTTTATTGTCTGTCATAAAAGACTGTGCTATAGTGAAATTATTAGTTGATTTGTCGTAACAAAGAGAATGGTTAAGTGCGGTTTCCATAAATTGTTACAGGGAAGGAGAAAGGGATATATGGGGAATGATGAACAAAAAGAACTGCATAAGAGGATATGGGTTAATTTACTGGTTACTACCCTGCTGATTCTTTTTCTGGTACTTTGTGTACCGAAGCTGATCGGATTTTTTATGCCGCTTATTATTGCGTGGGTGATCGCATCCATTGCCAATCCTATGGTGGTGTTTTTGGAAAAAAGGATTAAGATCATGCGAAAGCATGGTTCTGTCATTGTTATTATCTTTGTGTTGCTTTTAGTAGGCGGACTTTTATATTTACTGCTTCGGGTAACGATCGGGCAGGTGCTTTCTCTGGTGGAGGATCTGCCGGATATTTATCAACAGATCATTGTAAACTTGCAGCAGGCATTAGACAGACTGCATACACATTTTCAGTTTATTCCGGGCAATCTGCAGGAGTTCTTGGACAAAAATAACGATAAGCTTAATGACATTATTCTTTCGTTTCTGAGTTCATTAAAAGACTCTTCTCTCTCGGCAGTAGGATCTTTTGCGAGTTCTGTGATTGATATGTTTGTGCTATCTATTTTGACACTGATGTTATCCTACTTTTTTGTTACAAAGCGTGATTGGATCAAGGAAACGGTAAAGGAACATACGCCGCAGGGAGTTAAGGACTTTTGGAATATGGCAATGGACGCATGCTTTAGGGCACTGGCAGGATATATTAAGGCATGCTTTAAGATTATGATCGTTGTTTTCATTATTCTATGGATTATCTTTGGTGGACTCATGCAGGTGAAATATGCTGCTCTCCTGGCACTGATCACAGCGTTTTTAGATTTTCTGCCATTTTTGGGAACGGGTATCATTATTACACCGTGGGCAATTTATTGTGTGATCACGGGAGAATATATGCATGTGGTCATTTTGGTGATTGCTTATGTCATCTGTCTGCTGGCGCACCGTCTGCTGGAGCCGAAGCTGGTTGGCGACAGTATTGGAATGAGTCCGTTTGCAACATTGGTTTCTATGTTTATCGGGTATCGGCTGATCGGAATGCTGGGACTGATCGTGGGAATACCGGTTGGTATGGTTTTGATGGCATTTAAAGAACAGGGAGTGTTTGATTCTTATATAAAGGGAATTAAAATATTGGTACATGATATTAATGAGTATCGGAAGTATTAAAAAACAGGTGGCAGGCAGCAGCTTCTTATGGGGAAACTGCTGCCTGCCACCTGTTTTGTGCATTGTCATCTGTTAAAAATGAAACAGCAGGTTTTTGGTAACGGTGCGGTCTTCTAAGAAATCACGCTTGTGGGTTTCATAGGAGATACGGTAAATGATATGGTAGATGATAATACCGATTACTGTACCGATCAGAGCAAGTGTATAATCATCAATATCTGCGCGGCCGATACCGGTTATATATTGGATCAGTTCTAAGAAAAACGGAACCAGAAGATATACGGCAAGTCTTCCTAAAAACGGAAAGTTTCTGCAATATACTTTGGCATAAAATCCAAAAGGAATTGCCATAACGATCAATTCTATAATATATATAATGATACGCTCTAAGCCTTTGCCGCTGGTTAAGGCAACCTCGATAAAGCTTCCTGTTGCCATAAATGGAACGAAGTTATGGGCGCCAAAAGTCAGTGTTTCATACGGTGGCAAAAGCGGCGTGACAAAAAACTGTTTGATAACGGCAATCAGATAAACTAACAAAAACAGAATACTCATTCCATGAAAAAAGAAAAGGTAATCTGCAAAACGTGGCCCACGGTCAAAAAAGTCGCGGATAAAGCAGTATGCAAATGGAATAAACCAGTTCACTATGATCAATGCTAATAAAGAGTAGTCGTACTGAATCCATATATTAGGCTGCATTAAATATACAACGATACAGAATGCTAAAGAGGTGATCGTCATAAGTGCAGCATGCAGAAAACAGTAATCGTAATCTAACGATGTTTCCAAAAAGAAGTGCGTTAATGCCAATGAAATGATACCGGCAATAATAACGGAAACAAAGTGCTGCGGAATAAAATAATATAGACAAATCTCTAAAATTAATGAGAGAAGTGCTAGTAAGATAACAAGGCTGCTAATATTAACTGCTCGTTTATTCATAGATAATCCTCATTTCTGTGCACATTATTTGCACAAAGCAGGCTGGTGTCAGGTGCACGCAGACAAGAACCTGTGTATGAAAAAGTAAAAAAGCTTCTTTTGTATTTTCTACAATACATACCTAAATCATTATAGAAGATTTTTGGAAAAAATCAATGCTATTTCACAGACATTTTCTTACATTATAATGTGTGTTGTGAAAGCTTTTTGGAAAGGAAAGAATGTAGGGATGTTGACTGTTAAAAGATAAAAGCAAAAAAAAGCAAAAAAATGAAAAAAAGTGTTGACAAACTATTACAAGTTTGCTATATTAAACAAGTCGCGTGAAGCGAGACGGGATCTTAGCTCAGCTGGGAGAGCATCTGCCTTACAAGCAGAGGGTCACAGGTTCGAGCCCTGTAGGTCCCATGATTTCCTTTTATGCGATTCAGATAATATGGCGGAATAGCTCAGTTGGCTAGAGCATACGGTTCATACCCGTAGTGTCATGGGTTCAAATCCCTTTTCCGCTACTTATGAGAGTCTTGGGACGAACCGTAGGTTTGTTTCAGGGCTTTTTGTTTTATCAGAAACTTTTTTGCCTGCCTGCTTTGCTCGTTCTTTGCAGAAAATTTTCGGTTAAAATAAGAAGATGCTGTTATGCTTAAAGTCAGTAGTACAGCATAGAAATGAGGTGGATAATGAGAGTTGGAATGGGTTATGATGTGCATAAGCTTGTTTCGGGGCGCAACCTGATCATGGGTGGCGTGAAGATTCCTTATGAAAAGGGATTGCTTGGACATTCCGATGCGGATGTCCTGCTGCATGCGATCATGGATGCACTGCTTGGGGCGGCTGCGTTAGGTGATATTGGAAAACATTTTCCGGATACGGACGAGGCGTATCGCGGGGTTTCCAGTATAGAACTGTTGCGAAAGGTTGGAGATATGCTGGAAGAAAAATGCTATCTGATAGAAAACATAGATGCGACAATCATTGCGCAGAAGCCAAAGATGCGTGACTATATCGATCAGATGGTCGAAAATATAGCAGAAACGCTTGGCATAGAAAAAGATCAGGTAAATGTCAAAGCCACAACGGAAGAGGGGCTTGGTTTTACCGGGAGTGGAGAAGGAATCTCTTCACAGGCGGTATGTGTTCTCTCATCTATGTATGAGCATATGTCAGGAAATCTGGCAGAACCGGGCTGCAGTGGCTGCAGCGGATGCTCTGCCAGAAGACAGTAAGTTATTATAATTTGATTCCTTGAAGGAGCTTTGCAAATGGACTTTCATCTGTAGTATCCTCAGAATCTGTGCGGTACTCTTCCGGAATTTCATAAGCTTCTTCTTCGGAATCAGGTTCATCCTCTTTTAAGGCTTTGATACTTAAAGAAATGCGATCTCCTTCAATCTTTAGGATTTTAGCCTTGACTTTTTCGTGTAATTTTACAACTTCTTTTGGCGATTTGATAAACTTGTTGGTAATCTGTGAAATGTGGCATAAGCCGGTAAGTCCTTCGCCAATCTCAATGAACACGCCGTAGGATTCGATTCTCTCAATCGTACCTTCCACGATATCATTTTCCTGTAAACGTCCAATCTGCTTACTCTTTTCGGCAACGGCACGTTCACGTGCAATCATTTTGGCAGAGAGAACCAGTCTTTTTTCTGACGGTTCTACGGTGATGATAACAGCATCAATTTTCATACCAACATAACTTTCCGTGTCCTCGACATATTCCAAAGCAAGCTGTGAAGCCGGAATAAATGCCCGTATTCCCTTGACATAGCAGACTACGCCGGAAGGGACTGCTTCGGTGATCTTGACGGTAAAAACAGTGCCATCATCGTAGTCTTCTTTTAATTCATCCCAAATGAGAACATCATTAGCTGCTTTGAGTGAGAGAAGTACGTTGCCGCTTGCGTTTTCGGAGTCGATTACCATTGCTTTAACGGTATCACCGATATCAAGATCATTTTTGATGGAAAAAGCAGGATCGTTGCTGCATTCTTCTAAAGGAATGATCCCTTCTGTATAGTAGTTTAGGTCGACGGTAACTTCGGTATCTGAGATGCCGATGATGGTTACATCTAAAATATCTCCTTCTTTTAAAATCTGAAAAGAATTTTCTAAGTCCTTTTCGTAATCTTTCATAGATTCTTCCTGTGTCATAAAAAACCTCATTTCTGCGCACGTTTTTGTATATAACGGGTTTGTGTCAGGTGCGCGCGGACCTAATGCTATTTTACGGCAAAGTAGTTCACAAATCAATCGAATTGTGATATGATGAATAAAGTTTTTGCATAATATGGATTGACGGTAACGCAAGGGTGTTAGCGTTGACACAGGCACATAGAAATGGAGGACATAAAATGGCTAAGATTCAGATGACAACACCATTGGTTGAGATGGACGGCGATGAAATGACACGTATTCTGTGGAAGATGATCAAGGATGAGCTTCTTCTTCCTTTTATTGATCTGAAGACAGAATATTATGACTTGGGATTGGAATATCGTAATGAAACAAACGATCAGGTTACGATTGATTCTGCAGAAGCAACTAAAAAATATGGTGTTGCTGTAAAGTGTGCAACGATTACACCAAATGCGGCAAGAATGACAGAATATAACTTAAAAGAAATGTGGAAATCTCCAAACGGAACAATCCGTGCGGCTTTAGATGGTACTGTTTTCCGCGCACCAATTCAGGTAAAGGGAATCGAGCCATGTGTAAAGAACTGGGAAAAGCCGATTACCTTAGCAAGACATGCATATGGTGATGTATATAAGAATACAGAGATCAAGGTTCCGGGTGCAGGTAAGGCTGAGCTTGTATTTACAGCAGAGGATGGCACGGAGATCCGCCAGACGATTCATGAGTTTACAAGTCCGGGAATCATTCAGGGAATCCACAACATTGACAAGTCTATTGCAAGCTTTGCCAGAGCATGCTTTAACTATGCATTGGATACGAAGCAGGATGTATGGTTTGCAACAAAGGATACGATTTCCAAGGTTTATGATCATAACTTTAAGGATATTTTCCAGGATATCTTTGATAAAGAATATAAAGAGAAGTTTGATGCAGCAGGTATTGAGTATTTCTATACATTGATCGATGATGCAGTAGCGCGTGTTATGAAAGCAAAGGGCGGCTTTATCTGGGCATGTAAGAACTACGATGGAGATGTTATGAGTGATATGGTATCTTCTGCGTGTGGCTCTCTTGCTATGATGACATCTGTATTAGTATCTCCAAGCGGTGTATATGAATACGAAGCTGCGCATGGAACCGTACAAAGACATTATTATAAGCACTTAAAGGGCGAAGAAACATCTACAAACTCTGTAGCTACGATCTTTGCATGGACAGGTGCGTTGCGTAAGCGTGGCGAGTTAGATAATCTTCCGGAGCTTGGTGCATTTGCAGATAAGCTGGAAAAGGCAACACTCGGTACGATCGAGTCCGGAAAGATGACAAAGGATCTGGCACTGATCACAAGTCTTAAGGATGTAACCGTGTTAAATAGCGAACAGTTTATTAAAGCAATTCGCGAAAACCTTGAAAAGATGATGTAATGATATAAAAAGGGCAATGACAGCGCGGTATATGGGCAATTTCTTATAAAATCAAAGAAAGTGAGCCTGCGTTTTGGTTTGTTGCTTGTGTAAAGAATAAACGAAGTCCGGAATTCTGCCTGCAGATTAAGAGATTTGCAGTGGGATTCCGGATTTGTTTTGCAGTTTTGTGATAGATGCTATAGAAATGAGGATTAGATTTATGAAAGATTATAGAAATGGAGAAATTCCACAGAAGGGATTTACACATGGGGCAAAGTTTCATTCGGATGATGTATTTGCAACAGCGTTTTTACGCATTTTGAATCCGGATATTCAGATAGAACGCGGTTTTGAAGTGCCGGAGAACTATGATGGGATTGTTTACGATATTGGTCGTGGCGCATTTGATCATCATCAACAGGACAAGGAATATCGTGAAAACGGATGCCCGTATGCTGCATTTGGATTGATCTGGAGAACGTATGGTGCAGCATTTGTCGGCGAAGAGGAAGCACAGCGTTTTGATGAACATTTTATTCAACCACTGGATGAATCGGATAATACAGGCTGTTCCAACACGCTGGCAAAGATTATCGATGAGTTTAATCCGGGATGGGATTCGGATGAGCCGTATGATGACTGCTTTTGGAAAGCAGTGGATCTGGCAGAGATTGTACTTAGAAATCATTTCCGTTCGGTAGAGGGCTTGAAACGTGCCAGTGCCATTGTAAAGAAAGCTATGGAAGAGGGCGATGGAAAAGTACTTGTGCTTTCTACATTTGCTCCATGGAAGCGCGAAGTCATCGGCAGCTCGTATCAGTTTGTGGTGTATCCGTCTAATCGTGGAGGATACAGCATTCAGGGAGTTACCGTAAGTGATGAGGACAATACGTTAGTCTGCGCATTTCCAAAGGAATGGTATGGTGCAGAGGCAGATAGGCTGCAGGAGATGAGCGGTATTACCAGTCTGCGCTTCTGCCATCCAAATGGATTTTTGGCGGCTACAGAAACGCTAGAGGATGCCGTAAAGGCAGCAGAGTATGCGATGGCGGCGTCTGATAAATAGAATTTTTGGGAAAAGCACGGACAGGCAAGGTGGTGCATAGGATATAAGGATATCATTTTGAGGTGTCAGAAGTGCAATCTTTTCCAAAACCTTTGAGTGCAAAAGAAGAGAAAGAGTGCATAGAAAAATGTCGAGCAGGTGATTTTCGTGCAAGAAATTGTCTGATTGAAAGAAATTTGCGTCTGGTAGCATATATAGCGAAAAAGTATAATGTGGGAGATAAAGACATGGATGATCTGATATCCATTGGAACGATTGGGTTGATTAAGGGGATTGACACATTTGACCATACGAAAAACATTCGGCTGGCGACATATGTAGCAAGGTGCATTGATAATGCTATCCTCTCACAGATGCGTTTATGGTTCTAAATCAATCCCCTCAGAGTAAAAAAGAACCCAAATGGCGCATTCTGGCACAAGTTTCCGAGAACATCTACATCCTTTGTTCCACTTCAGACGGCTATGTGAGATATGCACCCATGTATATCCATAATAACCAGAGGGCATTACATAGACTTTGAGGTAGGATATGTTGACCACTATCCGAAAGAAATCGTGGACAAGCTTGCAGCACTCTATCAGGTTCCGGTAGACGACCTATTGGGCGATTACAATCGCTTCCTATACCAAGGGCAAGGAAAATTGATACGGGAATATCGAGAGAGTCTTGGCTTGCAGAAAAAGCCCTTCGCAAGACTCATAGGGGTTGCCCCCAATCTGCTCCGGACATGGGAAGCTGACCAGAAGCGGATGAATATCAATTCCTGGGAGAAATACTTCAAAAATATGATCAAGGCATAGAAAAAGCAGGTGTTCAAACTTTAAGGAGTTTGTTCACCTGCTTTCTCTATAGATGTGGATTTGATAACCGCATCCAGTAGCTGTACCTTCTGGTCGGAAGGACAATTCATTTTTTTGATATGCTGATTGACCATATCTGCGTGGACACTGGCAACACGCTCTGCCAGTTCACGCTTTCCTTCTTCAGTTTTTGGATAATGGACAATTACATTGATTGAAGCACTCTTTCTTGCGATACCACGCACCTCCCTCGGTATTTCAGTCTATGAGAGAGAAGTTGTCCGCTATACCTAACTTATAACACTTGCTTTCCTACTTCAAAAAATGGCGTTTTCTGCTGTAATATTGTTGGGGTACTGTGGAACTTCTTTCGTGGTATCATCTTATCAAGAATCTGTCAAAGATTCATTGAGCGTGAATTCAGGAAGCGTGATGCAAATACCAAAAATCTTTTAGCAGCCGGTTCTCTTTCTCCTGCCCTGAAAGACTTCATTTTCGGTGTGAAAGCTCCGGCTCCATGCCGCTATTTCTGTGGACGGGATATGGAGTTGGTTTTGAATGAGCTGTCTGCCCTGAAAAAGCTCTGCCGTGTCATTCAGGAATACAATTCCGATAAAACGATGGACTATGCCAGTGTGCAGGAAGCTATGGGCGGTATCTGTCTAACCATCGGTGACATTCAGCAGGCGACTACACATTTCAAGAAAGCCGTGGAAATCTATGAAACAGTATTTGAGTTTGAACCGGATATGATTGAAGTAAAGAAACAGGAGCTTCTTGGGACATATGCACAGGCAGGAGTGTATTTGGCACAACAATTGTTAGAGAAAAAATGAATTGAGGATAATTATTGTCACTAAAGCATATAATATGATTGTAGAATAGAAAAATGTAACAAGTAACAAAAATCCATTTTAAAAAGTGGCTGATATATTGATTTATGAAAGCTATCTGGATATAATAGAATAGAAAAGTGCAACAAGTTGCAAAAATCTTTCGCAAGGAGGCTTTGAGATGGAGATTCGCAGAGATTTTTATTTGGATAAATTGATAAAAAGGAAAAACAACGGACTCATTAAAATCATTACCGGTATTCGCAGATGTGGTAAGTCTTATTTGCTGAACAACCTGTTTTATTATCATTTATTGGAAAGCGGAGTTGATGTTGACCATATTATCCGTTTTGCCTTTGATTCAGCAGATGATCTTTATCTCATTGGTGAAAGCCTGATTCAGATTGAAACGGAAAAGCGTGGTGTTGACCCCGAAAAGTTCATGGCATATATCCGTTCCAAAGTCGTAGGCAATGGAATGTATTATCTGCTTCTTGATGAAATTCAGATGTTGGATTGCTTTGAAGCTGTTCTGAATGGTTATCTGCGCAAAGAAAATATGGATGTATTTGTGACCGGAAGTAACGCAAAGCTCCTATCCAAAGACATTGCCACCGAGTTTGCCGGTCGTGGTGACGAGGTTCATATGTATCCTCTGAGCTTTGCCGAGTTTATGACCGTTTACAATGGTGATAAGTACATGGGATTATCTGAATATATGCTATATGGCGGCATCCCTCTGGTTGTTCTTCGTGAGGAAGCAAACGATAAGGCAGTTGTATTACAGAATTTGTTCGATGAGATTTATCTTCGAGATATTACCAAACGTAACCGAGTGAAGAACATCGGAGAACTGGAAGATCTTTTGAACATTCTTTCCTCTGCCATTGGTTCACTTACTAATCCGGAAAAATTGAAGAATACTTTCAAGACGGTAAAGAAATCCAGAATTACTTCCGCTACAATTAAGAAATATCTGAATTATTTTGAGGATTCTTTCCTGATTGAATCAGCACAAAGATATGACATTAAAGGAAAGGCCTATATCGAAACTCCAAAGAAATATTATTTTTCCGATCTTGGACTTCGCAATGCCAGAATCAATTTCCGTCAGTTCGAGCAGACCCATTCTATGGAGAATGTAATTTATAACGAACTTCGTATGCGCGGCTATCGTGTGGATGTGGGCGTAATACCGATTGCAGAACGAGATCAGGAAGGTAAGGTTATCCGCAAACAACTTGAAGTCGATTTTGTATGCAATCTTGGTTCTTCCAGATACTACATCCAGTCTGCGTACTCACTACCAGATGAAGCGAAGCGTACTCAGGAAATCAGACCGTTCAGAAAGATTGATGATTCTTTTAAGAAAATCGTTGTTACCAAAGACATCGTTCAGTCACACTACGATGAGTATGGTATTTTGACTGTGAACATTTATGACTTCCTCCTTGATCCGCAAATTCTTGAAAAATAAACAATGTAAACTCATGGTCAGTCGAATCCGGCTATATTAAAGTATTTTGCTAATGTTATTTGTTGTGATTGTTCTTTTTTCAAAAGGAATCCCTTTATGCCTGAGCGTGTTTTGGCAAGAACACGCTCAATGGCATATCCTAATGCATAAAAAATAAATTTGGGAACATCAGAAATAGCTTCCATTTTCGGACTGCACGGTTTTGTAATATCAGAATTATCAATAACAATCACTGCCTGGTTTTCATTTATCTGCTTTTTCACTTCCGAAATATAATTTTCCATAACAAGATCTTTTTCCTTGAATGCAAAAAGATTTCTTGATAATCTGTCGATTGTTTTTTTTAGGGAGATATTTTCGTTTAAGGAACGTGCTATTTCGCTTAAATGAACTTTGTTCCCGGCTAAAATGCCGTAAAGCATTTGTACAACAAATTTAGATTGTGGTCTTTTCAAACCTTTTGAAATTTTTTAGAAAAATTTGTTACATCCCGTTTAATTTCATATCCCAATCTGTTATAATTAATCATGCAAAAACACTCCTTTGTTTTTTTATTTTGTGGTGATTTAATTATAACATTATGGAGCTGTTTTTGCATTTTTATTTTTGATGGCTTTGACAGTTTTCAAAAAATGGGGAAACTCAAATAACTCCATCAACAAAGGGTAAGTAGAGATTTTTTAACTGTTTCTTAGCATTATTCCACTTTCAGCATCCTATATCCAATGCCAATATGAGTTTGGATGTATTGTGGAGCGCCAGTGGTTTTCTCCAGCTTTTTTCGCAGCGTTGCCATAAAAACACGCAGAGAACCAATGTCATTCTCCCAACTGCTTCCCCATACATTTTGTAAAATAAAACGATGTGTCAATACCTTGCCTGTGTTTCGTGCAAGTAAACACAGCAGCTTATATTCCATTGCAGTCAGAGATAGCTCATTGTCACCCAGATAAGCACAACCCACAGAATAGTCAATTCGAAGTGGACCGTTTTGATAGACCGCCTGTTCATTGCTCACATTTTGCATCAGCGCAAGGCGACGCTGGGTAACACGCAGACGTGCCAGTAATTCTTCAACAGAGAACGGTTTTGTTAAATAATCATCTGCACCAGCATCCAGTGCATCAATTTTATCATTATCCTCAGCTCTTGCGCTGATAACAATGATTGGAACGTTTGACCAGCTACGGACACGGCGTATTACTTCCACTCCATCAATGTCTGGTAGTCCCAAATCCAGTAAAATTATGTCAGGATTATGAGAAGCTACTTCCATCACGGCTCCTTCACCGGTGCCTGATGCAATAAAGCGGTAATCATGTGCTCTTAATGTTGTGGTTATCAGATTGCGTACCGGAGCATCATCCTCCACAACGAGGATTTGAAATTTCTTCATGTATTATTACCTCCTCCAGCGGAAGGGTAAAACGGAATACAGAACCATGCGGTAAATTGTCCGTAACATGGATTGATCCGCCATGTGCCTCCACAATAGCTTTGCAGAGGTACAGACCCAGCCCAAGGCTGCGGCGATTATCCGCTATTTTATGTTCGCCGCTGTAAAATTTATCAAATATTTTTTCTTTTTCCACGTCGCTGATGCCCTTACCGGTGTCAGCGATTTTGATTTCCGCCATCCCGTTCTTGCATTCAGCACTGATACTAATTAAGGTGTCCGAAGGTGTGTATTTCAGTGCATTGTCCGTAAGATTGATGATGACCTGTACGATCAACTTTGCATCTACCCGTACCATCAGTAAATCATCCACATCATTCACAGTGATGGAATGCTTTTTTGCATTAGGGCGGATATGCCGCATCGCTTCCTCGATGATTTCAGAAACCAGCTCTGGAGAGGTTTTTAGCATCATGCGACCTTCTTCGATACGAGTAGAGTACAAAAGATTTTCCACCAGGTTGGTCAACCACATGGAGTCATCGTAAATATCTGCATAAATCTGCTGTTTGGTTTCATCATCAAAGCTATGACTGTTGTGTAAAAGATTGCCTGCATTACCGGAAATCGTTGTCAGTGGAGTGCGTAAGTCATGGGAGATAGTTCGCAGCAGATTAGCTCTAAGTTGTTCACTCTCTGCCAGAATTGCTGCAGCTTCTTTTTCCCTGATATTCTTCTCATTTTCCAGTGCAAGCGCTGTTTCACCGAGAATAGACAAAAGGATGCCCTGCTCTGATGCATCCAAAGCACCTGCCATTGCATCAATTCCCACGACACCATATATTCGTTCATTGACACGAACAGCAAAATACAGATATTGTGCATCCGGGAAGTTCTTTGTAGTAGCTCCGGCATTATGATTGTTCTGAAGAACCCACTCTGCAATCGCAAGTTCTGTTTCTTCATCGTAAAATCGCTGTTCATCCGAAATGAAAAGTATCGGCTCAGATAATCGTCCACCTTCGTGGTCAAAAATGACTATACTTCGTCCGAGTAGCTTGTTGATCTGCTGTCCGGCAGTTTGCAGAATGGCTAATTTGTTTTCTGCCTTAGACAAAAGCTGATCTGTATCAAAAAGTATCTTTGTTCGTTTGGCGATTTTCTCTGATTGTCGTGCCTGCTCTTTATATCGAATGGCAAATGTACCTGTGATGTACGCCGTTAAAAACATAACTACGAATGTTACCGGATAACCGGTATCGTAAGCTGCGAGCGAGAATCGAGGTGCTGTAAACAGATAATTAAAGATAAATATACTGGCTATGGATGAAATCAAGCTGTATATCTGATGGGATGTGGCAATAGACGTCAACAACACACCAAGAATATACACCATTATAATATTTGCATCGGTAAAGCCTATCTCGTGAAACAACAAACTGAGTAATGTTGCCGCAAACAGAATCAGAGCGCTCTTTACAGTATTTTTTACGATTTGCTCGTGATGGTATTTCCTCGCCTTTTTGGGATGATAAGTCGTATCTGCTGCTTTATCTGGAATGACATGAATATCCAGCTCTGGTACATAGGACAATAGAAGTTGTGTTAATGTCGGCTTTCCAAACAGATGCTTTTGGGTAACGGAGCTTTGGCCCAAAACAATTCGAGTAATACCGGAGATGCGGGCAAACTCTGCGATTTGGTACGGAATATCGTCGCCATATACCGTTTCAATAGTCGCTCCAAGCTGTTCAGCCAGCTTGCGGTTTTCCTCCAATCGCTTTTTGTTTTCGTCGGTAGCCACTGCAAAATCCGGTGTTTCAACGAATAATGCTGTAAACTGACTGTCAAAGGCTTTTGCCATTCTTGCGGCGGTACGGATGATCTTTGCATTGGACGGTGCCGACGACAGACAGGCGAGGATATGATCCTGCTTGCTGTTAATGTTATTTAGTTTATTCATTATCCTCACCTCCAATTTTGTAATAGATTCTACCATACAAAAGTCCTGATTTCCACCTCAAAAATGTGAACGTTCAGTCTAAATAGTCAGCATATCTGTATTTTAGTCTACAATGTTCCATTTCCAATGCTGTAATTACTCGGTCACGATTTTTTGATTTTAAACTCTTTTTCCAAACAACACGAATCCATTTTTCCTCATCCAGATTTTCAACCGTTAGACCAAGCGTGGTTACTAGCATCTCTGTCTTTTCGTATGGAATCAGAACAGAAGCATATTGTTGCCCCAAAGGTTCTG
This sequence comes from uncultured Lachnospiraceae bacterium, assembly GCA_934317005.1. Taxonomy (GTDB): domain Bacteria; phylum Bacillota; class Clostridia; order Lachnospirales; family Lachnospiraceae; genus Butyribacter. Next base: position 53,025 of record CAKREB010000019.1, read on the forward strand.
CGCTGTCATCTGTCAGAAGAAGAATGTCGATACGTTCATTTATCAGTTTATCTAAGAGACGATTGATTTGTCCACTACTGAGAAAAAACTCAATATGAGGAGCGGATTCAGAACAGCTCTCTAATGCAGATGCAATGGAATTCAACAGCATCGGGGTTTCTGCTGCAATATGAATCTTGCATTGGCTATTTCGGTTACCTTCGGCGATTAGGCGTTGGTTTTCTTCAATGAAATCTCCGAATCTTACAACAACATAGTATCCAAATGCAAAAGTTGCCAACAGAATTAGTATTAAAAATAGATCCTTCATCAAGAACACCTCCTTAACCTGATTAAAAAAAGGATTGATTATATGTGGAAGCACTTGTGGACGGCTTTTTCCTGTCCTAACACAAGAATCGATTTATTTCGATCAAGCACGGTATCCGGCGTAATGCTCATGTTTAATCTTCCGTTCTCACGGATACCAAGGATGTTGATGCCAAACTTTTTACGAATGTCTAACTGTACAATGGGTTTTCCATTCCACTCATGTGGGATTTCCAATTCAAAAATAGCGTATTCGTTATCCAGTTCAATGTACTCCAAGATATTATCAGAGGAACAACGGATCGCTGTCCATGCAGCCAACTGCTTTTCAGGGTAGACCACTTCATCTGCGCCATTACGTAGCAGAAACTTTTCCTGTATCTCACGAGATGCACGGGCAATAACCTTTTTAGCACCTAATTCTTTCAGCAGATAAGCGGTTTCCAAAGAGTTTTGGAAGTTATCTCCAATGGCAACAATACAGGAATCGTAATTGCCAATACCCAGAGAAGCAAGGAATTCTTCATTGGTGCTGTCTCCAATCTGTGCATTGGTAACATAAGGAAGCAGCGCATTTACACGTTCCTCACTGGTATCTACTGCCATAACCTGATGTCCCATAGTGTGCAGCTTCATAGCAATAAACTTGCCAAATCGTCCAAGACCGATCAATAATACCGATTTCATAACAGAACCTCCTTGTTCTTAACCTACCGAGATTTTCTCGACAGGGAGTTTTGATAATGTGTTTTTTGTTGCCGGCAGTGTAGCGAAGATCAGTGTCAGCCCACCAACTCTGCCAATATACATCTGTGCAATCAGAATCAGTTTGCTTATAGCTCCAAGTTCCGGTGTGATACCCAGTGTCAAACCGACTGTGCCAACCGCCGATGCACTTTCATACAGGCAAGTTACAAGCGGAAGATTTTCCAGTTTACTGATTGCCATGCCACCAAGAAGAAATAACGAAATATACATAAAGAACACCGTTGCCGCATTTTTTACAGTATCATCATCGATGCGTCGCCCGAAGAAACGACCATTCTGACGTTTTTGAAAGACTGCCGCTGCGACAGATATCATTACTGCAAAGGTAGTAACTTTCATACCTCCTGCCGTAGAACCGGGCGCACCGCCGATGATCATCAACAATGATGTAATCATCTGTCCAGTTTCGCTCATTGCATTCAAGTCCACGGTGTTAAAGCCTGCTGTTCTTGGCGTAACAGCTTGGAACAAGGCTCCCCAAAAGCGCTCTGCAAACGGAAGATGTGCCAGTTCGAAAAAGAAGAAGTAGACCGTTGGAATCAGTATCAATCCTAAGGTAACAGTAAGGATAACTTTGCTTTGCATACGGTATCGCTTTATGTGGATGCCGTTGGTGCAAATATCTCTCCAAGTCAAAAATCCAAGTCCGCCGATGATAATCAGTAGCATGATTGCCAGATTGATAATTGGATTCGCAGCATATCCCATCAAAGAATTAAACAGAATACCATCATTTACAATGTCAAAACCGGCATTACAGAAGGCTGAGATAGAGTGAAATACTGCCATCCAAAGACCTTCACCAAATCCGTAATCCCCGATGAACACAGGAGCCATGATCGCTGCGCCCAAAAGCTCAATAATTACGATGCCTTTCAAGATGAAACCAGTGAATCGGACAATGCCGCCAACCTGCGGTGCGGAAATTGCATCCTGCATTGTGCTTCTTTGCATCAAGGAGATTTTCTTTCCTGCTGCCATTGTAATCGCAGCAGCTACTGTGATTACGCCCATGCCGCCGATTTGAATTAACACAATAATGATTGCCTGCCCAAACGCTGTCCAATGTGCCGCCGTATCATAAACCACAAGTCCGGTCACACAAACCGCCGAAGTCGATGTCAGAAGACAATCCAGAAACGGTGTAATCTCTCCGCTTTTACTGGATACCGGCAGCATCAGAAGTAGCGCACCCAACAATATGACAGTGGCAAAGCCGAGAATGATTATCTGTGAGGAGGATAATTTACGTTCCAGTTTTCCCATCTCAACACCTCCAATGTTTGTTTTCTTAATTATATTATCGCATTTCAACCATAAAATGGGCATTAGGGTGCCAGCTTTGGCATTAAATCCGCATTAAGATGAAGGCCATCACTGGTTCTCAAATAGAGAACCGTGATGGCCTTCATTTTTAACAATATATCAATGCTATTTAAGTGAGATACCAGTTTCCCGCTGAACAAAAGCTCTGTGTACAGCCAAGGACGATGCTCTTTTATGTAGGCTTTACGCATACGACCATACTTTCCATAGTGGGGTTCTTCATCAACCGGCAGTTCCAAATCCGGATAATACATTCCATCTTCGCCAAGCGTGTAGGTTCCGCCCATTTCTTCAAAGATTGACTTCATAGAAATACATCCAATCTGTTTACTTTGTCGCTACGCTATGTTATAATACCGCAAGATACATCACATATCAAGGTGAGGAGGGTATGAAATGCGGAAAAATGATGACATCATAGCTATCTATTCCCGTAAGTCTAAATTTACCGGAAAAGGTGAAAGTATCGGCAATCAGGTAGAGCTATGTAAAGAATATATTCGTGTGCATTTTGGCGATGCAGCTGTAGATAAAGTGGCTGTGTTTGAAGATGAGGGCTTTTCCGGGGGGACTCTGAATCGTCCGGACTTCAAGAAAATGATGGATGCTGCTAAGAAACGAAAGTTTAAGGCTATCATCGTTTATCGTCTTGACCGTATCAGCCGTAATATCAGCGACTTTGCCAGTCTGATTGAGGAACTGGCTCGTCTGGATATTTCTTTTGTTTCTATTAAAGAGCAGTTCGATACAAGCACTCCTATGGGACGAGCTATGATGTATATCGCATCTGTTTTTTCACAGTTGGAGCGTGAAACCATTGCAGAACGTATTCGTGATAATATGCACGAACTGGCAAAGACAGGTCGTTGGCTTGGCGGTACTACCCCTACTGGTTATGCTTCCGAAGTAGTCAAGAGTGTTACGATTGATGGAAAGTCTAAGAAAGCATGCAAATTGAAACTGATACCGGAAGAAGCGGATATTGTCAGAATGATTTACGACTTGTATGTTGAAACAGACTCTCTGACATTGACCGAAGCCGCTTTGATCAAACAGGGAATTAAGACAAAGAATAATAATTACTTTACTCGTTTTTCCATCAAAGCTATTTTGCAGAATCCGGTTTATATGATTGCAGATGAAGATGCGTATCAATTCTTTACTCAGCATGATACAGACTTGTTTTCAGACAAAGATGCTTTTGATAACAAGTATGGCATTATGGCATACAACCGTACCGATCAGGAAAAAGGCAGAGCAACAAAGTACCTTCCTGCAAGTGAATGGATTGTATCTGTTGGTAAGCATCCGGGGCTGATTCCGGGTAAAGTGTGGGTACAGATTCAAGAATCTTTGGAACGCAATAAATCCAAATCCTTCAGAAAGCCACGCAGTAATGAAGCACTTCTGACAGGATTGTTGTTCTGCAACTGCGGTGAGCGGATGTATCCGAAAATGAGCAAACGAAAAACAGCAGATGGAAAAGTCATTTATACCTATGTTTGCAAAATGAAGGAACGCAGCCAGCGTTCTGTGTGCAACAGCAAAAATGCCAATGGCAATACATTGGATATGGCTGTGGTCGAGCAGATTAAAATGCTTGCGGAGGATAAGGATACTTTCATTGCACAGTTGGAACAGAGCCGTAGATTCTATACTGGCAATCGCATGGACTATGAGCAGCGACTTGATGAAATGAGAAAGGAAAAGGCAGAAACCGAGAAGAAAATCAATTCTCTGGTAGACTCTCTTGTAGATATGGGTGATAGCCCTGCCAAGGCTCATGTAACCAAACGAATTGAACAGTTGAATGGAGAATACCAGTCTCTTGAACAGCGTATTCAGGAACTGGAAGGACTGACTTCACAGCACGCTCTTAGTGATGTTGAATTTGATTTGCTTCGTCAGTTATTGACAATATTCAAGGATGGCATTGATGAAATGACAGTTGAACAGAAACGTGCTGCCATTCGCACCATCGTGCGTAAGGTGGTTTGGGATGGTGTCAATGCCCATGTCATTCTGTTTGGTGTCAGGGATGATGAAATCGGGTATCCGGAAATTGCTGCTGCATCCGGTAATACAGAAGATGATAATGAAACCGAGAAACTGGTAGACTTTTCCAACGTAGATTATGATGATGACGATGTGGAGGATGACCGCCTGGGAAAAACTGAACCCTTCAGTGCATCAAAAATGCATTGGGGGGAGGATAGCAAATGAACTGCTTATGATGTTGCGTTCTGAGAAAAAAACAGCAAAGGATGTATATTTATATGATACGATAGGTTCTGATAAGGAAGGAAATGAGATCACCCTGATCGATGTCATTGAGTATACGGATGAAGATGTGGTTGAAAGAGTGACGCGGGAAGAACATATTGCGTGCCTTACAGAATATGTGGATCAGGCGTTAAATAAACGGGAGAGGGACATTATCCGCATGCGTTATGGGCTAAATGGAATGCAGGAAAAGACGCAGCGTGAGATTGCACAAATGTATGGTATCTCGCGGTCATATGTATCACGGATTGAGAAGAAGGCATTGGAAAAGTTACGAAGATGTTATGAAGCGAAATATGTATAAGCGGTACTTGTGTGCAAATTGGAAATATGGTATGATAGATTATCAGAATGTGAGAGAAAGGCTTTTTTCCAATAGAGGGAGTCTTAGAAAAAGGTAAGAATATAGAAAAGTGCACAGGGAGGGTACATGATGAAGGTACTTTTAGTAGATGACGCGGCATTCATTCGTATGTCATTAAAAAAAATATTGGATGAATCGGAATATGATTTTGAATGTTTAGAGGCGGCAAATGGTGAAGAGGCAATCAGGATGTATAAAGCGATGTCGCCGGATCTGGTGATCATGGACATTACGATGCCTGAGATGGACGGAATCACAGCAGTACAAAAGATTAAAGAGCATGATGACAATGCAAAGATCATAATGTGCTCGTCAATGGGATATCAGGCAAAGGTGGTTGATGCAGTGACGGCAGGCGCACTTGATTTTATCGTGAAACCATATGAAGCACAAAAAGTAATCGCTTCGATTGAAAAAGTATTAAATTTATAAAAAGTCAATGCGAAACAGTCAGTGTTTCGCATTTATTTCGTTATAGAAAACTTCTTGTTTCCTGTAATGAAATTAAAGCTATAACCTTTTGAACGTTTAAGCGTTATGGAAAATAAGATTATAATAAATAAAAATCAGTCTACATACAATGTTGTGACAGATTAGACAGAAAGAGGAGAACAATGACATATATTCAGGAGTATAAAGAAGGTAACAAGTTTTATGGAATTTATTTGTGTAAGTCAAAACAGGTATTAAAGACAAAGGCTGGTAAAACATATTATTCTTTGTTACTACAGGATAAAACCGGTATTATTGATGCGAAAGTATGGGAATTGAATAACGGAATTGATGATTTTGATTCTATGGACTTTATTATGACAGATGGCATGGTGACATCTTTTCAGGGAAGCCGTCAGGTCAATGTAAATCGTATCCGTAAGGCGCAGGAGGGAGAATATGATCCGGCAGAATATATTCCGGCTTCTAAGTATGATCGCGAGGAAATGTATCAGGAATTAAAGGGATTGATTGCAACAATAGAAGAACCGCATCTAAAGACGCTGGCAGAAAAATATTATGTGCAGGATACCGAATTTGTGAAAGAATTTAAGCAGCATTCTGCTGCAAAGTCGGTTCATCATGGCTTTGTAGGAGGACTTTTGCAGCACACATTGGCAGTGATGAAAATGTGTGATTATATTGCATCACAATATCCGGTTGTAGATCGTGATCTTCTGATAACAGCAGCGTTATTTCATGATATTGGAAAAATGTGGGAGATTTCAGAGTTTCCGGCAAATGACTATACAGATGAAGGTCAGCTTTTGGGACACATCTTTTTGGGTGCGGAACTGATTGGCAAAGAGGCAGCGTTAATTCCGGGATTTCCACCGGCTTTAGCAGCAGAATTGCGTCATTGTATTCTGGCACATCATGGGGAACTGGAGTATGGCTCTCCAAAGAAGCCGGCGATGGCAGAGGCTTTGGCACTGGCATTTGCAGATAATATGGATGCAAAGCTGGAAACGATTACAGAAATTTATGATAAGGCTGAGCCGACAATGGAATGGCTGGGATATAACCGTTATATGGAATCAAATATCCGTCAGAGCTCAGGATATCTGAAGAAAAGAAAATAGCAAGAGAAAGGCACGGTAACGGCATGTCAGGGAAGAAGAAAGCAGATCAGGTAACACCAATGGTTTGTCAGAAAAATGATATTCTGACATTGGAGATTGTTGATATGGGAACAGAGGGAGAAGGAATTGGAAAAAAAGATGGGTATACTCTCTTTGTGAAAGATGCACTGATTGGTGACGTGGTTCGGGTCTGTGTCATGAAAACAAAAAAGCATTTTGGATATGCAAGGCTGCTTGATATTGTTACACCTTCACCATACCGCAGAGAGCCGGTCTGTCCGGTGGCGCGTCAATGTGGAGGATGCCAGCTGCAGCATTGCACATATGAAAAGCAGCTTATTTGGAAGGAAGAGAAGGTACAAAGCTGTCTGAACCGGATTGGAGGATTTTCGGTTTGTCTGGATCGTGATATGACGAAGGAAGAGCATAGGCGGGATGAGCAGGAAGATTCAAAAAGTATTGTGATGGAGCCTATCCTTAGTATGGACACACCGTATCACTATCGAAATAAAGCGCAGTTTCCGGTGGGACTGGATAAAGAGGGAAGACTGGTAGCAGGTTTTTATGCCGGAAGAACACATAGTATTATTGAAAATACGGACTGTGCGATTCAACATCCGTGTAATCATGCTATTGTAGAAACCGTTTTGCAATATATGCGTGATTATCAGATTGCACCATATGATGAGAAAAATCATACCGGTTTTTTGCGGCATATTCTTACGCGGGTAGGAGTGCATACAGGCGAGGTGATGGTTTGTCTGGTTATCAATGGGAAGGCACTGCCGCATAGTGATGAATTAGTGAAACGTCTATGTAGTCTTACGTTAAAAGGAATAGATGTGTCCGATAAATTGGACATAAAGAGTATCTGTCTGAACCACAACGAAGAAAAAACGAACGTTATTTTGGGACAAAAAATTACGGTTTTGTATGGAGAAAAAACGATCGAAGATAGCATAGGAGATATTTATTATCGCATTTCGCCACTGTCTTTTTATCAGGTGAATCCTTTACAAACAAAGAAATTATATGATACTGCTTTAGAATATGCCGGTCTTAAAGGGGGAGAAGTTGTCTGGGATCTGTACTGTGGAATCGGAACGATTTCTCTGTTTCTGGCACAGAAGGCGGCAAAGGTGTGTGGTGTTGAGATTGTGCCACAGGCAATCGAGGATGCCAGAGAAAATGCAAAGCGGAATCATATGACCAATGTGGAGTTTTTTGTGGGGGCAGCAGAAGATGTTGTGCCAGAGCAGTATGCAAAAAGTAATGGCACGCTCAAAGCGGATGTTGTCACGCTTGATCCGCCACGAAAGGGATGTGATGAAAGGCTGCTGCAGACGGTTGTACAGATGGAACCGGAAAAAATTGTGTATGTAAGCTGTGACCCGGCAACACTGGCAAGAGATCTCAGGTATTTGTGTGATCGCGGTTATGAGCTGAAACGTGTTCGGGCGTGTGATATGTTTGGAATGAGCTATCATGTGGAGACTGTTGTTTTACTTTCCAAGGGCGCTAAAGATCCGGTGGATCTTTGCTCAGCGCGGACCGAAGTGGAACGGAGAATGGTCGACAGCAGATAAGTGTTCAAGGGACAAGGTAATGATACTGAGGTATTAAGACTGATAGGAATGATATCTGTCTTATCTATTGTTACTTGTTCTGATTTCTCCATTCTCGAGGAGAAATACCATAAATATTTTTAAAAGCACGGGAAAAATGAAGCTGATTTTCGTATCCGACAGCAGAGCCGACATCTGCGATGGATAGGGAAGTTAGCTTTAATAATTCAGTAGCCTTTACCATGCGGTAATTCATAAGAAATTCCTGCGGGGAGCGGCCAATCGAGTTGCGGAAGATTTTTCCAAAATAACTCCGGTTGATGCCGCATACCGCAGCGATATCTTCAATCGAAATATTATTCTGAAAATTCTGTTCAATATAATTGATCGCTTCTTTAATATAATAATCACTCATGCGCCCACTGGAGACCAGCTTTGTCGATTTTGCCGACTGTAGCAGATAATCTAAAAACAGATACAGATGCCCAATGAGATGGAATGAAGATTCCTGTGGCTGATTGACGATATAAAGCATTTCATCGGCAAGTTTTTTCCGTAATTCTTTGGAGTGGGGATGATAAACAGGCGCGTCTTTGCACAAATCCGTGACACTTAAAGCCTCTTTTACACGTAAGCCGTCAAATTCAATCCACATATATTTCCATGGGATCTGTTCATCGGCAATATAGGTATTGATCTGACCCGGAAAAATCATAAATCCCTGGCCGCTTTTTACGGAATAGGTCTGTGTTTCCCCTTTTGCATTGTCTGCCATAAGCGTTCCGGTTCCGGAAAGAACATAGTGAAACAGGTAGTGGTTGCGCGTGGCAGGTCCGAACGAATGGCCGGGATCACACTGTTCGTATCCAAACTGATACATACACAGATCGATAAAATTTTCATTTGGAAAAATATTGAAAAATGTATTGCTCATAAAATGCTCCTTATATACCAAAATGCGTTATTACTATTCATTATAGCATAAAATATTGTATTTTGGTATAAAACTGAGAAAATACAGATATTTAAGGGCGCATAAAGGTATGTTATAATCAGATTATCAAAAAGGTAAACGGATATATTACAAAAAAGGAGAGAGGAATATGGCAAAAAGAAATATTTTCCGTAGTGTCGCGGCGGTGCTTGCACTTGGCATGGGCATGACGGGGCTCGCCGGATGCGGAAGTGAAAAAAGGGCAGACGGGAAAACAGAAATCGAAGTGGTTTCCTACAAACCGGAAGCAGTTA
>CAKREB010000020.1 GCA_934317005.1 uncultured Lachnospiraceae bacterium
TTTTATGCATATCTGGACGAATCTTTTAGATAATGCGATTAAGTTCAGTCCTGCAAAGGGGACAATTACGATGTTTCTGAAACAGGAAAAGAATTCTGTGAAGTTCATTGTGGAGGATGAAGGACCAGGAATCGAGGAAGATGTAAAGACTAGAATATTCGACAAGTTTTATCAGGTAGATGGTTCTCATAAGGCAGAAGGAAACGGTCTTGGTCTTGCACTTGTAAAGCGGATTGTAGATAGTGCGGGAGGAACGATCAAAGCAGAAAACCGGGAATATGGCGGATGTAGATTTGTTGTAGAACTTCCGATACAGACAAATGAGAATATAATATAAAAGTAGAAGATGGGAGGATTTATATGACATTTTATCAGGAATTACAGTTAAATCAGGCAGGATCGAAAAACCTGTTGAAAAAGAGTGAAACCACGAAAGAAAAAATGTATCATATACTGGTATATCTGATTAAGATAGCTGTTACAATGGTTTTTTGTTTTTTATTTGTTACTGTTTTCAGCATCCTGTTTGGAAATGAAAACAGTATTGTTGGTGTGGTAGTTTTATTATGTCTTATGGTATTTCGAAATGCGGATTTGGGAATCCACACTGGACAATCTACGATGCTTTTGGCTATGTTCTTTGTAATAATGGTCGTATGTCCGCATCTTGCAAATCAGCTTTCACCGGTACTGGGAATGCTGTTAAATATTGCTGCACTGGCAGTGTTGATATTTTTTGGATGTCATAATCCATTCATGTTTAACCAATCTACATTGGTTCTTGGCTATCTGCTATTATATGGATATGATGTTACAGGAACAAGCTATCAGATGCGATTGGCCGGAATGATTTTAGGCGCAGTTCTTACCTGTTTTGTATTTTATCGAAATCATAAAAATAGAACTTTTAAAAGAAATTTGAAAGATCTAATCCAGGAATTTGATATCACTTCATCGAGAACAAAATGGCAGTTATGCCAGATTATATGTGTACCAATTGTCCTTTGCATTGCAGAACTTTGCAATATGCCACGTGCAATGTGGGCTGGTATTGCGGCTATGTCAGCAATTTTGCCGTTTGTGGAAGACATGCAATACAGAGTCCGTAAAAGGATTGTCGGAAATATTGTAGGTGTTATATGTTTCACCGTATTATATTTTCTGCTTCCATCATCCATCTATGCTTATATAGGAATTCTTGGTGGAATCGGTGTAGGATTTTCAGCGCAATACGGCTGGCAGGCTGTATTTAACACATTTGGTGCTTTAGCCATTGCTGCAGAGACTTATGGACTACAAGGAGCGGTTAGTCTTAGAGTGATTCAAAATGTTTTTGGTGTTGTGTTTGCTTTAGCATTTTGTGTTATATTTTATTGGTTTATGTCTAAAAAAAACGGTTCATGCGGGACTCAATGTACGCTTTAATGAAGAAAAACAGATTACTTCTGATAACGAAATTCAAAAGGGGGCGAAACAGATTGTAAAATAGTACTCTTAGCGGAACTAATCAGGTGATAGGTAACATTTACTTCAGGATCAGTTAAGGGAATCCGTTTCCGTCCTTTCAGAGTCTGCTCTGAGCCAGGTGCTTTACTGCTGGAAAAACATAATAATGTGGAAGTCCTGACCAATTCTTCAAACTCAAATTCATCTGTCTGTATCAGAAAGCGGGATGCTGGCATTTTGCTCTTTACCAGATTTGTCCAGAAACCGATTTCATCACGAAGAAGGCAGTTAAAACCGTTAAGCTGTGAAAGACTCAGCTGAGAATATTCTGCCAGTTTGTGTTCTTTCGGGATACAGACATAGAGCTGCTCCTTAAGATAAGGGATGCAGAGAAGATTTTTATCTGAACAGGCCTGTGGCAGAATACCGATATCAGCATTGCCGGAACTGGCATTTTGAAGGATTTCATCCATATTTGTCAGTTTTGAGGAAATAATATTATCAGGAAATCTGCGTGACAGTTCAGGCAATAATGACCATAGAGGTACGGGAGCGCAGGAATGAATGGTAATCGTATGCTGATTGCGTTCAAATGTCTGTACGGTCTGAACTGCTTTTTCAGACTCGGAAAGCAGAGACCTGGCCTGCTCTACCGCAACTTTACCGGTGGCAGTTAATTCGATACGGTTTTTACCACGATGAAAGAGTGGAACACCAAAAGCATCTTCCACATCATGCATGGTTCTGGTAAGTGTCGGCTGGGAAATATGAAGTTTATCTGCAGCAGCAGAAAGTGGCTCGTGAATATCTTGCAAAACATAATACACAGATTATGAGCTGGGGACCGTTTGCAGAAGGAAAAAATGATTTTTTCAATACTCCGGTACTGAAAGAAATCGGAGCAAAATATGGAAAGAGTGTAGCTCAGGTGGCACTTCGTTTCCTGCTTCAGAATGGCGTTGTTGTGATTCCAAAATCAACGCACGAAGAACGAATGCAGGAGAATTTCAATGTATTTGATTTTGTGCTGACAGAAGACTAAATGAAGCAGATCGAGGCACTTGATACTGGAAAGAGTTTATTCTTTTCCCATTATTCACCAGAAACAGTGGAATGGTTTATGAGTATTGTGTAACAAAGTAGCTTCATAAAGGCAAAAGCGTATTGTGGTTTATACGACCGGCAATACGCTTTTGCTGTATAATAGGATAAGAAAATGAAGGAACAGAATCATCCGAATGTGATTAAAATTCGAAATGCACATGTTCATAATCTGAAACATATTAATGTGGATATTCCACTAAATAAGATTGTGGGAATTGCCGGAGTATCCGGTTCCGGGAAGTCATCTCTTGCACTTGGTGTGCTGTATGCGGAAGGCTCACGGAGATATCTGGATGCGTTATCGACTTATACCAGACGCAGAATGACGCAGGCTCCGAGAGCACAGGCGGATAAACTAGTGTCTATATGCAAGGCGTTGGATATGACGCTTGTGGAATTACTTTGCGATGAAGAAAATGCGAAACAGACAGCCTACATAGATTATGTAACAGAAGAAAATTATATAATTGAATTGTATCGACGATCCGATACAGAGAGTAGACAAAGAATGATCAGTTACCTTGCACTTCTTGATGTCTGCAAGCAAATCAACGATAGTAGCCAATCGCAGCAGCGGAATGTTTCTGTCATTCAGAATATTGATGGAAATAATATTGTGGTAATTAACGATATCCGGTTTAAAGGAAAACGTTCCATTGACTGGAAGGAAGTGCGGGCATATTTGAAAGAATATGTCGGTGATTTTTATAAGGTGGTGTCTACTGGCGATGTTATATATATCGGATCGGATCTGCCAAGTGAGTATTCGGGATCAGTATATACCAAAAGGCTGAATGGAGCAGTTGCAAAGGCTAAAGCGAATGCAACACAGGGGATTCCTGAAATGATAGAAATTTCAACAGGCAGATATTTTAGAGAAAATAATAAGGGGAAACATAATTGGAATACAAGGAATGGCTGGTATAGATATGATACTTATTTTGCATTACCGGTATATGGTGATAATGAAGATATTGAAAGATATAACGTATTTCATGCATCTTTGATAATAAGGCATGCAAACGATGGAAAAATGTATTTGTATGATATTCTGGATATAAAAAAAGAAACGAGCACCCCGTTGGAGCCATAAGGCTTTACTTGGCACAAAACCCATTTCTTTTATGAATAGATAATACAATATGGTAGAAAAAATGTCAATCCGAATATTCGAAAATTAAGACGTTAAGATGGTGTTTATGTATAATAAAAGTAGCATAATTGCAACTAGCAATATATTGGCTTAGATTCTGCGTTGATGTACGATGATTTTGGAGGTGGTTAGAAATGATTTTTTCGGAAAAACTACAGTTGATTCGTAAAAACAAAGGATTAACGCAAGAAGAACTGGCAGAAAAATTATCAGTATCAAGGCAAGCTGTAGCCAAATGGGAATCGGGACAGGTATATCCAGAGATTACGAATCTTATTCAGATCAGTAATTTGTTTAATGTGACAGTAGATTATTTAGTTCGAGATCAGGAATGCATGATTAACTGTACGGATGAGTCAAATGAAAATATTGAACAGTTAATAGAATTTAGGCTTGAGGCTAATGTAAATACATATGCTGCATATGCAAATGAGACAGAGTCAACCAGACTTGATTCGCACGATTTTACTTATAGTAATGGCTCATATACATATCATGATACATATGTTGGAGGAGAGCAGTTTGCTGGGGAGGAGGCAATATGGTATAAAGGAAAAGTGCAATACGCAATGAATTATGTTGGAAGAGTAATCGGTCAGCAGTTCAGTGGTGATTTTTTAAAGGAAGCACTTAGAAGTGCAGATAGAAAAATGCCGTTCAGAGGACCAGAATATTACCAGTCAGGGGAGTATATATATAAATGCAATGTTGTAGGAGATTTTACATGGTTTCAAGGCTATGAACAGATTTATTGTAATAATGAAACGGTATATGAATGCTATTTTCATGGTGGCTTGATGAAATAGATAAATTCCAGTTGTAGAGTGAGAAGGAGATGCAGAAGAACAATGATTGAAACGGAACGTTTAAGAATAAGAAATTTTACATCTGAGGATTCGAAGCGTTGCTTTGAAAGCTGGGGAAAAGATAAGGAGTTGGGGAAATATATCATTTTATATCCAATGAGTGAAGTATCTCAAATGGAATCATTAGTAAGTTCTTTGGAGAAGAATAAACATGCCTGGGTATTAGAAGAAAAGAAATCAGGAAATATTATTGGGTACATAACAGTTGATATTCCATATGATTTACTGAAAGTTGGGGAACTGGGATATGTTATTGCAGAAAAATATCAGCATATGGGATATGCCTATGAGGCATTGACTTGTATGATAAAAAAATATTTTAATGAAGAAAAACTGTATCTGCTTGAAGCAAAGTTTAATGAAAATAATATCGCTTCTTCCAAGTTACTAAATAAATTAGGATTTCAAATGGAAGCTTCTTTACGGGGACGAAGAATAGACAGCTATTCAGGGCAAAGAAATAATTTGATTATTTGTTCATTGACTAAGGACGAGGTGAACTTTTGATTAGATAATATGTAATGACCTCCGATTTGTAACAACCGTTTTGTGAATTTTTAAGATAGTTTTTTTGAATTTTGAGTTTCGAGATATTTTGTAGAATTAGCGTGAGTTGTAGGCGGAAAGAAGATTTGCAGGACTTCTCAGCCTTCGCATGGTGCTTACGGTGATGATAGTGCAGGCTGCTATAGTTGTGAAGTAGAGTAAGCGTGTGATTGGAATGTAACCGTTGAAATTACATCGGATTTCTGCTATGATACTACAGAAGAGAGGTGTAAAAATGCAGATTTCGAGTAGATTTACAATGGCGATTCATATGTTCGCCTGTATCGATACATTTTCAGATCAGAAGATGACAAGTGACTTTATGGCGGCAAGTATAGGAACGAATCCGGTTATCATACGAAAGCTTTTACAGCAGTTAAAGGCGGCAGGACTGATTGAGGTGTCAAGGGGAACCGGCGGCGTGACAATCACCAGACCACTCGATGAAATTACATTTCTTGATGTATATAAAGCAGTGGAGTGTGCACCGGACGAGCAGCTGTTTCATTTTCATGAAAAGCCAAATCAACAGTGTCCTGTAGGAAAGAATATTCACAATGTGCTGGATGGCAGATTGCATCAGGTTCAGAAAGCGATGGAAGACAAACTGGCTGAAATGACACTGGCGGATGTCAAGAATGATGTTAAAACGTATATAGAAAATAAATGATGTGCCGGCAGTTAAAAAAGTGAAACATGAAAGATGGAGTAGTTGTCCCGTTTATGATTATGAACAGGAGGAAAATACAATGGAATTTAATGAAGTAGTAAAGGAGCGTTATTCGTGTAAAGAATTTGATGGACGCGCTGTAGACAAGGAACAGCTTGACGCTATTTTAGAAGCTGGCAGACTTGCCCCGACTGCAAAGAACCTGCAGGAGCAGAAAATCTATGTCGTACAGTCAGAAGAGGCCCTTGCAAAGATTGATAAACTCACACCATGCCGCTATGGTGCTTCTACGGTTTTGATGGTGGCATATGATACAAACAATGTATTTACTTATCCTGGTGACAAGCGCAATTCGGGCATAGAAGATGCGACGATCATAGCAACACATTTAATGCTGGCAGCAAAAGCAAATGGCGTGGAAAGCTGTTGGATTAATTTCTTTGATCCGGAAATCGCAGCAAAGGAATTTGATTTGCCGGAACATGAGGAAGTTTTAATGCTGTTGGATCTAGGATATCCGGCAAAGGATGCCAAGCCGCTTCCAAATCATACATCGAGAAAAGATTTAGCAGATACTGTCAGATATATCTAGTACAGAAATGATATTTAGTGCAATATTGCGTATATTCTGTAAAAGCATTATCAATATGCTGTTATAGACTGCAATAATGATAGAAGCTAAAACAGGTAAAAATAAAGACGATGAGCTGCAGGGTGTGACTTGCATCTTATCGTTTTTTTGTTGATAATGAAAAGATGTCAGCATGCATCTTAGTATGGCATCAATGCAACTTAGCAGTGTGGGGGTAGACTTGGACACAAATATAGTATATATGTAAATGAAGAGATGTATGATCTTGATATGATCGTATCAATGAAATGCAGGGTAAGGTCACATAGAGATGTAGGGTATGAAAGAGAACAATTTTGTCGGAGATCTTTATTTTAAATAGAAAGGTTTATTTTCTTATGAGAGTTATAGAGAGTGTGGTAAATCATCCGGCGGATGAAGTGGCAGAACAGGTGGTGGACTCTATGATAACGTCAAAAAATGTTTATCTATGGGAGGTGGGTGGAAAAATCTGTTCTATGGCAATGCTTGCGCATCGTGGGATTGAATTTTCCAGAATCAATACCGTTGTAACCGAGCGGAGTCAGAGAGGTAATGGATATGCTGCAATGCTGGTGGCTGCGATGTGTCGGGAAGAGCTGCAAAAAGGGAAAAAAGTTATGTTATATGCGGATGCAAACAATCCTTCTTCCAACAGGACATATCAAAAAATCGGGTTTCAATCGGTAGGGCAGATCGCAGAGTATAAAGTCAAATAATCTGTAAATGAAAGACTTGACAAATAAACGACCGTTTACTATAATTCAAATGTAAACGGTCGTTTATTTTGCGCAATAGGAAATTGTTCATACAGTAGTGGAAACCAACAATTTGGAGGAATGACATATGTCAAAGACTACGAGGGAAGATATATTGATTGCTGCCTTGCATTTGTTTGCGAAAGATGGATATGAAGCTGTTTCTGTCAGTCAGATCGCAGGGGAGCTTGATATGACAAAGGGGGCATTATACAGACATTATAAGAGCAAAAGAGATATTTTTGACCATATTGTAAATCGCATGGAGTCGGGCGATAGTGAGCGGGCAGGGGAATATGATATGCCGGCTGATGAAAAAGACAGCATGACAGAGCAGTATGAAGAGGTTTCTTTGGATAACTTTCTAGAGTACAGTAAGTCAATGTTTGCGTATTGGACAGAGGATGATTTCGCATCGTCGTTTCGTAAGATGCTTACATTGGAGCAGTTTAGAAATGAGGAAATGCAGATGTTATATCAGCAGTATCTTGTTGCCGGCCCTGTAGGATATGTGAAGGATCTGTTTGAGAGCATGGGAATAGAAGAGCCGGATAAAAAGGCGGAGATGTTTTATTCTGTCATGTTCTTCTACTATAGCATGTATGATGGGGCAGGGGAGAAAAAACTGATAAAAGAGAGGTTTGAAAAAGTAATCAGTGATATTGCTTTGAAGCTGTAAAAGCAGAAAAAAGATATAAAGAGCCAGACGCATAAGACGCAGAGCCACTAATTCTAAAGAACTTGAATTTGGGATTATGGCTCTTTTGCGTTATAGGAAATTGCGAAAAATGTGGTGTTATGTAAAGAGGAGGTGCGTTTTCTCTTTTGTATCATAACTAAAACTATAAGCAAAATATCGCAAACTGAAAAGAAATGGAGAGAAAAGAAAATGAATAAAAATATTATAATTCGATTGGAAAAAGAAAATGAATATCGGGATGTAGAGAATCTGGTAAGGGAGAGCTTTTGGAATGTGTACCGTCCGGGATGTCTGGAACATTATGTGCTTCATCAGCTCCGAAACGATCTGGCATTCGTTTCGGAACTGGATTTTGTCATGACATTGGATGGGAAACTGATTGGGCAGAATATGTTTATGAAGGCTGTGATCGCAGCCGATGATGGCAGAAATATTCCTATTATGACAATGGGACCGATCTGTATTACCACAAAGCTTAAGAGAAAAGGATATGGAAAGCTTTTGCTGGACTATTCTTTGGAAAAGGCGAAAGAGCTTGGATGCAGCGCATTGTGCCTTGAAGGAAATATTGATTTTTACGGCAAAAGCGGGTTTAAACAGGCGAGTGAATTTGGTATCCGCTATCATGGTCTGAAAGAGGGGGAGGATGCGTCATTTTTCTTATGTAAAGAACTGATCCCAGGATATCTGGATGACATAACAGGCGAATATGCACCGCCTGCCGGATATCTGGTAGATGAAAGAAAAGCAGAAGAATTTGATAGACAATTTCCCAAAAAGGAAAAGAAAAAACTGCCGGGGCAGATTTTTGGATGAGAATTGTGTGAAAGCAGGTGTTTAGAATGGGATAAAAGACAGGGCATATCGTACATATGGAATTTTTGCAGGAATTGCACTTGGTATGATGCTTGTTGGAGCACTGGGAATGAACATTGTACCAAAGGATTACTTTGGAATTGTTGAACGGTTTAGTGTATTTGCAGCGGTAGGATATAATGCGGTGCTTGGAGTGGAACTGTTCCGGATGGATTTTGAAACTTCCATGAATGGTTGAAAAGGTATTGACATGTGTATCGGCTATGTTATACTATAAACGAGTTTACAATAAATATGTTTATGGTATGGAGGGCAATATGCCAAGTAGTCCGAAGATTAAAAAGGAAGATATGCTCAGAACAGCATTGGGTATTGTGATGGAAAGTGGATATGCTGCATTAAATATAAAAGCAGTAGCAAAAGAACTTGGGTGTTCTACTGCACCGATATCGTGGCAGTTTGGTGGTATGGATGGTTTAAGAACAGCACTTATTCCGTTTGCAGAGCAATATGTGGAGGAGAAATATTACCATAGTAAAGATGACGATGAATTATCAGTATTCGAACAAAGAGGGAGAGGAACCATTGAACTGGCAATTGATAAGCCAAAACTTTTTCAATTTCTTTATATGGGAGATAGGAGTCAGCTTTTAAGCACAGGTTTTCAGTTGGATTCTGAGAAAAATGCACATATTTACAAGCCTTTAGCAGACAGCCTTGGGATTGCAGAGAGTCAGGCGATGGATTTTAGTATGACAATGATTATATATACGCAGGGAATAGGTACTCTGATTGCATCGGGTATTGTTAGAGATACGAAAGAAAATATGTTTCAGATGCTCCACAATACAGGCATTACATATTTGAAAGGATTAGGAGCCAGGCTATGAATAAGTATTTCAATTTATATGGATTGATTTTTGTCGTTGTAATTTTAATTCCTAATATTGTGTTTTCAATTACATGCAAGGATGGATTTGAAAATCGTTATCAGAATAGATTCGTGGAGATATTAGAGCAGATAGGAAGATTTGGCTGTTTCATTAGTATGTTTTTGATGATTCCATTTTTAAACAAAGGTTTTTGGTTGGAGAATGGAAAGAACATTTATATTATATTTGGAATCGCATTAGTAGCATTATACTGTGTTGGCTGGATTATCTTTTGGAATGAAGATTCTATAAGGAAATCGTTGTATCTGTCAATTGTTCCGTCGTTACTTTTTATAGAAAGTGCAATTGTTTGTGGAAATCTTCAATTATTGATATTTGCAGTGATTTTCGCACCTTGTCATATATTGATAAGTTATATGAATGCAGTCCTGAAATAAAGACTTGACAAGTTACCTTTCGGTTACTATAATTAAAGTTACCAAAAGGTAACTTATAATATTATAAGACAGACGCAAAGACGCAGTGCTTATTATCTATGATATGTAGAATAAGTGCTGTTTTTGCATTATAATGAAAAATTTGATTATGGAGGTAATGGCAATGGTTTGTTCGAAATGTGGAAAAGAAATGAGAAAAGGTTATTTGTTTGCGAGTAAAGACGGAGCATTCAGCTTCGCTGATGAGGTACCAGGGGTATTTGAAAAAGCTAGTAAAGCAAAGGGATTTATTGAAATTACACCATTAAAACCAAGTCATAGAACTAATATAGCTGCGGAGTGCTGTGAGGAATGTCACATGCTTGTAATTCAATATTAATGAGGTAGAAAATATGGAAATTAGAAAGTTAGACTATGATTTTACAGTATGCAAAGTGACGGATTATTCTAAGGTAAATTTAAATGCCGGATATTGTTTTATTGAAAAAACAGAAGATGAAAATTCACTGGTATGTCTTACACAGGATGTGCCACAGAATGTCACAGAGCGGGAGGACGGTTGGAAAGGGTTCAAAATTCAGGGAATACTTGATTTCTCACTGATAGGTATCTTATCTGAAATATCCGGTATTCTGGCAGAAGAAAGAATCTCTGTTTTTGCAGTATCTACCTTCAATACAGATTATGTGTTTGTAAAAGCACAAGATTATGAGAAGGCGTTAGGGTTATTGGAGGATAATGGATATGGTATCGTGCAATAAAGAGGTTGTTTTTGCAACAGGAGGCGGCAATGAGCAGTAGAGAGAAAAATACAAAAGAAAGAATTTTGGAGGAAGCGTTAAGGCTGTTTGCGCAGAGTGGCTATATGGGCACGTCCATGAATGATATAGCGGACCAGCTCGGAGTGACGAAAGCTGCATTATATAAGCACTATAAAAGTAAGCAGGAAATTCTTGATAGTATTGTTGAAAAAATGAATCAGATGGATAGGAAAAGAGTAAAAGAATATGATATGCCGGAAGGAAATATGGAAGAAGTGATAAAGGGCTATCAGTCTACGGCACTGGATAAAATCAGACAGTTTACAAAGGTGCAGTTTTTACATTGGACACAGGAAGAATTTCCGTGTTGTTTTCGTAAAATGCTGACGCTGGAGCAATATAGAGATCCCAAAATGACAAAACTCTATCAAAAATATCTTTCAGGTGGTCCCCTTACATATATAGAAGAGATATTTGGAGGCTTTACTGGTAATCAGAAAGAGGCAAAACAGCTTGCGATTGACTTCTATGGACCGATTTTTCTGTTGTACAGTATTTATGACGGGGCAGCAGATAAAGAAATGATCGTAGAGATGGTTGAGCAGCATGTAGACAGATTTTCAGAAGTGTTGCTGTCAAAAGTGAAAGAGGGATGATAGATGCAAAACGAAACAATACGACAGGAGTGGGTACATTGTCCGTTATGTGGAAATAAAACCAGACTGAGATTGCGTGAAGATACTGTTCTTACGCATTTCCCATTATTCTGTCCGAAATGTAAAAAAGAGAGTTTGATTGATGCAAGAAAATTTCAGGTAATAAAAATATAAGATAAGCCAGACGCAAAGACGCAGTGCGGATCATAATATGATTCGTAGTGCGTCCTTTAACTTTATAGGAAACTTTTCATTTTTTATAAGTGTTCTACGAGGATGCGAATGGTATGTTATGTTTTATTTTATAAGTTTTATACAAAAAAGGAGGAACTGGAAATGGAAGTAATTGTTTATACATCGAATACAGGAAGCACGGAAAAGTATGCAAAAATGCTGTCACAGCAGATTGCAGTACCGGCATATAGTATGAAAGAAGCAGAAAAAAAGGTGAGATCAGGAGCAGAGATTATATATCTTGGGTGGATTATGGCAGGTAAGATCAAAGGCTATGCAGAAGCTGTCAAAAGATATAAAGTTCAGGCAGTATGTGGTGTTGGCATGGGACAGACAGGAACACAGCTTGCTGAAGTGAGAACAAATAATAGAATACCGCAGAGTATTCCACTATTTACGCTGCAGGGAACCTTTGATATCAAAAAGCTTCATGGAGTTTATAAGATGATGATGAAGGTCATGGTAAAGACCGCCGGAAAGGCATTGGCTGATAAGACAGACCGGACAGCGGAAGATGATGATATGCTGGATATGATGATGAATGGAAGCAATCGTGTCAAGGCAGAAAACCTGAACGATATTATCAAATGGTATGAGCAGTAAAAGATAAGATTGACAAATTGTATAATGGAAAGAACAGGAGAGTTAAACAGATGAAATTATATTTTGGAAACACAGTAACTACCTTTACAACGATTATGCTTTTGTTATTACTTGGATTTATTGGAGAATCCATAGCAAACCGAACAAACATCAATTACTGGGGGCGTAGAAGCTTGTTTTTGCTGATATATGGACTTACCATATGTTGTTTTGCAGCGGCAAGGGATGGACTAGATAAGACAATTCAGAATACGATTGACGGAAGCTGTGCATCGGGAGTGTTTTCGCTGGTAAGCATTCCTAATCTGATTGGATGCATAGGGGCTGTAATTATTATCATTGCAGCCATTGCCACACCAATCGCCAGATCACAGCATACACGACAGATATGGTTTTATATTATGTCTGGCGGAATTGTGATGAAGATTTTTGTGATGGAAATTGCAAGAATGATAGTCAGAATGTAATACCTTACGCTAGAGCAATATGAAGAAGGATATAAAAATGCAGGAATACCGGTTAAGCGATTTTCTGATATTGATGAGTTTGTCGTTCATTATTTGGAACAGAAATAGCTTAAGCTATGTTATGGTTTTTTCGAGAGGACATATTAAATCCGGTATGAGGAGCTGGTGAAAAGAAGGGAGAAATAATGAAGAAAAGTTATAAAATAGTATTTGGTGTCACAGTTATATTTATACTTTTGATACTTGGAACCGGCTGTTTCATGCTTTACAGAAAAGGTACAGTGCAAAAGGAATCTGTACCAAAAAATGGACAGATCATGCAAAAGGCTTCTACATGTCCGACAGCCACAGTGATACCGGATTTATCGGTATCTGATTGGAGTATTGCAAAACAAAGTGGCAGAAAAGGAGATTTTGAGGCATATTTTAAAAAAGATTTGAATGCATATACAAAAGAGCGGAATGTGCCAAAAGGAAAAATGAAAAAGGTACATTACGATTCAAAGGTGATTGGAGAAAAGAGGGAGGTTTATATATATACACCGCCAAACTATTCTATGGATAAAAAATATCCTGTTTTGTATCTGCTGCATGGGATCGGATGTGACGGCTCCCAGTGGATTTCTATGAAAACGGATATTGTGCTTGATAATATGATTGCAGATGGTGAGATGGTTCCGTGCGTGGTAGTGTGTCCAAGCATTGCGCCAAAGAAGAATAAGAGAACGAAGCAGGCGATCAGTCCGGAAAATATAGAAGCATATGAAAAATTTGACCGGGAATTGATTCGGGATCTGATGCCGTTTGTGACTTCACATTACAGTATATCAGATAAGCGAAAGGATACAGCAATTGCAGGATTATCTATGGGAGGAATGGAGTCGTTGCGCGTGGGATTTTCACATTTGAAACGATTTGACTATATTGGTTCATTCTCTGCGGCTCCAAGTCTTGATACCTCTTTGTTAAGCTTGAAAGAACAGAAGGAGAAGCCGAAGCTTATATTGCTTTGCAGCGGTACCAGTGATTCCAGAGTGGAAGATGTTCCGGAAAATTATCACAAAATTTTGAAGGATAATAAGGTAGATCATATCTGGTATCTGTATCCGAATGGAGGACATAGCTATGAGGTATGGATCAATGGTCTTGTAAACTTTTTACAGAGGATTTTTTGAAGGATTTAATTTTTATGTTGCAAACAGATGGTTCCGTAATAGAATTAAACAACTTTATTATGTGAGCTTTAAGACGCATCTTAGTATCTGCAATATGCATCTTGGTTGCTAACATATGGACATACGAACACAAATACGATAAAATGCAACTAACATTATAGTGTGTGCACCTTTGCATTGTTTGTACTTTATGCAAGAACAAATAAGGCTGGCAGGAATCTGCATTTGCAAAGTATTTTTCCAGTGGTCACGCCAATCCACGCAAAGATTTACTGATGCTTACAAGCTGCACACTGACATTGACGGATGAGGATTTTATTAAATTTCTAACGGAACTCAATGAAGTTGCAACAAAATACATGGCAAAGCCTGTTACAAAAAAGAGCGTATCCAGACAGATTACGCCAGTATCATCGCCTGTTGGTTGATGGAAAAAGGGGGTAAATATGGAGAAGAGGGATGAAAAATGTTTAAGATTGCAATATTACAAAAACGTGCGATTAATGCACAAATAGATAAAAATATTGAAAGTATCATTATGGCAATGAAAGAGGCTTCAGAAAATCATGCGGATATTCTTTTGTTGCCGGAATGCTTTGTTACAGGATATGATTTGCCTATGTCCTATGAAAAAAGCATTTCAGATGATGATACGCGGATTGCTCAAATATGTGAAAATGCTAAAAAATATAAAATAGGTATCGTGCTCACCGCATTTACAAAAGGTAATAAGCAACCGCAGAATTCAGCCTTTGTTATCAATAAATCGGGCAATGTATTAATGAAATATTCTAAGGTGCATACCTGTGATTTCGCAGATGAAAGAGATGTTGAATCAGGGAAAGAATTTAAGGTGTGCGATTTTGAAGGAATACAATTAGGCATTATGATCTGTTATGACAGAGAGTATCCGGAAAGTGCAAGAATACTGATGCTAAAAGGTGCAGAGGTTTTGCTTGTACCAAATGATTGTGGCGCTATGCAACCAAGAATCAGAGCACTTTCTACAAGAGCATATGAAAATATGGTTGCAGTTGCTATGGCAAATCCGAATGGAGATAATGCTGGGTGTTCCTGTGCATATAGTCCAATTTGCTGGGATGAAAATGGAAAATGTGTTAATAACACAGTTTTGCTGGCTGACGATAAGACAGAGGGGATTTTTTATGCAGAGTTTGATATGAATGCTATTAGGGAATACAGAAATCGGGAAATGCTAGGAAATACATTTCGTAAGGTAGAAGCATACAATCAATTGTTAAGTAAAGAAATTAAGAAACCATTTATAAGAGATGGTCAGACTGGATAAGTCAAGAAGAATACTGTTGCATCCTTTGTGGCATACAAAGGAGAGAAAGCGATAGGTATGGTAAGGCTCATAGGAGATGGCGGAATGTCATTTTACATAAAAGATTTTGCAGTTTTACCGGAATATCAGGGGATGGGAGTTGGAAAACTGTTGATTACGGAATTACAACAATACATATTAGAGCACATAGAGAAGGAATGGGCGGTCAGTCTGGAACTGATCAGTACAAAAGAAGCAGTGAATTTCTATAAAGCATGCGGATTTGAAGAAGGAGCATGTGAGTGGGATGTCGCACAAGGTCCGGGGGACCTTGGTTTGCGAGGACCGGAGCGGAGCGTAGAACCGGGAATGTTAAAAATGATACGAGATTTGTAAACACGAATGGGGGAGAAAAATGGCATTAAAAATAAGAAAAATGGTAATTGAAGATTATGAAAAAGTATATCGTTTATGGTTGTTATGTGTTGGTATGGGACTCAATAATTTAGATGATTCAAAAGAAGGAATTGAAAAATTTTTGATAAGGAATCCGGATACCTGTTTTGTGGCAGAGGATAGTGAAATTATTGGTGTGATTTTAGCTGGAAATGATGGAAGAAGAGGATATATTTATCATACGGCAGTACACCCGGATTATAGAAAACAGGGGATTGCTGCAAGTTTAACAGAATATGTAGAGAAAGCAATGGAAAAGTTAGAAATTAACAAGGTTGCACTGGTTGTATTTGATAGGAACGATATAGGAAATGCTTTTTGGGAGAAACAGGGATTTACAATAAGAGAAGATCTGGTTTATCGAAATAAAGCATTGACGGATATTATTAGGATTGATACTTGAGAATAGAGAAGTGGAGGTGAAAGGGATGGATGCAGTGACAAAAAACTGGCTTTCGAGAGACATCATAGAGGAGATGACATATCAGACTTTTAGAAAGCCTATAGAGATTACAGATATTAAGAAAATGTCGGGAGGATTTTGCAGTGCTGTCTATCTGATCGAAACAACAGATGAGAAGAAAGTGCTAAAGATTGCTTCCGATGCAGAAGTGAAGGTGATGCATCATGAGATAAAATATATACAGACCGAAGCGGAAATGCTAAATAAGTTTAATATAGAACTGGATATTCCTATGCCGAAACTGATTTCTTATGATGATAGTGGAGAAATATGTAAGGTTCCCTATTTGTTTATGAGTTACATAGAAGGCAGACCATTGTGTGAAGACAAAACAATCACAGATAACCAGCGAAGAAAAGTGAAGGAAAATCTGGGGATGATCACAAGACAAATCTGCACCATAAAAGCAGATTGTTTCGGGATTCCAAACATACCGGAAAGTTATTGTAAAAAGAATAGCGAGTTTACCGCTCTCTTATTTGACTGGCTGCTTGCGGATGCAGAAGAAAAAGGCATTGCTATACCGGCAATTTCGCCAGAAAAATTAAAGGTATTGATTCGGAAATATCGGACGAAATTGGACATTGTAACAACCCCGGTTTGTGCTCATACAGATACATGGGATGGAAATCTTATGATCAAAAATGGAAAATTAGCAGGTATAGTGGATTTTGCGGCTATACTTTACGGAGATCCGCTGATCAGTCATGATTTTCACGATTTTGGTGAGAAACCGGATCAGGATTTTATGAAAGGATATGGAAAAACAAAATTTACAGATGATGAAAAGATTAGGATACAGATTTACCGGATTTGGCAACGATTAGGAATGATTGTGGAAAGAGGCTATCGTGAATATGAAGATATCCATATGTATGAGTGGGTATTGGATGATTTCGCACATGAGGTAAATAAGCTATTGAGGGAAGATTTTTAAAAGGAGGGAGCGGGATGACGAAATTATACATAGTGGAGGGGCTTCCATGCTCCGGAAAGAGTACAACATCAAAGTATATAGCAGATTTATTAGAAAAATCAGGAAAAAAGGTGTGCTTTTTTGATGAAGGCAGCGGGAATCATCCGGCAGATTACGAATTTCATGCGTACATCACACAAGAACAGGTAAAAAAGCTGGGAGAAAATATGCAGATTAAGATAAGACAAAATGGCACAGAAACCGGAGAGGGTTATGTCATAGTATTATCAGAGTTTACAGATGATGAGGATGAAATGGTGAAATTGATGGAACGGTTTGAAGAATAAATGTGCTAGCTGTATGCAGAAAGAGTTTAGCAACTTGGTATTTATAGGTCTGTTAGTGGATTGATAAAAGATATTATTCATGATACAATATCCGAAAAATCGGAAATTTGAAATAGAGGAAAGGATATTGCGCCGTGAAGATATATGAGAAAATATTTGCAAGACTTGAAGAATTACATATGAGCCAGACAGAACTGTCCAGAAGAACCGGTATTGCGACCAGCACGATTAGCGACTGGCGAAAGAAACAGATCAATCCACAGGCGGATAAACTGGTGTCTATATGTAAGGCATTGGATATGACGCTTGTTGAATTGCTTTGTGATGAAGACAATACGGAACAGATAACATCCCGCGATTATATAACAGATGAAAACTATATGATTGAATTGTTTCGACAATCCGACACACAGAGTAGGCGAAAAATAATCAGTTATCTAGCGCTTCTTGATGTTTGTAAACAAATCAACGATATCAGTCAGCCACAGAAGAGGAATGTTTCGGTCATTCATGATATTGATGGAAATAATATTGTGGTGATTAATGATATCCGTTTTAAAGGAAAACGTTCCATCGATTGGAAGGAAGTGCGGGCATATTTGAAAGAATATGTCGGTGATTTTTATAAGGTGGCGTCTACCGGCGATGTTATATATATCGGATCTGATCTGCCAAGTGAATATAGTGGATCAAAATATACACATAGTATCAAAGGAACAAGGGCTAAAGCGAAAGCAAATGCTGCGCAGGGAATTCCTGAAATGATAGAAATAGCATTAGGAAAACATTTTCGGGTAAATAAGGAGAGCAAGCATTGGAGAAATGCAATGTATGGCTGGTATCGTTATGATTCAAGATTTGCGATTCCAGTATATAGAGATAATGAAGAGATGGAAAGATATAACATTTTTCAAGCTTCGCTGATTGTAAGATATTCAGAGGATGGGAAACTGTATTTGTACGATATAATAGATATAAAAAAAGAAACGAGCAACCCGATTGAGCCATAAGGCTGTACACGACAAAAAACCCATTTCTTTTATGAATAGATAATACGACATAGTAGAAGAAATGTCAATCTGAATATTCGAAAATCAGAACGCTAAGATTCGAATATTAAAACGTTAAGATGGTGTTTATCTAAGCGGTGAAACTGTTCTCGGCTTTGCAAGAGAAAATCTGTTTGTCCCGCTGGAAATTACTATGGAGAAGAATATTACATTTTACACAAAAAGAAGAACTGTTAGCATTTTATAAGGCAACAGGTTAGAGTGTCTGGACTGCCGACGCGAATGGTGCTATGGAGAGGTTTAAGAGGAGGAAAAGAAGATGAAAAGTTTTGAATATATCACATTAAGAGATCGAGCAGATTAAAAAAATAGTGCGGCGGAATGGTTTCATTGTAAATGGGGCGTTCCAACGGAAGCCTATCTGGAATGTATGGTGGCCTATCTGAAAAAAGAAACGGAGTACGGTTGGTATCTATGAATGTTACAAAAAGATAAATATTCAGTAATTAACATTCGCAAACATCTCGAAAGTGATGATACGAGGCTCGGAGAGGAAGATTTGATTCAAATTTTCTCCGAGTTTTCTATTTTAAAAATGCCGTCTTGTTTGAATACAGGACGGCATTTTTCTACGTAGTAGAAGGAAACTTATCCTGTAAAACCATCTGCTTAGTATAAAGCAAAATAAAAAACAAAAATTTTTTTGATGTAACTATTGACATTACAACAAAAGCGTGATATAGTGCAATCATCAGATGTAACCAAATGAGTTACAACAAAGAAAAACACACTTAAGGAGGTACTATTTTATGCAGAAAGTAGTAGAATTTTTACAGGCAAACCCAGTTCAGTATTTAGCAACAGTAGGAAGAGATGGCAAGGCAAAGTGTCGTCCATTTATGTTCTGCTTTGAGCAGGATGGCAAGCTTTGGTTCTGCACGAACAACACAAAGGACGTTTACAAGGATATGCTTGCTAATCCGGAGATTGAAGTATCTGTATCTTCACCTGAGTATGCATGGATTCGTCTTCACGGCAAGGCAGTATTCGAAAACAATATGAGTGTAAAAGAAGGATGCATGAACAATCCGATCGTTAAAGGTCAGTATCAGACAGCTGACAATCCAATTTTTGAGGTGTTCTACCTTGAAGATCCACATGGTGTGATTGCTGATTTTTCAGGAAACCCACCATATGAATTTTAATCAAAACAGTATATACATTATTCTTCGGGGCAGGATACAAAGGGATGATAGACATGACAGACACAAAATATGTAATGTATCAATATATCCCCAAAACCGGTCGTTATTGACCAAAATCACTGTCTGCATTGTGGAAGATGTGCTCAGATTTGTCCGAAGCAGTGCATAAAGAAAAGAGGTGCAGCCTGATGTTTAAAAAGGTAAGAAAAAGTCATGTGGATTGGAGAGATTTTTTGTGTTCTGTTACAGCGAATGACTATGTATTTCAAAAGGATTCCTATGAAAAACAGGTGGAAAGCGCAGTGAAGCTTATTAAAGAAGCAGATGCGGTAATCATAGGAGCCGGAGCAGGTGCTTCTACAGCGGCAGGCATTGAATACGGTGGAAAGAGATTTCGTGAGAATTTTCATGAATTTATCATGAAATACGGTGGGCAGTACATGACAGATATGTACGCCGCCGGATTTTACCCTTTTCCTTCTGAGGAAGCCAGATGGGGATACTGGTCAAAGCATGCACTGCTTAACGGATTTGAGCCTACAGCATTACCTCTTTACAAGGAATTGTATGATATTATTAAGGATAAAGAGTATTTTGTTCTCACAACTAACGTAGACCATCAGTTTTATAAGGCTGGTTTTGATGCAGACAGAATATTTGCAACACAGGGAGATTACGGAGAAATCCAGTGTCAGCGCGGCTGCCATCCGAAAGTGTATGAAGCAGAAGATTTATTTCAGAAGATGGATGCAGCAAGAAAAGACTGCCTTATTCCATCGGATCTGGTGCCAAAATGTCCGGTGTGCGGTGGAAACATGGCAATGCATTTGAGATGTGATAACTACTTCGTCGAAGATGAAGCGTGGCATGAGGCAGCAGACAGATATGCAGATTTCCTTGAACAAAACGAAGCAAAGAAAGTAGTATTCATAGAATTAGGCGTAGGCTTTAACACCCCAATCATCATAAGATTACCTTTTGAAAAGCTGGTACGCGAACATGCAGCGTATAGCCTTATACGTTTAAACATAGATGAGGCGGTTGTACCGGAAAGCTTTGGGAAGAGGGCGATAGGAATCGGTGGAGATATGGCTTGCGCTATCAAGGATATATGGAAGGAGCTTGTATGACACAGAGTGAAAGAAGAGAGTACCTGATACAGTATCTTTTAAAAGAGGATAAAAAGATTTTGAAATATAAGATGCCAAAAGATAAGCAGGCACAGGAGGAGTTACTCCGTTCACTTATGAATGTCAGAATGCCTAAGCCTGTCAGCGAAGAATTTCTTGAGATTCAGGATGAATATCTCACGCAGAGAAATATAGAACGTAAAATTACAAATGTCAATGATTTGCAGCCGGTCGCATCGGATTCGCGGCTATATATATGGAAGGGCGACATCACTACATTAAAATGTGATGCCATAGTAAATGCCTGCAACAGTCAGATGCTAGGCTGCTTTTCACCGATGCATGCATGTATTGATAACTTTATTCATACCTATGCCGGGATTGAGCTTCGCCTTAAAATGTATGAAATTATGCAAAAGCAGGGGCATGAAGAGGAAACAGGAGAAGCAAAAATTACGTCAGGATATAATCTGCCGGCAAAATATATTCTTCATACAGTTGGTCCGATCATACAGTGGCATGTGACTCCAAAAGATGAGAAACTGCTTGCAAGCTGCTATAGAGAGTGTTTAAAGCTTGCAGCAGATACAGGTGCAGAGTCTGTGGCATTTTGCTGTCTGTCAACCGGCGTATTTCGCTTTCCACAGCAGAGAGCCGCGGAAATTGCGACCGAAACGGTAAAGAGTTATATCAAGGAAGACAGTCGTATCAAAAAGGTTGTCTTTAATGTGTTTAAAAATGAGGATTTGGAGATTTATCAAAGAATCCTGTCTAAGTAATTAACAATAAAATGGAAATTGCGTAAAACTCGTGAAAAACCTTGCGTACTATAAATCATTAATGATAGAATAGCAGAAAGAAAAAAGCAATATAGAATCTGTGACTTTGCGCATATGGCACAGATTCATCAGGCACAGAAATGAGGATTATCATGAGTATATTTGATGTAGAGTTAAAGAAAGTCGTAGATGACAGCTACGAGATTGAAACAGGATTTCATCTGGAAGAGAAACTGATGGAAGATTTAAAGAATGGTCTGGTAGGAAAGATTCATAAATTTGCCGTGATCACAGACAGCATTGTCAAAGATCTGTATGCGGACAATATCTGCCATATGCTGCAGGCAGCAGGGTATGAGGCACAGCTTTTCTCTTTTGAAGCAGGAGAGAAGAGTAAGACGAGAAAGACAAAGGAAATGCTAGAGGATGCGATGCTTGCAGGTGGTTTCCGAAGGGACTGCTGCATCATAGCTGTCGGTGGCGGTGTTGTAACAGATCTGGCCGGCTTTGTGGCAGGAACATATGGAAGAGGGGTTCCGTTTATCAACTATGCGACTACATTGTTAGCAGCGGCAGACGCATCGGTGGGGGGCAAGACAGCAGTAGATACACCACTTGCAACGAATCTGATCGGTCTGTTTAATCAGCCGGAAAAGGTTTATCTTGATATTGCGACATGGAAGACACTTCCAAAGCGTCAGCTTTGCAGCGGTATGTCAGAAACTATCAAGCATGCGTGCATGGCAGACAGGGCGTTTTTTGATTTCTTAAAGGAAAATATGGATGCATTGATGCAGGTAGAGCAGAAAGCGTGTGAACACATTGCCGAAACAAACTGTAAGATTAAGTATCATGTAGTAGAAAAGGATGAGAAAGAAAGCGGTCTGCGTGAGATTTTAAATCTTGGACATACCGTAGGCCGTGCGATTGAAACAGTCAGTGACTATAAGCTTTTGCATGGAGAGGCACTTGCTATTGGAATGGCAGCGCAGGTAAGATTGTCACAGAAGTTAGGCTATGTGACTGCGGAGGAAGCACAGGAAGTAATCGGACTGTATCAGATGGCACAGCTTCCGACGGGTATCCCAAATTATATTGACAGGGAAGAGCTTGTCAAAAAGCTGTATACAGACAAAAAGGTGCGCGATGGTAAGCTTCGCTTTGTATTGCAAAAAGGCATTGGAAATATTGTTGCCTTTGGCGATGGTGTGTTTGCAACACCGATTGAAGAAGAAACTGCCAGAGAAATCATTATGGCGATGCCGGCACAGGAGTAAAAAGGCGAAAGCATAGAGTAGTTTTACATTTTAAAAGAATATAGAAAGAGGGAAAGCACATGAAAAAGCAGGACGGATATACACATGTAATGCATACGTTTTCACCGGTATATAATGAGAGGAGCCAGGTTTTGATACTTGGCTCTTTTCCGTCGGTGAAGTCAAGGGAGCACAACTTTTACTATGGTCATCCACAGAATCGCTTCTGGAAAGTGATTGCTGAACTTACAAAGGAAGAGGTACCGCAGACGATCGGGCAGAAGAAGAGCCTTCTTCTGGCACATGGAATTGCCGTGTGGGATGTGATCGCATCGTGCGATATCATTGGTTCCAGTGACAGTTCCATCAAAAATGTGACAGTCAATGATTTAGAGCAGATCTATCGTACAGCAGATATTCAAAAGGTATATGCCAATGGAACGAAAGCATATGATCTGTATCGGAAATATATGCCAAAAGAGCAAAAGGATGCGATAGAAAAGCTTCCTTCCACCAGTCCGGCCAATGCTGCCTGGAGTCTTGAAAGACTATGCGAAACATGGTCAAAAGCAATAGCAGAATATATTATATAGTAGTGGTGCACAGAGAGAATGTGTTGTCAATGAACGTTTTTATAAAAAATAAACAATAGAACACAAAATCTCAACATGTTTCTAAAATACCTTATATTTACCGGATTTCCTTCTGAATTTATAATAGAATCATCAAATGAAACATAAGTCGAAAGACACAGAAGGAGGATGTATTATGAGATTAAAAAGATTAAGTGCTTTATTACTCACAGCAGCACTGGTTACAACAGGGGTGACAGGTTGTGGTTCTTCATCAGACGACAGCAAGAAGGACAGCAGTACAGCTAGTAGTAGCAAAGAGGAGACAAAGGATGTTACATTGACAGTTTGGGGTCCTCAGGAAGATCAGGCAGAGTTAGGCGACTATAAGGATGGTATCCTGAAAGCAATGTGTGACAAGTTCAACGAAGAACATCCAGAATGGAACATCACTTTTAAATACGGTGTTTGCTCTGAAGGTGATGCAAAAGATGTTGTAACAAAGGATGTATCTGCAGCAGCAGATGTTTATATGTATGCTAACGATCAGATTCCTACATTAGTAGAAGCAGGAGCTTTATCAAAGCTTGGTGGCACAACCGTTGATACCATTAAGAACGATAACGAAGAGGCAATGGCAAATTCTGTTACATATGAAGATGGCGTATACGGAGTTCCATTTACTTCTAATACATGGTTTATGTACTATGACAAGAGCAAGTATTCAGAGGATGAAGTAAAGTCTCTTGATACAATGATGTCAAAGGATTTAGGAAAGGGAGTTACAAACTTTGCATTCCCTCTTGATAACAGTTGGTATATTGCTTCTTTCTACTATGCAGGAGGCGGTACATTATTCGGTGAGAATGGTACAGATGCAGATGCAGGTTGTACATTCGATGATGCAAATGGTGTAGCTGTTACAAAATACCTTACAAAATTAGCAGGAAGCAAGACCTTCTCTTGTGAGAAAGACGGAAGCAGTATTGCGAAGTTCAAGGAAGGAAAGCTTGGTGCATACTGCAGCGGTTCCTGGGATGCAGGGGCAATCAAAGAGGCTCTTGGTAAAAACTTCGGTGTAACAGTAGCTCCTACAATCAATGTCAATGGTCAGGAAGGTCAGATTAGCCCATTCTCTGGTTCTAAGGCAATCGGTGTAAACCCTAACTGCAAGGATCAGGAAGTAGCTGTAGCACTTGCACTGTATTTAGGTAGTGAAGAGTGTCAGCAGATTCGTTTCCAGACAAGAGGAATCGCACCTACAAACAAGAACCTGATTACTAGTGAAGAAGTATTCAGCGATGAAGTAACAGCTGCTCAGAACAAGGAAATCTCAGAAATTTGTAAATTACAGCCTGTAATAGAAGCTATGGGTTCTTATTGGACACCTGCAGAGACAATGGGTAAAGAAATCGTACAGGGCGATGTAAATGATAAGAATGCAGAAGAAAAGACAAAGGCTATGGTAAAGGGTATCTTAGGAAAATAAGATACGCTACAGAGCAGAAGAGATAGGAAATTGGGGGGAAAGCGATCACGATAACGGATCACAGATAATAGCAAATCGACTAGTATTTTAACAACAGGAGAGGTGGAACGGCTGCTTTGAAAAAATTTCATAGATGAAATATTTTTGGGAGCGACTGGTTCCACCTCTATCATTCAAGAATGGAGAGGTCTGGTATGGCAAAGGAAAAGAAAAAGCAAAAAGAAGTCACACTTCGAAAAGCCTTTCAGAATGGAGACATATTTACCAAATTAAGCTTTTTGTTCATGGGCTTAGGAAACATCAAGCGCAAACAGTTTATTAAAGGAATCTTATTTTTCCTTTCTGAAATTATCTTTATTGCATTTATGATTTTAGATGGTACACAATTAGTCAGAGGTTTAATGACATTGGGTACGAAAAAAGGTGGGGAAGTATTTAACGAACAAAAACAGGTGTATGAATACACACAGGGTGACAATTCAATGTTGTTTCTCTTTTATGGATTGTTAGCAGTATTTGCAATCATATTCTTTATCATTTTGTGGGTTAGCTCTGCAAAATCTGGATATTCGGCACAGCTTTTGGAACAAAAAGGAAAGAAAGCTCCAAGCTTTATGGAGGATATCAAATCGCTGTTTAACCAGAATATTCACAAACTATTGTTATCAGGTCCCATTGCATGTATCTTTGCATTTACGGTATTGCCACTTGTATTTATGGCATTGATAGCATTCACAAATTACGACAGAAATCATCAGCCACCAGGAAAGTTGTTCCATTGGGTTGGATTGGCTAACTTTGGAGAACTCTTTAAAGGTGGAAGCGGACTTGGCTATGCATTCTGGCATATACTTGGCTGGACAATCATTTGGGCGATTTTCGCTACGATGTTAAACTATATCTTAGGTATGATTCTTGCAATGGTTATTAACCGAGAGGAAACAAAATTCAAAGGATTTTGGCGTTTCATCTTTGTATTATCCATTGCGGTGCCACAGTTTGTATCTCTTTTGATTATGCGAACCATGTTACAGCCGGAAGGTGCAGTAAACGCACTGTTAAAACAGCTTGGATTGATTGATGCGTCGCTTCCGTTTTGGACAAATACAACCTGGGCGCGTGTCACAATCATTGTGGTAAACTTATGGGTTGGTATTCCATTTACCATGCTTCAGACAACTGGTATCTTACAAAATATTCCAAAGGAACTGTATGAGGCAGCGAAGGTGGACGGAGCCAATGCTGTTGTGAGATTTTTCAAGATTACATTACCATATATGCTCTTTGTGACAACACCATATCTGATTACACAGTTCATTGGTAATATCAATAACTTTAATGTTATTTATCTTTTGACAAAAGGATTCCCGGCAAGCATGGATTATAACAATGGTACTGCCGGAAAGACCGACTTATTGGTAACTTGGTTATATAAGCTGACAATTGATTTTAAGGATTATAACTATGGTGCAGTTATCGCAATTATGGTATTTATCCTGTCGGCTATCTTCTCCCTGCTGGCATATCGCCATACAGGTGCATTTAAGAACGAGGAGGGATTCCAATAATGAAAACAGGTGCTTATAGAAGAAAAAAAATTACAAACGCAATCATACACACTATGTTGGCAATCTTATCGGTTGTATGGATATTTCCTCTTGTATGGGTAGTATTAACCTCGCTAAGAGCAGGAAAAGGGTCTTATTCCAAAGACTTTATTCCAAAACAGTTTACATTTTCAAACTTTACCAGGTTATTTACGGAAACTAGTGTGTTCGACTTTCCACAGTGGTTCGCTAATACATTTATTGTAGCTATTTTCTCTTGTTTAGTGGGAACTTTTTTCATCATCTCGATTGCTTACGTTATGTCAAGACTTCGCTTTCCGGCACGTAAGGCAATGTTAAACGTAGCCTTGATCTTGGGAATGTTCCCAGGCTTTATGTCGATGATTGCTATTTACTACATTTTAAAAGGAATCGGGTTGACAGAAGGGGCATTAAAGCTGGTATCCTTGATCTTAGTATATGGTGGCGGCTCGGGAATCCTACAGTTTTATGTGGCAAAAGGATTCTTTGATACAATTCCAAAGGGATTGGATGAAGCAGCTTACATAGACGGGGCAACAAAATGGAATGTATTTACAAAGATTACGATACCGCTTTCCAAACCAATTATTGTATATACTGTGTTGACTGCATTTATTGCTCCATGGACAGACTTTATTCTTGCAAAAGTTATCATTGGAACAGATGCAAAGTACTATACTGTCGCCATTGGTTTATGGAATATGCTGGAAAAAGAAAATATTTATCAATGGTACACGCGTTTTGCAGCAGGTGCGGTATGTATTTCTATTCCGATTGCTATCCTATATATCTTTATGCAACGGTGCTATTCTGATGCATTATCAGGAGCTGTTAAAGGATAGGAAATCTCTTCTTGGGAATGATAAGATGGCGTTGAAAACAAAATACGAATTTGCTATAGTAATAAGAGGGGCTTAAAATCCCCTCTTATTTTTTCGAGGAGGAAGAAGGATGAAGAGATGGAAAATACTGGCAGCACTTTTGATTTGTCTGTTAAGTCTTTGTGCCTGTGAAAAAAAGAGTGCTGAAAAAGCACCGGAAAAGACACAGATAGAGGGAGATGCGGATGCTTCTACGACTCCTTTTGGCCGTTATAAAAAAACGGTAACGTATACGCTAGGCAAAATGACAGGTTTGAATCATTCCAATATGCCGGAGGGAGATACGTATGAAAATAATGCTTATACCCGTTATCTGAAAAAGAAGATCAATATTCAGAATGAAGATGTATTTGAAGCATCGGAAAGTGATAACTTCAGTGAAGCTGTTTCGGTTGCAATTGCGTCAAAAAATCTGCCGGATGTCATGGTGATTAATGATATGGATACGTTGCAGATGCTTGTCAAAAATGATATGATCGCTGATTTGACAGAAGCTTATGAAAGGTGTGCCAGCACAAGAATCAAGGAAATATATCAAAGCTATGGAGATACAATTTTAGACAATGTGACATTTGATGGAAAGCTGATGGCACTGCCGGAAACGAATATTGAAAATGGACCAAGTTTATTATGGCTTCGTAAGGACTGGATGGATAAGCTGGGACTGAAAGAGCCAAAGACATTGGAGGAGGCAGAGCATGTCATACAGATGTTTGTAGAAAAAGATCCTGGCGATAATGGTAAGGGAAAGACAATTGGTTTGGCGTGCGATGACGAGTTGACCGGAGGATGTGATTTTAGTTATGAATATCAGACAGATATCATTTTTGCAAATTATGGAGTCTATCCGAAACATTGGTATGAAAAGGATGGGAAGGTTGTATATGGCTCGGTACAGCCACAGGCAAAGCAGGCATTGAAGCGGATTCGTAAAATGTATGAGAATGGCATGTTGGATCAGGACTTCCTTTTACGCGGTACCGACAATGTCATTGATGCGGTAACTTCTGGAAAATGCGGTTCCTTTTTCGGACCATGGTGGGCACCAAACAATCCTTTGATGGCTGCGATGCAGAAAGATCCGGATGCCATCTGGATGCCATATCTGATTGAGACAGACAAGGACGGAAGCACTAGTTTTGTGACACAGAGCCCAAGTACAAAATGGGTAGTAGTTCGAAAAGGATATGCCCATCCGGAAATTGTGATGAAAATTGTCAGTGTGTTGTTTGGCGAGACGAAATTTGGCGATGCCGATACAGCAGAGCTTACGAAGTATTATCAGGAAAATGTCGATCCGACAGCCAGACCGCTTGCGATCAATGTAGATTATTATGATGCGCTTTTTCGGTGCTATGATGACTTAAAGGCAGCACTTACAGGAAAAAAGGCGGTCAGTGATCTGGAAATCGTGGAAGGTTCGTATTTTGAAAGCTGCTACCGCTACCAGCGGACGCGCAGCACATCATCATGGGAAGACTGGGCGGCATATACATCGAGAATTACAGCGTGCAGGATTTTAAAAGAGGGAAAGGTAAAAACAGTGCAAGGACTGCATTTTAGCAATACAGCCACGATGAAAACAAAGTGGTGGAACCTAAAGAAGCTGGAAAAGCAGGTATATTTAGAAATTGTGACTGGGCAGAAGCCGTTAAGCTACTTTGACGATTTTGTGAAGCAGTGGAACAGACAGGGAGGAAAAAAGATTACGCAGGAAGTCGTAGAAAAAGTGAAATGATTGAATTGCACTTTTGGTTGTGCTACAATCTTGTACAAACCGGTTGGTACATTTGTTATTTGATGTATCAGGGAAAAGATTAAAACGATCAGGCGTTTTTTAGAAATAGGGGGAAATATGGCAGAAAAGTATATTTTAAGCTGTTGTTCAACAGCAGATTTATCAAAGGAGCATTTTGAAAAAAGAGAAATAAAATACATCAGCTTTCACTATGAGTTAGATGGAAAGCAGTATGTGGATGATCTGGGACAGTCTATGAGCTTTGAAAAGTTCTATGCTGCTATGGCAGATGGTGCTGCTACTAAGACCTCGCAGGTTAATGCCGATGAGTTTGAAGCTTTTTTTGAGCCTTTTTTAAAGGAAGGATATGATATTTTGCATGTATGCCTTTCTTCCGGTATTTCGGGAGTGGTAAACTCTGCTAATATTGCAAAGGAAGAGCTTCGGCAGGAATATCCGGATCGCAGGATTTATGTGGTAGATTCTCTGGCTGCCTCTTCCGGCTATGGTCTTTTAATGGACAGGCTGGCAGATTTGCGGGACGTCGGAAAGAGCATGGATGAAGTATATGCGTGGGCAGAGGCACATAAGCTTTGTGTGCAGCACTGGTTCTTTACAAGTGATCTGACCTTTTTTATCAAAGGGGGACGTATCTCAAAAAGTGCCGGTGCCATTGGAACGGTACTTGGAATCTGTCCTCTTTTAAATGTGGATTTTGAAGGGAAACTGATTCCGCGCTATAAGATACGCACGAAGAAAAAAGTAATCAAGGCGATTGTTGACCGGATGGAGGAAAATGCAGAAGATGGACTGGATTATTCCGGCAAATGTTATATTTCACAGGCAGCATGTTACGAAGATGCGCGGGCAGTAGCAGACCTGATCGAGTCCCGCTTTCCAAAGTTAGATGGAAAGGTTTTGATCAATGATATTGGCACAACCATCGGAAGTCATACCGGCCCCGGGACTGTAGCAGTGTTCTTCTGGGGAAAAGAAAGACAGGACTAGTAAAAGTTCTACTAGACAAAAAGCACGTGGGATGCTATTCTATAATCAGAATCCATACGACTGGCGGATAAGTGAGAAAACTCACAGGAAGTATGGAAGTTATAGCCGACCGCCTGGGCATTTTTGTGATGTTCAGGTGGTCTTTTTGTATATTAATAAAAATAGTGTATCAATGGGATTTACGTTTGCGTGCACCAGACGTAGATTTGATGAAAAAGGATGTGCACAGAAATGAGGATGAATATGCAGATGATATCATTAGAACAGGAACTTAAGACAAATGCGTATCCGGGAAGAGGTATCGTGATTGGTAAATCCAAAAACGGGAAGTACGCAGTAACTGCTTATTTTATCATGGGCAGAAGTGAGAATAGCCGCAACCGTGTTTTTGTAGAGGACGGAGAAGGAATCCGTACGCAGGCTTTTGATCCGTCTAAATTAAGTGATCCGAGTCTGATCATTTATGCGCCGGTTCGCGTGCTTGGCAACAAGACTATCGTGACAAATGGCGATCAGACAGATACGATCTATGAGCTGATGGATAAGCAGCAGACATTTGAGCAGGCTCTTCGCACAAGAGAGTTTGAGCCGGATGCACCAAATTATACCCCTAGAATTTCAGGTATCATGCATATAGAAGATGGCAGCTATAATTATGCGATGTCCATCTTAAAGAGCAACAACGGCAATCCGGATCAGTGCAACCGTTATACATTTTCCTATACAAACCCGGTTGCCGGAGAAGGTCACTTTATCCATACCTATATGGGAGATGGCAATCCGCTTCCAAGCTTCGAGGGAGAGCCGGAGTTAGTTGAGATTCCGGACGATATGGATGCCTTTACGGATCTGTTATGGAACAGTTTAAATGAGGACAACAAGGTATCATTATTTGTACGTTATATTGATATCGAAACAGGAACATACGAGTCAAAGATTGTCAACAAGAATCAGTAATGCAGGATAAGAGTACAGAATGGGACAGACAGTTTTTGAACTTAGATAATCAGTAATTTCAGAAAGGAAAATGTAAAAATGAAAGAATTAGAATTAAAATACGGATGTAATCCAAATCAGAAGCCATCAAAAATTTATATGAATAATGGAGAAGACCTTCCGATTCAGGTATTAAATGGAAAGCCGGGTTACATTAACTTTTTGGATGCTTTTAACGGCTGGCAGCTTGTAAAGGAACTCAAAGCTGCAACAAATCTTCCGGCAGCAACTTCTTTTAAGCATGTATCACCTGCAGGTGCCGCAGTGGGACTTCCTTTAAGTGAAGTAGAAGCAAAGATTTACTGGGTAGATGATTTGGGAGAGTTATCACCGCTTGCCTGCGCTTATTCAAGAGCAAGAGGTGCTGACAGAATGTCTTCTTATGGTGATTTTATCGCTCTTTCTGATGTCTGTGATGTATCTACGGCAAAGGTAATTAAAAGAGAGTTCTCAGATGGTATCATTGCACCGGGATATGAGCCGGAAGCATTGGAAATGTTAAAGGGCAAGAAAAAAGGAAACTATGCGATCATTCAGATTGATCCGGATTATGTACCAAATCCGATTGAGCACAAGGAAGTTTTTGGCATTACCTTTGAGCAGGGACGCAACGAGTTAAACATTGATGACGCGTTCTTTAGCAATGTTGTAACAGAGAATAAAGAGATTCCGGATTCTGTTAAGATTGATATGGCAATCGCTATGATCACATTAAAGTATACACAGTCTAACTCTGTCTGTTTTGTAAAGGGCGGTCAGGCAATTGGTATTGGAGCCGGACAGCAGTCCAGAATCCACTGTACAAGACTTGCCGGAAACAAGGCGGATAACTGGTTACTGCGTCAGTCACCGGAAGTGTTAAATCTGCCATTTAAGACAGAGATGAAGAGAGCTGACCGTGACAATGCCATAGACCTTTACATCGGTGAGGATTACATGGATGTGCTGGCAGACGGCGAGTGGGAGAAGGTATTTACAGAAAAGCCACCGGTATTTACAAAGGAAGCAAAGCAGGCATGGCTTTCAAAGGCAACGGGCGTAACCTTAGGTTCGGATGCATTCTTCCCATTTAGTGATAACATTGAGCGTGCTTTCCGCAGCGGTGTGCAGTATATCGCACAGCCGGGTGGATCGATCCGTGATGGTGAAGTGATCGAAGCTTGTAACAAGCATAATATCGCTATGTGCTTTACAGGACTCCGTCTGTTCCATCATTAATGGGATAGGCAGAAACTTCGTGGGATTTCCGAAAGGCAGACAGGATCCGCCATTATGGCTTTGCGTTTGAGAGAAAAAAGGTATTGATTGGGTAGGTGAATAAAGTACTTACGCATTTGTGCCTCGTGGATTATATCATCTGACTTCCGGCAAAGGGACTTTCTAAGAAGGTCAAGATGAAGAAGTAAAACCTGTTTCCGGTGGTCGGAATGAAGACCTAAAACTTATTTCCATTACAGAGTGAACTGCTAAAAATCAAAGGCGGATGGCTTCGGTCATCCGTCTTTCTTTAACTTATAGGAAATTGCTTGTATAGTAGTGGGATACCGACAGGAATTTTTATAGCAAATTGATAGCAAATAGGTTCTTAATGAAATAAATTTTCATATTATATTATATGGATGAAAAATATTCATGTTAAAAATGAGAAAAACTATTTACATTTTCAAAATGGGTTATATAATTATAAACATTGAAAAAAGTAAAATCACAGGTTGAAAATCATTCAACAGTAAAAATTAAGAAAAGAGGATTGCATAATGAAAAACGGAATTGAAATCAGATGGCATGGTCGTGGTGGTCAGGGTGCAAAGACAGCAGCCTTACTTCTTGCAGATGTTGCATTTAAGACAGGACGCAATGTTCAGGGATTCCCTGAGTACGGTCCGGAGCGTATGGGTGCACCGATTACGGCATACAACCGAATTAGTTCTGATAAGATTCGTGTTCATTCTAATATATATCATCCGGATTATGTAGTAGTTGTGGATGAAACACTGCTTGGTTCTGTCGATGTGACAGCAGGCTTAAAAAAGACAGGTGCGATCATTGTCAATACAGCAAAGTCTAGGGAAGAGATCGAAGAGCACTTAAATGGCTACGAAGGTCGTGTAGTGACTGTTGACGCAAGAAAGATTTCTATGGAAACACTCGGTAAGAACTTCCCGAACTCACCAATGCTTGCTGCAGCCGTTGCAGTCAGTGAAGTCATGCCACGCGAAAAGTTCATTAAGGAAATGCGTGCTTCTTACCAGCATAAGTTTGCAAAGAAGCCGGAAGTGATCGACGGCAACATGCAGGCACTTGAGATGGCATTTGATCAGGTAGAGGAAGCTTTGGAAGCTGACAAGATGGGAATGTCTGCATAAAAGAAAGATAAAACTAGTGTTGATTGGAGATAAATTGTGATGAGAACGGATATTACAAAGATTAATGAAAAGACTCCACATGATCAGCTGACAGAAGGCTTAATGGTTTTTGCAGGCGGCACTTCGAAGCTGTTTCATACAGGCGAGTGGAGAACAAATACACCGGTGTTTCATGAGGATAAGTGCAAGCAGTGTCTGCTTTGCGCACCGGTCTGTCCGGATGGAAGTATTCCGGTAAAGGATGGAAAGAGATTAGCATTTGACATGGATTATTGTAAAGGCTGTGGCATCTGTGCCAATGTCTGTCCATTTGGAGCAATTGAGATGAAGGAGGGCAATGTATAATGGCGATCAAAGAACGTATGTCTGGAAATGAGGCAGTATCGTATGCTATTCGTCAGGTAAATCCTGATGTTATGCCGGCATTTCCAATTACCCCTTCTACAGAAATCCCACAGATGGTTTCAACTTATATTGCAAACGGAGAGATGGATACGGAGTTTATTCCGGTAGAGAGTGAGCATTCTTCCATGAGTGCGACAATTGGTGCAGAGGCGGCAGGTGCAAGAAGCTTAACGGCAACTTCCTCCGCAGGTCTGGCATTGATGTGGGAAGAGCTTTTGTTAGCGGCATCAAACAGACTTCCGCTGGTATTAACTTTGGTAAACCGTACCTTGTCTGGTCCTATTAATATCAACTGTGACCACTCCGACGGTATGGGTGCACGTGACACCGGATGGATTCAGATCTATGCGGAAAACAATCAGGAAGCATATGATAACTTTATTCAGGCTTATCCGATTGCGGAGCATGAGAATGTGCATCTTCCGGTTATGGTGTGTCAGGATGGATTCATCACAAGCCATGCCGTAGAAAACATTGTGCTGATGGAGGATAATCTGGTTAAAGATTTTGTTGGAGAATATAAGCCGGAAGAGTTTTTGCTAAATCCGGGTAAACCGATCGCAGTTGGCCCTTATTCTATCAGCAACTACGCAATGGAAGCGAAGAAGAATCAGGAGCTTGCGTTAGAAAATGCAAAGGAAGTCATTTTAGAGGTGGCAAAGAAGTTTAAAGACATTTCCGGAAGAGAATATGGTCTTTTTGAAGAATATAAGACAGAGGATGCAGATTACATCATGCTTATCATGGGATCAGCAGCAGGCACAGCCAAGCAGGCAGTTGATGATCTTCGCGAAAAGGGAAAGAAGGTTGGCGTGTTAAAGCTTCGTGTGTTCCGGCCATTCCCGGCAAAGGAGATCGCAGAGGCATTAAAAAGCTGTAAGGCAGTTGCCAT
Source organism: uncultured Lachnospiraceae bacterium (assembly GCA_934317005.1). Taxonomy (GTDB): domain Bacteria; phylum Bacillota; class Clostridia; order Lachnospirales; family Lachnospiraceae; genus Butyribacter. The sequence continues at coordinate 34,682 of CAKREB010000020.1, forward strand.
TATGGATCGTTGCGAAAGCTACAATGGCAATGGCGGGCCTCTTGGCAGTGAAGTGACAGCAGGTCTGTTCCGCAATAAGGTCATGATTGAAGCGGTAAATTATATTTATGGTCTTGCAGGCCGTGATTTTACGGTTGGTGATGCATGTGACATTTTCTCAGAGTTAGAAGAGATGATTGTCAAAGGAAAAGAAGTAGAGCAGTATCAGTATGTAAGATTACGCAAATAGGAGGCCGCAGATGAGTGATTATAGTTTAAAAACAATGATGAATAAACCGGAACGTCTTGCGCCGGGACACCGTATGTGCGCAGGATGTGGAGCAACAATTGCAGTTCGTGCCGTGCTTCGTGCACTACATGAGGGCGACCGTGCTGTCATAGGAAATGCAACAGGATGTCTGGAAGTATCTTCTTTCATGTATCCATATACAGCATGGGAGGACAGCTACATCCACAATGCTTTTGAAAATGCAGGTGCAACATTAAGTGGTGTAGAAACAGCATACAAGGCATTGAAGAAGAGAGGCCGTCTTCCGGAGGATGAAACGTTTAAGTTTATTACCTTTGGCGGAGATGGTGGAACATATGATATCGGTTTCCAGTCACTTTCCGGAGCGATGGAAAGAAATCATGATATGGTTTATGTGTGCTATGACAATGGAGCATATATGAATACAGGTATCCAGCGTTCTTCTGCAACACCAATGTACGCAGATACGACGACAACACCGGTTGGCAAGAAATCCAATGGTAAGATGCAGAATAGAAAAGATCTGGCAAGCATTATCGCTGATCATGATGTACCATATGTGGCACAGACTACTTTTACAACAAATTTTGAGGATCTGCATCGCAAGGCAGAGAAAGCAATCTATACAGAAGGTGCAAGCTTTTTAAATATTATGACTCCTTGTCCGAGAGGCTGGAGATATGATACACCGGAGATTATGAATATCTGTAAGATGGCAGTAGAAACCTGCTACTGGCCATTGTTTGAGGTGGATCATGGAAAGTGGACACTTTCCTATGAACCAAAGAAGAAGCTTCCTATCGAAGATTTCTTGAAATTACAGGGAAGATTTAAACATCTGTTCAAGAAAGGCAATGAAGACCTGATTGAACAGTTCCAGGCGGAAGTAGACAGACGCTGGGAAGACTTGCAGTATAAGTGTGCAAGATAATAATATGCTAACTCTTTAATTGATTGTAAGAAAGCCGGTAGAGGATGCCATAGCCTTTATCGGTTTTCCTTAGTTTGAAAGGTATTTATATTTATGACATTATTATCATATCAGGTGCTAAAAACCGTTGCGGATCAGGGGAGCTTTCGAAAAGCGGCAGATATTTTGGGACTGACACCATCTGCGATCAGTCATGCGGTTGCTACGATGGAAAATGAACTGGGTTTTCCAGTGTTAAACCGCAATAAGTCGGGAGTAACATTGACAAACTATGGAGAACATTTGCTGCCGTATGTCAATGCAGTTTTAAACAGTGATGAAAGCTTACAACAGGCAATAGCTGAGTTTAATGGATTGAAGCAGGGAAAAGTCAAACTAGGCTGCTTTTCCAGTGTATGTACCAATTGGATACCGGATATCATGCATTCCTTTAAAAAGAAATATCCGGCAATCACCATCGAAGTTTTTCAGGGAACGTATGATGATGTAGCATATTGGATTAAAAATGGTGTGGTAGACCTCGGCTTTTTGTCGATGTCCAGCGCAAAAGATATTCCAATCGAGCCGTTGTACAACGATCCGCTTCTTTGCGTCATGCCAAAGGGCACACGAAAAGACAGTGCCAATGAATCAATCGATATAGAAGAGTTGCGGAATCATCAGTTTGTAACACAGCGTGAATCGACGGATGCGGATATTCAGAACTTTTTAAAAGAAAACTCTTTGACGATCCAGTCGGCATATCATGTGGTGGATGACCTTGCGATGACTGCTATGGTAGCACGCGGCTTTGGAATCTGCCTGATGCCGGAGTTAGTTATGCGTGATATTCCATATGCCTTAGACTGCTATCCTGTGCAGCCTCAGGCATATCGTATTATCGGTATTGCTGCTCTAGATCCTGATTTTATGGCACCTGCGGTACGCACAATGTACAATCATATTTTGCGTGAGTACCAGCAGGAGGAATACAGAAAGCAAGGTTAAAGTGATTTTGCAAAATTACGTTGACTTTTGTATGCTTCTGTGTTATCCTCATAAAGTTGTGATAAAGACAGTTCATTAGTACCATCCTGTCTATAAATAAAACTAGGGCTGCGAAAAAAGAAGATGTTGCGTTCGAGAGTAATAGGATCGGGCGGCGTTGATAGAAGTAGCAGGCTTTTGCCTGCTTTTTTCTTTTTTGGGAAAATTGCTCGTGCAGTAGTGGTGCCCTTTTTTATTTTATTTTATAAGAAACAGAGTTAAGATGTCAGAAGTGGAGGAAAAAGATGTATCAATTAACGATAGAACAAAGCTTTGATTCGGCACATTTTTTGTCGGGCTATCAGGGAAAATGCGGAAATCTGCATGGTCATCGCTGGCGGGTGCTTTTACATGTGGCATCGGAAACGTTACGTGAGGACAAACAGCAGAGAGGAATGTGTGTTGATTTTTCTACATTGAAGGAAGAACTAAAAGAGATTGTAGATGCTTATGATCACACACTTTTGATCGAAGAGGGAACGTTGAAGGAAAAAACGGTAGAAGCATTAACAGAGGAAGGATTTTCGATGATCGAGCTGTCATTTCGACCGACTGCGGAAAATTTTGCCAAACATTTTTATGATCTTTTTACCGAAAAAGGATATCGGGTAGCACAGGTTCAGGTGTATGAAACACCAAACAATTGTGCGTCCTATTCAGCAGATTAAAGGGAGATAGATTACATTGACATATAAAGTAGTTGAAATATTTGAAAGCATTAACGGAGAAGGAATGCGGGCAGGGGAACTGGCGGTGTTTGTGCGGTTTGCCGGATGCAATCTGCGATGCAGCTATTGTGATACCATGTGGGCAAATGAAGCAGATACGGTATATCAGGAGATGGAGTTATCTGAGATCGTTGAGAAGGTCTGTCAGTTTTCGGTAAGAAATGTTACGATAACCGGTGGAGAACCGTTACTTCAGAAAAATGTTGATCTTTTGTTGAGTGAGTTAGTAAAAAAAGGTCTTTCTGTGGAAATAGAAACCAATGGAAGCATTCCGTTAAAAGAATTGGCAAAAAATCTTCCAGAGCTTATATTTACAATGGATTACAAGCTTGCAGGAAGCAGCATGGAATCGCATATGAATGTGGAAAACTTTGCTGTATTGACAAAAAAGGATACAGTAAAATTTGTCGTGTCAGACCGCAATGATCTGGAAAGGGCATATGAGATCGCGAAAGCATATCATTTGAATGGCGCATGTAATTTACTGCTAAGTCCTGTGTTTGATGCGATTGAGCTGGAAGAGATTGTTGCATTTATGAAGGAAAAGAACTGGAAGGATGCCCGGATGCAGATACAGATGCATAAGGTGATATGGGACCCGCAGGAGCGCGGAGTATAGAAAGAAAGGCGTGGTTGTTATGGCAATAGATACAGAGGCGATTAAAGAGCATATTCGTGGGATTCTGGTGGCACTTGGAGATGATCCGGACAGGGAAGGTCTGAAAGAAACGCCGACACGGGTGGCAAAGATGTATGAAGAAGTCTTTGAGGGCATGAATTACAGTAATCATGAGATTGCACAGATGTTTAATAAGACCTTTGCAGACAAAATGGAGTTTGAGCAGGCGGGGCAGGATATGGTTCTGGTAAAGGATATTGAAATCTTTAGTTACTGTGAGCATCATCTTGCACTGATGTATGATATGAAGGTTTCTGTTGCCTATATCCCGCATGGTAAGGTGATCGGTCTTAGTAAGATTGCAAGAATTGCGGATATGGTAGGAAAGCGCCTGCAGCTGCAGGAGCGGATCGGATCTGATATTGCCGAAATTCTTCAGGAGATTCTTGGCAGTGACGATGTGGCAGTCATTATAGAAGGAACACATAGCTGCATGACGGCGCGGGGGATTAAAAAAGGAACGGCAACGACAAAGACATATACGCTTCGCGGGGCATTTCGGGAAGATAAGTTCTTACAGATGCGTTTGGAAGCATAAAGAAAAAGCAGCTTGTTTCGGATAGAGGATATAGAATATAGGAGGAAACGTGATACGATGAAAGCAATGGTTTTATCCAGTGGGGGAATTGACAGTACAACCTGTCTTGGTATGGCAGTAGAAAAATATGGAAAAGAAAATGTGATCGCATTGTCTATTTCATACGGGCAGAAGCACGACAAAGAAATCAAGGCATCAAATGATGTAGCAGAGTTTTATGGAGTAGAGCATATTTGTCTGGATCTGGAGAAGATTTTTGAGTATAGTGATTGTTCCCTGCTACAGCATTCGACGCAGGAGATTCCGGAGGAAGCCTATGCAGAGCAGTTGAAAAAGACAGATGGAAAGCCGGTATCAACGTATGTTCCGTTTCGAAACGGTCTGTTTCTGTCATCGGCAGCAAGCCTTGCTCTTTCAAAGGGATGCAGTGTGATCTACTATGGGGCGCATGCAGATGATGCGGCAGGAAACGCTTATCCGGACTGCAGCAGTGCATTTAACCGTGCGATTTCCGAGGCAATCTGGCTTGGTAGCGGAAACCAGTTAAAGGTGGAGGCGCCATTTGTAGAGATGACAAAAGCAGAGGTTGTAAAGATTGGTCTAAAGCTTAAGGTGCCATATGAACTGACATGGAGCTGCTATGAGGGAAAGGATAAACCATGTATGGTGTGTGGAACCTGCATTGACAGAGCAGAAGCATTTCGCTTGAATGGAGTGCCCGATCCGGCATTGGAAAGATAAAAAATAATGAGTGCATAAAAAATGCGCAGAAATGAGGATAAGAATGAGTAGTCAGAGAGAAGCAGAAGAGTCCATCACTCTTTTGGGAAACCAGAATACAAAATATGCAGATGACTATGCACCGGAGGTATTAGAGACTTTTATCAACAAGCATCCGGAGAATGACTATTTTGTGAAATTTAACTGTCCGGAGTTTACCAGTCTTTGTCCGATCACGGGACAGCCGGATTTTGCAAATATTGTAATCTCTTATGTTCCGCAGGAAAAAATGGTAGAGAGTAAGTCGTTAAAATTGTATTTGTTTAGTTTTCGAAATCATGGGGATTTTCATGAGGATTGTATCAATATCATTATGAAAGATCTGATCAGACTGATGGATCCAAAGTATATTGAAGTGTGGGGAAAGTTCACACCACGCGGAGGAATTTCAATCGATCCGTACTGTAATTATGGAAAACCGGGAACGCAGTGGGAGGAGGTCGCAAAAGACCGCCTGTTCCATCATGATATGTATCCGGAGCGGGTAGATAACCGGTAAAATTGCTCGAAATGTAATGGAATACAGAGAGAATGCGCAGGCATTCTCTTTTTTTTGCGTAACTTTTACGGTGATTTTACATAAAGAATAAATTGCTTTTACATCTTTCGTTTATACTGTTCGTTGTTAAAGAAAGACGAAGGGGATAGCAATGAAGATTAACTTACAAAAAGTACTATTTCACACATTGACAAATCAAAATGGAGAAGTTTCTTATTACGGAGAAGTATATCTGAAAAAAAGCAGTAACTGGGTGAGCAGTGAGCCGGTTGCTTTTGCGTGGAATCTGATAAAGCTTCGTTTTCACTACGGCATTTTAAAAAGCAAAAAGCCGTTGAAGTTAAAAGGAACAAAGGATCAGAACATTCATCTGAATTATCACAGACTCAAGCTGAGCCAGAGCCTGAAAGGGCTGTTAGATTATAAACATGTGATCACAGATGTTTTGGGGAGTCTTTTACAATCAACTTTTTCTGAGGAAACGCTTTTTAGGCAGCTTGAAAAAGAGTTTGGAATCAAAGGATTTGCTGCAATGCGGAAAAAGTATCAGAATACCTGTGTTCCGATCAAACGAATCTATCAAAAGCTGGAGAAAAAGCTTCAGGTTACATTATCTCCGGAAAGGGAAATGGAATTAGCAGCCCATGCCATGATCTTAAATCCCTTTGTGTTAGAAACATTAGACGCAGCGGCTGCAAATTATATTAAAGTTACGGGGATCATTGACAGCTGCTATCCAAGAGAATTTTTTGAGGAAGCTTTTAGAAAATGGAAGATTCACTGTATTACAGACTTAGTAATTACATCAGAGAAACAAAAAAGAGCCTCTCAATTAGTGACAGAATATGTACGGAAATATAAAAAGCAGGAAAAGGGATATGAAAAAAGGGTGCGTATTTTTGCATCGGACTATAAACAATATATCTTAAAGCAGAGAAGGAAATGGAATACGGCAACGTATTATCCGGTGCCGGAACAGTTTCTAAGCCGAAACGCACTTCCACATTTTGAAAAGGCATATGGAACATTTTATCAGAGAGTGGAAGGAATTTTAAATTATAGCAGACCACTTACAAGAAGTGAGGAATATCAGACGGCATCTTTATATTTAGCACCGGCTGCCTATGAGTTTCTGCGTCGGATATCAGAAATGGCAGGCGGTAAAAAAGTCGCATTTTTAGGAAGCAGCAGACACTTTTTGGTAGAACTTTTTCAAAAGTATTTTGGAGAGGCATCTACGATTGAATGGTCGTATCTGGCAGGAAATCAGCCAAAAGAGCCTGATGATTGGAAAGATATTTTTATGAAGATGCCATTTCTTCAAAAAATATCGGCTGACCGTATTGCAGCAGGCTTTGACTTTACGGCACCTGATTACAAACTGGAGCGTGTGCAGGGTGATTTTATATCCGGCTGGAAAGAAAGTGCCGCAAAGCGGTCTGACTGGCAGGAGGGGACAGAAAGCTATCTAAACAGCCTTTTTCCAAAAGATCAGCCTGTTTTGGTAGTTGATCTGACAGAAAACAGCATGGGAAGTGAAAGCTTTTATCGGAAGCTGAAAGAATATGGTGTGACAGGGGAATATACTTCTTTTTCCTTTTGCAGGATGCTGCAGGAAGAAAAGATACCACCTGAACCGGCTAAGCGTGTAGAGGCACTGTTTCATAGTATTTTACAGATAGAACTTCCGGTTTTACTAAGGATTGGATTAGATCAGATTTCATTTGCACAGCCATATATGCTGCCAACAGGAGAAAAAGAAAAGCTATATTGTGGAATGGACGAATATTTTCGAGTGGTACAGACTATGATGGCTGATCAAAACAGGATTCCAAATATTTCGGTGAGAGAGATCGAAGCACTTCTTCTGGCAGGAGAGCCATCGATACAACAGTTGCAAAGGAGGCTTATAGAATGATCTTATATCACGGTTCAACAGCATATCATATTTTATATTGCATCATCCACAAGGTAGCATATCATCCAAATGACAAGGCAGTGTTGATGATGACAGAGTATTTGGCACCGGCAGAAGAACTTAGGGTGTTTATTGAAAAGATTAGAAAAAGAGGCTGGTTTGAGGAGATTCTGGTCGTGCCGGAAGCACGTTTCCGCCGCAGTGTAGGACAGAAGCTGACAGAGCGAAGTGAAGTAGAAGAAATCGAGAACACGATCGCAAAGATGAATGAACTGCTGTTAGAATGGTATCCGTCCGGATTTGAACAGTTTGAAGATATTTATCTGGCAGCAGATCAGTGGTCTGTTGGTGTGTATCTGCTAAGCCACAAGATTCCATATTATTATATGGAAGATGCCAGTGGTTTGCTGGGAGATGAGGGAAGATACTTAAAGTTAGTACAGGAAACCAATCCACAGAATTATCTGCTTTGTGAATATTTGCAGGGAGCCGGCAGAAATCCGGTTGTAAAAGGAAAGCTCTGTGATCTCAATAATCAGCCGGAGGGCTTTTATGATGAGAAAGCTATTGACTATTCTATCTATAAAACGATGTGTCAGTTAGAGGAAGAAACGAGAATGCAGATTGTAACTCTGTATGGAGGACAGATGCTTTCTATGCCGGAAAATCAGAGGACAACTGTGTTTTTAACGCAGTATTTTAACAATCTAAAGATTCGTGATGTGGCAATTCAAAGGAAAATGACAGAGCTTTTGGTGGATTACTTTGCAAAAGACAGTCACCTGATCATAAAACCACATCCGAAAGACCGTTATATACCGTATGAAACGATCTTTTCCGGTTGCACGGTGGTGCAGCGGGCAATTCCGTCTGAACTTCTGCCATTTATGCTTCCTGGGGAGGCAGAGCAGGTGATCACACCAAACTCAACCTCGATTGGCGGTATGCGCCATAGTTGTCGTGATGTGTATCTGTTTGGAGAAGAGGTAGAGGTGCACTATGAAAGGCTGCATCTTTATTATGTGGCGGCACGGATCTTAGAAGCTGTGTACTGTGGTCAGAAGGTGTGTTATCCGAATGCAAATGCGCTCTTTTTGCAAAACTTTTTAAAGCAGTTACCGGTAGACAGTCTGCAACAGACCTGCTGCAGAGAAAGACTGTGGGTGGATGCCGGAAGAGGATATCAGCTTTTAGATGAAAACGCGGAACAGTTTGCTACAGAGGACAGCATTATCTTTTTGGAAGTGGAAGACCACGATACCCTGTTCTGGATACCCTGGATTAGAAAAGAGTATCTGGTGTGCATAAATGTGACGGTACAGGAAAGCAGAGGAAGCCGTACCCATCGGATATGGTTTTATTCAAAGGAGAAAAAATTACGAAAGCAGGTGATGCAGATGACATTAGATAAGAACTTAGAAAATGCGCAGGTACAGTTAAAGGTGCGGCCATCCGAAGTGACGGAAAATATGGTTTTGGAAGGAAAGCTTCGGGCAATGGAATATGCTATGCAAAAGAAGGAAAATGAGGGGACAGATCAGGTGCTTAGGCAGGCAGCAGAGCTGATCGAGCAATACAAAGAGGAAAAATGGATGCGTGAAAAGATGTTAATGCGCGAAGGCGTGTTACCTGTTTCGTAAAAAAATAGCGCAAAAAATGTGCGCAGAAATGAGGATTAAAATGAAAAAAGTAGTTGCGTTTGTACCTGTAAAGTTAAATAATGAGCGCCTTCCCGGAAAAAATACAAAGGCGTTTGATGGTGGAAAGCCGTTGATTCAATATATCTTAGATACCTTACAGAGTGCAGAAGGGATAGATGAGATTTATGTGTACTGTAGTGATGGAGCAATCTGCGAATATTTGCCGGACAGAGTGACATATTTGTGCAGAGATAAGAGATTGGACAGCAGTCAGACGCTGATCACAGAGGTGCTGCAGGCATTTGCAAAAGAGGTAGAGGCAGAAACGTATGTGTTGGCGCATGCTACCGCTCCATTTTTATCAAAGGAGTCGGTTGAGGCAGGAATACGGGCTGTGACAGAACAGGGGTATGATTCTGCGACAACAGTGACACCTTGTCATGATTTCTTATGGAAGGATGGCAGACCATTTAATTATGATGTAAAGCATATTCCGCGTACACAGGATCTGGATGAGATGTTTGTCGAAACAACGGGACTTTATGTTTATACCAGAGATCTGATCGTAGAAAACGGACGAAGGATCGGAGAAAAACCATATATGATCAAGGTTAGCCGCGAAGAAGCCATTGATATCAATGAGCCGTTTGATTTTATGGTGGCAAATGCATGGTTTCAGCAAAAACGATAACAAAGGATATCTGTAAGAAAGAGAGAAAAGCATGGGTAAAGTAAATTTATTAGACTGTACATTGCGTGATGGTGGATATATCAATCAATGGCATTTTGGAAAAGAAACGATCAGCGGAATCTTAGAAAGACTTTCGATGGCTGAATTAGATATTATAGAATGTGGCTTTCTGACTGAAAAAGTAAAGGATGAGGATTACACATTATTTGCGGATGTGCGTAAGCTTAAGGAGTATATTAAAACCCCCAATCCAAATACTCTTTATGTGGCAATGATCGCTATCGGGGAAAAGGAGATCAATCCGGAAAAGCTTTGTAAGGCAAGTGAAACGATCATTGGGGGCATCCGGCTGACTTTTCATATGTCAGAGTTAAAGAAAGCGATGGAATGGGCTGCTATCATTATGAAAAAAGGGTACAAGCTTTTTATGCAGCCGGTCGGTTCGGCAAGCTATGATGACAGTTGTATTTTGGAACTGGTCAAGAAAGCCAATCATTTAAAACCGTATGCTTTTTATATCGTGGATACTCTGGGAGCTATGACAGAGAAGGATATGTTACATATGTTGCATATCGTTGACAAGAATCTGGATGAATCCATTCGTCTGGGATTTCATTCCCATAACAATCTGCAGATGTCTTTTTCCAATGCGCAGAGAATGCTGACATTTGGTTTTGAGAGAGATATTATCATTGACTGCTCTGTATATGGTATGGGAAGAGGTGCAGGAAACCTGTGTACAGAGCTGATGGTAGATTATCTGCGAAAGGACGGCAACAAAAAATATGATGTTGTGCCGATCCTAGAGATTGTAGATAACTATCTGATGCCTATTTATCTACAGCATCAGTGGGGATATTCCGTGGCGTATTTTCTGGCTTCTTCTGCTCGGTGTCATCCGAATTATATTTCTTACTTTTTGGGAAAACAAAATATTCAGGTGCGTACGATCAGCAGTCTGTTAAAACAGATTCCGGAAAACAAAAGACTGATCTATCATCCGGAGGTGATTGAGCAGATTTACCGAAGCTATCAGGATCATGGTGTTGCAGACAGGGAAGAGATCTTACAGCTACGCAAACAGCTAAAGGGAAAGAAGATTTTGGTGCTTGGTGCAGGAAAAACACTACACAGCAAGCAGAAAACGATTCAAAAATATGTGCAAAAGCATCATCCATATGTTATTGCGATCAATTTTATCCCACAGCTTCCGGTGGATATGGTATTTGTGGCAAATCAGAAGCGTTACGAGCTGTTTAAGGATCATTTTGATATAGAACATACGATATTTGCGTCCAATATCGAAGGACTGCCGGAGGATGCGAGGGTAGTCAATTATTCTGACCTTCTCAATGATAAAGAGTATGTTTTTGACAGTTCCGGAATGATGCTTTTGAAGCTGTTGATCCGTGCAAAGGTAAAGGAAGTGGCACTTGCCGGTTTTGATGGTTTTAAGAGAAACTATCTGGATAACTACTGTGATAAACGTTTTTGGCATCAGGAGGAGGAAAAGACGATTCGCAGCAAGAACATGCAGATGAGAGAACTGATCAAAGCAATGCGAAAGGAAATAGGGATTCAGTTTATTACACCTAGTAAATATGATGAAAAATAGGATTCAAATGGCAGCATTTGATCTGGATGGCACATGTCTGGATTCAAAGGGAAGGCTGTCTGACAGAACGAGGGAAGTTTTGGAGAGGGCAGGAAAGCAGGGGATCTGTCTGGTTATTGCAACCGGAAGACCATTGAGCGGCATTCCAAAAGAACTGTGGAAGGTGGATGGAATGTGCTATATGATCGCACTAAATGGATCAAGAATATATGATGTCAAGGCTCAGAAAACGATTTTTGTGCAGGGGTTAAACAAGGCCTGCCTGAAAAAAACAGCCCAAATCGTTCAAAAGCATAGGGTGTTAGCAGACTTTTTTGCAGGTGATCAGGGATATTGCGAGAAAAAGGTATATCAGCAGGCAGAACAATTTTTGACAGATACGCACTTTTGTTCGTATTATCTTCAGACCAGAACTCCGGTGGAGGATTTATGGCAACGGGATCTTGCAGCGTATGAGCCGGTAGAAAAGATCAATCTGTTTTTTGATGATCTTGCAGAGAAGGCGCAGGTACAAAAGGAGCTTTTGGGACTGGAGGATACAAAGGTATGCTCCGGTATGGAATACAACTTAGAGCTGAATCACTGTGAAGTTAATAAGGGCAATGCGATTAAAAGGCTTGCCGGAAAGATGCAGATTCCGCGCGAAGAAATCTTTGGATGCGGGGATGGCGGAAATGATATTGAATTGCTGCAGGCAGCAGGCGTTGGTGTCGCGATGGGAAATGCAAAAGAGGCAGTTAAAAAAGTAGCCGATTTTGTCACAGCGGGCAATGATGAGGATGGCGCAGCGGCGTCATTAGAAAAATATCTGGGATAAAAAAGAGAGAATAGAATGTGCTGGCAAGAGTCGCTTTGCGAGTCTTGTTGGTATCCTGCTGCCATAACAGCAATTTTCTATAGCTTAAAAAGGTCAGTAAAAAAATGAGATTTTTCTTGTTTTTTCGCTGACCTTTTTTGGTATGTATCATAGATGTGAACAGTAGTATGTAGCAAAATTCATGTAAAAATTGCTATATTTTTCCGTAGAATTTTGCTATAATATAGCGTAAAGTAATAAAAAGAGAGTCTGTGCCTGGCGTGCTTGGCATAGCTGCATTATATTTTTAAAAGATTAAAAAGTACGTAGAAATGAGGAATATTATGGCAAAAGATGGGAACCGTGTACATAAAATTCTTTTAAAACCGGCAAAGTGCGGTTTAGACTTAGGTGATGGAAGCGAGAGAGCAGAATATGTAAATCAGGATTATATTTTACATACACTTGGAAGACCACATCGCAACATCAATATTATGTATACATATTATCCAAAAGATAAGGAATGGCCACAGAGGATCAGTGAGGCATGCAAGGATATGGAGATTCATTTTCAGTGGGATTATCCATATGATGATTACTTTCCATATGAAGGTGGCATAGGTGGAAATACAGAGGGACAGCCGTTTGAGCAGATGCGTGATATCAGACGTCATGGTCAGGATGTTACGCTGACTTTGACGATTGACTGTTCGCTTTCCGATGAATATCTTAGAAGTATTGCAAGAGATTTACGTCCGTTTGGAAGGATGCGGCTTCGTATCAACCATGAATGTGATGGAGACTGGTTTACTCACAATCAGAGATATTCCTATCAGGAAATTGGTGATTTCTTTGTACGGTTTGCTACGATTCTTAAGGAAGAGGCACCTAATATTTCTACGGTATTTTGTGCGGGAGCTGTAAAGGAGTTAGACAATCCGGACAGTGAAGTAGGTCATGAAAAGGAATTTACCAAAGCGTACCAGACAGCGGATGTCTGGTCTATGGACTGCTATCTGGCGCTGCACTATGGATGGCCGTTTGATATTTGTGAGAAGGGCTCTGATTCCTACGCAGTGACACCGATGGAAGTCTTTTATAAGAGATTAGAGCAGTCATCAAAACGTTTTACCATGCTAAATCATGGAGAGAAAAGAAAGCTTGTTGTGTCAGAGTTTAATACAGATGGTGATGTGACAGGACCATTACATCAGGCAGAGAGCATTAAGCGTTTTGTCAACCGGTTAAAGGAAGGACATGCAGAGGAATGGTTTGATGGATTTTCCATGTATCAGTTCCGTGATCGTGGAAGACTTGGTCTTGAGATTGAAGATCCGAACAACAGTGCGGTAGGTATTCCACAGCCATTATTAAAGGAATATAAAGAGATCATGGCAGATGAATATTTCATGCCACAGATAGAAGAAAAAGAGGAAATTGCTTTTCCGGCTGTGCTTCGCTGGGGCGGTGCAGAGGATGCGGAAGGAATTGCCTTTGATATTACACTGGACAAAAATCCAGAGTTTTTTGAGATGGAATTTGAAGAGGATCTGAATCTGATGATCAAGGTCAATGACCGCTGGTTCTATAAAGCACCGGCAACCAAAAGAATTGATCTGATGCCGGCATTTTTTGATGCTTTAGAGGAAAAAGAGCAGAAGGTTTCCATCAGCATATTTGCACCACCTGCGATGGGAGAAAATGACGAATCGCAGGGAGAAGACTGGTTAGAAAACTATTATTGTACGATTCAGAAGCTGCCAAAGCTTCGCATCCGCTATGAGGCAGTAGAGCAGGTGCAGTAATTGGATAAGAGCAGGAAATAGAAAGAGAAAAAGTGGAATTGGAAATAATCAGACATACAGAGAAGGAGGCATATGTAGGATTATGAAAAATATCAGCATTAAAGTAGTAATACCACAGATTATTTTGGCAATCGTTTGTATTGCATCAGCAGTATGGGGCATTAATTCCATGAAAAGCTTAAAGACAGAGAGCTTGAAGGTATCAGAAGAGAATGTGGATGCCATTCACACATTGGATACCTTGTCAAATGATTTTCAGGTAATGCAGAAGTTACTTTTGACACATTTTCTGACATCGGATGAGGATGATCTGGCAAAGGTCAGTGATGAGATTGATACAAAAGTTGCTGATGTAGAAAGTGCAATGAAGAACTATAAAAAAAGTATCGCAGACAGCAAGGAACAGACGTTATATGATACCTTTTCCAAGCAGTATGATGAGTTGAATGAGCTTTATATGAAAGCACTTGCATTCAGTAAGGATCAGGAAAAGGGCTCTGCGATAGAGCTTTCCAACGGTGATATTTCCAAGATAGAAGCTGAGATGGAAAAGACAGTTGCTTCGATGGTGTCATATCGCCAGAAGAGTTCTGAAAAATCCATTGAAGAGCAGTCTACGACCTTTGATCAGAGTATTGCATTGAACTATGTTTTGATCATTTTATCTATTGTGATCAGTATTCTTGCTATCCTGTCATGCTATGTTACGATTGTTTCTCCAACAAAGAAGTCGATTCGTGCATTGCGTGTATTTATTAAAAAACTTGAGAACAATCAGTGTGATCTTAAGGAACGTATTCCGGTTAAGACAAAGGATGAGATTGGTCAGTTAGTTGGCGGTATCAATGCGTTTTTGGATACGCTGCAGGGAGTAATTGGAGATATTTCTACCGGATCGGATAACTTAGAGCAGGCGATTAACGGTGTGACAGACAGTATTCATAGTGTAAATGGAAGCTCAAAAGAAATTTCAGATGTTATGGAGCAGCTGGCAGCATCGATGGAAGAAGTGTCTGTGACAATCGCAAATATCAATCAGAATGTGGCAGGAGTAGGAGAGAGTGTAAAGGGATTTTCAGATTCCTGCGATTCGGTTCTTGGATATTCCGGAGAAATGCAGCATCGTGCTGAGGGACTGGAAAAGCTTGCTGTTGACAGTCAGAATGTTACAAGCGGTATGGTAAGTGAGATGATTGAAAGCCTGCAGCTTGCGATTGAACATAGTAAGAGTGTTGAGCAGGTAGAAAGCCTGACAAATGAGATTTTATCAATTTCCAGTCAGACAAATCTGTTGGCACTGAATGCTTCTATTGAGGCAGCTCGTGCCGGTGAAGCAGGAAAAGGCTTTGCCGTAGTAGCTGAGGAGATTAGACAGCTTGCAGACAGCAGCCGTGAAACGGCAAACAGTATCCAACAGATCAATGAGAATGTAATTGCTGCGGTTAATGAGTTAAATGATAATGCCAATAAGATGGTTGAGTATATTGATACACATATTATGCCGGATTACGATGCCTTTGTAGATTCCGGACGTCAGTATAGCAAGGATTCTATTTATGTTCATCAGATGATGACGGATTTTGCAAAAAAGGCAGAGGATATTAGCAATGTGACAAACGGTCTGATCCAGTCAATCGGTGAAGTTTCCGGTGTGATTGAAGACAGTGCAGAGAATGTCGAGGATGCGGCAAAGGGTACAACTGCTTTGAATGGTGAGATTGAAAAAATCCAGAATGACATGACAATTAGTGAAGACGTTGCCATGAAGATGAAGGATCAGTGTGGAAGATTTGAGAATGCTTAGTCATTTCGAAAGTCGGAAGAAGGTCAATTAAGAAAAGGACAACCGCATGTGACTTTCGTATCATTCCTAAGCTACTTTAATTTATAGGAAAATGCTTGTACAGTAGTGGGACACCAACAAGAATTTCCAAAGCAAACTTGTTTGTTTTGGAAATTCTTGCTAGGGCACCAGCGCTGGCGGTGCCCTTTTTCACAAAAAACATGTGAAAAGCGCAGCGAGAACGCTGCTGAAAGCTTAGTCATTTCACGAAAGTCAGGCTAATCGCCTTAATAAAAAGCGGAACTTCGGATTTATACAAGCAAGCTTGTAACACCGAAGTTCCGTTTTCCATTACATGCGGTCTGTGACTATTTTACATAAATTTTACACAGAAGGAATTGCATTTTATAGGAATATATTATATTCTATATATAGTTTGGTTATCGATGGCGATGACTGGGATAATAGTATTACAATGTTGTTTTGATTAGTGTTTGCATATGATTGAAAGGATTGTTTGAGAATAGAATTAGAATTGTGTGTAAACAGTAACGGATAGTATGTTGTGATACTTTTTTTGCGAAAGGATAAGAAATCATGGATATTTTTAATGTATTGACTATGATTGGCGGATTGGCATTGTTCCTTTATGGAATGCACATTATGGGAGATGGATTGGCTAAGACTTCCGGTGGTAAGTTAGAGGAAATCTTAGAGAAGTTTACTTCTTCCCCTATTCGGGCAGTGCTATTGGGTGCGGGTGTAACAGCAGTAATTCAGTCTTCTTCTGCAACGACGGTTATGGTTGTTGGTTTTGTTAATTCGGGAATTATGAAGCTGACACAGGCAGTTGGTATTATTATGGGTGCCAATATTGGTACTACGATCACTTCCTGGATTCTGAGTCTGACAGGTATACAGGGAGAGAGCTTTTTTATTCAGTTATTAAAGCCTTCTTCATTTTCACCAATTCTGGCTATGATCGGTGTAGCGATGATTCTGTTTGCAAAAAGTGCAAAGAAGAAGGATATTGGTACGATCTTAGCTGGTTTTTCCATTCTGATGACCGGTATGGATACGATGAGCGCAGCAGTAAAGCCGCTTGCTGAAATCAAAGAGTTTACAAATTTATTTTTGATGTTTAGTGATAATCCTCTGATTGGTGTTGTAGTAGGTGCGCTTTTGACAGCAATCATTCAGAGTTCTTCGGCATCTGTCGGAATTTTGCAGGCACTTTGTCTGACAGGCTCTGTTTCTTTTGCATCGGCGCTTCCTATTATTATGGGACAGAATATCGGTACATGTGTGACCGCACTTCTTTCTGCGATTGGAGCAAATAAAAACGCGAAGCGTGCAGCGTTTGTACATTTTTATTTTAACCTGATCGGTACGATTATTTTTATGATCGTATTCTATGCATTAAATGCAGTGATTGGATTCTCCTTTATGGGACATGCGGCAAATGCGGCGGGCATTGCAGTTGTACACAGTTGCTTTAATATTGCAGCTACATTGGTCTTATTGCCATTCCGCAATGGTCTGGTTAAGATTGCAACTCTTACAATCCGTGATGATGAAGAGGAAGAAGCAAAGACAGGCTTAGATGTTTTGGATGAAAGATTCTTAGAAAGACCTGCTTTTGCAATCGCTCAGGCAAAGAAAGCCTCTGTTGATATGGCAAATGCTTCTTCTGAGGCATTAATGTTAGCAATTGATCTGATTGAGAAATTTGATAAGAAAACAGCAAAAAGGGTTTCTGAACTGGAGGAAATGGTTGATCATTACGAGGATGAGGTAGGAACCTATCTGATGAAATTGAGCAATGCGGATTTGTCAGTGCGTGATTCACAGACGGTATCGCTGATGCTTCATTGTATCGGTGATTTTGAGAGAATTTCAGATCACGCATGTAATATCATGGAAACAGCAGAGGAAGTTAATAAGAAGGAAGAGCATTTTTCAGATAAAGCAAAGGAAGAACTTCGTATTTATGAAAATGCGATTCGCGAGATTGTAAATATGACCTGTACGGTATTTGATACAGAGGATGTCAAACTTGCTACACAGGTAGAACCTTTGGAAGAGGTTATTGATACCTTAAATGATGAAGTAAAAAAGAAGCATATCAAAAGACTTCGCAAGGGAAAATGTACGATCGAGCTTGGTTTTGTGCTTTCTGATCTGACAACGAACTTTGAGAGAATCGCAGATCATTGCTCTAATGTGGCAGTCTGTCTGATCCAGACTCGTGAGGATGGATTTGAAACACATGAGTATCTTGATAATTTAAAAGAAAATGAAAATCCGGAATTTATTGCAAAATATCGTGAATATCGTAAAAAGTATAAGCTTCCATGATTATCATAAGATATGTACAGTCTGATGCAGTAAATATCCTGTAAAAGGTCAGGATATCGGGAAACGATTGGGAGGAAAAATTGATATGGCATTGGTATATGTAGTGGAGGATGATGTAAACATACGTGAGATAGAGGGATTTTCGCTGAAAAATTCTGGTTATCAGGTTGAGGAGTTTGAATGTGCAAAGAAATTTTGGGAGCGCATTAACCAGAAGCTTCCTGATATTATTTTAATGGATGTTATGCTGCCGGATGAGGATGGTCTGGCGATCGTAAAGAAGCTGCGCCAGCGTTCAGATACAAGACGAATTCCGGTTCTGATGGTTACGGCAAAGACTTCTGAGTTAGACCGTGTCAAGGGATTGGATATTGGAGCGGATGATTATCTTGTAAAACCGTTTGGCGTGATGGAACTGATTTCGCGTGTCAAGGCTTTGCTGCGCAGAACGATTAATTTGAACGACACAAAGATTTATACGTTGGGAAATATCCAGATGGATGATGAAAAGCGCAGGGTTTTAGTGGATGCAGAATCAGTTGATCTGACATTTAAGGAGTACGAACTGTTAAAGTATTTTATGAGCAATGTTGGAATCGTGTTACAGCGTGAGGATATCATGGTGCGTGTCTGGGGAACGGACTATGAGGGAGAATCAAGAACGCTTGATATGCATATCAAAACATTGCGAAAGAAGCTTGGTGAATCAGGAAATCGTATTAAGACAGTAAGAAATGTTGGTTATCGCATGGAATAAAAGAAGATAAGGGGAGGATGCGTCTGCATTCTCCCTTTTAAGAAATAGGAAAATGCCGTAAAGTAATGGAGCATCAACAAGAATTGCTTTAGCAATTCTTGCTAGGGCACCAGCGCTGGCGGTGCCCTTTTTTTAAGAAACAGGAAAGAGGTTCAAATGAAAAAGAAAATTAATGTATATTTCATTTCTTTAGCAGTAGGAGCAATTCTTCTGTCTGTTATATTATCTAATGTAATCAGTTATACCGTATTGCAAAAAGAGATTTATAGTGATTTGGAGGCTTGTGCATATAGTCTTAAAGGTTCTCATTGTTTTGATGATTTAAATAACATTACCTATCAACATCAATCAAAGGTTTTTCGTATTACGTTAGTTGACAGAAAAGGAAATGTTGTTTACGATTCGAGCGTAGCTGTCTCAAAGCTGGGAAATCATAGTGGCAGAACAGAGGTAAAGGAAGCGAGAAAATACGGTCAGGCAAAGACTATGCGACGCTCAGATACCCTTCAGAAGAATACATATTACTATGCCGTTTTACTGGATAATGGCTGTGTCCTCAGATTGGCAAAAGAGGCAAGCAGTATTGTAAATATTTTTCTGTCCTCTATTTCTTATATGGTCGGGATCATTATATTGTTAGTCATTCTAAGTATCGTTTGTTCTAACTTTTTGGCAAAAAGCATAATTTCACCGGTGGTTGCCATGTCAAAGAACATGGAACAGCTTGATACACATAAGGTTTATAAAGAGCTTCGGCCATTTGTGGAAACAATACAGATGCAGCATGAAAATATTGTAAAAAATGCGGATATGCGTCAGGAATTTACGGCGAATGTATCACATGAGTTAAAAACACCGCTTACTGCCATATCAGGGTATGCGGAGATTATGGAAAATGGAATGGCATCCCAGGATGATATGATCCGTTTTTCGGGTGAGATTCATCGCAACGCAAACCGGCTGCTTGGTCTGATCAATGATACCATTCGTCTTTCGGAACTGGATGTGACAGATATGGCGCTGGTGACAGAGAAGTTAGACTTATATGACATTGCACAGAGCTGTGTCAATACGTTGCAGGTCAAGGCAGAAAAGCTCAATGTATCTTTGCGGTTAGTGGGTGAGCCGTGCTGGCTGAATGTGAATCGGGAGATGATGCATGAACTTCTATATAACCTGTGTGATAATGCGATCCGATATAATAATCAGGGCGGACGTGTTTTGGTTTTAGTGGGAACGAATGAAGATGGAAATCGGTATTTAGAGGTTAAGGATACTGGTATTGGAATATCAGCAGAGCATCAGGAAAGAATATTTGAACGTTTCTATCGTGTGGATAAAAGCCGTTCAAAGCAGACTGGTGGAACCGGTCTGGGACTTGCGATCGTTAAGCATATCGTAGTACAGAATCATGCTGCTATGCAGCTAGAAAGTGCAGAAGGAAAGGGCACGAGAATACGTGTGATTTTTCCGATTGATGCAAATGCAGAATAGAAATCAAAAAAGAGAGGAAACAGATACTTATGGAACATGCAATTGTAAATTTGAAAAAGGGAGAAGGCAGAACATTAAAAAGCGGTGGAATGTGGGTATATGACAATGAGATCGCTTCTGTGATGGGAAGCTTTGAGGATGGAGATATTGTTATTGTTCGCGATTTTGATGGTTATCCTATGGGAAAAGGCTTTATCAATCGACATTCAAAAATCCGTGTCCGTCTGATGACAAGAAATATAGAGCAGGAAATAGATCGAGCTTTTATTCGGGAACGTTTGCTCGATGCATGGAATTATCGTAAGAACACAGTCGACACTTCGAGCTGCCGTATTGTATTTGGAGAAGCAGATTTTCTTCCGGGTATGGTAATTGATAAGTTTAGTGATGTGCTTGTTGTGCAGTCACTTGCTCTTGGAATCGATCGTTTTAAAGAAATGATCGTAGAGCTGTTAAAGGAAATTTTAGCGGAAGATGGCATTTTAATCCGTGGGGTGTATGAAAGAAGTGATGCTAAGGTTCGCAAGCAGGAAGGAATGGAGCGTATCAAAGGTTTTATTGGAGAGCCATTTGATACGAATGTAGAGATTATCGAAAATGGTGTGAAATATTATGTAGATGTTATGGAAGGGCAGAAAACCGGATTTTTCTTAGACCAGAAATATAATCGTCAGGCAATCCGTAAGCTTTGCAAGGGTGCTAAGGTACTAGACTGCTTTACGCACACCGGATCATTTGCGCTAAACGCAGGACAGGCAGGTGCTGCAAGTGTACTGGGGTTAGATGCCTCAGAGCTTGGTGTTGAACAGGCGAGAAAAAACGCAGAGCTAAATGGCCTTTCTGATGTGGTATCATTTGAATGTGTGGATGTATTTGAAAAGCTTCCGGAGTTTGAGCACCGGAAAGAAAAATTCGATGTGATCATCTTAGATCCACCGGCATTTACTAAGTCGCGTAACTCCGTAAAAAATGCAGTAAAGGGCTACCGTGAGATTAACCTTCGCGCAATGAAGCTGATCAAAGACGGAGGTTTCTTAGCAACCTGTTCCTGCTCTCATTTTATGACATATGAACTTTTTACAAAGACAATCGCACAGGCAGCAGCAAATGTGCATAAGCGGTTACGTCAGGTTGAGTTTCGGACACAGGCACCGGATCATCCGATTTTGTGGGCGGCAGATGAATCATATTATCTGAAGTTCTACATCTTTCAGGTTGTTGATGAGAAGTAAGCGACTGAAAGTGGCGGAAATGCTTGATTTATAAGGACTGGAAGGTGATTGGTGATAAGCTCACAAACCTCGTAAAGTATCGTAAAATATCGTATCACAGTAGTATAAAGTGGTAAGAAAAGTGGTAAGTCTGAGTGGTAAGCACCTGAAATGTAATGAGTGGTAACTATGAAATGATAATGATACCGGAGAAGGTTATATGTTCGCTCTTGATAATGCTTCGTATCGAAAGAAGCAGTAAGTTATCGCATAGGCATAGGAATTATGATATACTGTGTCTATGCGAAATTAAAGAAACTTAAGTTCAGCCATATATTTTCCACGAAACGTTTTGGAGATTGCCTTAATCGGAAGAAAAAAATCTTTCCCGTTGT
>CAKREB010000021.1 GCA_934317005.1 uncultured Lachnospiraceae bacterium
GCCGATGTGGCTCAATTGGCAGAGCAGCTGATTTGTAATCAGCAGGTTATCGGTTCGAGTCCGATCATCGGCTTATGGATGGATTCCCGAGTGGCCAAAGGGGGCAGACTGTAAATCTGTTGGCTTCGCCTTCGAAGGTTCGAATCCTTCTCCATCCATTACCTAAGATAAAGGGATGGTTATTCTAAGATGCAGAATCAACGCATACAATTTATCAATGGTTTAAATTGACGCGGGGTGGAGCAGCTAGGAAGCTCGTCGGGCTCATAACCCGAAGGTCATAGGTTCAAATCCTGTCCCCGCTACTCTTAGATATTAAATAATGTCTATATGCCCAGATAGCTCAGTTGGTAGAGCAGAGGACTGAAAATCCTCGTGTCACTGGTTCGATTCCGGTTCTGGGCATTCTGTCTATCGCAAGATAGACAAAGATGGGATATTAGCTCAGGTGGTAGAGCACTTGACTTTTAATCAAGTTGTCCGGGGTTCGAGTCCCCGATGTCTCATGATTATAAATGCCATAAGATCATTGATTTTATGGCATTTTTTGCGTACTGGGAAATGGCTGTTATGGTAGTAGAAAGAATGTCAGCACATTATTTCTTTTTGCATGATAAAGCTTGAAATGGAGAAATATGAAATGAATGATATAACACTAAGACAATGGATCTTTAGAATCAGTGCATTACTTTGGATGCTTGTCATCTTTTTCTTTTCTGCCCAGCCGGCAACAGTTTCTACACAAACCAGTCTGACTGTTGGAAGGAAAATATGCAGTATATTTGTTCGCGGCTATGAGGAAAAAAGTGAAAAGGAAAAGACAGAACTGGCTGAAAAGATTGAGTATCCTATTCGTAAAATGGCACATGCAACAGAATATGCAATTCTTGCTATTTTGTTTCTAAATGCCATGACAATATCTGCAAAGAACGCTGTTTTCGCTCTTTTATATACAGCGTGTTATGCTATGACAGATGAGTTTCATCAGTTATTTGTTCCGGGAAGAAGTGGTCAGATAACGGATGTTCTGATTGACACAGGTGGTGCAATCTGTGGAATATGTTTGGTATATGTGATTATAAAAGCAAAAAAGGTTATATGGAAATCAAATGACAGAAGGTAAGATTATGCTTAGATAAAAATATACCACATTTATTTGTGCTGTAATCTCTATATGTGTCTTATGATTCTTTAGCTGCATAAATTATTTATACTAAAAAGTCGCTAAAACCTTACGGTTAAGCGACTTTTTATGCTATGAAGTTTTGTGGCTGCCCTAATTGAGATAGGAAAGTGCTCATTTAGTAGCGAAACATTAAATATAGACAATGGTAATATCTCCGAAAGATACTTCACCATAAATCCGTAAGGTAGGGCAACCCTGTGACTGCTTTAACCCCTGCTCCTTTAATCCGGCAAAGCTGGTTTTGACATGACATTCAATATTCCAGGTTTTGGGAACGTATAAGATCATTGCTCCAAAGGAATTTTCTACATTGATATCGGCAACTCCATTTTTAATAATGGCATTATCAAAATATATTTTCATTTCACCGAAGCTGTTTTCAAAAGAAGCATTTACTAAGGCATCTGTGTTGACATATTTTGTGGAAGAACCAAATGTATTTTCAAAGAAAAGTGTTTCACCATCTGCTGTATCAAAGATTTTTTTCCCTTTGTCTACGAATTCAAAGCCATTGTACTTTCTTCCTTTTGAACCATGATAGGTTGGAAAGATGATGGTAAGTCCAATGCTGATCAGTAAGGCAGCTCCAAGTAATGTCCAAGGTGTAATTGGTGTAATATGCAAAACGGTGTCATATTGAATAGCAATAAATGCAAGACCAAAGATCATACAAAAAAAGTTACGATGACGAAGTCCCTCTAAAATCATCCAAATAAAGAATAGCGTAAATAATACTTTTGTTACGGAAAGATTATAGACGGCAGGCCAGTAATTTAACCGATCCAGTAAAAGGAATACGGCTGCTACAATGAAAAGCAGTCCCCAGAATACTTTTGTTACAGAAAATTTGTTATTGTTCATAGTAATCCTCATTTCTGCGCACGTTTTGAGAGTGGCGAGTTTGTGTCGGGTGCGCATAGACACAAATTCGTATGTGAAAAATTGTATTTCTCACATTAATCTTTATTTTGGCGCACGTTTTTGTGAGTGACGGGTTTGTGTTGAGTGTGCGCATAGGCACGAAACCTGTGTGTTAAAAAAGTACCTATAATTAAAATGTACTTAGTTGTGATGTAACCTCTTTTCTTCCAGCTTGTTTTTTAGCGGTTTGTAATAATTTCGGGATACATAAACCTGCTTATGTGTATGCTGAAATTCAATTACACTGGAAGCAGCGAGATTACGATTAATGGCATATACTTTATTGGTATTCAAAATAGCAGATTTGGAAATCCTCATAAAGTAGCCAGGTAACTGTTCTTCCAATTCATACAACTTGTAGCGGGATTGAAAGATATCATCCGTCGTATGTGCTTCAATACCGTGTATACCTGTTTCAAAGAATAAAATATCTTCAAGATTCAGATAATATTCGGTATCATTTTTTGACAGAATAATTTTATCTTTTGGATGGTTTATATCTGCAAGAAGTTTTTGAATATTTTGAACCTGTTCTGTCAATGAAGGGCATCGAATGATAACTTCTTCCTCGGAAAGTTGTTCATCAAATTCGATTCTGATTTTCATTTTTTCCTCATTTCTAAAAATTAGTTAGCTAACATCTAAATTCATATAGTATAAAAAATTATTTTTTACATAAAAATGTGAGTCACACAGTTTCAATGTAAGGTACTGCTATATTTGTTGTAGTACAACGTCTGTATGAATTTGATAGGTTTATTATAGGAAAGAGCTAAGAAAATGTAAATATGAAAAGAGTAAGAGGTAGAAAATGCGGTGTAAGAGGTAAAAAAATTATGATAAGAATAGAAAATCGGATATAAAAGGTAGAAAATTATGATAAGAATAGAAAATCGGATATAAAAGGTAGAAAATTATGATAAGAATAGAAAATCGGATATAAAAGATAGAAAAAATATGATAAGGATAAGAAATCAGATATAAAAGGCAGAAAGGTATGATAAGAATAAGAAATCGGATATTGAAGGTAGAAAAATATGGTAAGAATAAGAAATCGAATATAAAAGGCAAAAAAGATAAATGGAAATTAAAAAATAAGTACCAAATATCTCTCATATTGAATAATATTTGGTACTTATGTAATGAGGTTATTCATGTGAAAGCAACAAACGAAATACAAGCTTACTTTCACATGGCGATTTTATGCAGGGGCGCAAATACATGGAATATATGTACTTTGATTACGTCATATGTACAATGTTTGAAAGGTTATGCAGACATCACGGGAACAATCCTTTCATATTTTCCGCAAAGATTAACTTACGGAGTGCCACAATGTATGCAGCCATACGGACAGTGCAGCTACATTCTTCAACAACATCCATAATGTCGGTAAAGGATTTTTTCATGAGGTTTTCTAACATTTCATTTACCTGACTGCGTTCCCAGGTAAGCTCCTGAATATTCTGAACCCATTCGAAATAAGAAACAATAACACCACCGCTATTTGCAAAAATATCAGGAACTACGGTAATTCCACGCTCTTCTAAAATCTTATCAGCGGCTTCCGTAGTTGGGCCATTGGCAGCTTCTACAATGAATGAACATTTTAAATCGGCTGCATTATCTGCAGTAATCTGGTTTTCGAGAGCAGCAGGAACCAAAACGTCACATTCACAGGTAAGGACTTCTTCATTTGTAATGTGTTTGATGTTTGGAGCATCGTAGTCTTTTAGTAACTTACCCGTTGTTTCCAAGTAATGGCAGATAGTATCAATATCAAGTCCGTCCTCGCAATATAAACCGCCGGAAATATCACTGATGGCAATGACATTTGCGTTACGGTGATAAAAGATCTTGGCTGCATTGCTGCCGACATTACCCATTCCCTGAATGGCAATCTTAGCATCTGCAATACTCATATCATGTTCCTTTAAAATGAGCTTTGTGCTGATAACAACGCCACGTCCGGTAGCGGAGTTTCTTCCGCGGGAACCGCCAAGCTCTACTGGTTTTCCGGTGACAACACCGGGACAAGGCTTTCCCTTTAGCTGGCTGTAGGTATCGAGAACCCACGCCATAGTCTGTGCATTTGTATTAACATCAGGAGCAGGAATATCCGTGTCTGCTCCGATAATCGGTGCAATTGCAAATGTATAGCGTCTGGTAAGATTGCGAAGTTCACGGGTAGAAAGAGTAGATGGATCTACTTTGATGCCGCCTTTTGCACCGCCATAAGGGATATTGGCAACGGCACATTTTAAGGACATCCAGGTTGCCAGAGCCTTTACTTCGGATAAGGTGCAATCCTGATGATAGCGAATACCGCCCTTAAAAGGTCCCCTGATATTGGAATGCTGTACGCGGTAGCCCTCAAAGACTTTAACAGTACCATCATCCATTTCAACGGGGAGATATACTTTTGTTTCTCTCTGTGGATTTTTAATGATCTCGAACATCGTTTTGTCGATGTGACCGATTTCCATAGCTTCTGTCATTACATCAATGACATTTTTATATGGATCATATGTTGTTGACATGGGCAATTCTCCTTTGCTGAATAAATAATAATGTCATGAATCATCCCGGGTGAAAGTAAGAAATTTCTTTTCAATACACGCAATCATAGTTGTTTCTAAAAAAATGGTCAAGTTGTTTTGCAAAAGTTTGTAAAAATTAATAAAATTAAAGAAGATGACTGAAAACGAGTAAGTAAAAATAAAAAATAGTTAATAATATTAAGTGACTTATTGACATTCCATAAAAATCATGGTAGTTTGAAAAAGAAGCAAAGACAACAGTGAAAGTTTCAAAACTTTACGGATTAGACAGCACAGGAAGGAGCTTAGTGTGAAAAATGTAATTTTTCACACGCGAGATTTGTGTCTGCGCACACTTGACACAAACTCGTTATGCGCAAAAAAACGTGCGCAGAAAAGAGGGTTTTTATGAAGAATAATGAGTTAGATCATATTGATCGGGAAATATTACGCATGTTGCAGGAAAATGCGAGAATGTCCCTAAAGGATATTGCACAGAAGGTGTTTCTTTCTTCACCGGCAGTATCTGTTCGAATTGATAATTTGGTGGAAAGCGGTTATATCGAAGGATTTCATGCTCAGATCAACACGGAAAAGATGGGCTATCATATCAAAGCATTTATTAATTTGGAAGTGTCGCCTGTTGATAAAAAGGAATTTTATCCTTATATAAAAGAATGTAAAAATGTGATTGAATGTAATTGTGTAACAGGAGATTATTCTATGCTTTTGGAAGTTCTTTTTCCAAGTACGGATGAGCTAGACCAGTTTATCGGGGAGCTTCAGAAGTATGGCAGGACAAAGACATTGATCGTATTTTCGACATCGGTGGAACATAGGGGATTGCAGATGTAATTCATTTGTGCTAGAATGTGCATTGTAACAAAATTGTAATCAAATTGTAATATACTGTATATTTTAAATAAAAAAAGATAGTATTTACTGCTCTGTTTATGCGCATCAGAGTATCTGCAAACAGAGAAAGGCAATTTAAAATATGAGTGTATGGGGCAAAACATTGTGTTTGCCCTTTTTTATGGAATAGGGACAGAAAACGAGGCATTTGCAATGAAAAAAGAACGTGATTCAGGAATTGAGCTGCTTAGAATTTTTGCTATTTTGATGGTAATAGGAGTACACACCTTTTTATATGGCTCTTATTATGATTGTGCATTAGATGAGGGAGGAATGGTCGCAGAAAGTGCGAAGTATTTTAGATTATACTTTCGTCCGGCAGTCAATATTTTTGTTATCATTACGGGATATTTTATGGCGCGGTCTGCTTTTGATCTCAAAAAGTCGTATAAAAGAGTGTTTTCTACTTATCTGGTGATATACTTTTATTCTATCGTATTAAGTTTATTAACGCTTCGTCTGGGACCGGCATATTATACGATAGATGGAGAAGTGACTTCTGTCTGGGAAATCGTATTGTCAATGTTTTTTCCAATGTTTTCACAGCAATGGTACTTTTTGACAGATTACATATTAATGTGTCTGCTGGCTCCTTTTGTGAACATTATTTTGCAGAATATTACGAAAAAGCAATTTCAGTGGCTGCTTGTATTACTTACCATTATTTTGAGTATCTGGATGAATATTTCTTCTATTGAAATGGTAGAAGATGTTTTTCGAAATTATGGATATGAGGATATCGTAGAGGGCAAAAACTTATTTTCTTTTCTATATGTCTATATGATAGGCGGATATATTGGAATGCATGTAGAGGTAAAGAAACGACCCAAAATCCGTTATCTGCTTGGAATTTTCCTTTTTACATGGATGAATTATATGGTATTGGTGAAATTTGGTGATCTGATCAATTATGATGATATCTCGAAATATTATTCAAATCCATTTGTGGTACTTTCCAGTGTTTGTGCACTGATGTTTTTTAAAGATTTGCATTTTCATAGCAGGATCATCAATATGTTTGCATCTACGACGATTGGAATATATGCACTGCATGAATTTAAGTTTAACCGGCAGTGGATATGGAATGTCTTTAACTTTGAAAAATATGACTGCAGTAATCTTGGGGTTAATATCGCAAGAATTGTTGTTATCATGCTGTTGATCTTTTTGGTATGTTCGTTGATTGAACTGGTGCGGCAGCAGCTGTTTAGAGGAGTTGGTTCTTTGTTTGGTGTAAAGAGAAAGACACAGCGGATGCTTCAGGAGCCGACAAAATAAAAAATCAGGAGCCAATGAATAGAAAAACGCAGAGGATGTTTCAAAAGCCGACAAATGGAAACGTCAAAATGTTATAGCTGACAGAAGTGGTCTGCAAAGCAGAATGTTCATTGCTTTCAGACGCTGGAAAGCTTACATAGAGAAAAATAGTATTGGAGAGTGTGCATGAACTATACATTGTTGGATTTAGTTGTTTTATTTTTTGTATATTCCTTTTTAGGATGGATTATAGAAACGAGTGTTGTAACGATACGGAAAAAGCATTATGGAAACAGAGGCTTTGTATCAGGGCCTTTTTGTTTTATCTATGGATTTTCCGGAGTATTTATGACGGTTTTCTTATGGGAGTTAAAATCATCTCCGTTTTTTCTGTTTGTAGGAACAGCAATCGTAGCTACCGTGATTGAATGGATCACAGGAAAAGCAATTGAGAGAATGACTCATGAAAGATGGTGGGATTATTCGAAGAAAAGATGGAATATTGATGGATATATCTGTCTGCAATATTCTTTGATCTGGGGCGCTTTGGGCAGTGTTGGCATATACTGGCTCAATGGGTGGATCATACAATTATTTGACTTTTTGCCGGGCGTTGTTCTAACAATCGGTATCTGGTGCCTGATTGGATTTTGCTGTGCTGATGTAGCAGTGTCGGTTATTACGGTTATGCATAAGGAAAAGGAAGCACCGGAACAGCTTCTTGACTGGAATCGGAAGCTGGATGCATGGACGGTGCGGCTGGGGCATGCTATTACCTCTAAGATACAAAGGCGTATTGAAAAGGCATATCCGGACATTTCAGTAGAGAAAGCGATAGAAGCGGCACAGAGCAGAGTAAACTTTGCAGAATTTTTCTGGCTGTTTTTCCTTGGCTCTTTTCTGGGGGATGTTGTTGAAACAATCTTTTGCAGAGTAACAGCAGGTGTGTGGATGAGCAGAAGCAGTCTTGTATGGGGACCATTTAGTATGGTCTGGGGGCTTGCCATGGCGTTCGTAACGGTTCTTTTGTACAAAGACAAGGATAAACCTGACCGCTATCTTTTTCTTGCGGGAACGGTTCTTGGCGGTGCGTATGAATATGTCTGCAGTGTATTTACAGAAATCGTATTTGGAAAAATATTTTGGGATTATAGTGGGATTCCGTTTAATCTGGGAGGAAGAATTAATCTTTTGTATTGCTTCTTCTGGGGAATTGCGGCTGTTATTTGGTTTAAGATGGCATATCCGAGGCTTCATGGTGTCATTGAATGGATACTGCAAAAAACAGGTAAGTGGTTGACGATGATACTGGTCTTATTTATGATTATTAATGTTGGTGTATCTATGTTAGCACTGGTGCGGTATGACACGCGAGGAAAGGGAGTACCAGCAAAAAAGCAGTGGGAAAAAGTGATAGATGAACGATTCCCGGATGCGAGAATGAAGTGGATCTATCCGAATGCAAAATAAATATGGCAGAAAAATCCTGATAAATATAATTTTGTTTTATTGGGATTTTTTTGTGGGATAGAAAACAAAACGGCTTGTGTTGTAGTGGAAAAGTGCTGGCATAGGCAGTTTTCTTTTTTGTATAGAATAACAGGAAATTGATTTTATTGTAGTGGTATGCAGGGCACTAGCGCAGGCAGTGCCCTTTTTGTTTTTAAAATGTTTAAAAATACACGTTTTGTTGCTGATCTTATACTGAAAATTACCAAAAAACCACAAAAAGCTACCAAAAACGCACAAAATCGGCAGATCTGTGATTTTTATGTTATAAAGGGAAGGTAACAAACACAGATCATAATAGTTTAGAGAGGGGGTAAGAAAAAATGAAATTGCTTTTTGTTGCGTTAAAAAATGTGAAAAACACTTTTTTATATGATAAGCGGGTGTTTATTTTAATTATTGTATGCACGGCTATTACAACATTTGGATTTACATTTTTTATATCTTATATCGCAGGATATTGTCAGAAATATTATTGTAATGAACAACAGTCAGTAACAATAACGTTTGACCAGCAAAAGGAAGGTACCCGTATCGATAAATCTATACAGAAATTGAATATGGACTATGTGGAAGATATCTATTGTAAGAATTTTCAGGAACAGAGGATGCAGGGAGAATATCATAAGGATTATACCGGCAGAATGCTGTTGGGTGATATGTGGAAAGAAAAGGAAGAGAAGAATTATGTAATTGTTTCGGAATTGGATCTGCTGGGGCGAGGTTATCAGAAAACACCGATTGGTTCAAAATATAATTATGGTGGTAAGGACTATGTGATAAAGGGTGTGTGTTCTATTACAGAAGAGGATGAAATTATCGTTCCTATCAGATATTTTATAAAAAATTTTTCGATAGATGAGGTGACTATCCGTTTTCAAAAGAATCGTGAGATAGAACGGGAAAAAATTAACCGGATTTTTAATATTGGAAATATCAAGTGGAATGAGCCGTTGACAATATTTATACAAACACCTGAATTTATGACAAGATTAACGCAGGTGTCGTTTATATTTGTGATTCTTTTAATCAATGTCTATATGACCTCTTATTATATTGTTAAAAAGCAAAGGAATAAAAATAGAATATATACAATTTGTGGTGCAAATAATCTGCAGATCAGAAAGATCACTACGATACAGTTGACAATACAGGAGATTGCTGGAATTGTTATAGGAGTGATATGTTATCTGGCAATGGTATATTTCGTTCAAATACAGGATTTATTATATCGAGGGGGAATTGTTTTTTATGCAGGAATGATTGGAGTTAGTATATTGATCCATATTTTATTTATTGTTGGATTATGCTTTTTTTATAAGAGAAAAAGGTATGATGAGATATTGTTTTGATTATACGGAAAATGGTTTGACAGAAAGAAAAGGGATGAAAGAATACATGATCAAGTTATTTGTATTGACAGGAAAAGAAATTTGGCGAAAAAAATATGTATATTTTTTAATGTCGCTTGAGTTAGTGTTGATCGCTATTTTATTTTTGTTATTTTCAGGAAAGTTAGAGGGAGCAGTAAAATCATATAAGATATGTAATGCATTTGAGGGGAAAAATGCATACTATTTTGGAAAGTATGTATTTTTTGAAAAAGATGTCGAGAACATTGCATCTGGTGTAAAGATAGAGAAAGTACCTAAATTTTATTATGATTTGGAAAATGCAGGGGAATGTATTGCATACGGCTATGATGATTATATGATGAAAATATGCCATTATCCTATGTCAGAGGGAATCTGGTTTGATCAATATGAAGGAACAAATATTCCAGTGATTTCTTTAGATAAAACGATAAAATGTGGAGAAATCATTTCATTAAGTAATGGTCAGAAGTTAGAGGTGATTGGTTATCTGGATCAGGATTCTTATATTATCAACTTTCATGGAATGTCTAGTGATGGTCAGGGAACGTTAGACCAGATCGTATCACATCCGGATGCGCAGTTGATCGTACCTTATCAGTCATCTAAATTTACAGAAATTTCAAAAGGAAATATAGAAGAGAACTTTGATACAGGAAATTTTATTCTTTTAATCGATAATCCTGCAAAAGAAAAAGAAATTGTAAAAAAATTTAAGGAGTATGGAAGAATATCAAGCATTTCTGTAATGGAACAAAATTATAAAAAAGATTTAAGAGCAGAATTTATCATAAATGGTATTCTTTTAACTGTGTTTTTTATTGTATGTGTGGTGGGACTGATTGGATATAATGAAGTACGTTTAGAGGAAAATCGTCGGCGAATGAAAATATATCGATTAAATGGTGCGAAGAAAATGTATTTTATGATTTCTGAATGTATGATAAATATAATTATTTTAACAGTTTCTTTTTTGTTGTTCTTACTTGCGTACGATAAAATGGACATTGCAAGTTTTTTGAACAGTCAGTTAGCTATTGTAAACAGGCAGCAGTTTGTCATTACTCTTGTTGCGCTAGGTGGCATGATATTTTTATCTTCATTTCCGATTGTGAAAAGATTATATCAAGAAGAGGGTATCAAATTTTAATATAAAAAAGACAGTTGTGAAGTATTAAAATTTGATGCAGAAAAAATTTGTAAAGGAACGGAGCGAGTATAGAATGATTCAGGTAAAAAATATCAGTAAAATTTATAATGAAAAGAAAAGGAATGAATTTCAGGCATTATCTAATGTGTCTCTGGAAATTGGTAATGGTGAAATGATAGCAATTGTGGGAAAATCAGGAGCCGGAAAATCAACTCTGTTACATATATTGGGCTTATTGGATTCGCCGACAAGTGGCGAAGTGATGTATCGTGACATATCGGTCAGCCAAATGAAAAAAAAAGAAAAGATTGTATTTCAGAGAGAAAAGATTGGATTTATATTACAGAATTTTGGATTGATCAATGAAGACAGCATTATGGATAACGTATGTCTTTCTATGATGTTTGGAAAAGAGAAATACGGAGAAGTCTGTAGAAAGGCGAGAAAGCAGATCGCAAAATATGGTCTGGAGGGCAGGGAACATGAAAAAGTAGCTGTGTTATCGGGTGGTGAAAAGCAGAGGGTTGCGATAGCCAGAGCAATGATCCGGGAACCGGATTATATTTTTGCGGATGAACCGACGGGAGCATTGGACGGACAAAATGCACAAGCACTGATGGAGCATTTGAAAGAAATTAATGCGGAGGGAAAAACAGTTGTGATCGTGACACATGATATGGAAATAGCCAGACAGTGTAATAGAATGATTCGGATTGCAGATGGAAAGATCGTGGAGCAATAATATTGATAAAAATTATGAAAGATAAATTATTCACAGATTCTGTATGTCAGGAATCTCTAAAAGGTATTATAGAAGTTTATGATATGTCAAGTACGATGGACAGTCTGGGGTTCAAATTTACTCATGATAAAATATATGCTATAATATACAGGGTTTTCAACCAACATACAAAAAACGAGGGGGATAATGCGCAAAACGGCGCAGAAATAAAACGTATTATGAGAAAAAATTGGATCAAAAAGATAACAATATGTGCTTTGGCAGGTGCCATGACAATGTCACTAGCAGCATGTGGTGGCGATGAGACGGAAACAAAAAAGGCAGAGGTTAGTAAGACAGATACAAGTCAGAAAACGGACAAAGTAGATAAAACAACCGAAAGCAATGAAAAAAAAGACGCATATGAAAAGGTCTTTTCGGGTATTGTTTTGGTCAATGATAAGAAGAAAGATATTCTGATCACCCAAAATACAAAGGATGTAAAGGATACGATTCTTAAGATTGAAGATCAGAAAGTAAAGTTGAAAAGAGTTTCTGTGGATATAGGGTATACACAATGTCAGGCGGAAGCTGTCGATGTCACAGGGGATGGAAAGGAAGAAATTGTATTGTATTTACATGGTGGAGCATCGGGAGCTGCACAGGATATACAGGTTTTTGCTAAGGAAAATGATGTCTGGGAGGAAGTGGCAACACCGGCTGCATTGTGGGAAGATGATTTTATTACCTTTATTACCAAAAAGGAAAAGACAACGATTCTTGTGACGGCAACGGATACAAAGCAAACGATTGAACTTGATCAGGATAAGACCATTATGAGAGGATTGCGGAATTGTGTGGTCAAAAAGGGGAAGATAGTCATTACAGATAATATTAGTTGTGATACGGTTGGAAAGGTGATCGCAACGGTAAGACAGAACTTAAAATATAATAAGTCACATCAGAAATTTACATTTGGCAATACGGCGATCATATGGAATATGAGTCTGAAAGAAAAATAATTAGTAAAATTGACTGATACAGGATAGATAAATATTGTGAAAGGGAAACAATTAAAAGTAATGATATGGAAGAGAGAATGCGTTGGCATTCTCTCTTTTGCAGATAAAAATGAATTACAGTAATACAAAAAGGGCAAAACGTTGATTTTGTTCTTTTTTTGTGTATAAAAATACCACGAAATGTAATAATAATCAAACTGTAAACGATTACACGAAAAACGTGATAAGAGATGAAAATTTATGGAAAAACAATGGAAAAAAGGGTGATTTTTGATGCGTTTTGGTGCAGGAGTGAATACGTTTTCACAAATAGGCTTTGAGAAAACGTGTTCAGAAAAATATAATGGCAACATACCGAACGACAAAAGAAAACATTCCACAAACAAATTCGTGGATAAAAAGAAATGAGGTGACATGTAAAAATGAAAAAAATAGTAGGAAAAGTAACAGGGCTATTAGAAACAAGTGGTGTTATTTCTTGGATCATTTTATTGGCGGTATGGTCGATAGCGGCATGTTTCTATTCAAAAGATTTTCTACCAAATCCGATTGAGACATTGCAAGGATTGCAAGAGATTGTGACGACAGGAGTTTATTGGGAAGATATTCAGATCAGTATGCAGCGAGTGGCAATCGGATGGGTGAGAGGAATTGCGATAGCAGTTCCGATTGGACTTTTGGTTGGAAGGTTTCGCTATATTAAGATTTTGGTAGAGCCATTACTGAATTTTTTCCGTTTTGTACCGGCAATTGGATTCTTAACATTATTTTTAATGTGGTTTGGTGTGGGAGAAGAATCAAAATTGGTATTGATTACATATGCTACAGTCTTTCCAGTTGCAATCAATACCATTGCAGGAGTATCCGGCATTGATTCGGTAAAGTATCAGGCAGCAGCTTCTTTGGGAGCTTCGCCGATTCGGGCATTTTTTACGGTGACGGTTCCGGGGACGATACCAAGTATTTTTACAGGAATCCGGTTAGGCCTGAGTAGTGCGATCATTTCGATTGCAGCGGCAGAAATGCTGGCGGCAAACAGTGGACTGGGATATCTGATCTATTCTTCCAGATTATACTATCGGACGGATTTGATATTTGTAGGAATTGTAACGTTGGGAGTAGCTGGATTTGTGTTAGATAAACTGCTTCGAAAAATAGGGGCAGCAGTATTTAAACATTATGAAGTGGTGGATGCATAAGAAAGAGTGGTGATACGATGGCAGACAGCAAAATTGTGATTCGAAATCTCTATAAAAAATATATTTCACAATCGAAGGAGAAGACAAAATCATTTTATGAGGGAGATAAGCGAGGGTTGCTTTTTTCAAAAAATATTAATCCAGAAGCAGTATTTCGGAATCAAAAAGATGGCTATGTGTTAAATGATGTCAATTTAGACATAAAGGAAGGTGAATTTCATATTTTTTTGGGGGCAAGTGGTTGTGGAAAATCTACATTGCTGAATATTATTGCAGGATTTTTGGACTACAATGCCGGGGAGGTCTTGTTGGATGGAAAGCCGGTTAAAAAACCGGGTGCGGAGAGAGGAGTTGTGTTTCAAAGTGCAGACAGAGCGATGTTCCCGTGGCTTACGGTGGAGAAAAATGTTGCCTATGGCTTGAAAGCAAAACATCTTCCGAAAGCAGAGAGAAAACAGATCACGCAGGCAAGTATCCGGCTGGTTGGTCTGGAGGGGCATGAGAAAAAGTATCCTTCCGAATTGTCTGGAGGGATGAAGCAAAGGGTACAGATTGCAAGAAGTATTGCAAGTGATCCGGAAATTCTGATCATGGATGAACCGTTTGGAGCATTGGATGCGCAGACAAGGCAAAATTTGCAGGATGAGTTGATTCGGATATGGAAGCAGACAAAGAAAACGATTATCTTTGTGACACATGATCTGCAGGAGGCGGTTTATCTGGGGCAGACAATCAGCATTTTTTCAGCGGCACCGGATGCAAAAATCGCAACGCAGGTGAAAGTGCCGTTTGATTATCCGAGAGATTTGGGGCACAGTGATGTAGCAGAGTTTACAAGAAAGCTTCATGTTGCATTGGATAAAGCGATTCATATTCATGGAAAAGAGGAAGACAAATCTGCTTAATTGCCGTTTTCAATCAGAAATAGGTATATGGATAAATTTAGATTTTAATAATGGAAAGAAAAATGTTTTTTCGCACAGATTTATGATGTGCAAAAAGCAGCTTAGAAAGGGAGGATGATCATTATGAAACAATTCAAACGAAACGGAAAAAGTTTAAGAAAAACAATTACAACATTAGCGTTATGTGGTGTACTGCTTTTGGGACTGACTGCGTGCGGCAATGCGAATGCTTCCAATCAAAAGTCTGCGACAGGGCATGCTTCGGAAAATAGCACAACAATCCGTCTGGGGGTTATGACAGGAAACACAGACCAGTGGACGGCAGCCGTTGCAGAGGAAAAGGGATTTTTTAAAAAGCAGGGGTTAAAAGTAGAAGTGACAGAGTTTGCAGCCGGTATCAATACAGTGGATGCAATCGTAACGGGACAGTCGGATATTGGATTTCTGGCAGATTATGCAGCAGTAAACCGGTTGGGAAATACACAGGATGCAACAAACTTGAGGATTTTTGCGAGATATCAGCATTCTAAGGGAACACAGACAAAGTTATATGTCAATACGAAAAAGGTGAAAAAGCTTAGTGATCTTGCCGGGCAGGGAGTGATCACATTACCGGGAACCGTATGGGATTATTGGAATGGGAAGACATATGAAAAAGCGGGAATCCCAAAGGATAAGCAGGTATTAGTCAATGTAGATAACACACAGGCGGCACTTTCTGTATTTCAATCAGGCGATGGCGTGGCATTCTGGGCAGGCGGAAATAATGGAAAGAAGCTGCAGGAGGCAGGGTATGAACCTCTTGTATCAGCTGCCGATTTGGATCTTCCTTCGGAGCAATATTATTTTGCAACCGATGAGTATTTGAAAAAGAACGAGGATACGGTAA
Organism: uncultured Lachnospiraceae bacterium; assembly: GCA_934317005.1. Classification (GTDB taxonomy): domain Bacteria; phylum Bacillota; class Clostridia; order Lachnospirales; family Lachnospiraceae; genus Butyribacter. The sequence continues at coordinate 15,588 of CAKREB010000021.1, forward strand.
AGAAGTTTTTGACAGCAATTCATGATACGCAGGAATGGGTGATAGGTCACAAGGAAGAGGCAGCAAAAATTGCGAATGTGAAGACGAATGTGCCGGAGGAGCAGTTTTTAAGTGATCTGGAGGCATTGGAGTTAAATCTCAGCTTAAAGAAGGAGTCGATAGAGCATTTGAATGAAGTGAAAGAATGGGCACTGAAAGAAGGAAAATTTAAAAAGGATTTTACATTTGAAGACTTTATGGATGCAGCTCCATTGAAAGCATTGTATCCGGAAAATGTGGAATACTAATGTGGTTTACTTAGTTTTTGTGTATCGTGACGGAATGAATAGAAACGATTGAAAACAGGATGGCGTAAATGTGATATTTGTGCTTGTGCACACTTAGCGCAGATATCCGATCAGGAAAACGTGTGCAGAAAGAGAGGACTATTATGAGTCGTTGGAATCGAGAAGCAAAGGAAGCAAGTAAACAGACAATCGAATATCAAAAGGCATTTGCAAAGAAAATGGGAATTGATATTGCACATGCAAATAATGAAGAAGTAGAGCTGGCAAAATCGCATAGTATTGAACTGGTTCCGGATAAGGTCATACAGGATGACAAGGGAAATGATGTCTGGAATCTGAAGGACTATGGATTTTTAAAGGAGGAGGAAGTACCGTACACGATCAATCCAAGTTTATGGCTGAATGCAAAGGCGAATTTTCAGGCGGGATTATTCTGGGTAGTGAAGGATAAGATTTTTCAGGTCAGAGGCTTTGATCTGGCAAATATTACATTTGTCCGGACAAAAAATGGCTTTCTGGTGCTGGATACCGGTTCTTTCGTAGAAAGTGCAAAAGCAGCATTGGAGCTTGCCGAGAGGGGACTGGGAGAGGATATCCGGAACCACATTAAGGCAGTGATCATCAGTCATTCCCATGCGGATCATTATGGTGGAGTGGCAGGAATCGTGAGCGAGGATCAGGTGGGAGAACCATCGGAAGGAAAAATCCCAATCTATGTACCAGAAGGGTTTGATAAAGAAACAGTGAGTGAATCGATTTATGCGGGAAATGCTATGATACGCCGGGCAAAATATCAATTTGCACATGGGAAGAAACCGGGTGTCCGTTCTGTAGTGTCGGCAGGATTAGGATTGTCGGGAAATCGTGGAACAGGCTCCTATATTGCACCGACATACGAGATTAAGGAGAATCAGACCTTAGTAATCGACGGATTGGAAGTGGAGTTTCAGTTGACACCGGGAACAGAAGCACCGGCTGAGATGAATAATTATTTTCCAGAATACAGAGCCTTCTGGGCAGCAGAAAACTGCACGGCAACTTTACATAATTTTTATCCAATTCGTGGAGCAAAAGTGCGCGATTCCAGTATTTGGTCGGACTTTACGATAGAAGCATTGGAGAAATATGGAGATAAGACGGATGTGGTATTCCAGTCACATCATTGGCCACATTGGAATACAGAGAAAAAGCCGGATGAGGTAAAAAATTATTTGAAAAATTCTGCAGCAATCTATAAGTATATCCATGATCAGGCATTATTGCTTGCCAATAAAGGGTATACTCCAAATCAGATTGCACATGAAATTACGATACCAAAGAGATTAGAAGAAGCCTGGTATATCCGTCCGTATTATGGGACAGTAGAAGTGAATGCAAAAGCAGTTTATCAGCGCTATCTGGGATATTACAATGCGAATCCGGTTACATTGCATCCATTGACAGAAGTGGAGACAGCAAAAAAGTTTGTGGAATATGTTGGTTCAGAAGAACAGGTTTTGGAAAAGGCAGAAAAAGATCTGGAGAAAGGAAATTATCAGTGGGCAGCACAGGCGGCAAATTACGTGGCATTTGCTAATCCACAAAATGAAAAGGCTCGTCTGCTCTGCGCAGATGCATTGGAACAGTTAGGATACCAGGCGGAATCGTCTATCTGGAGAAATGCTTATCTGGTTGGGGCAGAGGAACTTCGCTATGGGGTACCGGAAAAAGACCGTTCCGGTGTGGCAAGAAATAAGTATGGAATCTTAGAGCAGACAACGGCACGCAGGGCACTTGGTTACCTTGGCATTGTGATTGATGGAGAGAAAGCTGCACAGGAGGATCTGAAATTCCGTCTGGATATAACCGATACGGATGAACACTTTACGTTATACCTTTATGCCGGAACACTGTTAATTTACGATGGTGTTTCAGAAGAAAAGCTTCCTACGGTACGTGCACCGAAAAAAATTGTCAGTGCGCTTGTTACCAAAACACTGGATTCGATCAGGAATGATATCGAGACAGATATTTATGATGATTTAAAGCGAATCGAATCCTATGTGGTTGATTTGTCAAAATATGCTCAGTTTGGTATAGTGTTCTAAAATTATTCATTATGAACCCGACTTCTGTTTTCTATAATGTTTGATGAGATGAATAGAAAATAGGAAGTCGGCATCATACTAAGGAGGGGAGTTTTCTTTATGTCTATTCGTGAGATTGCCGACAGGGTAGGGGTGTCTACCGCAACGGTATCAAGAGTATTGAATAATCCGGAATATAAATGTGCGGTACCTGAACTACGTGATAAGATATGGAAGACAGCCATAGAGCTGAACTATACACCCAATGAAGCAGCGCGAAATTTGAAAAAAGGGATAAAGCATGAACAAAAACGCTATTATATCAGTGTGCTTATGACACGTATGGATGGCGCAGATGCTGATCCGTTTTTCAGTGAACTGCTTCGTGTGATTGAGAGTGAAATTCATGATAATGCCTGTGTTCTATCCAAGGTATGGTACAATTCTCTTTTTTCCAATGATCGGAAATGCAAAAAAGCAGATCTGACACAGATTATTCAGGAAATGTTTGAGGAAAATGGAGGCAGGGATCATGGACTGATCATTATTGGAAAATGTAATGTGGAGGCATTAAAAATATTGAAGCAGGTATACAAAAACGTTGTGTCGGTCAATCGTAATTCGACCAACCGGGTTGTGGATGAGGTGCTTTGCGATGGAAAGAAGATTGCCGAGATTGCATTGGAATATCTGATACGGCTGGGACATAGGGATATTGCATATGTTGGAGCTTGTCACAATGAAGCAAGATACCGCGGCTACTCAGAAACGTTGCAAAGACATGGTTTTGATCTGATACCGGATTATATTATGGAAACAAAGCATACCGAAGCGGAAGGGTTTGAGGCAATGCGGAAATTTTTGCAGATGGAAGACCGCCCGACCGGTATTTACTGCGGAAATGATATCACAGCGATCGGAATGCTGCGGTGTTTACAGCAATATAAAAATATGGTATATCAGCCGTCGATCATTGCGAGTGATGATATTGAACAGAGCCAGAATACGAAGCCGATGCTTACTACCGTGCGTCTGCCGAAGGAGGAAATGGGGCAGTTTGCATTGTATCTTCTGCTAAATCGTATCCGGAAAAAACATGATAGCACGGTCTGCATGGAACTGGAGGGAAAGCTGGTAGTGCGAAGCAGCTGCTGCAGGGTAGATGAGGTATGGCTGGATTACTGTATCTAAATGATATGGAATGAAAACTATGTTGTACCTTATATCTGATGGATGTTATGGGGGTATCTGATCAATGCCACGGGTAGCTTGACAAAATGTATGGACTGGTGTAAATTGGTCTGTGGGAATGAAGTTCTCCCTTAGTAATGATACTTAAACCGCTTATCATAGCTGATGACTTCTGCGAAATATACGCAGGAGTTGTCAGCTTTTTCGTTTACAGAAGAAAGTTTCATGTAAACGAAAAAACACTCCGTGAGGATGTGCATTTCGCGGAAAAGAAATGAGGTAGAAATATGTTATTTAGTATTGCGTTAATGCTGCTTGTTGGAATGTTTGCAGGCTGGCTTTGCAAAAAGGTGCATTTGCCGAGTCTGCTCGGAATGATCCTGACCGGTATCCTTTTGGGACCACATGCACTGAACCTGATGGATGATTCGATCCTTTCAATCTCTTCCGAGTTAAGAAGGATTGCATTGATTATTATTTTGACAAGAGCCGGTTTATCTTTGGATATCAATGATCTGAAAAAGGTAGGCCGTCCGGCGGTTCTGATGTGCTTTGTTCCGGCGTGTTTTGAAATGATCGGAATGGTAGTGCTGGCACCAAAACTGCTGGGAATCTCAATATTGGATGCCGCTATTTTGGGCGCAGTGATCGCAGCCGTATCTCCCGCTGTTGTCGTGCCAAAAATGCTAAAGTTGATGGAGGAGGGCTATGGCACAAAACAGGGCATCCCACAGCTAATCTTAGCCGGGGCCTCGGTAGATGATGTCTTTGTTATCGTTATGTTTTCGGCATTTACCGGTCTGGCGCAGGGAGATACGATCTCTCCTATCCGCTTTGTAAAAATCCCGGTATCCATTGTAGTTGGCATTGTGATCGGAACGGTGCTCGGTGTGGTTTTGGCAAAATATTTTGAAAAGGTACATATCCGTGATACGGCAAAGGTTATTATCTTGCTTTGCATTTCCTTTCTATTGGTGACGGCAGAAGACAAATTTTCAGCTGTGATACCATTTGCCTCTCTGATTGCCGTTATGTGTGTCGGCATTGCACTACAGAAGAAACGCAGTGCCGTAGCGGAGCGTTTGTCCGCAAAATATAATAAGTTATGGGTTGGAGCGGAATTGATGTTGTTTGTGTTGGTTGGAGCAACCGTGGATCTGAAATATGTGAAGGCAGCAGGAGTATCGGCAGTAATCCTGATCTTTGGCGTGCTTCTTTTCCGTATGACAGGTGTCTTTGCATGTCTTTTGAAAACGAAGTTTAGCGGGAAAGAGAGACTGTTTTGTATGCTTGCGTATACACCGAAAGCAACGGTACAGGCAGCAATCGGCGGTGTACCGCTTGCTATGGGATTATCCTGCGGAAATATTGTGCTGACAGTGGCAGTACTTGCTATTTTGATCACGGCACCGCTGGGGGCATTTATGATCGATGGAACATATCGGAAGTTGCTGCAGAAAGAATAGCTGAGAGATATTACAGAGTAAAGCGAGAGCAAAAAATTCGCATTTTGTGCTTGCATTTTACAAAAAACGATGTTATAATAGCGTCCGTTAATTTAATATTGTAAGAATATCTTGGTTTAATTGGAAACGACACATGTGTGCTCTATGCTCGCTGATAACGAACAACACATGTGTATTTTTATGCCCATTTTAAGAACATGCACTTCAAAAATGCTTCGGTTAGAAGATAGGAAAGTGCAAAAATAAGAAAAGGAGGCTGTCGTTATGCCAAAAACTAAGTTACAGGGAGTTATTTTTACAATTATCATGGCGTTTGTCATGGTCTATGCAATGGTTTGCTACAATATCGCCATAGATAAGGGTGGTATGACAAATGAAATCTTTTTATTAGCGTTTCATGAGATGCCGATCATGTGGCCAATCGCATTTATTTTGGAGTTTTTTGTTGTGGAGAGGTTGTCTAAGAAATTAGCGTTCCGTTTATTTTCTCCAGATGATAAACCGATTTTTATCCTGCTTGCGATTTCATCTATGATCGTATGTCTGATGTGCCCTGCTATGAGCCTGATCGCGACTGCGTTATTTAAGCAACCGGGTTCTGAAATCATTGCCGCATGGCTGCAGACAACACTGCTTAACTTTCCGGTAGCACTCTGCTGGCAGATTTTCTTTGCCGGTCCATTGGTGCGGAATGTATTTGGATTTTTTACCCGTAACAGATAAAAAGTAGTGCTGCTATTGGCAGTGCATTAAATTTTCTTGACTTGAAGTCGGATTTAAGTATTAGAATAAGGGAAACAGAAGGTAAGTCTTTTGGTTCTCTTATTTTGTGTTTGGCGGATAGAAAATCTATGATGTTAGGAGAGTGGATAGGAGAAAATGCAAAAACATATGGCCTGGCAAAAAAAGATCAGACAAACTTTATTGTGACTTCCGGTATTTCTGATTGGGCGATTAAGTTCAAGACAGGCTGCAGATCAGAATATGTGGTGATTGATATTAAGGGAAAATAATAGAATGGCATGATTGCATCGGGAAAGCAGAGGAGGCTATCACATATAATGATGTTGGGATAAAAAGCAGATTGTAATTCGTATGTAAACATACATTGCAATCTGCTTTTTATCCTTGCATTATATAATAAATAATCCTTACTTTTGTATGTCAAAGCCTGTAAATAAGATTATTTTGTAAGGTCAGCTACTACCTGGCTGATAACCTTTCCATCTGCCTTGCCTTTTAACTCGCTCATAACGGCTTTCATAATCTGACCTTTATTCTTAGTAGCGAGTACATCAGCAAACTGTTCCTGAAGAATGGCAGCAACTTCTTCTGCAGAAAGCATCTTAGGAGCAAACTCGCTCATAATCTCATAACGCTTAGTGTATTCTTCTAAAAGCTCTGTACGGTCAGCAGGACAAGTGCTGATCTGCTCTTTGATGGATTTGATCTCTTTTAAGATTGCTTCATTTGCCATATCATCCGGAATATCGTCACGGCAGCCGGCATCAATACCTTTTTTCTTGACAGCGGATACCAAAGTTGCAATTGCATCCTTTCTAAATTTATCTTTTGCTTTCATTGCTGCGATCATTTCGGTTTGTAATTCTTTTAATTTCATGTTAATCCTCATTTCTGTGCACGTTTTTTGTATAATGGGTTTGTGTCAGGTGCACGCAGACACAAATCTCTTTCCTTTCATGTGATAGGAAAATGCTGTTATGGTAGTATATCAGCAAGAATTTCGAAGAAATTCTTGCTAGGGCACCAGCACTGGCGGTGCCCTTTTTTATTATACTCCAAGTATGGTTATCTGAAAAGGGATGAAAGAATATCAGATGATTCGGATAATGAAATCAAAAAGTTTGACAATAGAGGTTTAATAATTTTCAGTATAAAATCCGTTGACATTGGAACAATAATAGCATATGATAAAAATACGAAAAAACATACGATTTTCAGTACGGAAATGGGGTGTTAAATATGTTAGCAGTAAAGAGCATGGATGTAAGAGAAAATTTTAAATCCTTATGTGATAAAGTATTCAGAGGAGAAACATTGATTGTTTCAAGACCAAAGAATGAAAACATAGTGATGATATCAGAAACTGAATACAACGATATTATGAAAGCCAAGAAAAACGCTGATTACCTTGCTATGTTAGATAAATCTATTGCTGAAGCTGAAGCTGGCGGGTTTGTTACAAAGACCATAGATGAATTGGAGAACTACGAATAATGAATATAGTATTTACACCTACCGCATGGCAGCAGTATATGGAATGGCAGAAGGAAGATAGAAAGATAGTCAAACGGATTAACGACCTTATAAAGAGTAGTGATCGTGACGGACTTCTTCAGGGAATTGGAAAACCTGAACTATTAAAGCATAGGAAGATGTGCAGTAGAAGAATTACAGATGAACACAGACTTACATATAATAAGGATATGAACCAAAACCTGATAATATATTCTTGCAAGTTCCATTATGAAGATTAGCACCTGAAATATGGTGCTTTTTTCTTGCACAAAAATCACATTGTTTTGGAGAATATTATAAAATCATTCTGAAGCAGCCAAAGCAAGGCTAGAAGGAAGAAGTTACACTGTGAAACCCGGAAGTTATTGTGGGTGTGATTGAGAGAAGTGCACAGGGGATGATTCCCTATGCTTTCTCAAACACCAATATCTTCTGGGTTACTTTTTTTATGATCGGTAGCCAGCCAAACGGTTTTAAGATTGGGAAGAGGGCTGTCATTCCACGGATAATATTATCGTCTTTGATCTTGCGGAATCCGTTTGCGATGCTGCCCAGATCTTCGAAGCTGTCTGCACCGAAGATGAATCTGGCGCCGGTTTTCTGGATGGATTCTTCAACGTGTTCTTTGTTTACCCACTTTTTGGCCAGACATTCCATCAGCACGGTGGCATTTTCGAAATGATCCCGGATGATTCTGAGCATTGTTGCATTTTCTTTGGGAGAAAGATACATGGAAAGGCCCTCTATGATGAAGAGCATTTTGCCTTTGGCCTCAATCTGGTCGGCCCACGCAGGGTCCAATACGGAGATGCCGATAGTGGAGACTCTTCCGGATTCCTGATAGATCTGGTCTCTGACGGCGATGGTCTCTGGAAGATCCAGGTTATACCATCTGAGTTTGCCGTTGTCCATGCGGTAAAATCGGGTATCCAGTCCGCAGGCGATGTTGACGACGGTGCACTCTGGATTACGGTCGATAAAATCCTTTACCAGCTCATCGAAGACTAGAGTTCTGGCAATGACGCCGTTGCTCATGGTGGAGTCACCCTGCGCCAGCGAAAAGTCATAGTCAATGTTTTTGACCAGTTCTACGGCTTTGGCATCGTAGAATTTATCTCCCTTCTGCTGGGAATACTTCGCCCTGGCATAGAAGCTCTGAAGCATGGTTTCTGCAGTTCCGTCTAATGTTACTTTGATTTTCTCACTCATGTTACTCTCCGTTCCGAAGCATTTTCCCTCGAGTTGCATTTTAATAAGATTAGTTTACACTAACTAAAATTAGTGTATCACACCGTCGAAAGGATGTCAAAATGAATAGAAGAAAATGTCAAAAGTCAGTATAAAAATAGACATTTTTATGGTAAAATAAATAGAAAAGCAGGTTTGGAGGGAGAGAAGTATGAAAAAAAGAAAATTTTATTCTATGAAACTTACATTACTTTTGTTAAGCATAGGCTGTGTCATGGTTACATCAATTGTGGTCGGGGCAATTGGTATTACAAGCAGCCTTAGCAAAGTCGTTGAGAAGTCACGGCAGGAGCTGCATAATGATGTTATTGTTACAGCAGATTCGCTGAATAGCGAGATGAGAACTGTCGAAACATCTGTAAGTATTATGGCAGATGTAATCATGGACAGTCTGAACTGGGATGAATTTAAGACAGGAGATAAGGCCGTTGACAAGCTGACAGAGAGTGTCAGAAAGACGGCAATGGATTGTGCAAAAAACACGCCGAATGCCATTACATATTATGTCCGCTACAATCCTGATTATGCGTATCCTACATCTGGAATCTTTGGTCAGACAAATGATGGGGGCAAAACATATGAACAGTTGACACCGACGGACTTTACTGCGTTCGCAAAGGATGATGCAGCGGTAAGTTGGTACTATACACCGGTAAACAATGGTAAGCCGATTTGGATGAGCCCATACTACAATGACAATATTGATGTGTATATGATTTCTTATGTTATTCCGCTTTATCATGATGGGGAAAGTGTTGGCGTTGTAGGAATGGATATCTCTTTGGAGGGAATCAGCAAGACGACAAAGGGATTGGAGAGCAAGAGTGCGAAAGCATTTTTAGTGACGGCAGAAGATACGGTATTATCTCATCCAAGTAAAAAGGATGGGGATGCTTTTGGAATGAAGTTAGGCAAGCGGGGTTTCAAAACGGTTAAAGAGGAAACCTACATTTATGAAACATTACGTAATAACTTCAAACTGGTTTTAATGACAGAGCAGGATAATATTTTGAAGGAATCTATGACTTTGGGTAGAAAAATCTTTATTGGAGGTCTGTTTGTTATTATCATCGGTGCTGTTGTATGCTTCTTTGTAGTTGGAAAGATGGTAAATCCTTTGAAAAAGGTGACAGCGTCTGTCAATCGACTAAGTCAGTTTGATTTGAGTGAGGATGATACAGAGCTTGTTCGCATGAAGGATAAGATGCACAATGAAATCGGACAGATTGCAGAGTCCGTATATTATTTGAAGACGGAACTGACGCAAACAATCCGTGAGCTGGCAGAAGCATCTAACACTTTGGCAGCATCTTCCATGGATTTAGTAAAAGAAATGGATATGACAACCAAAAATATAGACAATATTGATATTGCCTGCAATGATATTTCTCAGGGAGCAACAGAACAGGCATCTGATACAGAAAAAACAACAAATGGCATTACACATATTGGTGATATGATTGAACAGTCGAGTGCTATGTTAGGTCAGTTGCAGGAGGTTTCCGGTAATGTTAAGGAAGCAACGGACTCTGCAGGCGAAAAATTATTAAAGGTACAGGATTCCAATGATAAAGTCATTACTGCGACGCAGACCATCCGTGAGTCAATTGAAAATACAAGCAATTCGGCAGATAAGATTAGAAATGCAGCAGAGGTCATCACAGGAATTGCGCAGCAGACCAATTTACTTTCTCTAAATGCTTCCATTGAAGCAGCGCGTGCAGGAGAGTTAGGAAAGGGATTTGCTGTTGTGGCAGGTGAGATTCAGACGCTTTCGGAGGCATCAAATAAGGCAGCAGCAGAAATTCAGGTAGTCATTGATGAGCTGCTTTCGAATTCTGACCAGAATGTTAATAATATTAGTGACGCACTTGTTATTACACAAAAGCAGACAGATGAGCTGCTTGAGGCGGTGGAAGAGTTCCGAAAAGCAAAGAATGGCATGGATACTTCTTTGGAACAGATTAAGGAAGTTGATTTGTATAATAAGCAGATTGATGATGCAAAGGACAGTATGGTAGATACTGTGGCAGGTTTGTCTGCTATTGCAGAGGAGAATGCAGCCTCTACAGAGGAGGTCAGTGCTACCGTTTCAGAGGCAAAAGCATATATTGTTCAGATTGAAGCAAAGGCACAGGAGGTTTCTGCAACAGCTGAGATATTACAGAAGAATGCAAGCAAGTGGAAGCTGTAACGGAAAATGAAATACGAAGAGCATCTCCGTGCGATGATGAAAAGATAGGAATACAAAAGAGCGACGTCTTCTGTTAGGCAGGCGTCATAGAATGGGGACTAGAATGAAAAAAAATAAAGCAAAGGCTACAATGAGCATTCGTGCAAAAATTTTAGCTGGAATGATTGTATGCGTTTTGATTGTAACAAACCTCGTAGGGTGGGTTTTTATCATTCAGGCAAAAGGCACATTGTTAGAGCAATGCAAAAAAACAGCCAAAAGTTCTGCCAAAATTGCTGCACAGAGGCTTGATGGTGACATGCTGGAAAAAATCAAGCCGGGAGATGAGGGAAGCGACAGTTACAAAGAAATCTTACAGCAATTGCAGGATTTCCTCTGTGGCGAAGATATTAAGTATATTTATACCATGAGAATGGAAAATGATAAGCTTACGTTTATCGTCGATGCTGATACGGAGGACGGTGCTGCGATAGGCGAAGAATATGAGATTTATGATGAAATGGCAGAGGCATTTGAGGGAAAAGTCACGGTGGATCGTGAGATGACATCGGATGAATGGGGAGATTTTTATAGTGCATTTGCACCGATTTATAACAGTTCAGACCAGATAGTCGGAATCGTAGGAGTGGACTGCTCTGCGACGGCAATCCGGGTACAGCAGAATTCCTTTATAAAGCTCTTTATAATCATCGAACTTGTCGGATTGGCAGTAGCAATCATCCTGTCGCTAGTTATCAGCGGTGTGCTGTCAAGAAGTGTCAGTACGATTGCAGGAAAAATGAGCGAGCTTGCCATGAAAGAGGGAGATCTTACACAGAAGATCATGGTAAAATCTACGGATGAAGTAGGAGATATTGCAAACAGTTTAAATATATTTTTGGAAAACCTGCGTGAGATCATTCAAAAGATCGGGACGAGTGAAAAGAAGCTTTTGAACAATTCTGAGCATGTAAGTAACATTGTAACCACGTCAGCCGATGAAGTATCCCAGGTAAATACAACAATGAATGATATGGGTGAAAAGGTGATAGAAATGAGTGATCTGGTTCATAAGATTGCTCAGAATGCCGAGGACAATAATCAGATGATGACATCTGTTATCCATGAAACAAAGTCGAAGGCAGAACATATCGAAGAAGTTGGACAGAAAGCAGAAAAGCTGGAAAAGGATGCAATATTAGCACGCAAAAATATCGAGAGTGTAGTTGTGAGGATGGGACAGACTCTGGAAGATAAGATTGCGGAATCAAAAAATGTAGAACGGATTCAGCAACTTACGGATCAGATTCTGGAAATTGCAGATCAGACGAATCTTCTTGCCCTGAATGCAAGCATCGAGTCGGCAAGAGCCGGTGAGAGTGGTAAGGGATTTGCCGTGGTAGCAAATGAAATCTCAAATCTGGCAGCCCAGTCTTCAAAGACAGCGGAAGAGATACAAGAAATTAACATATTTATCGTTGATATTGTAAATAAGCTGGCAGAGGCATCCTTTGAGTTTTTGAATTATGTCAAAGTAAACGTAATTTCAGACTATGATGTTCTTGTACATACCGGAAAAGAATATGCGAGTGATGCACACGATTTTAAAAGTCAGATGGATGAGTTTGAAGCTTATATCAATCAGATTCAACAGAGCATGGATCGTATCAATGGTTATGTAAACGGTATCATGGATGGTTTTGATAAACAGAAGGAAGAAGTGTTAGTAAACTCAGAATATATGTCACAGATTGATGATAAATTCGGAGAGATTGTTAATGCAGTTCAGGATAATCAGAAGATTGTGGATGAACTGGAGAAGATGATCTGCCAGTTTAAGGTATAAAGGTGTGCGGATAAGTATAAAAGTTTTTTCTCTATAAAAAATAAATCTCTGGCAGGCGTATTTAAAAAATAGCTGCCAGAGATTTTGTTTTAAAATAGTATAATCGGATATGGTTTATAGATTAACCAAAGTATCTGTCCAGTAATCCCTTGAATGCCTTACCATGTCTTGCCTCATCGCGGGCCATCTCATGAACTGTATCGTGAATAGCGTCAAGGTTAGCGGCTTTTGCTTTCTTAGCAAGCTCAAACTTACCTTCTGTAGCACCACACTCAGCTTCTACGCGCATTTCAAGGTTTTTCTTTGTACTGTCTGTTACGACTTCACCGAGTAACTCAGCGAATTTTGCAGCATGCTCAGCCTCTTCGTAAGCAGCCTTTTCCCAGTAAAGTCCAATCTCAGGATAGCCTTCGCGGTGAGCAACTCTCGCCATTGCAAGATACATACCAACTTCAGAACATTCTCCGTTGAAGTTATCACGAAGTCCCTGAAGAATCTCCTCGTCAACACCCTGTGCAACACCTACAACGTGCTCAGCAGCCCAGTTTAATTCTGTGCTTTCTACCTTTTTGAACTTGTCAGCACCTACGCCACACTGTGGACATTTCTCTGGTGCAGCATCTCCTTCATAAACATAACCACATACAGTACATACGAATTTTGCCATAATTGTAATCTCCTTTTCTTTTTGATATTTTGTAATGTTTTGAGATTAGAGCGTAAAAAGAGGACAGTATATTAATATATGCATCTTTTCTCTGTTCTTCGCAGCTCTAATTTTTAAGAAATCTTTTGATATTTCAGAAAAAGATTTCTGTGAATACTTGTTATTCGATAACAGTAATTGTTACTGTTTACGATGCTATTATAACATCATCTGGACAAATGTCAACAACTAAATGAAAAATTTTTTCATAAAACGGACAATCATTGAATATCAGGGTTTTGCAGACATGTTTCACACAACCCACGAAAGTAGATGATGTGATCTTCTATCTTTCCGTTAAAGTTAGTCTCTGCAAGTACATTGATATGATCAATCTCAGGCATCTCAAGGTCAAATATATGACCACAGCCGCGGCAGAAAAAGTGATTGTGTGGCATGACATTTCCATCAAAGTGATCTACGCCATCACCACAGTCAAGCCGCAGTGCTTCCCCGTGTTCTACCAGAAAGTTCAGATTTCGATAGACAGTGCCCAGACTGATATTCGGAAACTCACGTTTCATGGTGTCATATACGATTTCTGCGGTAGGATGCGCTGTCGTTGACATCAGGTAAGCTTTGATCGCATCACGCTGTTTGCTGTGTCGGATTGTAGCCATAAGCACCTCCTTTGTAAATAATAGTAATGATTATTAGTTTTATTATATCAAAATATGGAGAGAAGTCAATAAAAAGTGCGATGAATGGGAAGAAAAAGGAATCTATTGCTTTTATAAGGGAATGGGACTATAATCAGAATGCATATTTTGTGGTTAAAACCACATAATGATATCATGTTGATCAGACTATGGAAAGTGAGGCATGCGATGGAAAAAATGGAAATACCACTTTTTCGGGAAATTACGTTACAGGAGTGGGAGGAGATGGAGCTGTGTGGATGCATGCAGAAACGTCGGTATAAAAAGGGTGAGATGGTTTTTGGTATGGACGATGTGGTTCATGAAGTCGGGATTGTCTGTTCCGGCGGTGTAAATATAGAAAATATTGATCTATGGGGTAACAAAAGCATTTTGAGTCATGTTTCTAAGGGCAATGTCTTTGCGGAAACATATGCCTTCTGTCAGGAGCCAATGCGGGTAGATGTTGTTGCGGTAGAAGATTCCGAGATTCTTTTTCTGAATCGGAATGTCCTTCTGGATGAGAAGCATGTATCTTTGACATGGTCTGCAAAGCTGGTGCGGAATCTATTGCAGATTGCGATGCAAAAAAATCTGATACTCTCGCAGAGAATTTTTTGTACAGCGCCAAAGACTATTCGCAGCCGTCTTTTGATCTATCTGTCTGCACAGGCAAGAAGAGTTGGAAGCGATTCCTTTGCGATTCCTTTTGACAGACAGCAGCTTGCGGACTATTTGAATCTGGACAGGAGTGCGCTGTCTAAAGAGTTGGGAAAGATGCGTGATGAGGGAATCTTGGAATTTCATAAGAATCAGTTTCGGTTGTTGGACTTACCGGAATGATTCTGTGAAATAGAATGGAGAATAGAGGATTGATATGAAACAGAAAGAAATGATTAAATTTTATTGGAGAAGACTGCGGCGCAATGTACAGCTTTTTGTAAAATGGTGCATCTTTTCTACAGTTGTAGGTGGTGTGGTTGGTGGATTTAGTACACTGTTTGCTTTTTGTCTGCGTCAGGTGACAGATTTTAGAACGAGCCATCCGAAGATTATACTTTTGTTACCGGCAGCGGGTGTTGTCATTGTATTTTTATACGGAGTCTTTCATTATAAAAATGATAAAGGAACTAATATGGTGCTTTCGACGATACATGCGGAAACAGAGCTTCCATTTAAGATGGCACCGTTAATCTTTATCTCGACAGTGATCACACATCTTTTTGGCGGTTCGGCAGGCCGTGAGGGAGCAGCTTTACAGCTTGGAGGAAGCATCGGAAACCAGTTGGGAAGATGGTTCCGGTTTGATGAAAAGGATCGAAGGATTGTTGTTATGTGTGGCATGAGTGCAGCGTTTTCGGCAATTTTTGGGACACCGATCGCGGCATCTATTTTTGCAATGGAGGTAGTAAGTGTTGGTGTCATGTATTATGCCGCACTGGTTCCCTGTGTGTTTTCCTCTCTGATTGCATCGAAATTCGCAATTGACATGGGAATCAGACCGGAGGTTTTTAAAATCATACATATTCCGGGATTTCATCTGGTGCCGAGTATGAAAGTGGTATTGTTAGCTTTGTGCTGTGCGGGGATAAGTGTTCTTTTTTGTGTTACCTTACATTCACTCGGAGATATTTATCGTTCCAAGTTGAAAAATCCGTATATTCGTATTATTTTTTCGAGTGTTGTGATTGTGATCCTGACCATACTTTTGCATACGACAGATTATATGGGAGCCGGTGTGCCTGTTATTGAGCGCGCGATCAAAGGAGAGGTACGGCCGGAAGCATTTGTACTGAAAATTGTTTTTACGGCATTAACGCTGGAGGCGGGTTTTAAGGGAGGCGAGATTGTTCCGTCTTTCTTTGTGGGGGCAACTTTTGGCTGTCTGTTTGGTCAGATTTTGGGAATCTCTCCGTCACTATGCGCTGCGGTTGCGATGGTTGCCGTGTTTTGCGGTGTAACGAATTGCCCGATTACTTCTATGCTGATCGCGTTTGAGCTGTTTGGATATAAGGCGGTTCCGTATTTTCTGATCGCAATCAGTGTCAGTTATCTGATGTCGGGATATTACGGTTTATATCATGATCAGACAATTGTGTATTCCAAATATAAAGCAGAATATGTTAATCGGAAGGCACATGAGTAGGTTGGGTTTATTTATTATGGATAAGCAGGTAAAAAGACCGTAAGAAAAAAATCAGAATAAACTGCAGAAAGGAAAAATGAAAATGGCTTTGGCGATTGATATGACAGAAGGAAAGGAAGCAGGACATATTTTGCGTTTTACTTTGCCGCTTCTTGTCGGAAATTTATTGCAGCAGACATATAATATTGCAGATACTATGATAGTAGGAAGATATTTGGGAGATAATGCACTGGCGGCAGTAGGTGCTACCAGTTCTATCACGTATTTGTTTTATACGCTGTGTCTGGGACTGGCTATTGGTGCAGGAATCATTATTGCACAGTTTTTTGGTGCGCATAAGACAGATAAGGTAAAGGCTGCAGTCTTTAACTCGGCAGTAGTAGCGACGGTGTTTGGCATTGTGATTAGTGTTGTGTCGGTGCTTCTGACCAGAAACGTACTAGTGTTTTTGAAGATTCCGGATGGATTGATTGACATGTCGGTAGCGTATATGAGGATTGCCTGTGGCGGTACGCTTGCCGTTGTGGCATATAACTGGATCAATGCCGTGATGCGGTCTATGGGAGATTCTAAAACACCGTTGATCTTTTTGGGAGTGGCAAGTATCTTGAATGTGGTGCTTGATCTTTTGTTTGTAGTAGTGTTTCACTGGGGCGTGCAGGGGGCTGCGGCAGCGACCGTCATTGCACAGGGTGTGTCGGCAGCGACAAGTATTTTATATGCATTTTCCAAAAATAAAAATATTCAGTTACATCGTGAAAATCTCAGACTGGATCGGAATATCATCGTCCGGTGTATTAAGACAGGACTTCCAATCGCGGCACAAAACGGCTTGATCTCCATTTCTATGGTAGCAATCCAAAGTGTCACCAATACTTTCGGACAGAATGTAATGGCAGCCTATACGGTATCTATGCGTATCGAACAGTTTGTACAGCAGCCGTTTGCATCACTAAATGCAGCGGCATCAACCTTTACCGGACAAAATACCGGTGCCGGTAAGAGAGAGCGCGTGATCAAAGGACTTCATGTTGCGTTAAAGATATCAACAATCTTTGCTGTTATTGTGATGGTGCTGTTTTTTGTGTTTGGCGAGGCGCTTGTAGGCTGCTTTGTCAAAAATGAAAAGGTAATCTACATTGGCGCACGGGCACTCTGGATGACGTCAACCTGTTATGTTTTCTTAGGAATGATCCATACGATACGAGGCTTCCTAAATGGTGCCGGTGATACAGGATATGCATTGGCAAATGGACTGGCAGAGGTAATCTGCAGGGTAGGACTTTCGTATACGATTACGAAAATAGCTGTTATCGGTTACTGGGGAATCTGGATCACAACCTGTATTACGTGGTTTGTAACAGCTATGGTAAGTCTGATACGGTATCTGCAGGGAAAATGGAAGGATAAGAGCTTTGTAAAGTGACAGAGCGCTTTTGAAGTTAGAAACAATATAGGACAGTATCTAAGTTAGAACGATTCTAGTGGCTTATTTGTATAGAAGGATAAAAGCATCGGAAAGGAAGAGTGTTTTGAGCAGACAGCAGGAAAGAAAACGTTATCAACAAACTTATCGCAGAAACAGAAAGAATCAGTCAAGACTGCATGCTATGTGGCTGGTGGTTGTCGTTATTCTGGCACTGGGCGGATACTTAAAAAAGGATGTGGTATTCCGTGAGTTTGTTGATACAGGCAAAAGCTTTGAGACGGTAACGGAGCAGACAACACCGGATGCAGCATCAGACAAAAAGGATGACGCGGTACAGGCAGAGTTAGATGATATTCCGGCATTTTCAGGGGATGCGTATATTGCATTAAACAACAACCAACCTGCATTTTCGAAAAAAGAACGGACAACAAAGGTGTTTGAACGGTATAGCAGTCTGGATTCGCTCGGAAGATGTGGCGTGGCATATGCGAATATATGTAAGAAGCTGATGCCTGACGAACAGAGAAAAGCAATCGGGCCGGTCAAGCCATCCGGATGGCATACGGTAAAGTATAACTGCGTAGATGGCAAATATCTGTATAACCGTTGTCATCTGATCGGATTTCAACTGGCGGGTGAAAATGCCAATGAAAAAAATCTGATCACCGGAACAAGGTATCTGAACGTGGATGGCATGCTTCCTTTTGAAAATGAAGTGGCAGACTATGTAAAAGAAACAAATCACCATGTTTTGTACCGCGTGACACCACATTTTGAGGGAGATGATCTGGTAGCAAAGGGCGTGCAGATGGAGGCGTATTCTGTTGAAGACAAGGGAAAGGGTGTCAGCTTTCATGTGTTTGTCTACAACAGCCAGCCTGGTGTAACTATTGATTATGCCACGGGAGCCAGCCATTTGGCTAAGAAATAGGTTAATATACGCAAACTTTGAGATGATTATATTTTCCTAAAGCTTTGCAAAAGTCGTCAAAAGTGCTTGCTGTAATTGAAGTTTCAGCCTGAGCAGATACATTTTGTGCTTCTGCGAAGAACCATTCTTTTCTTCAAGGGGGAAATGGTGATGTGTCAGCATTTGTAGAAAAATATCTTTTGTACATATCATCATAAAATATCATATACAATAAAAATCGGTGAATTAAAGTTGCATAAAAAATCTTAAAGTAATATAATAAAAATATTAAGAATATGTGCACAATATTCGAGAATGGGGGGTTGAGATGAAACACATAAAAGTAAAATTTAAGATGTTATTTATTATGGTAGGAGTTCTTATCATGTTATTGTTTGGAACGATTTTTTCGGCGAACTGCATGAAGAACATCCGCAATGAGTCAGTTATGGAGATGGAAAGCAGTATTCGTGAATCTTATGATAAAAATATAAAGTCAGAAGTTTCAGCAGCAGTATCCGTGGCAAAACATTATTATGACCAGTATCAGAGTGGTATCCTTACGGAGGGATTAGCAAAGAAGAATGCGGCCGACCAGATTCGTGATATGAGATATGGTGACAGTGGATATTTTTGGATTGACCAGTCAGATGGAACCAACGTCGTGCTTCTTGGAAGTGATACCGAGGGAACCAACCGTATGGACACTGAGGATTCAAAAGGTTTTAAGATGGTTAGACAGATGATTGAGGATTCAGTGAAAAATACAGAGGCATATACAGATTATTATTTTCCTAAAGAGAATGAGACAAAAGTCTCACCAAAACGTTCTTATACATATTATTATAAAGAATTTGACTGGGTTATAGGAACTGGAAATTATACAGATGATATAGACAAAACGGTAGAGGCAAAGCAAAGTCAACTTACAAAATATTCCAACAAAATGACAAATATTTTTGCAACTGTAAATATAACTATCGGAGTCTTTCTTATAGCTGTAATCATTCTTATCATCATAAATATTGTTAAGCCGCTTGAGGCTGTCGGAGCTGAGATGCGTATACTTGAAAAGGGTGATTTCACAAGTAAGCTTGATGACAGATATTTAAAGAGAAAGGATGATTTTGGCATTCTTGCAAATATCCTTGAAAATATGCGCTCAAATCTTAGAGGGCTTATCAGCGGAGTAAAAGGCGGTGCAGGACAGATAGATAATCTTGTGACCGATATCAACAGTAATATGGATCTGCTTAATGGAGAGATAGAAGATGTATCCGCAACTACGGAAGAAGTTGCGGCTTCGATGGAAGAGACTGCTGCTACTACAGAGAGTATAAATACAATGTCACATGAGATAGAAGATGCTGCAAAGAATATAGCATTGCGGGCACAGGATGGAGCAAATAGGGTTGAGCAGATTTATAAACGTGCAAGAGAAGGCAAGGATAATGCAAGTGCTATAAGGGCAAAAGCAGGAGATACAAAGAGAGCGATGAAAGCAGAACTGGAAAGAGCAATGGAAGATGCAAAGGTTGTAGACCAGATAAATGTTCTTGCTGATTCTATTATGGGTATAACAGACCAGACAAATCTTCTTGCACTGAATGCATCTATTGAAGCAGCAAGAGCAGGTGAGGCTGGAAAGGGATTTGCGGTAGTAGCAGATGAAATAAGAAATCTTGCAGAGCAGTCAAAAGAAAATGTTGAGAATATACAGGGTGTGACGGATGCTGTTAAAAAGGCAGTTGAGAATCTTAAGACAGATGCAGAGCATATGCTTGAATTCGTTGAAACGGATGTTACGGACAGTTATCATAAGTTTGATGAACTTGCAGGATATTATAATGAAGATGCATCCAATGTAAATGAACTTATAGCAGATTTCAGTGCTACGTCAGAAGAATTACTTGCGTCAATATCTTCAATATTAGAGTCAATAAACGGTATAAGTGTTGCTGCTGATGAAAGCGCAAATGGAACTACAAATATTGCAGACAGAACAGTTTCAATTGCAGATAAATCATCGATTGTAAACAATCATTTAAAGGAAGCAGAAGAGGCAGCAGGCAGATTAAATGATGAAGTTTCTAAGTTTGTAGTATAGAATGGCATGGCCATTTTTGTGAAAGTAAGGAGTACCTCTGTCTGACTTCCATAGACACAAATCTGGATGAGAATGAAATTATCCGAATTTATGAAATAAGAAAAGTTCTTGACAAGCCATTAGAAATATGGTATTGTACTTAAGGCTTGAGAAAGCTACACTGCCGTAGACAGTAGGTGTCGGTGAACCGACGTAAGAAAAAGCGCCTACCGAGGAAGCTAGAATTTCTATGAATTTTACACCTCTCTGTTTATGTGCAGAGAGGTTTTTTGATTATCAATAACTCTTGCGTGCAGTGACAAAATATGGGCAGGCCCCAGGAAAGGAGATTTCACTCATGGCAAAAGTTGAATTAAAACAGCCTATCGTTGACGAGATTAAGGCAAAGATCGAAGGTGCTACAACAGTTGTATTAGTTGACTATCGTGGACTTACAGTTGAGCAGGATACAAAGCTTCGTAAAGGTCTTAGAGAGGCAGGATGCGAATACAAGGTATATAAGAATACATTGATGAAGCGTGCATTCGAGGGTACAGATTTCGCACAGTTAGATGATTTATTAGATGGACCATCTGCTATCGCTATTTCTAAGGACGATGCTACAGCTCCTATCAGAGTATTAAACAATACTGCAAAGGAAGCTGACGCACTTGAATTTAAGGGTGCTGTTGTAGAAGGAACATTCTATGACGTTGATGGAATCAAAGCTCTTGCAAGTATCCCTTCAAGAGAAGAACTTATTTCCAAGTTACTTGGTTCTTTACAGTCACCTATTACAAATCTTGCTCGTGTTCTTAATCAGATCGCTGAGAAAGGTGACGGAGCAGCAGAAGCCTAATTTATGGATGGCTTAAAACGGAATTTATATTCTATTTACAGAAACTACGGTGTGCGAAAGCAGCCGCAACGATTAATTAATATTTACGGAGGTAAACAAAATGACTACTCAGGAATTTATCGATGCTATTAAAGGCATGACAGTATTAGAGTTAAATGATTTAGTAAAGGCTTGCGAAGAAGAATTTGGTGTATCTGCAGCAGCAGGTGTTGTTGTAGCAGCAGCAGGCGGCGCAGCTGAAGGTGGCGCAGAGAAGGACGAGTTCGATGTAGAACTTACAGAAGTTGGTCCTAACAAGGTTAAGGTTATCAAGGTTGTTCGTGAAGTAACTGGTTTAGGTCTTAAGGAAGCTAAGGAAGTTGTTGATGGAGCTCCTAAGACTCTTAAAGAAGCTGCTAGCAAGGACGAAGCAGAAGAAATCAAGACAAAGCTTGAAGCTGAGGGTGCTAAGGTTACTCTTAAATAATTATAATCCATATTATAATAATGAGCTTAACAGGGCTGTCGCATTTGTGGCAGTCCTGTTTCCTTTAACGGAGAGTTCCGTAAGCGAAACTCTTTCTTGTAGTATAGAAAAATAACTGTATTATAGGGAATTTTTTATGTTTTAAAGTAGATTACCGATTGCGCAAAAAATATTTGATATTATATCAAATTTCTTAAAAAGGTCACGAAAATGATTGCGCAAAAACAGCAAATCATGTATGATAGGTATGTGAATTTTTAATAAGAAAAGGGTTCGTAAGGGGAAAAAATTGTTTAAAAAGCACAATGGCGGAGGTAGTCGATATGGAGGAGAAGGATTTAGAAGAAGTGTTGACTGATCAGGAAGAATTGGGGGAATCTTTCGCGAATGAGGAGATCGGGGAAGATTTTTACACAGATGATGCAGTGAACGAAGAGCCAATATTGGAGGAAACTTCTGGCTTAGAAGATGAAACATTGGAACCGGAGTCGGACTTAGAGGAATGTCCAGAAGAAGCCGGTATAGAACCGGAGGAAATCTTAGGAGAAGAAGAACTGACACCGGCAGACGATGGCAATGTGAGCGAAGAAGTATCAGCCGAAGTGTTAGAAAGTGCAGAGCAGACTGTGCCTGCAGAAGAAGCAGATGTGCCCAAGGATGTTCAAAAGAGCAGTGACGATAAGAAAGCACAGAAAAAGGAAAAGAAAGCGCAAAAAAAGGCTGCAAAGCAGGAAAAGCAAAGTAAGAACAAGACCGACAGCCAGCCACAGAAGAAGAAAAAATCCGGTAACAGAAAGGGTGTGTTGTCTGCTTTTTACAGAAAGCTGTCTAAGATGCGCATTGAGAAAAGATTAAGAAGAGCGTTTTTACTCATTGCAATGATCGCAAGCTTATCCGGTGTAGTATCTATTATCCTGATGGCAAAGATCAGCCTGGATGCAAACAGTGCGATCACGAACTACGGTTTTGCTATGGGAGATCTTGGCAAGGCGCTGGTCAGTGTGGCAGACAGCAGACGTTGTGTCCGTGATATCATACATTCTTCAGAGGATGGAGATATTAAGGATGCCAGAAAAGAGCTGACTAAGGTAAATAAAGAGTTTGATACTTATTTTAAGAAGGTAAAATCTTATGCGAAAGATTCCGAAGAAAAGGATCTGATCCGTGTCATCGAAAGTGAGATGGTTACATACCGCGACCAGTTGGAGCGCTTTGCTAAAATCGGTGAAACACGCGCGATGGAAGATTCCAGAACACAGTCGTTGATGAAGACGGAGTTAGACCCACGTTTTTCAAAGGTTTATAAGGCATGTAATCAGCTTTTTGACTTGAAAAAGCAGCGTGGTGAGGATGTACAGCAGGAGTTGATCTTTTTAAGTATCTGTGCACTGATCTTTATCGTGATTGTAGTAATCTGTTCTGTTATCTTATCAGGACGTATTGGAAAGGTGATCGCAGGTGAGATTGCAGATCCATTGAAAGAAACTGTTGAAGCGGCAAAGAGGATTGCACGCGGAGAGCTGAACATAGAGCTGGAAACAACGCAGGATGACGAAGTCGGTGAACTGAATGTGGCATTTGGTGAAATGTCTGCAAATCTTAGAAGTATCATCGGTGATATTCATTATCTTTTAAGTGAAATGGCAGAGGGCAACTTTGATATCCACACAACGAGTGAAGAAAGCTATGTAGGTGATTTTGCACCGATCATTGAATCCATTCGTAACATCAATTATTCTCTTAGCAGTGCATTGTCAGAGATTAATGAAGCAACAAAACAGTTCACCAATGCGTCTGAAAATCTTGCAGAGGCTGCTACTGGTCTTGCAGAGGGATCTACGGAACAGGCCAATGCGGTTAGTGTACTTTTTGAAACGACGGAGCGTGTTACGGAAGAAGTGGAGAACAGTTCGAGAAGTGTTACGGAGACAAGTAATCATATGGCAGAGGTTGGAAAACTGGCAGATGAAAGTCGCGAGAAGATGGATACTCTGACAGAGGCGATGGCTAAGATCAGTGAATCTTCTAAGTCGATCGCAGAGATTGTTACCACGATTGAAGAGATTGCATCACAGACAAATCTGTTGTCTTTAAATGCTTCTATTGAGGCGGCAAGAGCAGGAGAAGCAGGAAAAGGCTTTGCAGTTGTGGCAAGTGAGATTGGAAAGCTTGCCAATGAAAGTGGTGATGCCGTAAATGATACAAGAGCATTGATTCAGTCTGCGTTAAATGAGGTTAGTCATGGTAATGAGATCGCTCAAAATACTACACAGGCTTTACAGGAAATGCTTCAGAAACTGGAAGAGGCTGTTGGCATGGCAGAGAGGGCAAAGGATGCCGCAGATGCGCAGGCAGCAGCTATTAAAGAAATTGACAAGGGAATGGAACAGATTTCTATGGTTGTAGAGAATAACTCTGCCACGGCAGAAGAAACCTCTGCTACAAGTGAGGAGCTTTCTGCACAGGCAGAAACTCTGGCGGGACTTGTTGGAAAGTTCAAGCTGCGTCAGATGTAGCGGGTAAGTACTTTTGCAACACCATTTTGTTCATTGCTGTCGGTGATCTCATCGGCAGCATTTTTTACGCGTTCCAAAGCGTTTCCCATAGCAACACCGTGTCCGCAGTGGGCAATCATGTCGATGTCGTTGATATCATCTCCAAATACCAGAACGTCATCCAGAGAAATGGATAATTTATCTGCTAAGAAGCGGATTGCGCCAAGCTTTCCGGCAGTCTTACTATAAAAGGTATAACGGTTTTCGTTGTGATAGCGAAACTGTGCGCAGTGGCATGTCCGGGCGATTGCCTCCGCAATCTGTGGTTTCGGCAGCTCTACGACCATTTTGTTGGCTTCGTAGGGGAAGGGCTCGTTGATCGGGAAAAAGAAACTGTAGTTGTCACCGATAGGAACTTCCGGATAGCGAAACAGACCTTTGGTGGTAGGAATGGCAATGTGCGAAAGACAATCGTAGCGGATGAGTTCCTGTAAGATGGCATTGGTGGTGGAAAGCTCCATAGCGTCTGAGTAGATCAGTCTGGTGCCTTCGTAGACGAGCGTGCCATCCGTGAGTAGCTGGTAGTCTGCGTGCAAAGCTTCAGCAAAAGGCTGCGCGCCTTTTATGTAACGTGCTGTTGCGATGGCAATCGGAATGCCGGCATTATGGCACGCTGTAAAGGCATGGATAGTTTCCGATGAGAGTGTTTTATCATTTTTTAATACCGTTCCGTCTAAATCGGTAACGATTAGCTTTGGCTGAAACATAGAAAATCTCCTTCTGACATAAATTTATATGTAATTTTTTTCATTTTTTTAAGAAAAAATGAAAAAAGTGCTTGCAATTTTATTTTTACTTTGCTATAATAACATCGTTGTCGAAAAACAGCAAGAAAAATAAAAATGAGCGCGATTAGCTCAGCTGGCAGAGCACCTGACTCTTAATCAGGGTGTCCAGGGTTCGAACCCCTGATCGCGCATTAAAGTCCTCGTTTGACAGGTTATCTGTTGGGTAGGGGCTTTATTTTTTGCTTTTTTTGAAAAATAAAGGTGTCAGGAAGCAGCTTTGCTACTTCTTGAGAAAAGCAACTCCCTTTACTTTAAGACCGGCAGGAACCAGTCGTAAGATCTGATTGATCAGTCCCGGAACAATCATTTCTTTATTTTTAAGCAGACCGCAGTATGCGGCAGCAGCAACCTTGTCCGGTGACATTGCCCAAAAAGGAGTTTTGGAACCGGCTTTTTCAAAAAAGGCGGTGCGTGTTGTTCCCGGATAGAGTGTGCAGACTTGTACACCTTTAGAAGCTGCTTCATAGCGGATGGCACGGCTGTAACTTGAAATATATGCCTTACCGGCATAGTAGGCAGCAGTGTAAGGGCCGGGCTGAAAGGCACCGACAGAGGCAACGTTTAAT
The DNA here is from genome assembly GCA_934317005.1 of uncultured Lachnospiraceae bacterium. GTDB lineage: Bacteria > Bacillota > Clostridia > Lachnospirales > Lachnospiraceae > Butyribacter. Next base: position 41,273 of record CAKREB010000021.1, read on the forward strand.
ATCTTTCCGTGTCCTTTTTGGTACATTTTCTGAAGAAATAATTCGCAGAGCCGTGTGGTGGTTTGTACCTGTATCTGCAGCATGGCTTCTTCTTTGTGTGGATCATTGTGTGTGGTATCTCCGACGATGCCAAATCCGGCATTGTTGATCAAAATATCTACAAATAATCCCTGGCTTTCTACTTTTTCATATACTCTCTCGGCTGCATGTGGCTGACTTAAATCCTGACAGATCATATAGATGTGTTTTTGACAGCTGACAGGCTGCAGCATTTTTTGAGCATGGATAAGATGTTCTCTGTTGGAAGATACCAAAACAAGCTGATATCCCTTCTTTGCAAAGGCCTGCGCCAGTGAAAAGCCAATTCCACTGGTGGCACCAGTAATTAAGACTGTTTTTGATTGTTTCATATTAATCCTCGATTCTAAGCGTTTATCGTAAATAGCCGTGTGAAAATACTGTATCGGCAGTATTTTTCGCACGAATCCTCATTTCTGAACGGTTATATTACTAAAGTGGTCATGCAACAAATATTATTTTTTGCATAATATGATGTTGGGGACAAAAGTTATTTTGTTTCCAACGGATGCTACGGATTGCTCCTTGTATCATAGTATCATAATAGGATTCACTTTCGCAAATGGAGAGGTGGTAATAGGATGTCTTTTTCGAGAAAAATAGCAAAATGTCTGCAGTGCAATTATTCGTTAAACCGTAGGGCACTTTGCCTGAAACGCTCTTGGGATGAGGTCGCTTCCATTCTGGATAAAGCATGCAGCAAAAAGTGCTGTACTTCCAAAAAGAAGAAAAAAGGTTAGTTTTAAGGTTAGGAAATATGAAAAAATGGCCATAAAAACGAACAAAATGGAAGAAAAAGCACTTAAAATGGCGAAAACATGTTGACGAGGAGAAAAAGATATGCTATATTGCGTGTAGGTTATGTTTTAGAAAGATATGTATTGAGAAAGGAGTAAAAATGAAAAACTGGACAACTGCGTTGTTGTTATCTATCTTTTTGGGAAGCATTGGTGTAGATCGTTTCTACTTAGGATACATTGGTTTAGGTATCTTAAAGTTGATCACCTTTGGTGGCTTTGGTATTTGGACGATCATTGATATTGTATTGATTGCAACAGGTAAAATGACAGCAAAAGATGGAACAGAGCTGCAGAGATAGCAGAGCAGTTCTGGAACATGAACAGACAGATTTGGTATGAGTTCTTTATCTATCGGGTATAACGGGTATTATGGATAAAGAAAGATTGAGTATGAAAAGGTTGAAGAAAGGATAATTGAATAATGAGAAAAAAATTATTAGCATTCGTATTATGCTGCTCTCTGGCAAGTACAGCACTTGTTGGATGTGGCGGTTCAGATGACAAGAAGGAAACTAAGAAAACAGAAACTTCAGCAGATAAAACTGCTGACAAGACAACATCATCGAGTGATGCAGCTTCCAGCTCAAGTCAGGATACATCAAGTGATGCAGCTTCTGATGATTCGGCTGATATGATTCAGGTTCCGGTAGCAATCCAGAATATGCTTCCGGACATTCCAATCACAGAGTTATATGTATCCAGCGCAGGCTTAGATGAGTGGGGAGATGAGTTGTTACAGGGAAGAACGATTGATTCAGGCGAACAGCTTACAGACATCGTATTCAATGTATCTGCAAATGATCTGAAATGGGACTTAATGGCTACAGATCAGGAAGGTACTTCTGTAGAGTTTCGTGACCTCGATATCAGTGAATGCAGCACAGATGGACTTACTATTAAGCTTCAGGTCGATGATGATGGAAACCCTATTGCAACTGCAGAATAATTGGAACATAATACGACTTTCTAAAATATATTGCCAAAAGAGGCACGCACCAGCAAAAATAGTGTTGGTGTGTGCCTCTTTGTCTATGATGCGCCTGAATGGTGCATTTGCTGTGCGGTATGTCTATCAGGAACCATGTGCGAACGTTATTTTAACGGTAAAGTTACGATAGCCTTGAACAGATCGCCGTCTGTGATGATTTCCAGAGAACCATGCATCAGTTCGGCCAGACTTTGGGCGATGGAAAGACCAAGTCCGTTGCCTTCCGTGTTGCGGGAAACATCTCCGCGAACAAAGCGCTCTGTGAGCTCGTCACTGTTGATATTTAGAGCATACTTCGAAGTGTTACGGAATAAAATGCGGACATTTTGAGCGTTCATTTCTAAGTTGATATAGACTCTGGTGCCGGGCTGCGCATATTTGCAAATATTGTTCATCAGATTGTCAAAAATCCTCCATAGATGACGATTATCTGCCTGCACGATCACGGAGGAATCCGGACTTTGGGTGATAAGCTGCAGATTGTTTGCAGCAAGCTTTTCTTCAAACTCACCGACAGTCTGCGTCAGAAGAATACTGATATCACAGGATTCTAAGTTTACGGAGAGATTGCCGGTAGAAGCTTTAGAGGCTTCGATAAGATCCTCGATCAGCTTTTTGAGGCGTGCAGACTGACGCTGTAGAACTTCAAGATATTCTTTGGCGTTATCCGATGCAGCAGGCTCCTTTTGCAGCAAATCAACATAATTAATAATGGATGTCAGAGGTGTTTTTATGTCATGGGACACATTTGTGATCAGCTCTGTCTTGAAGCGTTCACTCTTTAGTTTTTCTTCTAGAGCAATGGTCATGCCGTTTCCGATTTGATTCAGATAATCCCCGTGCTTTTTAAATTCCCAAAACATGCGATCCGTATCAAGCTTTACATCAAGATTTCCTTCGGCAAGCTGTTTGCTTTCGTTTTGCAAAAGCTTCATCTGGTGTACGGTAAAGATTAGTAGTGCCAGTTCAACGAATTTGAATAAAAGCCAGATCAATAGTGCTAGAAATGAGCCAGCAATGGTCATACTCCACCAAAATACTTCTATGACACTGAACAATCCGAATAACAGGACACATTTGACGGTTAAGGAAGTGTGTGTGCGGCAAATATGGTATATCGGATAAAAAATCTTTTTGATGCCGGCTGCAAGATAGTGGCACAGGGAATATTTCCGGAGAAGCTTACCCTTTGTGCGGACGCTGATATTCATGGCAGCCAAAAGGAAGATCAGGATGCCGATGATAGTGCATACTACATTAAAAAACATAATGGAAAGTGTATTGGTGCTGTTATCAAGCAGTAGTATTTTGTATAGGGTATACTTGATAAAAAGCAGAATACCCTCACAGCCTGCAGCTGCCATAAGATAAAGCAGCAGAGGAATCCGATGATAGAAACGGATGGTAAGAGGTGCGTCTTCTGAGCTCTTGCCGGCATAGTAACAGCAGAAAGCAGTCATAAGCAGAAAGCATACACCACATAAAAAGGTCAGGATCAGACTGATGTTGCGAAAATCATATAGAAAGGTCAGGGCACTTCTCTGCTTTGCAAACAGAGAGTTTCCGGAGGTGTCACTTACATTGGAAACAACCCAATAAATATCACCATCGCTTGCGACCTCTGTTGTATAGGAAATACTAGGATAGTTTTTGGGGCTAAAGACTGTGTCTGTGTTATCTGTTTGAAATAAATACATGTTATCCGCAGCGGCAGGTTTTAGTTTGTCTGTAGTAGTTTCTTTGATGTCTTTTGTCCGGAAGAGAAAGTTTTCTGTGTATTCATCATACAGGCTATAAGGAAATCCTAATGTTTTCCACTTCTTATATTCTGTAGCCTTCAGAGGCTGATACGTGTCGTATGCGGAGACGTATTTGTGTATGGATTCGTCATAGGAAAAGGTGGTGAGTTCTGCAAGCTCATCCTTTGACATCTTCGGGATAGAAGACGCAAGATCATCATCCAAGCCGTCAGCAATGAGAAATTTGTTGTCTACAAAAATTTGCTCAAGGGGAAAACTGTATGAGGCGGTTTCAAAATAAAACCGTCCTGTATCGGTGGCATAGACGATTTGTTTAATCGGTTCACAAAGCTCTTTTGTGGCGGGAACACCAATATTGTAATCATATTGCTCCGTCAGTGCTTCAAGAAGAGTTGGTGTGTCGCCACAGTAGGTGTCTTCGGATGTCTGATTAAAGGCTGTGGCGTAAGAATCCTTATTTGGTTTGGTTTTGCTGAAATTCTGATATAGATACTTTGAAGTGTCGGATAGGTTACTACTGTCTAAGGTATCTGTGTGAAGGATACCATACTCCATACCGGAATTTTTCAGTGCGTTTGTTTTGCTGCCGGACTTTAATTCTGTGAATATTTTGGTTGAATAATATTTTTGTAACTGCTCTTCGTAGTTTTTTTGTACTTCCTTCAAACTGTTACTGTATAAACCTACCGCATAGGTAAGAAGTGTAGTCAGACAGCCTGCGGCGGTCAGCAGACCGAATGTTACGGCAAGAACAACGGCAAGGATTCTTGCTGCTGTAGAATATTTTAATTTTTTCATGATTATCCCTCATTCCTCGTTTTTCATTTCTATTTGTTTGTTCAAGATATACCCATTGCAATATTATTTGCTTTCAATCTTATATCCTCTGCCCCACACTGCTTTAAGGTAGCGTGGATTTGCGGGATCATATTCTAATTTTTCGCGCAGATGACGAATGTGTACTGCCACAGTTCCTTCATTTCCTATCGGGTTGTCATGCCAGACCTTTTGATATAATTCCCGTGGTGAAAAGGAAACATTGGGATGCTGTAAAAGAAACAGTAAAATATCGTATTCGATCTTAGTGAGCGAAATCGGTTCGTCATCCAGTGTGACCTCTTTAGTCGTGTCGTTCAGACAGATGCCGCCTACGGTATAAGTGCTGGCAGCAGAAGGAAGTGTACCGCTTCCAAGCTGCATATAGCGGCGAAGCTGGGAACGGACTCTTGCCTGTACCTCGACCGGGTTAAAGGGTTTTGTGATATAGTCATCAGCACCTACGGTCAGTCCTAAAATCTTATCAGTGTCCTCGCTTTTTGCGGTCAGCAGAATAACGGGAACATTGCTACATTTACGGATTTCTGTCATGGCGGTGATGCCATCCATTTCCGGCATCATGATGTCCATGAGTACAAGATGGATTTCCTGCGTCTGCATGATCTCCAGTGCTTCCTTGCCGGTGTAAGCCTTGAAAATCTCGTAGCCATCTGCTTTGAGATAGATTTCCAGAGCAGATACAATATCTTTTTCATCATCGCATATTAAAATATGATACATAATTATCCTCGTTTCTATTGTGTACACAGTTGGTGTATTCCGGAATTTTTCGTAAAAGATCGTGTGAATCTTTACAAAGCTTATTGTAGAGAAAAGATGATTAAAATTCAATGTGCAGAATGTTTAAAACTTCTTTAAGAAATACGATAGGATGGATGTTACGTGTGTCACTACGGTACGAATATTTTTCTATATAAAGCAAAAAGAGACTTATCAACAATAAGTCCCTTTTCAAAAAAATAAAATGCGCGATCAGGGGTTCGAACCCTGGACACCCTGATTAAGAGTCAGGTGCTCTGCCAGCTGAGCTAATCGCGCTTATGTTATGCACTGTTGTAACAGCGACTTTGATATAATAACAGAAAGTTTTACAAAATGCAACCCCTTTTTTGAAAAAAATTATGAAAGTGCATTTTAATTGGCAAAAGGAGAAGAGTGTTGTAAGTGGAAAGCGATTGTGGAGGGAGGAAATTAGAACGGGATTAGAAAAATTATCCAAAAGAGTAGCAAGTATGCTATAATTTATGTGGCTAGGGTTAAATATCCAAATTCAAAAGAGAGCGAGGTTTCGAAATGATAGCGAAAAAGATGTTAAAGTATGTAGAGGGAAGCTCTGTGACACGTGCCATGTTTGAAGAGGGAAAGCGTATGGCAAAGCTTTATGGTGCTGAGAATGTGTATGATTTCAGCTTAGGAAACCCAAGCGTGGAACCGCCAAAGGCTGTAAAGGACAGCATGATAGAGATTTTGCAGGAGGAAAGACCAAATAAGGTACATGGTTATATGAACAATGCCGGTTACGAGGAGGTTCGTGCTGCCATTGCGGAATCATTGAATCAGAAGTTTGGAACAAGCTTTGGTGAAAAGAATATATTGATGACAGTTGGTGCAGCAGGTGGATTAAATGTTATTTTAAAGACTATTTTAGATCCGGGTGATGAGGTGATCGCTTTTGCACCGTATTTTAGTGAATATAATAATTATGTAGCCAATTATGATGGAAAGATGGTAGTGATTTCACCGAATATTCCAAGCTTTCAGCCAAATCTGAAAGAGTTTGCGGAAAAGATCACAGCTAAGACAAAGGCAGTGATCGTGAACACACCAAACAATCCGACAGGTGTCGTATATTCAGAAAAAACGATTCAGGAATTAGCAAAAATTTTGGAAGAGAAGCAGAAGGAGTTCGGTACGGCAATCTATCTGATTGCGGATGAGCCATACCGTGAGCTTGCGTATGACGGAGTGGAGGTACCATATCTGACAAAGTATTATGCAAACACGGTTGTGGGATATTCTTACAGTAAATCGTTGTCGCTGCCGGGTGAGCGTATTGGATATCTGGTTATTCCAAATGAGGCAGATGATTTTGATAATCTGGTCAATGCAGCTACGATTGCAAATCGTATTCTCGGTTTTGTCAATGCGCCTTCTTTGCAACAGCTGACGGTTGCAAAATGTTTACAGGAAGCTACGGATGTTTCGGCTTACGATACAAACCGCAGGCTGCTATATGATAAGCTTACAGAACTTGGGTTTGAGTGTGCGAAGCCGGAAGGTGCATTTTATATGTGGGTTAAGACAAAAGAGCCGGATGACAGCGCATTTGTAGCAAAAGCAAAGGAATTTCATCTTTTGCTGGTGCCGGGTAGTGCATTTATGTGTCCGGGTTATGTCCGTATTGCTTATTGCGTAGATACAGAGATGTTAAAGCGTTCCTTTGCAGCTTTTGAACAGTTGGCAGAAAGCTATAAATAAAGTTTCAGAATAAGAGCAGTACAAGGCCAGAGGAAGGCTTTTGTAATCCTATGATACAAAACAGACTATAGAAAAGAGGACAGAATATGAGCAGTTGGAAAGACAATTTACGCACGATAGATCCATATGTACCGGGTGAGCAGCCAAATCTTCCGGACATGATCAAATTAAACACAAATGAAAACCCATACCCACCATCTCCGAAGGTGCAGGAAATATTAGATCAATATGATATCAGTAAGCTTCGCTTATATCCCGATCCTAATTCGGCAGAGTTGGTGGAAGCAATTGCAGAATGCAATGGAGTTGATTCAAATCAGGTGTTTGTCGGGGTTGGCTCAGATGATGTGCTTGCCATTGCGTTTATGACATTTTTTAATTCAAAGAAACCAATCCTGTTTCCGGATATTACATATTCTTTTTATGATGTGTGGGCAGAGCTTTTTCAAATTCCATATGAGCAGATACCGCTTGATGAGCATTTTGAAATGGAGTTGTCTGACTATTACAAAGAGAATGGTGGTGTTGTCATCGCTAATCCGAATGCGCCAACAGGTATCGCACAGGGACTGGATCGGCTGGAGGATATCATACAGCATAATCGGGATGTTGTTGTAATCATTGATGAAGCGTATGTTGACTTTAGTAAGGGAAGTGCGTTAGAGCTGATCAAAAAGTATGATAATGTACTAATCGTTCAGACCTATTCAAAATCGCGTTCTCTTGCGGGTATGCGTATCGGTCATGCGATGGGAAATCCAGAGCTGATCGCAGCCATGAATGATGTTCGTTTTTCATTTAACAGTTATCCGATGACAAGGCTTTCTGTAGCGATTGGAGCTGCAGCTATCCGTGATACAGAGTATTTTGAACAGATGCGCCAGAAAGTGATCGCAACGCGTGAATGGACGAAAAAGGAGCTTACAAGACTTGGCTTTACCTTCGGAGATTCTATGACAAACTTTATCTTTGCAAGTCATAAGACGGTTCCGGCTCAGGTTATTTTTGACAAGCTGCGTGAAAAGCATATTTTTGTCCGTCATTTTTCATCGGAGCGTATCGACAACTATTTGCGCATTTCCATTGGAACAGATGAGGAAATGAAAACATTTATAGAAGAAACAGAGAGAATCATTCAGGAATACTAGTAGAGAAACCGGATGGGACTTTGCTAGGATAAAGAAAACGGGATGCTGGCATCTTGCTCTTTACAAGGTCTGTCCAGAAGCCGATTTCATCACGAAGAAGACAGTTAAAACCGTTAATTTGTGAAAGACTAAGCTGTGAATGTTCTGCCAATTTATGTTCTTTCGATATGCAGATATAGAGTTGCTTCTCAAGATAAGGAACACAGAGAAGATCTTTATGCGAACAGAACTGTGGCAGAATACCGATGTCAGCATTGCCGGAGATGACATTTTGAATGATTTCTTTAATACTTCTGCACTCAAAGAAATTGGCTCAAAATACGGAAAGAGTGTAGCTCAGGTGGCACTTCGTTTCCTACTTCAGAATGGAGTTGTTGTGATTCCAAAATCAACACACGAAGAAAGAATGCAGGAAAACTTCAATGTGTTTGATTTTTCATTGACTGATGAGGAAATGAAACAGATTGAAGCACTCGATACAGGAAAAAGCTTGTTCTTCTCTCATTATTCACCGGAAACAGTGGAATGGTTTATGAGTATTGTATAAGAAACAGCTTCGTATAGACGAAAGCGCATTGCGGTTTATGTACTCTGCAAAGCGTTTTTGTTGTATAATGAATGGGGATTTAAGGTAAAATGGAATTGCAGAGCAGAAATTTATAGAGCTAAAATAGTAGTGTCACTTGCAGTTGCAGGTGGCATTATTTTATCTTTATATCGTGAAAAAATAACGGAGATGAAAAATGTATCAGGTTGCAAAAATCTTTCGCAAGGATAATATGGATGTATATGTGACTGGAAGCCATGCAAAGTTATTGTCTAAGGATATTGTAACAGAGTTTGCCGGTCGTGGAGATGAAGTTCATTTGTATCCTCTGAGTTTTGCTGAGTTCATGAATGTTTATAAAGGTGATAAGTATACGGGATTGTCTGAATATATGTTATATGGCGGTATACCTCTTGTTGTTCTACGTAATGATGCAAATGATAAGACAGAGACATTGCAGAATTTGTTCAATGAGATTTATATTCAAGATATTACGAAACGAAATCGAGTTAAGAACATTGGAGAATTGGAAGATTTGTTGAATATTCTCTCATCTGCAATTGTCTCACTAACGAATCCGGAAAAGTTAAAAAATACATTTAAGACTGTAAAAAAGTCGAAAATCACCTCGAACACTATAAAAAAATATCTAGATTATTTTGAAGATTCTTTCTTGATTGAATCTGCACAGAGATTTGATATCAAAGGTAAGGCATACATTGAAACTCCAAAGAAATACTATTTTTCAGACCTTGGACTGCGTAATGCCCGAATTAATTTCCGCCAGTTTGAGCAGACTCATTCCATGGAAAATGTGATTTACAATGAACTTCGTATGCGTGGATATAGCGTAGATGTAGGTGTTGTTCCTATTACCAAAAAGGATAAGGATGGAAAAGTGGTATGTAAGCAATTGGAAGTTGATTTTGTATGTAATCTTGGTTCTCTAAGATATTATATTCAGTCGGCATATTCACTGCCTGATGAAGAAATGGGGCGCAATAGTTTGGGAAATATAAAAGACTATAATTATTCAATTGATAAAGTGGTCAATAATGGTAAATTAGAAGAACTTGAAAACAATTTAAGGAATCACAATTATTTTGGAGCATGTGCTGAATGTACAGATTGGATATATCATCAGCAGTATTTGAAAGAAAAGTATGTAACTGTATATCTATTAGTAAGGGAGGATAAAGGATGAATTACACTTACTTGCTATTACATCCCAGTTCAAGCAGGTTTGTAGAAAAAATACTTGAAGAAATATTATATAACGGATTTCAAATATTTGGGATATATAGAGTTGATGAATGGTATAAAGTCACAGAGGAAATTTATAAAAATTCTTATATTAAAAGCAGGACTGTTAGACAACATGTTATTGCACAAGCTTTTATAAATTTGACGTTATTTGGATCATGCGGAATGCTAATAGTATTGAGTAAAAAAAATAAATTGGATTTAGAATTAGTAAAGGATACTCTAGCGCTCAAGGTGAAAATAAGAAATTTTTTATACGAAAGAACAAATGATATAATGAAAATATATATAGATATAAGCAAGATTGAAAATATTGAAAAAAAAGAAAATGAAAACAATTATGAAAAAATATTTTTGAGTTTTATTCATTGTCCTGATACGATCGAACAATATAAACAAGATTTTCTTTTTTTTAAGGATTCAATAATGAAGAAAGGCAAACTAGATGAAAAAGATATAAAAACAATGAAAGCTTATCAAACATTTTTGATATAATTGGATGCTAAGAATGATATGTTGATTTTTTGTTTTTGGCAGTTTGTTGCGTGATGTCGATGTGTGTTTTTTTGATATGGAGTACACCCCATTTGGAAAGAATATTCCAGAGGAAAGACTTTATGCATCGCTTGCGGTCAAAAATGCGTTAAGAAGGCTGAGATATACAGTAGACAGAAAACTTTTCGCCGTAGTCACGGCTAAACTTGGCTGTGGGAAATCGACGCTGATCCGTCGTCAGACAGGATATTTTCGCAAGTGGGGTAGAGAAAAAGATTCACCGAATCTCAATCGGAATTTTGAGAATGATCAACTAACTGGGTATGCGAGAAGTCGATGATGTATGCTTACCAGCAACAGAAGTGGCTGATAGACGACGAGCAGATGATAAGGTATGTGGCAGAGTATGTGATGCTGACAGAAATGGGCTGAAAAACACCATGGAAAGCAGTCGAAAAACATGACAGGAAATAGAGTGAGTTTGTGACAGTGAGTGAAGGTAAGATTGGGACAGCTCATTGAGAAATATGGAAAATGGCTTATCAGAAGCAGAAAACAGGGAAACGCCGCAGGAAGGGGAATATCGCCTGTGCTGGCATTTGATGCCATTCATTTTGTAACGTATATCTGCACAATGTGTTAGAACAATGGTATGACATCAATCTGTGTGCGAATCGCTTGCAAAGAAGAAAGTATACTATGCGATTGCACAGAAGATTTCCTGTAGTACGAAAATAAATCGAAAGTTTATGTGGGAAATTAGGGAACGACTGGGAGATTTAAAATGGCATTAGTGAAAGATATTGCCAGAAGGGTCAAAGGAAGGTTTTGACTTTCTGGGATTGATAATTTATAATACAAAAACTAGAGAAAAATTGAATAGGTGTCCCCAAAATAGCGAGAAGAATCTCAAGGTGAGTATTTCGGCTATTAAGTTCCGACTGTCCGGTAATAGGAAACCAATAAAAAATACTTGATTGGTTTGTGAGCTCATATCAGTTTTACCTTATTAGCAAAGCCTGCTTCGTACTGCAAAGCGGTGCTGGACTTGAATGTTTCGTTGAAATTGATTAATTGTACCTAAGCCAATCATGACGGTTTTTGTGCTCCGAAACACCGTTTTCCATCCTTCCGGAATTAGAGCTTCTTAGTTCAAAAATATTCATCAAGGTGAAGAAGGAGGAATTTTATGATGATAAAAGGAGTTATTTTTGATATGTTTGAAACATTGGTAACGCATTATAAATGTCCGTTGTATTTTGGCAGTGAAATAGCCGATGATTTAGGTATAAATACGAGGGACTTCTTGAAAATATGGGACGAATATGAAGAAGAACGAACGATTGGCAAAGTAGATCTTGAATTTGTTTTGTCAGATATTTTAACACGGTACAATAAATATTCATTGGATGCCATTCGCTTTGTTGTTAAAAAAAGAGTCAAGATCAAACAACAATGCTTTGAAAATATATCTGAAGAAATAGTTGCAATGCTTGACATTTTGAAAAAAAAGAAAATAAAAATTGGCCTAATCAGCAATTGCTTTTCTGAGGAAGTAGAAGTAATAAAAGATAGTATTTTATATAATTATTTTGATGTGTGTTGCTTGTCTTATGAAATGGGGATAAAAAAACCTGACCAAAGAATATTTCGAGAATGTGTAAAGATGTTAGATGTAAAAGAAAACGAATGCATTTATATTGGCGATGGTGGCAGTAATGAACTAGACGCGGCAAAAAGCGTAGGAATTAGGGCGGTACAAGCAACATGGTTTATTAGCGAACAATCCAAGCAATATAAAATAAAACCTGATGTTGAACATTTAAATCGCCCAATTAATATAGAAAAACTGATAAGTGCGCTGGATGTCAAAAACAGACAAAACTGAGAGTATGTGCCGGATGATAGCTGCTAGGATTGAACTGTATTGAATTGCGGATGAAACTAAAAAAGGATACGGTGTGTCGTTTTCGTAAATATTATGGTAGTGGCAAACAGAATATGAAAAATTGCCCCCCTTTCCATTGGGTTGACCGATTGCGTTTTGCTTACGTAAGCCCCGTCAAGGCTGGATTTAACCGGTTTTCAGTTCGACCTTGACTGGACTTTCCAAAGCAAAATTTTGGTCACCTAAGCCAAAGAAAGGGAATATAAAACAATGCTGAACTACGAAAAATATATCAGATTATTAGAAGTATTTCATTTTGAAGAAGCCCTTGTTCCGGTGAATTTGTATTATATTAGCAAGCAAGACGATAATAATACAGTTAGGGTTAGATGCAAGTCGGGCAGAATTTTTTTACAAGTTAAAATAGATTGTTCTATAGAAAAAGGAATTCATATAAATAGAGAGTATGAAAAAGAAATAGAGATTATTCCATATATTATCACTAAAGAAGAGTTGAATAATCTTTGTGGTGTTGATTTTTTTGAAGACAGATACCTTCTTGATATACTTGTTACTGAGAGGAGAAAACACATGAATAAAGAAATGAACGTAAATGGGAAAAGCTATACAATAATTAAATTGCTAGGAAAGGGTAAAGGTGGATATTCTTATTTGGCAGAGTCTG
>CAKREB010000022.1 GCA_934317005.1 uncultured Lachnospiraceae bacterium
ATATGTTCGTTAGTCTTTTACGTTGTATGAATGAAAGGGAGCACATTTTATGAAGAAGATTATGAGTCTTTCTTCTGAACTGCCAGCTGATGAAACTCCTCAGACAAGTATACTCGTATGACGAAGACTGTGAAATACCACATCCTGCAGTCCTTCCCTTATTCTGTAGCTTTATTCATTGTTAATGGCTCGCCTGCTGATATTGCTTTCTATTGCTTTCTATTGCTTTCTGATTGAACGAGAGTTTCCTTTGTTTTTGATTGGGAAAAACGCAAATTCAGACAATATATGATGACAAAATCCGCATTCCATCTTTCCATACCTACTCTCACCTGCATAGCAGGTGGATTTATCTTTCGCTTGCTCATTCTTCTGTTGAAGAAATCGCTTCACTCAAACACTAAAGTGAACCAGTCAAAACAAGCACCAAATGACATTACAAGTCATTTGGTGCTTGTTTTATAGATTCCATCCTCGATAGTGTATGTTGCTTCATAAACTATTTTGCATTGTTCATCAATGCGGAAAATGTCTATATAGTTATCAATCAGTAACTAACGGTAGACTTTTCCAGCATCTCTGCCCTCGTTACGCTCTTAATGGGACTGCAGAAATGTGTGTAGGTTTAAAATAGACTTCTTAATCCTATCTACCTGTCCTTTGGCATAAACCCTTTCTGTATGCTGCTTATTAGCTTCTCTTCTATATATCCGTTATTTTTCTTCGTTGGTTTCTTTAAGGGGCATTTTTCTCCCCATAGTGTTCTTTCATCTGGCAACATTTAACTGTCACATGAACATAACAGCTATTTCTGCTTATTCGCATTGTGGTTCATTATATTGAATAAAAATAGCATAAAACACAACGTAATCGGAAACAGGAGTCCAATGCGCATGCCCACATGAATACTACCTCCAAACATGTCCGCACCCCTTCCTACAATGGCTGGACCTATGCTTCCTCCAAGATCACCTGCCATTGCTAAAAGTGCAAACATTGCAGTTCCTCCTGTTGGAAATGCCTTGGAAGAGATGCTGATTGTACCGGGCCACATGATTCCTACAGAAAACCCACATACAATACATCCAGCAAGTCCAATAATCGGATTTTCTGAAAATGACGCTAATAAATAACATACAAAACATAAGATACCGGAACCAATCATAAATCTGTTTAGTTTCATTTTATCACCGGCTTTTCCAAACAACACTCGTGAAATTCCCATCGTCACAGCAAACATACAAGGTCCGGCAATATCTCCCACTGCCTTTGAAAAGCCTAGGGCTGATTCTGCGTACGCAGATGCCCATTGTGCCATTGCAAGCTCCGATGCCCCGGAACAGACCATCATCACAATGGCAATCAGGAACATGGGATTTGAAAATAATTTTCTGATTCCCATTCCCTGTCCTTCCTCTACTAATGATTCAATCGGACAAGTTGCAAAATTAATAATATTGATAGCAGGAATTAATGCAAAAATAACAGCAAGCCATTTCCAGCTGCCAATTCCAAATAGCAGAAAGAAAACGGTCGAAACAAGTATAGTTCCAACTGCTCCCCAACAGTAAAAGGAATGCAGAAGGCTCATAGTAGCCTCCTTGTTCTCAAACGGACATGCTTCCACAATAGGACTTCCTAAAACCTCGATTAAGCCACTTCCAATCGCATACAAAATGACACTTATAATAATACCAATAAACGGAGATGGAATTATTTCCGGTAAAAATGCCAAACCTACAAGGCCTGCAGCCGAACATACTTCAGAAGCAACAATGCATACTCTATATCCAATTTTCTCCACGTACTTGGCACAAAACAAATCTACCAAAAGCTGTGTAAAGAAAAAGGATGTTGATATCATAGCAATGTTTCCAAGTGAAATATTGTAATCTGTATGAAATTTCAGAAATAGTAAAGGTGCAAAATTCGCAGCAACTGCCTGCGTAATAAATCCCAAATAACACGCCAATTTTGTCTTTTTATAATTCTTCATCATTTTTCCTCAACTCTCTTTGTTGTTATTCTTAGATAATGCTCATCTCCACACCAAACACTTCCCTCATAGAACGCACCTAAGTATCTTGGTTCACAATTCACTATAAATGACTTTTCAATAAGCATTAACATAAATTCATTTACCTGTTCCTCATTATCTAAAATGATAGAAATACATTCTTTTTCATCACATAAACCAAATTCAACCTGTGCATACATTTATCTTCTCCTTACCGCTAAATAGAACTATATAGCAATTTTGTTTATTTTTCACTATATAATATCGCAATTATGCTGTATAATATCGTAAAACAGATTGTTCAGGAGGGGACTGCCATGTTGCAGAAAGAAAAGAAAAAGCTTATAAGTATAAAAACCGATGATACACTGATGGAAACTGCTTTACATGGGACTCATCTTTTTCCATACAAACTCTATGATGAAAACATAACCGATTATGATTTTAACTGTATTGACTGGCATTGGCATACCGAATTTGAATTTGTATATATCGAATCCGGTATAGTTCACTTTAATGTAGGAGAAGATAATTTTGACATGTCCGAGGGACAGGGAATATTTATTAATTCCAAAGTTATTCATAAAATGCATTCCGAAAATGACGCTGTAATTCCAAATTTTCTCTTTCTTCCGTCTCTGATTGCTCCGAAAGAAAGTTTAATCTATCAGAAATTTGTGTTACCCTTTCTGAACTCATCTTTGGGTTATTACATTTTTTCTTCTTCACAGGAATGGCAGAAAGAAATTTTGTCTGAAATGCAAAAGCTTATACAGTTTAGCAGAGGTGAAATAAATGAACTACAAATATCTGTTCAATTACAAAAGATATGGGCACTCATAACTTCAAATGTTATTTGTTACCCAGAAACTCAAAATGTGAATTCTTCCTCACTTGCACGGTTACAAATGATGATGCAGTTTATACATTCGAATTACCCTGAAAGCATTTCTCTTTTGGATATTGCCAAAGTTGGGGAAGTGAGTATCAGTACTGCCTTGAATTTGTTTCGTAATGTACTGAATACATCTCCTGTCAACTATCTGATATGCTACAGGTTAAGGAAGGCAGCATTACTTCTTACCAATACAGAAAAAAAAGTAAGTGCCATTTCAATAGAAACTGGATTCAGTAATACAGATTATTTCTGTAAAACATTTAAGAGAATGTATTCCTTAACTCCTACAGAGTATAGAAACGTAAAGAAATGAATTATCCGACGAAAAAAGGGCGACTTATCTCGCCCCTTTATCTTTGCTATGGTAATTCCTTTGTGTATGCTGCTGATCAGCTTCTCTTTGATATATCCGTAATCTTTCTTCAAAGGTTGCTTTTGGTGGTGTTTTCTCCCCATAGTTTTCTTCCCATGTGGCAACATCCATCTGATACTTATACGTGGCATCCTGAGCGATTTTAATTGCATTATAGAATTGCTGTACAGTATCGAATCCATATCTTTTTACAATACCGGATAATCCCGATTTGAGAATATCTATTTCCTCATTCTTTCGCTCAATCTTACTGTCAAGCTCCCTCTTCTTGGTTAGTCTTGAAATACCGTGCAAATCGTCTCGTTCTATCTCCAGCAAATTCCTCTCATGCTCTGCTTTGAAGATTATTTCGTTTTGCTTATCCAGTTCATTCTTAATTCGCTGTAACTTTGGATAAACAGCTGCATCCGGTGGCATGGCAGGTTTGGGTGGTATCTGCGGTTTGTGCGGTTCTGTAACCTCTTTATTTTCAACAGTTGGAACAATCGCAATGCCTGGCGTCGATACTACTTCCTCAGCATATACATCAGTTGCTGTAGTTTCTGCCACTCTTCTTTCCTGAGTATCTATAAGGTTTTCTAAAATCAATCTTGCTTTTAACTTCCTTGCAGTTTCCAAAACTTTTGAAATCAAAAGTGCCAGTTTCATAATAGCCGTTGTTATTATCCCCGCAAGTCTTTCCGGTCGACTGCCAAATATCTCAACAGATTCCCTGACACGATCCGTAATCCATTCCTGCTTTATCTGTCGTATCTTCTCTTCAGGAACTTCACTGACAATCGCCCGGTCTACCTCATAATTCCACCGCATACGCACCTCATTGTCTTCCCTTATTTGCTCCGCTTTGGGATTATTCTTACCAATTTTCTTGGTGGCAAGGTATAATCCGTTTTTATTAAACACATGGAGCTTTTCTTTGTCGTCCTCTATGAGAAGATTAATAAGGTCAGTATAGAAGAGTTTTGCCTCATCCAGAAAATTTTCCTGCTTGTAAGTTACCCATAAGGGCAAAAACAAGGGAAAATACATACAAGTTCACGATTCGAGGCTCTGAAAGCCTTGAAAAATAAGGAAAGTTAGTTGGATTGATAAACAACTACCGATTTACTAAATTACTTTAATGAAAAACATCTCCATCGGTTGCTCATACCCCGGAAGATCTATAACAAAACCGCCACAATCTTTATATCCTAATTTTCTATAAAACTGCTGTGCTTCTTCATCAACCTGTATAGAAGTCAGAAGCATACCATATCCTTGCGACTTCATATCATTTTCCCAATGTTCCATAAGTTTCTTGCCATAACCTTTTCCATGATAATTCCAATCAATAAATAACATTGTGCAAAATGGTGTATTATTCCAAAAAAAATTATAATGGAACTTCATCGCCTTGTTCCATCCTCATTGAAATTGTTTTTTAATGCCTTTTCCGTTTGGAAAATAGTCCCAAACAAAAATGCTAGTTGTATTACTAGGATAATAATACATAATATTCCCATTGTATCGTCACTTGCTCCATGGAAAGGAATATGTATAAGCATTGTAGGTCCTAGCAGGCCAACGCCAACTTTCCACCAAAGTTTTCCTGCATAGTCATGCGCAAATTTCCATGTATCCATATTTATCATTGACATCTTTGTTCTGTATCCTACAATACCATTGATTTTCTTAGGACAATGTTTCCACATCATTCTCCCCGTAATTATCATAAGTACCGGAATAGTACAATCACAGATCAAAATGAACCACCAAAACCACATATCTAATCTATCTCCCTTCCATAGCTATTTTTATATCTTGTATGGTTTCGTAATACGTTTCTGCCTATCCTCATCCAACAGCCTGATAGAAAAATTATCTCCTTTTACAAGACAGCCTCCATAACTGCATCCTAAGTATTCCGGCAGTTTTTTCAGAAACTCTTCTCCGCTGTCTGAAATTGCATATTTCTCACACGTCATTCCCTTAAAATTTCTTTTCCGTTATGATACTTTGTTGTATCAATCAATAATATCATCTTGATTCTTCCTGCCTTTCTTAATCATTATATACACAATACGTTTTCTCTTGTCTATAGAATAACAGGTAAGATGCATAATTGATAAATTAAGATGCATTCGCATCCAAAGCATACAAAACTGCAAAGTCCATCATAGATATAAACACTGCATCCACTGCCCTTTCTAAGACTTTCTACTCCAAATTACCGATGGCTTCATCATCGTCAATAAGCCTTAAGCATATACATTATTTTGTTCCCTTCACATACGAATACACTTTCTCAGACCACTGCCATACATCCAAATTTTCATGACTTAAACAAAAAGCCCGATCTAACAAATTCTCCGGTATTATCCTCATAATCTGTTCTTTATATTCCGTTGGAATAATTATTCTATACACATAATCTGCAAGCTTTACTTCGTCTTTTACCTTTATTGGTAAAAATCCATCATGTATTTTTTGCGGATGCTTTTCTAAATCCTCATAGCGAAAGTAGAAACGTACTCCGGGCGTAAAGCCGACACCCATCTCTTCCGGAGTCGGACTCCGTTTTAGCTTTCGCTCCATAACCAATCTGTCTCCTGCCTGACAATTTCCCCATGAAAACATTACATAGTGGAAGTAATCTACTGGATCATTTGCAGCATTTCTTTTTTCTTTTTGTAAAACTGTATCCGGCAGTTTTCTGGCATTGACTGCTGAAAGCAGGGAACCATACTTCAAAATAGCAATTGCATTCTCTAAAGGTGCCGTATGACATACAAAATCAGTCATACATCCACCACGTGCGACACAGGCGGTACACTCCCTGATAATTTTCGGTCTTAAGACATTCTTGTATTTATCCGGATGCTTCATCTCTTCCAACACATAATCCAAAATATCCTGCTGGTCTGCTGTGATTTCACACTCCCTGCCATTCATTTTCTCATATGCAATAAAATCAAGAATGTCTTTCATTTCATTGTCGCTTACTTTGGGATAATCCGATAATGCCTTGTATAGAACGCCATCCCAACTTTCTGTAAATTCGTGTCTTCCAATGTTTATTTTCATTGTGCCACCTCACTCCATCACTTTATTGATTTTCCTAATTCATATGCATTCTGCAAACCATCTGTATTTATGACCTTTCCCCTGTCCTTTGCCCCCTGCACAAACACCATTCCTGCATTCTCAAGATGAAAGAACTTCAGTACGAGCCTATATTGCACCCTAATGGAATCAAACATTTCCAGCAATGTAGCTACTCCAACTACCTTCTTTTATACGTTAAAAATAAGACGTATTACGAATGTTTGAACATCCGTTCTACTTATGTTATACTGTTATTGTGTAATTGAAAAGAAAGTAGGATGTGATTTTCCGATTATTAGATGCCCTCTAGTTTACAAAGGAGGGTGATGCCCTATGAACACGCTTGAAGTTTTAACTTTAGTGCTAGTGATTTTTGCGGCTCTGTCTTACATAGACGATCATAATAAAAAGAAATAGCATCCTTCACTCGTCCAAAAAGTAGATGCTATTCTTTATGTTTACATTATTCTGAGGGCAAATCGGAGTCATATCCGATTCACTTTCTAAGTAAATTATACAATGGGGTGCTTGAGAAATCAAGTACCCTTTTTAATTATCCTGCTTCTTTACGTTCCTTACTTTTGTTTCCAAATATATCCTTAATAACTGTCGTTGCTAACATATTTCTATACTCTGCCTCACATCATTTTATAACTCCAAATACGTCGGCTTATGTCCCAGTGCCGGAATGATTTTGTTCCTTAAATCGTCCATTTTAATCTTCAGACTGGATGTGTTGATACATGGATGGCATCCAAAATACTCACATTTCATTACATCTTCATCGATAAGAAGCCGCACCTTTTTCTCAGTATCGTTCATTAACCCCATAATACTGACAGAACCCGGTGTAATATCAAGATACTGCTCCATGTAACGCTCCTTTGCAAAAGACAGCCTCGCCGAGCCAATCTGTGAGGAAACATACTTTGTCTGAAAGCTTTTGTATCCCGGAAGCAACAGCAAATAGAAATCCGTTTCCTGCCTATTACACAAAAAAAGATTTTTACAGATTGCAGTTTCTACCCCAAGTGCCTTATCAATCTCCTTGCATGCTTCCATCGTCATGGCAGCCACATGATCCACGCGCTGATACTCTATTCCCAGCTTATCAAGAAAATCATACACACGGATTTCTTTGTCCAGTCGTCCTTCTGCCGATTCTGGTCTTCCATTTACCAGTTCCATATTCCTTCCTTTCTCTTCTATATAAAGAATAATTAGTACGTCATGAAGTTCTGCTGCTCCTATCTGGAAGCTCTGAGGTAATGTCAATAGCCTTTTGCAATACGCTGCTTAGCAGATTGAAACTTTTTTCATATCCATTACTTAACCTCACGCCCTGTTACCACTTCAAAATGGTACTTTGCGATTCCAAGATCAATTTTTGTATAAAAACCATTCAAAGCCTTTGCCGTGACACTTCCATCCTTAAGCCCGAACAGAAATTTTTGCTGATTCATAGCAGTTGGCGCAAGACTTACCGCTTCCATCCCCTTTGCAAACCATTCTTCACTGCTGTCTGCCTTACTAAGTTCAGATATACTTTTACTCTTGTGCGCCACTCCTTGTGTCTCTCCATAGCCGAGTGAAAGCACGATCAAAAGCTTCTGTCCTTTTTGTATCTTTGCTTTTGTCTTACCGTGTGTCATCGCTACCCAGCATGTGTTTAGTCCAAGCTCCTGACATTTTAATACAAGCTTTTCTCCATAGTATCCTGCTTTTTCCTGCTGAGCTTTTGTTCCGACAATAGCAATATAATTTGACACATTTTTAAATTTTCCATAATGCGCCATAAACGAATCAAAACACCCTGGTTCTTCATAAAACGCCTGTATTTGCAAACCACTTTCTTCATTAATCTTAGCAATGCAATGATCGATCTGTGCTCTTTTGTCCTGTTCAATCGGCTGTGTCTTATACTGACGTACACTGTGTCTTTCTTTCATTAACTCTAACATATCCATAAAAATCCTCATTTCTGCTTCCGCTTCCTATCTGCTGTCCCAGTAAAATTGTCGTTCCCATTGCAAAACTGCTGATCAGATTTGTTAACATTGTCATAATCTACAATCCCGTAGATACCGCTGAAACATCCGCAGAAGACGCAAATCTTCCTACGATAAGCAGATCCACCGCACCATACATAGCTTGTAAAAACAATGCCAGCAGCACTGGAAATGCAAACATGATCAACGGCTGTAAAATCTTTCCTTCTGTAAATGATGCAATTATTTTCCATACTTTTCCTCCTGTAAAGATTAGGATTCCAAAGGGTTCACTCTTTATATACCTTTCCACTTTTGACTCCCTAGTCCTATAAATTTAAAAAGCCAGATAAGAAAGCAGATATTTCAATCTGCCATCTTATCCAGCTATTGTTTCTAAATGAACAAATCACCCTCCGATGAACGAATCAGATTATACAACGTGCATCTTCCGTTGTCAATCTCTGGATTCTACTACGATTAAAACTCCATCTCCAAACTCGATCAGTGCTGCATCCTTTCCTTCGCCCATCTCATTACTCACACCCAGACTGTCACCGATCGTCAGATTCTGTCCATCTAACTCATACTTAAAACCACGCATATAAACAGCACTGACCTCTTCCGTAAATGGAATAAAAGAAATATACTTTCCAAACATGTCTTCCTTATGAATGACTGTGCTGTGATCAATCAAATAAATCTTATTATGCCTGTCCACAATATTTGCCGTAATTCCGTATGCCAGCGGTTTCGTCAAAATATTGACATTGGCAAGAAAATGGTCAAGTCTTCGTCCTGTCGCTCCCAGAATCGTAATCTCTGTTGGAAGCTGTTCCACCGTCCAGTCAAGAACGATATGGGAATCTGTCGCATCCTTTTCCGGTGGATATGATACAAACTTAGTCTGTACAGGTTCCTTCTGCTCCTTATAATGCTGCAATGCTACTTTGGAAACACTGTCAAAGTCCCCCATCGCATAGTGCACCGGAAGGCCTAACCGATAAGCAGCATCTAAACCGGAGTCCGCACACACGATCGTATCTATCGTCATGTTTACAAGATACTCCCGTACAAATTCGATGTCCACTACCCCTCCGGCAATAATCAAGGTTTTTCCAAACATATCTACTCTTCTTCCTTTTCTCTCTGCTTCTTTAAAAGCTCTCTTTGCAATTCAAAAATATAACGTAGCAGTCTTCGGTCTGTCTTAGTCAACATACAGCCATAATAAAAATCATACCGGCTGTCAATAGACTGCATCTTCATTTTACGCACGACAACTGCCTTTACAGACAGATTTCCATAAGACGATGGTATATCAAAAAAGATTTCATCGTCTATTTCAAGCTCCTCATCTGAATAGATGCCTGCACCATTTTCACTGACATCCTTGATCATAGCTTTAACTGCGATCGGCTCCTTTGCCCTTTGCAGCCATGCCTTCTGCTCCTCCTGTGTCATTTTTATATCCTGTGGCAACATTGGCACTTCCGCATAGCGGCGCAATTTTCCCGGTGCACGGTAAAAGCTGATATAAACTTCTTCTAACAGCTTGACCCGATACGCATTTCTTCTGTTAAAGCTGCTTCCCTTATCTACAATCTGAAAAAAGTGTACCGGATAGCCATCTAACTTCGCAAGTCCCGGCTTTACGTGATTCCATTCCCACATAGAATCCTCATCCCGGTATATAATACTCACTCTGTCCTCCGGAAAAAACATAAAAAATCTTCCATGATTTGATGTGATCGCCGTAACACAGATTCGATGCTCATTCGTATCCTCTACTTTACTTACAAAACGATAACGGTATTCTTCTCTATCAACAAAAATTTCCAGAGTCTTTCCGAGTGGAATATTTTCAAGAAGCATTCGTTATAACCTCCCTTAGTCTGTCGATGTTATCTGAAATTTCTCCCTTAAACACCGCGGTACCGGCAACAATGATATCTGTTCCTGTCATTGCTATCTCTCTGATGTTTTCCTGATTTACCCCTCCATCAATCTCTATAGAAAATGCTAACCCCTTCTCTTTGCGTAATCGTGCTAATTCCTGAACCTTATCTAAGGTTTCTGCAATCAGCTTCTGTCCTCCAAATCCCGGATGTACACTCATAACCAGTGCCATATCCACTTTATCCAGATATGGTACAATGCTGCTTACAGGAGTTTCCGGATTTACGGCAACGGCACACTCTGCCCCTGCCTCCTTAATCGCACCTAAAGTTTTATCCAAATCTTCACATGCCTCGACATGAACAGTAATCGAGTCTGCTCCTGCCTTCACAAACTGCTTAATATAACGCAATGGCTCATGCACCATAAGATGCAGATCAAAGAACAGACTGCTTTCCTTCCGAATCGATTCAATAACGGGCATGCCAAATGAAATAGAAGGTACAAACATACCATCCATCACATCAACATGAAGAACCTTGATTCCCTTTTGCTCTAATACTTTAATCTGACTTCCAAGACGGTTAAAATCCGCCGATAAAATCGATGGTGCTAATTGACTCATAATCTTATCCCATGCCTTCCTGCCTAATATTTTTTTCTTGTACTTATCTCCTCAAAAAACTGTTTGTAGTTATCGTACCGATTCTGTGATATGTCTTTTGTCTGGACGGCAAGTTTCACCCTGCAGTCCGGTTCACTGACATGAACGCACCCCAAAAAACGACATTGGTCATGGTATGGTACAAATTCTGTATAATATTCTTTTATTTGTTCCTTCTCTAAATCGGGTAACGCCAGAGAAGTAAATCCCGGCGTATCCATTACATATGTGTCCTGTCCCAGATAGAACAGTTCTGAATGACGTGTAGTGTGCTTACCACGTTTGATCTTTTCACTGATCTTTCCCGTTTCCATATTAGCTTCCGGAAATAATACATTCATAACAGAAGATTTTCCCACGCCGGATGGTCCTGCAAATACCGTTGTCTTTCCCGCAAGACATTCCCGCAATTCTTCTATTCCCTCGCCAGTCACAGTACTGGTAAGGCACACCTTACTTCCACTATTTTCATAGACTTTTGCTAACTTCTCAATTTCTTCCCTTTCCCGGTCATCTGTCTTGTTAAAACAAATGATTGTCGGGATATTCTGCACTCCCATCATAAGCCAGAACCGATCCAGAAGATTGAGATTTGGTTTCGGATACGATGCCGCAAAGATCACAACTGCCTGATCTACATTTGCCACTGCCGGACGAATCAACTGATTTTTTCGTTTCAAAACACTTGTGATGTTACCAAGCTTTTTCGTAGCATCCAGAAGCTCTACCTCAACGTTGTCACCAACTAAAGGCTTTACCTTTTTATTTCGGAACACACCCTTTGCCTTACACTCTAAAACGCCTGTTTTTTCGACATGAACATAGTAAAATCCTGCAATTCCACGAATAATCTTTCCCTGCATTACTGTACAACCTTTTTAAATTCTACATTGTAAGAGCCGTCTACTACATCATCACCTTTACACATCGTGATCGTACCGTTGTTCTCACTCCATCCGGTGATCGTAAATTTCTTTGGAAAATCGTCATAGCTTAATGTGCCACTGTATACAGTCTTTGATTTTCCATCCTGTGTAAGCACCAGCTTGATCATTGCAGGATCATCATCCTCATACTCAAATGGATTTGCACTGATCGTTACTGTTCCGACATAACGGTACTTTCTCGCTGCTGTCGGCTTCGGTGTTGGATTTGCCTCACTCTTAGAGCCTAAGCTGACAGTATAGTCAATCACGGTACCTACTGCCACCTTCTTGCCTGCCTTGACAGACTGTGTAATTACTCTGCCCTTTGCATAGCTGTCAGAATATGCATATGTGACATTATTTTCATTGCCGGCAAGACCAACATCTGCTAACTTCTCTAAAGCAACTTCTACTTTCTTTCCTACAATATTTGGTACAGGAACCATCTCACTTTCCGGTCCCTTACTTACAATGATGCTGACAGAAGTTCCCTTGCTGACACTGGTTCCGACAACCGGATTTGTACCAACTACCTTTCCTTTCTCTACAGAATCACTGTACTGGCTGGAGTTACTTGCTACAGTCAGTCCAAGCTTTTCTAATGCAGCGGCTGCATCCTGCACCGTATAATTTTCAAGGTTTGGAATTACCACACCGCTGGCTTTCTGGCTGTAATAAATCGTAACGATAGAATACTCATCTACTTCTTCTCCGGCAAGAGGCTCCTGATCTGTAACAACATTTGCCTCCTTCTCAGAATCTTCTACCGGCTTTAACTGATACTTCAGATTGTTGTCATCAAGCATCTTCTGTGCTTCTTCCAGTGTATGATCGATCAGATCCGGCACAATAACCTTATCGGCTGCTGCATCCTGTGTCGGCTGTGCTGACGCACTGATTGAAGTACTGTTATCCTTCTTATCATCCTTAGAGCTTCCGCCCCACCAGCCGGCAACCTTTCCGATGATCAAAAGAATCACAATCACAATGATCACGGCAACAACACCACTGCATATCTTTAAGATTTTTTCCAGCTTAGGATCTAAGGCATCTTCCGATAGCACTTCTTCCTTCTTTGGATTTGTTTCCTTCTCAATCGTATGTGGTGCTTCCTTTACTGCCCTGACCACATCATCCGAAATTTTGATTGTCGGAGAATCATTAATCTCCTCTTCAAGCTCTACATAATCTCCATCCGGATCGGATACCGCACGACGAAGATCCATGATCAAAGCGGCAGCGTTTGCATAGCGAAGATCCGGCTTCTTCTGCATACACTTCTGAACTATTCTTGACAGACTTCTTGGAATAGAAGGGTCTACCTCATTAAGCGGGATTGCCTCCTCATGGACATGTGCAAATGCAACGGATACCGTACTGTCACCCTCAAATGGCACCTTTCCCAAAAGCATTTCATACAATGTCACGCCAAGCGAATAGATATCACTCTTTTCGTCACTATAGCCGCCTCTTGCCTGCTCCGGACTGATATAATGAACCGATCCCATAGCATTCGAGGTGATCGTATTGGATGTAGCTGCCTTAGCAATGCCAAAATCCGTTACCTTTACTTTTCCTTCTTTCGAAATAATGATATTCTGCGGCTTAATATCCCTATGAATAATATGATTTTTATGGGCTTCCTCAATTCCCTGCGCAATCTGAATACCGATACCGATTGCCTCATTGATCTCAAGTCTTCCCTTCTTTTCGATAAATTTCTTTAATGTGATGCCCTCTACAAGCTCCATGACAATATAATACAGGTCATGATCCTCTCCAACATCATATACATTTACAATATTCGGATGTGAAAGTCCTGCAACAGACTGTGCCTCTGCACGGAACTTTGCCACAAACTTCGCATCATTGCTGTATTCCTGCTTTAATATCTTAATAGCGACATTGCGGTTTAAGCGTATATCCTTTGCATTATATACATCTGCCATACCGCCGGAACCAACTTTATCAATTATTTCATATCTTTCACTTAACAACATCCCTGGACTAATCATTCTTTCCTCCATTCTCCCTATGGGTATCAGACTCATCTTCTCTTATTATTCCACGCGAACAAGAACTGCTGTAATATTATCATCTCCACCATTCTGATTGGCCTGCTCTATTAACTGCGCACCTGCTTTTTCCAAAGAGTCACTGTGCTTTATAATATATTCCAGATCATCATCATCTAACATATTCGATAATCCATCACTGCATAAAAGAATCGTATCCCCTGCCTGTACAGGCACCTCAAAATAATCCGCACTCACCTGCACATCTGTTCCCAGCGCACGGGTAATAATATTTTTCTGCGGATGAACTCTCGCTTCACTCTCTGTCAGATTTCCCTTCTTCACCAATTCTTCCACCAACGAATGGTCATCTGTGATCTGGGAGATTGTTTCCCTTAATAAATACAAACGGGAATCACCAATATTCGCAACATACATCGTATCTCCTACTAATGTACACGCTACCATTGTCGTTCCCATTCCTTCAAAGGCAACATTTTCCTTTGCTTCCTGATAAATTTTACTATTTGCCACATTCACCGCTTCTTCAAACACAGAAACCGGTGTTTTATGACTGGACTCCTTAATAGATTCCACCATGCTCAACACACAAAGCTTCGAGGCATGATCTCCTGCTTTATGTCCTCCCATGCCATCTGCAACAATAAACAGGTTTTGGAAACTACCTACTGCGTTTTCACTACAGTAAAGAAAATCCTGATTCATGCTTCTCTTACTGCCAACGTCAGTCTTCGCGTATGCTTTCATGTAGTTTCCCTCCTTCGTTTTTATTTCGTAATTGACCACAGGCAGCATCAATATCTCTGCCCATTTCTCTTCTTATAGTAACATTTGTGTGATTTTTTTCAAGTATTTTTTTGAATTCTTCAATATTGGTACGCTTGGAACGCTGTCCCATTCTGCCTTCTACCGGATTCAGCGGAATCAGATTCACATGGCAGTTTAATCCTTGTAACAGCCTGCAAAGCTCATTAGCTTCTTTTGCAGAATCATTTTTCCCCTCGACCATACTGTATTCAAACGTCACTCGACGGTTTGTCTGTCCGATATAAGAACGGCATGCATCAATAATCTGTTCTATCGAATATTTATTAGCGATCGGCATCATCTCACGTCGCAATGCATCATTTGGCGCATGAAGTGAGATTGCCAGTGTGATCGTCAGATCTTCCTCTTGCAGGCAATGTATCTTATCTACCAGACCACACGTTGATATTGTAATATTTCTCTGACTGATATGCAACCCATGCTCATCCGAGAGCATCCGGATAAATTTCACGACATTATCATAATTATCAAGCGGTTCTCCGATTCCCATCAGTATCACATTCGAAACCCTCTCTCCCGTGATACGCTGTATCTCGTAGATCTGGTCTAACATCTCTGATGTCCGAAGGCTTCTGACAAGCCCGCCTACCGTAGAAGCGCAAAAGCGGCATCCCATCCGGCAGCCTACCTGCGTTGAAATACAGACACTGTTTCCATGCTTATATTTCATCAAAACACTTTCTACATGATTTCCATCGGATAATTCCATCAAAAATTTATTCGTGCCATCTAAAGAGGTCTGTCGCTTTACCACTCTGGCACTCTGTAATATACATTTTTCTGACAGCTTTTCCCGCAGATCTTTTGAAAGGTTTGTCATATCTTCAAAAGACAAGGCAAGACGTTTATGAATCCATTCATAGAGCTGTTTGCTCCGGAACGCCTTCTGTCCCATTTCTTGTACAAGTTCTTGTAATTCATTCCAATTGAGGCTTTTTATGTCAATTTTTTCTTCTGTCAAATTATCCCTCCATCCGGCTTACTTTTACAGACAACTCTTCTATCCTGTAGTTCTTTTATCGTTTTCTTTCAAACATGGATAAGAAAAATCCATCACTATCTGCAACATCAGGTAAAACCTGCAGATAACCGCCTTTTCCGGTACCTCTTTGCAGACATTTTGGAAGCTTATCTTCTATAGATAATGTCACAAACGGCAGATTTTCTTTGATCCATTGTACATTGTTCTGATTCTCTTCCTCTGCTATCGTACAAGTACTAAAGATCAGCTTTCCACCCGGCTTCACATACTGAGAAACCACTTTTAAAATTTCTCTCTGAATAGCGGCAAGTGATGTAATATCTTCTTCTTTTGTCTTATATTTAATATCACACTTTTTGCCGATCACTCCAAGACCGGAACACGGCAGATCTGCGATCACAAGATCAGCTTTACAAACCCATTCCTCTCTAAGAACTGTTGCATCATTCACAAAAATCTCTACATTGTGACATCCCAGTCTTTTCTTATTTTCCCTGATCAGATCCGTTTTTTCGCTAGTCAGGTCACAGGAAAACACCATTCCTGCCTCATCTGATGCTTTCGACGCATAAGATGCCAGCTTATCTGCGACATGAAATGTCTTTCCGCCCGGAGCCGCACAGACATCGATCACAAGATTTCCTTTTTTTACGTCTGCGATTTCACCTACTAACATCGAGCTTTCATCCTGCACCTGAAACATCCCCTTTTGGAAAGCTTCCAGTTCCTTAAGGGAAGGATAACGGTAAATATGCCTTGCATAGGGAAGCAGTGTCCCTTTTTTGACACAGACATCCTGCTTTTGCAAGCATTCTTCCATTTCTGATAACGTAGTCACACTTAAGTTACAGCGCACGGAAGTGCCACCCTTATCCTCTAAAAAACTCTGCAATATCTTCTCGGTTCTTTCCTCACCAAACTGAGTCAGGAATCGTCTTGTCAGCCATTCCGGCATCGAATAGCGCACCGACAAAAAGCGAAGTGTGTCTGCCCTGTCCGGATACGGAATCTCCTCCTTTTTCCGCACGATTGTTCGTAAAACTCCATTCACAAATCCCTTGAGATTATGAAATTTTCGTTTTACAGTCAATTTTACAGCTTCATTGCAGACGGCAGAATCCGGCACCTGATCCATATATAATATCTGATACACCGAAATACGCAGAATATTCCGAATGACCGGTTTCATCTTTTGAACTATAATCTTTGAAAACTGATCGATCACGTAATCCAGTTCCATGCATCGTTCCACGCTTCCTCCCACAAGACGAGATAAAAAGCTTCTGTCACGCTTTTCCATCGGATATTTTTCCAGACAGTGGTGAAGTGCCTTGTCATAAAACACCCCATCCTCCATAATCTGTATCATAAGATCTAATGCCAGCTTTCTAACATTTACTTCCTGACATATTTCCTTGTTCTGCTTCATAGAAGTCCCCATTCCGCTACCGTTTCACACAGCACCAATTTTATCTTTTACTCTTTAAGACTGTTCCTGACTCTAAGGCATATCCTCGCAGGAAAGCTCCCACATCCATACGCTTTTTGCCTTCCAGCTGAACTTCAGTTACCTTTAAAGCACCCTGTGCTGTTTTTACAATAAAGCTGTCCTTGCAGATATCTGTCACTGTACCATTTTCGATACTCTCTTCCGGTTCTTTTGAATCAATT
This sequence comes from uncultured Lachnospiraceae bacterium, assembly GCA_934317005.1. GTDB lineage: Bacteria > Bacillota > Clostridia > Lachnospirales > Lachnospiraceae > Butyribacter. The sequence goes on from CAKREB010000022.1 coordinate 17,367, forward strand.
ACCTCTGCTGCCCATATTTTTAACATCTTGCCATTAACAAAACAATAGGCACTTGGCCACGGATTCAGTCCACGGATCAGACGTTCAATCTCAACCGCTGTCTTTGAAAAATCGATCTCGCCCGTAGCCTTTGACAGCATTTTTGCATACGTGTGCTTTTCTTCATCCTGCGGAACCGGATGAAGTGTTCCTTCTTCTGCCTGCTTTAGTACCTTTAGTATCATCGGACCACCAAGCTTTGCCAGACGTTCAAAAAGACTTCCGCCTGTTTCATCGGGTGCCAGACGGTATGTTTCCGTCAAAAGCATGTCACCGGTATCTAAGCCTTCATCCATCTGCATGATGGTTACACCACTTTCTTTATCTCCGTCAATGACTGCCCACTGGATCGGTGCTGCCCCACGCAGCTTTGGCAGAAGGGAAGCATGCACATTCAGACAGCCATATCTTGGAACCTCTAATAACTCCTTTGATAAAATCTGTCCAAAGGCAACAACAACGATCACATCCAGACTCATCTGGCGTACCTTCTGTACAAATGCTTCATCCCGCACCTTTTCCGGCTGATAAACTGCAATCTCATGCTCGATTGCTACCTCTTTAACCGGAGAATACTGCATCTTTCCACTTCTTCCCTTTGGTTTATCCGGCTGCGTCACAACACCGATCACTTCATGCTCACTTTGAATTAATGTCTGTAATGTATCTACCGCAAAATCCGGTGTCCCCATAAACAAAACTCTCATGTTATTCCTCATTTCTGCACACATCCTCATTTTGATAAGCCTTCTGTCCTATGTGCATAGACAAAAAATCTTTATTCTGCTTCCTGTGTTGCATCCATCAAGTCACCTTCTACCTTTGTCACATACAACACACCGGAAAGATGATCGATCTCATGCTGAAGTGCTCTTGCCAAAAGACCTTCACCCTCTACTGTAATCTCCTGCATATTTTCATCCAAAGCCTTAACCTTTGCATAATTTGCTCTTGTCACGATTCCTGCTTTGTTCGGTACACTCAGGCATCCTTCCTGACCTTTCTGCTCGCCGGATGTTTCAACAATCTCAGGATTGATCAAAATGATCGGATCATCCCCTTCTTCTGATACATCGATTACTACGATCTTACGCAGCACACCAACCTGTGGTGCTGCCAGACCAACGCCCTGCGCGTCATACATCGTATCTAACATATCCTCGATCAGTTCCGTAAGACGAGGCTTCATCTCCGTCACTTCCCGACACTCTTTTGTTAAAATCTCATCCCCTATTGTTCGAATCTTACGAATTGCCATAATTATCCTCATTTCTGTGCACTATTTCTATCATTTTATCTGAAAATACTACTTTCTTTTGACGGATTCATGTCAGAGTGCACTCAGCCACGATCCGGTATCATCTTTTTGCTATCCCACAGACTACTGATTAAACTGAAATGTAACACTGCAGTCCTTATACTCTTCCTTCTCACGCATAAATGCTTCAATCGCATCCTTAATCATGCATAACATCTTATAATCCGGAGATTTGATATAAAATACTCTCCTGTAAAAATCACGAAGCTTAGCAATCGCCGCATCCGATGGCCCCAATACAAAAACATCTTTTTTCCCTTGTATTTTCCGGCACAACACTTCAGATAAAGCAACTGCTTTTTCCTGTTCCTTACAAAAAACCAACACCTCTAGTATATTGGAAATCGGTGGATAATGCAACATCTGTCTGACAGCGATCTCCTGACGGTAAAAACGTTCATAATCACCGTCTGCTGCACAGACAATGCTGTAATGCTCCGGCTGATATGTCTGTATCACCACATTTCCCTGTTTTTCTGCCCTTCCTGCTCTTCCTGCCGCCTGCAACAGCAGTTCAAATGTTCTCTCTGCCGCACGATAATCTCCCGTATTCATAGAAAGATCTGCAGCCAGCACACCAACTAACGTTACATTCGGAAAATCGTGTCCCTTCACAATCATCTGGGTTCCCACTAAAATATCTGCTCTTCCACTCGAAAAGGTTTCAAGTATCTTGCTGTGTCCTTCCTTTCCTGCTGTCGTATCCGCATCCATCCGAAGCACACGCGCTTTTGGAAATCTCTTTCTAACCATGTCTTCTACCTGCTGGGTTCCAAGCCCGAATGTTCCAATATATTTTGAGCCACAGTGTGGACATACTGCTGGCATCGGCTTTTGCGCACCACAATAATGGCACTTTAAAAGAGTTACCTTTCCATGATATTCATGCGGCTTCATCGATACCGAACAACTGTCACATTCTATTGCCTTTCCACAAGACCGGCAGGACACAAAACCGGCATAGCCACGTCGGTTGATAAAAAGCATGATCTGCTCTTTCTTCTCAAGACACTCTTCTATCTTTTCCTGAAGAGCTCTGCTAAATATTGAATAATTCTTTGCCTTCATCTCTTCTCTAAGATCTGCAATCTGAACAGTTGGAAGTGTCGCATTCCCGGCACGCTCTGTCAAACGAAAAAGCTGATACTCTCCTGTCTGACAACGATAATATGCCTCCATAGACGGTGAGGCAGAGCCCAACACTACGCTTGCCGAAAGCATCTTTGCCCGCTGAACTGCCACCTCTCTGGCATGATATTTTGGCATCGAATCACTTTGATAGCTTGTTTCATGCTCTTCATCGATCACGATCAGCCCCAGATCTGGAAACGGTGCAAAGAGTGCCGACCGCGGGCCAATCAGTATCTGAATCTCGCTGCGCTTGGCACGCAGATACTGATCATACCGTTCCCCCGCTGATAAACGGGAATGCATCACGGATACCCGATCTCCAAACCGTCCATAAAAGCGATTTACTGTCTGAAAAGTCAACGCAATCTCCGGAATCAGCACAATAGCCTGCTGTCCCATTTTTAGGACATGTTCAATGAGATTCATATAAACCTCTGTCTTACCACTTCCTGTCACACCATGAATAAGATATGTCTTTCGAATCCCCTGATCGTAATCATCAGAAAAGGATGTAACAATTGCCTGCTGCTGTGCATTCAGCTCTTTTCTGTCCTGCTGTAAGCACTTTGCTTCCAGTGGATTCCGATATAAACGCTTAGATGTAACCTGAATGATGCCCTGCTCTGTAAGCCCTTTTATCACTGCAGAAGATACCTTTAACTCCTTTACCGCCCGGTCATAATCCAAGCCACCTTCCAAGTCATTCTTTAGCTGTAAAAGACCATCTAAAAGGCGAACCTTTGCCACATAGTGCTTCTGTTCACATTCTTTTTTTAATGCTTCCAGTTCTTCATACGAGCAGGCAGAAAAAATGCGGCGTTGCACTTTTTCTTTGATCTCACGCCGCACCGGCATCACTGCCTTGATCGCATCATTCATGGTCGCACCATAGTTTTCTTTCATCCAGTAAGCAAGCGAAAGCAGATGCGACTCCGCTGCAACTCCCTGCTTTTCTATACCGATAATACTCTTAGTCTTTTCCACAGCAAACTTAGGGGTAGATGACAGACCAATAATAAATCCTTTGATCTGTCGGTTTCCTTTTCCAAAGGGTATCACCACCGGTGCTCCGATCACCGCCTCCTGCTCCAGTTTTTCCGGAATACGGTACTGAAACGGTCGGTCTAAGCTTTTCGCCGATATATCCACAATCACATCTGCAAATAGCATTTTATTTCCTCATTTCCGTATGAAACGCAAGGCAGTAAAAGGCTGTCTTTCTTCCTTTTAATCCCCCTGATTCCTGTTACTGAATAAAGTTTCCATCCTTCACTACATCTGCAACGATCTCGCGCTCATCCATGTGATATTTCTTTCCATTGATTTCCTGATAGTCCTCATGGCCTTTTCCTGCCAGCACGATCACATCTCCTTCTTTCGCATGCTCGATCGCATAGCGGATTGCTTCCTTTCGGTCTACAATCGTAATGTATTCTCCGTCCGCACGACGCACACCTGTTAAGATATCCTCTATGATTGCCTCCGGCTCCTCCTTTCTCGGATTATCCGAAGTAACGATAGTAAGATCAGAAAGCTTAGAAGACACCTCCCCCATTTCAAATCTGCGTTCTCTGGAACGATTGCCACCGCATCCAAACAGGCAGACCAGACGCTTTGGATGGTACTCCTTTAAGGTTGTCAATAAACTGTTTAAGCTCATCGCATTGTGCGCATAGTCAATCATCAAAGTAAACTTAGAAGACACAGGAAGAATCTCCACTCTTCCCTTTACACGGATAGAAGCCAGAGAAGAAAAGATTTTCTCCTTTTCCACACCAAAATGACGGCAGATGGCAATGGCAGTCATGGAATTATACACACTAAAGGTTCCCGGAATGTCAATCTCAACATCCATCGATAACAGACCACTCATGTGATATGCCACTCCCAATGTCCCACCTTTATCCGTCAGATGTACTTTGGAAGCACGAATGTCCGCATTTTCTGAAAATCCATAGGTTTCCACCTTGCAGGTATGCCCCTCTAATATCTGTTCTAAGTGGCTGTCATCTGCATTAAAGATTCCCTGTCTGCACTGCTTAAAAAGCAGACTTTTACAATGAATATAATCATCCAGATCCTTGTGCTCATTTGGCCCGATATGATCAGGCTCTAGGTTTGTAAAAATACCATAATCAAAGATAAATCCACCAACACGATGTAACATCAGTCCCTGAGAAGATACCTCCATCACAACACACTTACATCCTGCGTCTGCCATTTTCCGGAATGACTCCTGCACCACATAAGATTCCGGTGTTGTATTTGCTGATGGAATTTTCTCATCACCTATGATCGTTTCAATCGTTCCAATCAAGCCGGTCTTAAAACCGGAGCTTTCCAAGATAGAGCGCACCATATATGTGGCTGTAGTCTTTCCCTTCGTCCCCGTAATACCAATCGTGATCAGTTCCTTCGCCGGATGTCCAAAATAAGCAGCAGAAGCTTTTGCAAGTGCCAGACGGGTATCACTGACACGTATCACCGTCACATGCTCCGGCACCTCTACTTCTTTCTCGACAAGCAGTACAGAAGCTCCTTTTTTTGCAACCTCCAAAGCAAAGTCATGCCCATCGCGAACCGCTCCACTGATGCACACAAAGACTGAATCCTTTTCTACCTTTCTGGAATCATACACAAGTGTGCTGATCTCTCTGTCTTCTTCTCCCTGAAGGCACTCATACTCCATATCTTCTAATAACTCTAAAAGTTTCATATTCATCCTCATTTCTACTAATTAAATTTCAATTTCACCATCACATACTACTGCTGCCGGCCCTGTCATCCATACTGTATTGTTTTCTTCGTCATAGTTTAAAAATAAGTCTCCGCCCAAAAGATGAACCGTGATCTCATGATCTGTCCTGTCATTTAATACGCATGCTACAGCTGTCGCACAGGCTCCCGTTCCACAGGCAAGTGTTTCGCCGGACCCACGCTCCCACACGCGCATATTAACTTCCTTTCGATTCAGCACCTGTACAAACTCTGTGTTAACACGATCCGGAAATATCTTATGATGCTCAAATTCCGGCCCGATCTTTTCCATCGGAAGTGTCGCAGTATCTTCCACAAATGTAACTGCATGAGGATTTCCCATTGACACACACGTAATCTGATAATCTGTTCCATCTACTGTAACCGTCTGATCAATACAGTCTTTTTCTCCTAACAATACCGGTATCTTTTGGGGCTCTAGGATTGGTGCTCCCATATTCACCTTAACCAAAACCACCTTGCCCTGTTCAATCGTCAGATCCAGATATTTGATGCCACTCTTTGTTTCAATCGAAATTTTATCCTTATCTGTAAGACCATAGTCATACACATATTTTGCAATGCAGCGCACACCATTTCCACACATCATGCCCTCAGAACCGTCCGCATTATACATTGCCATCCGAAAATCTGCTACGTCAGACGGACAGATTAAGATCAGACCATCCGATCCGATTCCAAAATGTCTGTCGCTTACCTTGATTGCAACCTTTTCAGGATCATCTATCATCTTTTCCATGCAATTAACATAAATGTAATCATTTCCACAACCATGCATCTTTGTAAATTTCATAATCAATCCTCATTTCTGCGCACGTTTTTATAGGGAACCAATTCGTGTCAGGTACGCACAGACACCCCCCGGCATCCGGATATTCCCATGCTTGAATGTCCAAACTTTTACAAGTATACTATATTCAGAGATCAGCAGTATATTCCACTGCAGAAATATCTTCACTCTTTTTACATACATTTGAATTATACTGAATATTGTAATAGATTTAGATAGAAAAAGCAAACGGAAAGGATTGTATACCAATGAGAAAAAAGATTGTTTTGATGACCGGCGGCACAGAAACGCTTGACTATTTTTCCAGACAGATGAACTACGAATTTATACGCCTTGGCTATCACACCTTTCTCTTCGACCAGCAGCAAGAAGAAGAAAGTAGTGAAGCACTCGCTCACTTCTGTGGAATGTCAGACAGTATCTTAGTCACCTTTAACTACGAAGGCATCCACTATGAAACTTCTCTTTTTGACGGAGAGGGAAACTGGTTTTGGGAAAAATATGATATTTTCTGTGTCAATATCATTGTAGATCACCCTTTTTATTCACCGGAGCTTCTTGCAATCCATCCAAAAAAATTCTGTCAGGTATGTATCGACCGCTTTCATGTTCAATATATGAAAGAACACTATCCTGAACTTACCCCGGTGCTCTTTCTTCCGCTTGGTGGCACCTCCCTGTTTCCGGACGGTAACTACCCTGATATCAGCCATCGTCCATATGACGTTGTCTTTCCGGGTAATTTTACCCCAAAAGAAACCTTTGAACCTTATATCACACGTCTTGGAAAAGAATACGAAACGTTTTACCGTTCTATCATACAGGAACTGATCGCAGAACCGGACACACCGGATGATCAGTTGATTGAAGCTTATTTGCGCAAGGAATTCCCGGATGCCTCGAATCAGGAAATGATCGAAACAATGGGAAATATGATATTTATTGATACCTACATCCGCTTTAATTTTCGTGAAAAAGTAGTGCGTACCCTGCTTGAAAGCGGTATTAAAGTGCACTGCATCGGTGCCGGATGGGACAAGCTTTCCTGCAGACATCCCGAAAACCTGACTTACGAGGAAGGGTGTGATTCCCTGCAATGTCTAAAGCGTATGTCACAGGCAAAGCTTTCGCTTAATGTCATGCCCTGGTTTAAAGACGGAGCACATGACAGAGTATTTAATGCAATGGCAAACGGCAGTGTCTGCATCACCGATCACAGCAAATATTTAGATGAAATCCTTTCCGATGGAAAAAATGTTCTTTTTTATGATCTAAAGGAAACGGATGCACTACCGGAAAAGGTCGATGCTCTCCTGCAAAATCCGGATAAGCTCACACAGCTTGCCAAAAACGGTTACAGCCTGACTATGACTTCCCATACATGGGACTGCCGTGCCAAAGCACTGCACGAAAAGCTTCTCCGCTTCCTATGACTCTTCCTTAACAATCCCAAAATGCTGATACGCAAGATCTGATGCCATTCTTCCACGTGGTGTCCTCAAAAGAAGACCGTTTTGTACCAGATACGGCTCATACACATCCTCGAGTGTTCCGGCGTCCTCACCGATTGCTACCGCAAGAGTTTCTAAGCCGACCGGGCCACCCCCAAACTGATGGATCATGGTCATAATAATATTACGGTCTGTACGATCCAGTCCCATCTTATCCACTTCCAGAAGATCCAGCGCAAAATCAGCGACATCCTTTGTGATCACACCGTCATATTTGATCTGCGCAAAATCACGCACTCTTTTCAAAAAACGATTTGCCAGACGTGGCGTTCCACGTGAGCGTCTGGCAAGCTCCATCGCTCCATCCTTATCAATCTCTACGTCTAATAATTTGGCAGAATGCATTACAATCTCGCAAAGTTCTTCTTTGGAATAAAACTCTAAGCGGTTGACTACTCCAAAACGGTCACGCAATGGTGCCGAAAGCATACCGGCACGCGTCGTTGCCCCTACCAGTGTAAACTTCGGAAGATCAAAACGGATCGATCTTGCTGCGGAACCTTTTCCGATCACAACATCAATCACATAATCTTCCATTGCAGGGTAAAGCACTTCCTCTACCTGACGCGGAAGGCGATGGATCTCATCGACAAACAGCACATCCCCATCCTTTAGGTTATTGAGAATAGCCGCCATCTCTCCCGGCTTTTCGATTGCAGGCCCTGCCGTAACCTTCAGACTGCCTCCCATTTCATTGGCAATAATTCCGGCAAGCGTTGTCTTTCCCAATCCCGGTGGTCCATATAACAGGACATGATCCAACGATTCATTACGCTGCTTTGCTGCCTGAATATATACCTTCAGATTACTTTTAACCTGCTCCTGACCGATATATTCTGACAAAAGCTGCGGTCTAAGACTTGTTTCAATTTTTTCATCTTCCTGTGTAAACTCTGTTGTAATCATCCTTTTTGCCATCTGTTCTGCCTCACTTGCTTTCCATTTTTAGCATTTTCTCTTACAGATTTTTTAAGCTCTGCTTCAAAAGCTCTTCTACCGTCATATCCTCTGACATTTCCACCATCTGTACTGCCCTTACGGCATCCATCTTCGGATATCCCAACACAACGAGTGCTTCTACGGCATCCTGTACCACACCCTTCAGATTTTCTTTGCCGGAATCACTGGAGGTGACAGGCTTTTCTGTCACAAACTCTTCAAACATCTCTTCTGCTGCAATCTTATCTTTTAACTCCAAAATAATCTTCTCTGCTGTCTTTGGGCCAATTCCCGGTGCGCGCGAAATGGATTTTGCATCTCCGGCAATAACAGCACATCGGATCTCGTATTCGCTTAGCACTCCCATAATTCCAAGACCAGCCTTTGGGCCAACACCATTTACCGTGATTAAAAGCTTATAAATATTTAAATCCTCCGGTGTCAAAAAACCAAATAACTGCATGGCATCTTCTCTGACATTTAAATATGTATATAACATAACTTCCTGCCCGATTGCCGGAAGATTTTCAATCACAGACATCGGGACACTGATCGCATATCCCATACCATGATGATCGATCACAACTTCATTTTCCCTCGTCATCGCCAAAATTCCTTTGATAAAACGAATCATGCGTTACCTCCTTTTCCTCAAACGGTCAATCCGGCAGCCTGCTAAACTCGCCCTTAACCGTTCCAAGCCATCCCTCTTCCATAAACTTTAAAATCTCATAGGGATGGATTCCTAACTCTTCTGAAATCTGAAGTGCATTGCTGTTTGGATACTGCTTTAAATACTGTACGATATCATCCAGCTGATTGTCGTCCAATGCCCTGCAGTCCTTACAACACAGCGTTCTGATTTTTGAGCGAAACACTTTATGACAATGCTTACATACATTTGTATACAACATATTTTCCCACTCCTCTTTAAAATAATGTAGAAAAGAGATTTAACAGTGGCTGAATGACCTTCCAGCTTCGAGGGCGGTTTTTCCACTCATCATAACTGATCTCCCTTCCTGTAGCAAACAGATTTTCAAAGTCAAGCTTTAACGCATTCTGAATCTGTTCTCCCGACATCCACACACCATTTTCGTAATGCAGATAAAAGCTGCGGTAATCCATATTGATCGTTCCGACGATTGCTGCATTTTCCGTCAATATCTGCTTGGCATGGATAAATCCCGGTGTATATTCATAAATGCGTATTCCCTGCTTTAATAAGCTCCCGTAATTATAGTTTGTCAGAAGCTTTGCATACTTTTTATCCGGTATATTCGGTGTCACAATGCGCACATCCACTCCACGGCGCACTGCCTCGATCAGGCTTTCCTTCATATAATCCTCTATCACCAGATACGGTGTTGTAATATACAGATAACGGTCAGAAAAAGTAATCATCTGGTTATAGATTCTTTCAATCGGATTGTTTGGATTGTTTGCCGGACCATCCGAAATCACCTGACAACACGTATCACCAGTAACTGCAGCCATTCTCTTATATTTAAGATAGTCCACATGTTCCTTTTCTTCTGCACTCGCTTCCCACATCTGTAAAAATACAACCGTAAGATTCCATACGGCATCTCCGATAAGACGCACACCGGTATCCTTCCATACACCAAAACGCTCAATCAGATTTGCATACTCGTCTGCCAGATTAAATCCGCCGGTAAAGCCTACCTCCCCATCAACTACCACGATCTTTTGGTGGGAACGGTAATTCATATACAGCTCCCCTGTATATTTGTGTACGGGATTAAACACCCGGACTTCCATCCCCTCATGCTCTAATATCTGTTTAAAATACTTTCTCGTCCTGACAGCCGCGCCGAAATCATCATACAGAAACTTTACTTCCACGCCCTGCGTAACCTTGCGCTTTAAAATCTCATGAACCTTATCCCACAAGGCTCCTTCTGCCACAATAAAAAAGTCAATAAAAATAAACTGTTCTGCCTGCTCTAATGCCCTAAAAATATCTTCAAAAGCGTCTTCCCCCATTGGATAATACTTCACCTGATTGCCTGAGGTCAGTGGAAAGCCCTCATTTGCCATATATTTTACCATGCGGCCTGCCACCGGATGCTTTTCGACATATTCCTGACAGACCTTTTCATCCTGCACCAGAAACTTCTGACCATACGATATCTGCTGCATGATATACTGATCTAACTTTTTCTTTTTTCCACCCTCTCTTCCCCAAAGATAGTAAAAGACAAAGCCGGAAATCGGCAATACCATAACAATGGAAATCCATGCGATTCGAAAGGACGGACTTTGATTCTTATTAACCAGAGTCACAATTGCCAAAATAGAACAGACCTCTAAGACAAAGTAGAAATAAACCGTCTTACTCTGTAGCAAAAACGGCAAAAAAAGCACAATAATAAACTGCACTAATACTAATAATGCAGTAATCACCAGACGCAGTACACCACTTAAATTATTTTGGATTCTTCCCTTTAACCCCTTTAGATAGCTTTTTTCTTCCCGTTCCTCTTCAAAATAATTCGCCGTTCCTTTTAATCTGTTTTTTCGATCCCACTTCTCATAAGCAGCATCTGAGCGAAATCGTTTGTCCATCCTGTCCCTTCCCTTCTAAAGCTCATTGTTCCAATTATATCCTATTGTAACTTTCTGCGCAAGTTGCTATAGCGATTGGAGCAAAAAGATTGAAACTAAAAAGTTAGAGACTTTTGCATTCTCTACGATTCTCGTTCACAACTATAAGTTTATGATGAAAAATGGTTGCTGACAGGTACTCCTTTTACTGAACTGCTGTATTTTTTAACCTCTTATATGCTTCAGAATCCATAACTTCCTTCAATATTTCCATAGCATCCTCATATTCATTCCCAGCATGCCCATATCTATCTTCTTTCGTAATATTAAAGCCAAAATCATTGTATAATTTTATAGCTTGATATGATTCAGGTTGCGTATGTAAATACACTGCTTGTTTTCCATATTTCTGTTCAAAATATTTTAACACATATGTAATTAACATACGAGCGCATCCCCTGTTTCTATGCGTTGGAACAACTGCAAGCCAATGAAGTACCGGAACAATTCTTTTTCCCTTATTAGAAAACCATGCACAACATGTACCAATATATGCTTTTTCAATGTTATCTTTAAGAAAAAAACATCTTTCACTAATTTCACTATTTTCAAACAAAAATGTTTTTTCAAAATAATCAGCGATACCAGCATCGGAATAACCATCAAATTGTCCCGCTGCTTTCTGTATCTCAATCCAGACTGATTTCATTTCCGACCGGTACTTTACTATAGAAAAACTTTCCTCTACTTCACAAAAAGCATTTCTGTTTATACTGTCACACCTCATGATAATACTTCTATCTGCAATATTTTCTTCCCTTTAAGATATGGTTCATTCATATCCACAAAAAAGGAATCTTTAATAATATAAAATCCTGTTTTCTTCATGTGCATCCACCCTTTGGTAAAAAAATCCTCCACCAGAGCTGGTGGAGGACAATACTTTCGACCCAACCATTTATATACCGCATATTGGTCAGCGGTAAACTTTCAACCCGACCATTTATATACCACCTATCGGTCAGTGGTAAACTTTCTCTATAGAGAGCTTAGCAAATCTTGACAGCGGTTTCTGCTGTTAAGCCGTTGTTTATTTAATAGCAAAAATAAGCTGGTATGTCAAGAGCGCCCAGAAAATCTGGGCGTGTATTTACTCTTGATATTCCGGCTTTTGTTACTATATCAGCATCCGATCAGGGTACATGATTTCCAGCTCACCACGAACTTTTCCCCAGTTTCGGATTGGCATTGTCCACTTTTTGGCAATCTCGAAAGTTCCCAGATATAGAGCTTTCATTAGTGCCTGAGAGCTTGGAAATACGCTGCGTTGCTTGTTTAATCTATGATAGCAGGAATTTAATGATTCTATGGCATTTGTAGTGTAAAATGCGGTACGAACTTCCTTGGAAAACTTGAAAATCGGAGATATTGCATCCCAGTTTTCATGCCAGCGATTCATCGCACTTGGATACTGACCAGACCATTTTTCCGTTACAGACTCTAACTGCTTTCTGGCAGCTTCTTCATCTGCGGCGGTATAGATTGTCTTTAAATCTTTTGCAAATGCTTTCATATCCTTGTTCGCAACGTATTTAAGCGTGTTTCTCACCATATGCACAATACAACGTTGCTGTTCCGTTTTTGGAAATGCCGTAGAGATTGCATCCTTGATACCGGTCAAGCCATCAGAGCAGAGAATGAGGATGTCCTGAACTCCTCGATTTTTCAGGCTGTTTAATACAGACAGCCAGTATTTACTGCTTTCATTTTCGCCCACAACAATGCTTAGGACTTCTTTCATACCATCTTCATTGATACCAAGCACCACATATGCTGCAAGTTTCCTGATTACACCATCATCACGTGCAGAAAAGTGTACCGCATCAATAAAAACGATAGGGTACACAGTGGACAAAGGACGATTCTGCCATTCCTCGATTCGTGGAAGGAGTTTATCTGTGATATCTGATACCATTCCTTCGCTTACTTCAAAGCCGTAAATGTCCTCTATGGTTTCTGAAATCTGTCGTGTAGTCATTCCCTTTGCATACATTGAGATAATCTTGTCATCAATCGAAGAAATGTCTTTTTGACGTTTTGGAAGCACCTGTGGTTCAAATGAACTCTGACGATCCTGAGGGACATCTACCTGAAATTCACCATATTTACTACGGACAGTCTTGGATTTCGTACCATTACGGTAGTTAGGCTCACCAGATCTTTCATAACGGTCATAGCCGAGATGATCATCCATTTCCATTTCAAGCATATCCTGAATTGTTCCGGAAAGCAGATCTTTTAAAGCATCCTGAATATCTTCAGCAGATTGGATATCGTACTCTTGAAGCAATCCCTGGATAAGATTTCTTTTTCCTTCGGTCATTGGTTTTGGTTTGTAAACTTCTTTTTTTCTGTTTGCCATAATAAAAGGCCTCCTATGATTTTAATATTTTATCATAGAAGACCTTTATAGTGTTGAATTTACAGAGATTTTTTCACAGGCTCGAAACACCTTTCTGTGTTCATATATTTTATCTCCAGATAGTACTCTTCTATATACATCAGCCTTAAAGCTGAGAAGTATCGTTCGCATAACCCCCCCCATCTAGTCTAAGGCACTTTTGCCACTTTTTACCCAAGTATCAAGTTCGGATTTTTTAAACTTCCATTGCTTGCCTATCTTGTGTGCCGGTATGTCTGAGTCCACTTTTTTTATCCAATTTCTTATTGTATCTTTATTTACGTCCAAGTATTCAGCCGCATCTTCAATGCCAATCCATCTATCTTCATTTTTATCAATCATACGGAGTCCTCCATCCGAAACCATAATTCTCTTTTTTACTATACCATACAGTCCCTTTATTTTCAAGGGTATATGTATGATTTTATATGATTTTATATGAATTAGTATAAGTCTAAAGTATCTTAATGAAGTCAACAATCCTGCCAACTCAACTCTACACAATAGCTAAAGTGTCTACTCAACTATCCTCTGTTCACAAGGTGGACATGTTCTATCTTACCCACAACTTAAAAGATTCCAGGTACTTAAGCTTATACTTCAATACCTGGAAACCTTATTATTTCTCGATATTTCTACACTTCTACTTCTGTACTTTTGACAGCAAAATACCGTTTACACATGAAATTATTAGGCTATTTCAAAACACATTTCAAATTCTCTTTTACCTTTTATTTATAGGATTTTAAAGAGTAATGTATCATCTCAATAGTATTAAATTGATTAGGCTATTTACACAATCCCAATTTATTGAAGTAACCCCATAATTCATTAACGTATTTCGATTCAGAAATATTTTTTGCTCTGCATTCCATTGCTCCAAACAACATCTTCGATGTTGATATATTATCTATATGATTACTGAATTCTATAACATTGTATTTTTCATCTACATAGGCTCCGCGCAAATAATGGGAATCAACGAAATGTTCAAAAGTATCCATATCTTTATTTTTAAAATAGGTTGGGTACAAGCGTTTGTATTCATCGAAATTCCCTTTAAGTAACGAAAGGAATCTATCCATAAAATCTTGCACATCATATTTTTTGCTTGTCTTAGTCCAATCATTCTTAGATGTTCTACCTATTTCCATAGGCAATAACCAAAAATTCGCTAGGCAGTGATACTTATCTCTTAATCCTGGCAGTTTGTTTACACTTGTCATTGTGTCTCCAGCATAATTTTTATTTTCCAAATTACCATTCTTGTCAACTATCATTTTCTGTAAAATTTCTTTGTACAGTATTTCGTAAAAACCACAAGCAAAGTCTGACATATCACAATCAGCTGTAAATGGATATCTAAATGGTTCCCCAGTATTTTTATCCCTATATTCTGACCAATATGTTTCTGTGGATTGAATACAACTTCCTTTCTTACTAATAGTGATTTTTCTATCATTGTCAAAGCCACAATGTTTTTCACATTCTATTGGCATAAGCAACACTTCATATACCTGCTTATGCTTTGTGTCATCTACCATTGATTATTACCTCTTTGAACTGTATTTCTGGCTCTTTCTTTTAATTCCATCGGATGTTAATTCAACATTACTTCTGTGTTTCTTTTCCTCCTGAACAGCATCAAATATTTCTTTTGAAACGATTGCCGAATGAGAATTGTTCAATTTATAAATCTGACCTTCTTTGCCACCTACATTAACAACCGAAACACCTATGTACTTTTCATTACTCAGCATTTCTTCTATAGAACGTTTTGGCCAGTTATCTTTTCCTGTAGGAGATTTGATACTCCTTTCTTTTAGTTTCTTAACAATGCCTAATATGCTTTTACCGCCAAAATACAAATCAAAAATCAGCCTAACAACTTTTGCCTGTTCTTTATTAATTACAAGATCACCATTCTCGTCCTTATCATAGCCATAACATTTTCTACGATAGAACCCCAAGCTGCCGTTACTGGTTCTCTGCTTTATACCCCATTTGATATTATCACTTCGTGTTTCATTTTCAGTCTGGGTGCAAGCTTCAATGGTGGCTATCAATAATGAACTTCCCACTGTTAATGTATCCAGTTCTTCTTGTTTGAAAATAATTCGCACTTGTGACTCTCTTAAAGTATTTATTGCATCGAGCACCTCGACAGTATCTCTTCCAAGTCTACTGATGCTTTTTACCACAACTATATCCGTAAGTCCCGCTTTACACTCTTCTATCATTTGATGAAAGGCAGGACGAGAAGAATCTTTTTTAGCAGATGCAATGTCTATATGAATATCGACCAGTTTCCAGTTGTTATGCCCGGATACAAATTTTGTCAATCCAGAAATCTGTGCTTTAAGGCTCTCAAGCTGATCCATAGTGTTAGAACTCACACGAGCATAGATGACAACATGTTTCATCGGCTCATTTGTATTAGCCGGAATCACTCTCACTTTGCCAAACATAAACACCTCTCCTTTCCGAAATAGCCTAATCATAATTCGATACTTATTTAAATAATTATTAGTCTATTTCTACTCTCACTTTTCCATAAATCACAAGTAAACACTTCTGTATAATCGACCCAATCTCAATATTCCTGTCTATCCAACTATAAAATTTCCTAGATTTTTCAAGACTTTTAGGGCATTTTCAAAGATATTATTTCCAGTAACCAAAACTATCGAAATCCCCTTATTTCAAGCCTTTTTCACACTTTTACTTGTGTGCTTTAGTCAACAGAACCACACTCTCCACATGGCTCGGTTGTTCAACGAAAAACATACTCAACCCCTATTGTACAAGGAAATGGTGGAACGCACCTTTTCCCTTAAAATCTAGGGTTTCGAGCCTGTGACAACCTTGAATTGTCCTATAATTTGTATAGGCAAATTAGCAGCTATTATATTTCTTCAATATATTCTCTGAAAATATCAAGTATGAAATCTGCACTTACCGGGGTATAATTGGGTGATTGTGCCATAACTGCATAATCAAATTTTCCGTCAAATTTCACATCCTCAATCGTTGGAATTATTAACAGTTCCACTTCTGGATCTTTTATTGCACCCTCGAGATATTTTTTCTTATATGCGTCAGACGAATCATAATCAGGCATTTCCATCGTTTTATTATACTTTAACTGTATATAATTTTTTACAGGCTTATCCCAAATGTACTCTTCATGAAAATCCTTTAACGTGTCAAGCACATAATCGTTCTTGTCACCATGAGGATTTGCACAATATGTGATAGATGAAACCATTTTATAGGCAACTGCCCAAAGCAAATAGTCACCTATACTAATTCTTTTTATTTTATCGCAAAATTCATACTCACTTATTTTTCTTCTCGAATCAATCGGAAGTGTAAGAAACGCACTTTGCAAAAAACTCCATGATGCATCCCCCAAGCCTAAATCAGCATGAGAATCAACATGAACAACATCAAAGGGATCTGAAAGCTTTTTGCCATTAATAAGTTCTTCCCAGAAGAACAGTGCTTCATTATGCCCACTCACAATCTTTCCCGGTATTTTGTGTGTTTTTGATAATCCTAAATTATGCTCTAAAAATTGTCGAACTTCTTCTGCAGACCATACTGAATTGCCATAATCCTCTTCAGCAAGTCTTTTCTTACAAGAAAATGGTGTATTAGCTATTTCGGTCATGAAATAATCCATATCCAAATCCAACACTCTCATGTCAACACTTCCTACAAATTAGATAACTTCCCGAAAATTTCTATTATTTTTGTAATAACAATGACTTCGAAACCAAATCAACCGATACTACTTTAAAACCTGCTGCCAAGATAGTATTTGGCATCGTATGGGTCGGTGATGGATTCCAGTATGCAGAATAGTTATATGCAGACTTACAAAGGGTACAGCCAGTAATAGCTTCAATATCAGCAAAGGTCAATGTCAGTTCGGTCTTTCCACAGTTTTCAAGATACTGTTTCAACTTTGAAAACTTATCTTTCTCTTGTGGTTCTTCGTCCATTTCTCCAACTTGCACAAGAGCATTGCTGAGTTCATCACATTTATCAAGCATCCAAGCAAAATACTCTTCTTGCTTTGATGGATTGAACACGTCTGCTTCACGCTTATAAATAATTCGTTTTGCTTCGCTACCTTCACGGCTAGAATACCAATCCAGCTTATCACCAAAGATTTCTTCAATTTTACTTTTCTTGCTTTCAAGTCTTTCAAATACTTCTTTATTATACGCATAAATCAACAAGGATAAATATTTGCGCCGAGTTACGGTATAGGACAGATGATAATCGGCACCGTTCACTGGAACATCATACCAGTTTTGTGCCAAAGGCTTACGAAGTGCAATGTCACTCTCTCTACCTTCTGCTTTACAGTACTCTACAAATTCTGTCCAGAACTTTAGCTGAAGTCTCTCTAAATTTCCAATAGGTTTTTCGGGCATTTTATCTTTACTTAATGAAATTACTGATTCTTCACTTTCTTTCGGTAATGAAGCCGGCATAGGCCTATCATCATTTACCCAAGTCACATAGATAAGTTTATTCAGCTGATCCGATGTAAAACTAAACTTCCACCTGTTTTCCATGAATTCCAGAAGTTTTTTACTTCTTTGATAGATACATTCTGCAGTCCAATCGTTTTCCTGGGCAACCTCGATTTCGGAATGCGAACCGTTCTGATATCCTCTTCGTCCGCCATTCTTGGATGCCTTTTTGTCCTCAAAACTATCATTCTGTAATGCAGAGTTGATGCTCTGTGAAAGAGGAAGAAGGTTTCCTATAGCACAAGAAAGTAGCTCAATCTCCTCATTGCTAAACTGTCTGAACTGATTACGCCAATAATATTTTGTAGGAGTCTGTGGAAGAATATGTTCAATAGAAACTTTGTCCTTTTCAGTCTTTGTAAACATCTCCCAACTCACCTTATCCAGATTGTTTTTCTTTGCAAGCTGGTACTCATACTCATATAAAAAGTACTTGATTGAGTTCCAGTAATAGAAACCACCCTTGTTATCGAAGTGCTTTTCTATCTTGGTTATAAAGTTCGGAAGTGCATATTCAATGTTTGCATCCGTAGTTTCATTGATATTATTGATTAAATCATCAATATCCATTTCCTTGCGGTAAATGCTGCGAGATGCACGATAATACTCACTACTTCTGAATGTGGCATTAAAGTAGCCAAGACGGAAACAAATAAAGATAAATCTCTCAACAGCCGTATACAGTTCAATTCTCTTTTCTGGTTTCAAATCCTTTCGGCTAATAACAACCATAATCAAAGGTCTGAAATGTCCAATGCCGATACGATTCAAACGATCAACCCATACTTTTTCATCATCAGAAAGGTTCTCGCTCTGGAATGGGAAAAAAGTATCATACCAATACTTTGCCATATCTTTCAGGCTGTTTACATATTCAAGGATTTCCCTAGGTTCAAGTTTGGAAACCTCAACAGTTTCTACTTCGTTAGATTCATCTTCAATATCAGTATCCGAATCATAGTCCGTATCACTAGCAAATGTCAAAAAGTCATCGGTAACAGCCACCGTTTTCTTTTCAAAAATATTCTTGGCAGAGAATTTATTCAAAAGGAAATGGATATAGTCATCACCTTTTCTTCTGGAATAAGCGAAATACACAATCCAATGTGCCCTCAAAAAACCATCGTCCGAGAGTGGGGTTTTATCATTTCTGCCAAGTTGGAAGTACACTTCCTTCCATGTATCATTAATCTGTTTACGCAGATTCTCTTTATCCATCTTATCAAACTTACTGTCTGGATAAAGAGTTGTCAGGTAAATCAGTCGATTCTTCAATAATTCTAGGTTTGTGAGTTTCTTACCACGGTTGTTCATGGTTTCAAATGCTACAAACACATCATAATCATCATCAATTTCATGAATGTTAAACATCAACCGCTGTGTCAGTTTAAGATAAAGCTCATTGATACCATCCAGACCTTCGCTCTCATAAAGGGCGGTAAGATTATCTCTAAAGAAGTTCTTAGCAAACTTCAGATTTCTTGTGTAATATGTTTCATTAACAGTCCCGGAATATGGTTCATTAAAAATCCTGTACTGTAAATAGTCCGAACTAGGGTTATCCACCTCATAGCCGAACAGGTATGTAGTTATCTGTTTATTAGGTGGTCTATGCTGACAGATGTATTTGGAAACTACATCTTCCAGCGTTTCATATCCTAGCACAATGTTCTGGTCGGATAGACCTTCATTCTCTTCTAATGTTCTGGAATACTCTACGATTTCATTCAAAAGAATAACAAAAGTTGTCAGTCTCTGCTGCCCATCAACAATATGACACGGCTTAAATCCTTTTGATACCATCCAAAGGTCACTCCCCCATGATGTCGTCTCAGAAGATTTCAGATTCTTAAGAGACAGCAAACCCGTATAGTGATATCTTCCATCTTGCAAATTAACTAAATCATCCCAAAAATCAATAAGCTGTGACTGCTGCCAAGCATAACCTCTCTGATAGTCTGGAATTCTGAAAAGTCTGTTTTGAAAAAGTAAAGAAAGTGGCTGTAGTTCATCTGCCATTATTTAAGTCCTCCTAACTTTCCTATTCGTTACTCGTTTTTATCTGTTCTCCATTCGGAAAGACAAATGACTGTTCAAAAGTAACCTCCATCACATCAGCTATCTGTTTCAACTCCTCAAGAGTAACTGTATCTCGTTTCAGTTTCTTACCAAAGTTCTGTGGAGTCTGACCTATCCGTCTGGCAAGTTCCGAAACGCTTATATTCTTTTTATTACATAATTCTTTAATCATATCGGATGTTTTCATCTTAATCCTCCATGTCTAAAACGCACCTCACTTACTACATTATAAACCATTTGGTTGATAAATTCAATTCTGGCACAGTTCCGCTTTGTAAATTTTCTATGAACGACAAAAACACCCTGCATTGCTGCAAGGTGTTTTTGTAAGAGTTCCTATTAAATTATCTTTTGAGTTCAACAGTCATGCCGGATTTAAATTCGAAGATTAATTTATCATCATAAACTGTGATTTTTTCAATAAGCCTTCTGACCAGTTGCTCATCATATTCTGTGATTCTGCTTGTTTGCGTTTGAAGAAAATGTCGCATTTCATTTATTCGTTTTCTGAGCATTTCCTGTTCAGCATCCTTTGTTACAACTGCTGCTTTCTTTTCTCTCAAGGCGTCTATTTCCTTTGCTATAGCATCATACTCGGCATTTTTGTTTACGCACATTACAAGCTTTTCCTGCAATTCCGCCATTCTTTGGTCTATGTACTCAAGCGTTGCCGTAGAATCACCATTCAGCACATCTTCGATATTATGCTGTAGCTGCACCAAAAATTCTTCTCTTCCTCCAAGAGTCTTATTGATGGCTCTCATGACTGCTTTTTGAATTTCAGATTCACTGATTGCCTCGGCATCACAGCCGTTTTTCGGTCCCTTCTCAATTCGGCTGGCACATCTCCATTTGTTATAAGATGCACCCCTGGCTTTCCACGCAACTCTTCTGAAAAGATCCCCACATTTACCACAGTATATGATGCTCGATAATGCATATTTGCTGCTGTAGACTCTTTTCGTCTTCCCGTTTTCTGTTCTTAAATGAGCTCTTCTTTGCAGTTCTTCCTGGACCTGCATGAACAACTGCCTTGGAATGATTGCTTCATGGTTATTTTCAACATAGTACTGAGGAACAATTCCATTATTAGCAACTCTCTTCTTTGTAAGAACATCAACCGTATATGTCTTCTGTAAAAGAGCATCTCTTGATAATCTTTCCGGCAATGTGACTCATAGTACTGTTACGCTGACCTTCCGGCACCTGCTCAAGGCTTGCATCAAAATCAGCAAAATCATCCTCTTCCAGATAATCAAGAATGTTTTTATCCCCTTCATAGAACTCTACTTCATCAGAGTCATTGCCATAAAGGAAACGAGCCGAATCAAGTGCGTTGGTATCGTAATAAGGAAAAGTGTCTGCAATTCTGCGTTTCATATCTGCATACTCCTGTTCATCCGATACAATCTCAATAGGGAAGAAGATATGAAATCTTGGTCTAGCAGACTTATCTCCCTTTGGAAGGTTGTGGTGTTTACTATACGATACAGCAAAAGCAACACCCGGTATTTCAAGTGCTATATCAAGAGGGGTTACCCATTCATTTGGGTTATCCGAATGGTCATTATCACAGTCAAGCGGAATACAGTCGGAGAACTCGAAATTATCTTTACTGCGATAGTTTCCCTTGTACTTTGCAGTTACATGATCCATCTTGGTTGCTTTGATAAAGGATTCCTTGTCGGAAACAATCATCTTGTTAGGATACAGACAGTTACCGCTGTTGCCGACACAGTCTGCTGAATAAACAGTAAAATTAATCATATTCTCCGACCTCCTTCAAATCTTGGGTAAACCATCTGATCTTCATTCTTCTTTTCTTGGCAACACCAATCTCACGAGCCATGCCTCGGCTTATCACACCACCGAATACCCAGACCTCTGTGCATTTGCCAAGAAGTACATAATTGAAATGCATAGCCATCTCTCTTTCCGCCTCATTTCCGTCATCCATGAACTGCGGATATAAAAGATGAGGTGTTACCGGGATAGCATTTTCATCAACAGCAAATCTGCTGTATCGTTTTGCATTCTTTACATTGGTTTCAATATCACCTGCATACGGACTGCACACATACACCAAAGGAAGATAGGCAGCCTTTTTATCAGCTGCCATTTCCTCACGGTGGATGTTGGTAAGAGCCTCGTATGTAGTCGGGTCGGAATAACCCTCATGATTAAACTTATCAATGCCCATATCTTTTAATCCTCCTGTTCAATGACTGGTAAGATGCCTTCGTTCTTCAGAAGGTCATAAAGGAAAAGTCTGCCCTTCTGTGTCCAATAGGTATGCATCACACTTCTGCTCTCATCAATTGCATAGGTACGTGATTGTGTGTATCCGCATTCTGCATACTGCTGATATAAAAGCCATGTCTTTCTGAACTTGTACTGAACCCCAAGTTCATGAAGAAGTTCATTGAACTTGCGGCCGCTCATACCGTAGTCCTTTGCAATCTGTGTAATAGGAACTGTGTTCTTGTTCTGTAAAATAAGGTCATAGTAGCTTGCCTTTGGCTGCATTTCTGCAATCTGCTGACGCTGAATAAGCGTCTGACATTCAAGCTGTTTTCTTCTCTCACGCTCTTCTTTAAGCTGTGTAAGTGCTGCAATCGCAAGATCAGGATTTTCCAAAATCTCATCGATGGCATACATTCCATGCTTACGGATAGACGGAAGAACCTCTGCCGTTACCCAATGTTTGAACTTCTTCGCATTAGGCATTTTGCTTGAAAGGATAAGACTGTAAAGACCTGACTCATTGATCATGACTAAATTCTGCGTTCCACCAGGGGTGTCGCATTTTGCTACCCCCTTGTCTTCATCATCAACGTGCTTGTTAATAGCATCTCTCGGATTGCTGTATCCAAGAATTGTTGCTATATCCTTTGCAACAAACATAACCTCACCGTTTACAGTTGCTGTTCTTACAGAGCCAAACTCTGTGCTGTTAAATACTTGTAATTCCATACGAATTACCTCCTTAAATTAATTTCTCGGAGGTGTTACCCTCCTACCTGGTAGCCTTGGGAGAAGGGTTAAAAGGACATTTTTGAAAATATTTTTTTTAATTTGTTGATTGCACGTCTGTAACGATGACTGACATTATTGGCATCATCACCAATTTCTGCTGCATACTCACCAACGGTGTAACCGTCAAGGGCAATAGCAATTACCATATCTGCCTGCGCAGGTTTAAGAAGACTTCTCAAAGTTTCACAGCACTCTTCGTATTCAAGCTGGTTATGTACTCCATCAATTGAACTGTTAAAGGCTGACTTATCAGTTGCTCTGAACATGATTGCCTCTTCTGTGTTGACCTCAACTGTCCCGTCCTTGCTCTTCATATAAGCGTTGCCAGTATGACGGTCATGCTTGTGCCAACTGTTGTAATCGGGTCTGTTAAATCTCTCTTCGATTACATCTTGGATTCTCTTTTCGTAGTCTTCCTGACTTTCTTCTTCTGAAATGGAGATATTTAACCATTTCTCCAATTCCATGTTTTCGACCTCAAGTGTCTGATACTCGTTCTCGTAACGAATCTTGATTTTCATAAAGTTCCTGCCTTTCTGCCTGGTTCTTGCAGAAGGGCATAGGAAACAAATAGGGTCGTTGCTTATAGAAGTACCGACCCATGAAATGCCTGAAAAAGAGCATAAGGAAATAAGGGTACTTCTATCGCACCTTTCACAGGTTGTCCTGTGATTGATGCCGATATCTGTATCCCAATGCCCTTATAGCTAATCAGGCCTTGTGATATTTATTTTTAAGTGCCTCTGGCACTTAGTTGAATTCACCTAATGAACTCAACTAAAGGTCAGAGAGGTAAAATAACTGTATTTGTAAATTATCTCTGCGAACGCATATTAACAAACTGTGAAAGTGTAGATTTTTGCGTTCCTTTCTGATATAATATTGGGTAGAACAATTTCCCAATACAGCCTTACAAGTAGCAAGCGCTCGCTGTTTGCTTTTTACACTTCACATTATAGATAAGTGGATCGGTAGAACTTGGTAGTGGCTGGTAGGCTTCGGTAGTCTTGGGTGTAATGAAGAAAGAGGTGGATTATGGAATTCACAGAATTTGCAGAAATACTAAAACCCATCATCGGTGGTTCATACAGCACTCATGTTTTTACCAAAACACTGTTTGAATCAATCATCACTGAAGAGGGTTTATTACAAATTGAAGATATAAGTGAAAACACTTTTAAGGCCTATTACAATGGCAATACTAAAATTACAAATATAGCAAAGCGTGTTTTACCACACATTGAGCCGGAACAGTTCATTTCGTATTTAGATAATTTTCCAGAAGCAACAACGCAAAGGTTGTGCGATGCTTTTCAAACTCATATAGAAGATATAGACCTGTACAATGCTTCAGAGAAAATCGCATATTTGTTTGAAGAGATTCTTACAACGACTGCTGCGCAAAAAAGAAAAAGCACTCCGAAGAGTGCTAAAAAAGACAGTGAAAAAACGCCACATGATATTCTTACCGAGAAAGTCTTGGCTTCAGGACAGGCTATTGCGGATGTATGGGGTAATGCTATTTCAAATTTAGTTGGTCCCACTACTTCAACTGACACGCTTGACGAGAATAGACTAAATCCAAAAGATTATGCCTTTCTTGAACGATTCAAAAGTCAGGTTGAACCCCTTCTCACATATTGTATGGATCATGACCCTACAGGAGAAGGAACAAAGTTATCACTTGCTGACGAGATTAATGATTTTCTTCAATCATGGAAATATGATGTACGAAAAATTCAAGATGCCTGTTTAAGAAAGATTGTAATCGATGCGATGCAGGTACTTGGAGATTACACCTACTATATTTCAGATAAGTTTTTACGATGGATTCCTGATACTGATATTCTTTGGTTTAGGAATGAATCCATTGAAGAAGGCAATCAGCTCCGAGATGTCCTTCGACCAGAGACCATTAAAAAGCGAACTGAAATGAAGGAGATTTATGTGCGTTTATATCCAATCCCCGAAGATAATACAGATACAAAAGCCCTTGAGATTCCGAATGAGCAAGACTCAAATGAGTCTCCATACTCTCCGGCTGACACTTTGCTACTGCAAGAGTTCACAACAGATTACGATGAAATCATGGTTGCCCTCATTGGAGAAAACTATACTGCATCATTAATCGACATGACTCTGCCTTGTAAAATAAAAGACTTGTACGATAATAAGTGGATGTCAAAAGCGGCTGCATTTGCTGATCCAACCTTAAAGTCATATGTTTTTGGTTTACTTGGGGAATTAAATAATATAAGTAACAGCCTTTTAATCGATGGCTCTGTCACTCCTTCTTTAGGAAATGCCAGAACCAAAATACGCAATTTGTATGTAAAGCTTCATCCAGACCAATTTGCAGGAGCATTCCCGTATGATGCATTTATTGATGATTGGGATGATGGAGAATATTAATAACCGAAAGGAGGAATGTTGATGCCAACAATCGATGAGTCTATCAAGAAGATAGATAGTGTAATCTGTAGGCATTTAGATGAAATAGAAAACAATTCTCGTGGTGCTATTTCTCAAGACATTTTAGAGCAGCTGACAAAGTTCGTAAATCACATCATGCTCAAGTTCTATGCCAACGGCAGGGACATACCTATAACCGCCGAAAACATAGAAAAGGCCACCGAGTTTGCACAGATAAACAGTGAATTGTACACTCTATATAAATTCCATAATTACCTGGAAGTAGTTACCACACAATATACTTTGGATGAAGACGGTTCTGAACGATTAATGCTTAAGTATTACCAATACCTGCTAGAAGCAAAAAATCTTATCTGGCACTACTTTGGTATAGAGGTATTACATAACATAGATAAGTTTCCTCTTCATTTAGATGATACATTACAGGAATACTATAAAAAGATTTCTGAAAAAATAGAACGATATCCCGTGGCATTTCACAGTGACAGCAAAGATAAATACTATATTCAGAAAATCAAACAGCTGTTTGTAGACAGAAAAATATATTATGAAATCACATTTACACCTATAGATGACAGAAAAAACAAATCCAAATCTAACAGAGTAATTGCTTTTACTAAACTTCCAATCAAAAGCAATTATGCATCGAAGTTTCATCTTGTACATGAAACTATTGAGATATTAGGAAAAACAATGCCTATCATCATTATTGATGGTTGGGAAGTGTCCATTCGTGACTGTGAATTTCAAAATTTCATATCGCTGATAAAAGGCGAGAAAAAAAGAGTTCCTTATCCAGAACAACGATTAATTTGTAAGTTTCTTACTAAAACGAATTACACTTTGACCGCCCTAATGGATTTCCCGGATAAGGCCTACGATAGGATTACTCTCGAATGGAAAAACAACCTTAAATCTACGGTGTTTATTCCAATTTTAGACGAATGCAGGAAGCTTATACGAAAAGGTCGAAACGGCCAAAACGTGCTGCGATATCTGCTTTACAACATGAACAACGTTATAATTAAAAGCCAATATTCATCTGGACACTACAGCAAATATTATGAAGAATGGGTAAATGCGGGAAATAGTAATCTTTCTGGTTTGTATTTATCAAATGGCTGCAAGCAGTTTGATACTTTACCATTTAACAGATCTCCTGTTGGTCATAATCCAAAATTAGGAGCCGTATTCGATTGTATCCCTTGTAAGGACAAACGCCCGGAATTATTCGCAAGGTTTATAAGAAATAACACAGAAGGCAAAGGTCAACTCTTCACTGATATTGAGGAACTGGGTAATTATCCCGATTATCCAATGCTCATTGAAAAGTATAACAATAGCCTTTGGTCAGGCCACAGACCTGCAAGTGATTTAATACTTGAGCATAATCAAGTATTTATAAACGATTACAAACTTGATACTTGCAAGGTAATTGAGAAATTACAGGAATTGGCCGAATCAGGCATTGAAAATTACAGTAACGATGTTGAGTTTTGGCTATTATTTGATGGTTACGAAATTGACTGTGATGAAAAGAAAGACATCATCACTCGTATATTTTCAGAATCTAAAGTTGGTGTAATATATGGCTCTGCAGGTGTAGGAAAATCCACACTAATAAATCATGTTTCCCACTATTTGAATGATGCAGCCAAATTATACCTAACCCAAACAAATCCCGCGAAAGAGAACTTGATGCGAAAGATTGATGCTGACAATACAACTTTTTCAACGATTGAAAGTTTTAAACGCCAAGGCTCTTTTACAGAATATAAATTATTGGTTATCGATGAATGTAGTACCGTTAGCAATAAGGATATGGTTGAGGTTCTGCAAAAGGCAAATTTTGAAATGCTCTTACTGGTTGGAGACACTTATCAGATTGATGCGATTCAATTCGGAAATTGGTTCTCGGTATTAAAATCATTTTTACCAGAAAGTGCCGTATTTGAACTTACCCAGCCTCATCGAACTAAGGATGAACGATTGCTTGAACTGTGGGACAAAGTTAGACAGATGGATGATACAGCTAAAGAAGTCATCGAAAGAGAAAGCTATTCCTTAAAAGTAGATGAAACCTTACTCTCTTCACTTGAACCTGGCGAGGCTATTCTCTGCCTAAATTATGATGGTTTGTATGGAATCAACAACATCAATAGATTCCTACAGGAAAGCAATCCTAGCCCTGCTGTTCAGTGGGATGTTCAGCAATATAAAGTTGGAGATCCGATTCTCTTCCTTGATTCGGATAGGTTCTTTCCTGTCATACACAACAATATGAAGGGAATTATCAAGAGAATAGAAATTCTAGACCCCGACACCCACGATGAACGCATTCAGTTTGATGTTGAGATACCTAAGGTAGTAGATGAAAGTGACCTTAGGCACATGAGTCTCCAACTACTTGAATGTTCGGAAACCGAAGAAAAATCACTAATCAGATTTTGTGTACACAAATTAAAGAGTGCTGATGAGGATGGAGATGATAACAGTTCAAATACAGTTGTTCCATTCCAAGTTGCTTATGCTGTATCAATACACAAAGCACAAGGTCTCGAATATGACTCTGTAAAGATAGTTATTACTGATGAGGTGGAAGAATTAGTAACTCACAATATCTTCTACACTGCTATCACAAGAGCCAGAGAAAAATTAAAAATCTACTGGACTCCTGAAGTCGAGGAAAAGGTTATTAACCGAATCAGACCACGAGATATCAGTAAAGATGTCGAACTCTTGAAAAACTATCTCACAGAAAAACAACAAGAAGAATCATTTGATTTTTGGTTGTAAAGCAAGGAGGTTGATTATGCGAATCAGTTACAACAAATTATGGAAGATGTTAATTGACAAAGAAATGAACAGGAATGATCTTAAGGATGCTGCCGGAATCAGTGCTGCTTCCATTGCCAAACTCGGCAAGGGTGCAAACATCACAACTGATGTTCTTCTAAAAATATGTGAGGCTATGGATTGTAAGTTGGAAGACATCATGGAAACAATAAAGGATTAAAAAGGCAATGCATATAACCGTCAACGATAATTTTGATTTAGAAAAAATAATTAGCAGCGGGCAATGCTTCAGAGCCATACAATTTTCAGGAAGTAATCAAGCAATTAACCAAACTTAAGGGAATCGGTGAATGGACTGCGCACACGTACTTAATTTTTGTGCTTGATCGCCAGGATATTTTACCCACTGCGGATGTTGCATTCCTCCAAGTTTATGAATGTCTTTATAAAACAGATAACCGATTAAAAAAGGCAGTCGAAAAGAAATGGAAGTCGTATTCTTCAATAGCTGCACGTTACTTTTATCGTGCATTAGATGGTAAATATACTAAAAAGGCATTTCACTTATATAAATAAAAAAAAAGCAAATAAATGGAAATTAAATATGGACGAGGAAAATTTAAACCTTCAAAAGAATATATCAACTATATGAATATGATTGCAGATTCTCCAGTTTATGACGGTCTTCCTAATATACGAGAAGAGAGCGGAAAAATTAACTGGCAATGTAGTTCTGGTAAAACCACATCCTTCTACAAGTTTTTCCCTGGCCGCTTTGCGTGGTGGGTAAACAAGGCAGATAGTTTAAAACTCCCGGGAACAGAAAATTCTGATGACCGTCTAACGATTGCAGCTAGAATAATACACCCAACTGGAAAGAAAGCTTGCCTAATATGTGGAAAGGAACGTTATGTCGGCTATATGTACATGAACGCTAATTTAGCTAAACGTTGGAATAAATTAGTTCAATCTGATTATTTTGAAAAAACAATGCCTATATACGAGGCAACACAACTACTAATTGATGAATTAGGAATAGAACAGGTAAGAAAACAAATATTATCAGATTTCCCGGAAAAAATAGATGATATCGAATTATTTGATAATCAGCAATATGAACAATTTTTTATGAACAGTCAATACAAGCGTTCAACTAATTTAAGCCCTGGATATATGGGGGACTGTCCACATCGTCTAGATGGAATTCATGACTATTGTACTTTTTGTAGAAAGAAAAACGATCCGGGAAGATCGGATGAAAACATGCGAACTTATAATCATGATAGACGAGCATTCATGTGGTGGGCAGACGGTGATTGGAAAATAGCAGACACTTTATACAATAGTGCTTCTTCTGGAACCTGTGCAAATTGCGGCAAGGAAGTATCTAAAATCAGTCCAGATCATGTTGGGCCATTGGCATGTGGTTTCAAACAAAACGGCTTTTTCGAGCCCCTCTGTGGCAGATGTAATTCGGCAAAAAACAGACGCTTTACTTATGATAATGTAATTAGTCTTATTGAATATGAACGCACCAACGATGAATCTGTGGCAAGTTGGCAAGTTCAAACGTTATGGGATGAAACGAAAGAAAACGTATCTAATGATGCCGATGTAAAAATATTATCGAACTATATGCGAGCTGCTCAGGATTACTATTTGAGAGTACTTACTTATGTTGCAAAATTAGGATACTATGACTTTCTTTCATCTCTTCTCCATCCCGAGTATGCTAACTTTGAAATAAGTTTTGAAAATCTTGATACAAGCAATTTCACCTATAGCAAGATTAACAAGGCTTTAAATAAAACGAATGGTAGCCGTAGTCTTGCAGCTAGGAGTGTACGTATAGCTTTTGATGAATTATTTGAGTATTCCTCTAAAACTACGGAGCAAAGAAAATCTATAATCCTTGATACTGTTGAACGTTATCTATCTGAAGACTATTTTGTAATAGATGACATTTTTAGCAAAGCTAAGAAAAATGATATTGATAATTCTATAAAACAAACTATTGAGAACAATGATCTTTCCTTGGATGTCAAGGATTCTCAATTACAAATTATTATTGAAACGGATGATTTCCAGCAAAGAGCCAATCGTCAAAAAGAGACATTTTCCAAAATCAAAGATTTGTTGAGCCGAGGGTGCGGACATTTTCTTGGACAGGCTAAACAGCCAATCCAAGTCTACGTCTGTACTCCATAGGACTCATGTATC
>CAKREB010000023.1 GCA_934317005.1 uncultured Lachnospiraceae bacterium
CATCAGCAATTCCTAAGCCTTTTCGCAAAGGCGTGCGAAAAGCGCGGGAAAAAGCATCCGCTGAAAGCTTAGTCATTGCTGTTGTGTCAGGCTATTCGCCAAAATCTATATCTGCAAGCCTTTTATACAAGCGAGCTTGTAACAAGGCTTGCAGATATAGATTTTTGGCGAACTGTGGCATTATCACAAAAATCTTACATGAATCAAAAAAATGGTATATGGAAATATATTGGATTAGTTGGTAGCATATGATTATAGAATTGAACAGGAAAAGTTCCAAAAAGGAGGAACCTTTGAGATGGAAAAACGTTTGAAAAGAGGGGCGGGAATTTTACTGCCAATTAGTAGCTTACCGTCACCTTATGGAATTGGAAGCTTTGGAAAGGCTGCATATCATTTTGTGGATCAGTTAGAAGAAGCGGGACAAAAGTATTGGCAGGTATTGCCGATTGGTCCGACAAGTTATGGCGACAGTCCGTATCAGTCTTTTTCTACTTTTGCAGGTAATCCTTATTTTATTGATTTGGATCTTTTGGTAGAAGAAGGATTGCTGGAAGAAGAGGACTTGACACAGATTGATTGGGGAGAGTTATGCTTTGATGTAGATTATCAAAAGATGTACCAGAATCGGTACAGAGTATTGAAAAAGGCATTTTATCGTTGTGGAAAATTAGAGAAGGAACGTATTCGTAAATTTTGTGAAAGAGAAAAAGAATGGCTGCCAGAGTATTGCTTATTTATGGCATGTAAGGATTATTTTGGCGGGATTGAATGGCTGGCATGGGAGGAAGATATCCGTCTTCGAGAAGAGAAAGCACTTGCCTATTATAAAGAATTGCTGAAGGAAAAAATTGAGTTTTGGGAGTTTGTGCAGTACAAGTTTGATAGTCAATGGAATCATCTGAAAACATATGCCAATAAAAAGGGAATTGAGATTATTGGAGATATTCCAATCTATGTTGCAATGGATAGTGCAGATATCTGGGCCAATCCAACACAGTATCAGTTAGATGAAACATTGCATCCGATAGATGTAGCCGGATGCCCACCAGATGCATTCAGCGATTACGGACAGAAGTGGGGAAATCCTTTGTACGACTGGGATGCCATGAAACAAGATCAGTTTTCATGGTGGAAAAAAAGAATAGCAGCAGCGTCAAAACGTTACGATGTGATTCGGATGGATCATTTTATTGGAATGGTTCGTTATTATGCTATTCCGGCAGAGGGAGTACCGGTGGATGGAGAATTTCGTCAGGGACCCGGCATGGATCTGATCGAAGCAATCGAGGAGGCACTTGGTGATAGTTCTATGATTGCAGAGGATCTGGGGGTTTTAGTACCGGGAGTGAAGGAAACTTTGGAAAAAGCAGGCTACCCTGGTATGAAAGTGTTGGAATTTGCCTTTGATGGAAATACAAAAAATGAATATCTTCCACACTGTTATGGAAGAAATTGTGTGGTATATAGTGGAACGCATGACAATGAGACATTGCTCGGATATTTTGATTCTCTTCCCAAAAAGGGATTTGATTATCTGTGCCGTTATGTTAATACAACAGATCGCAAGAAGCTTTCAAGGGAAGTAATCCGTCTGGCATATCTGAGTGTTGCCGATACCGTTATCATTCAGATGCAGGATATTTTGGAAAAAGACAATTCAGCCCGTATGAATCTTCCGTCAACGATTGGAACCAATTGGAGATGGAGAATGAAGCAGGGAGAGTTCAATGCAGAAAAGATAGCATGGTTAAGGGAAATGGCAGAAATTTATGACCGTCTTCCAAAGAAGCAGACAAAACAAGAAGGATCAAATAAGGAGGAGAAAGTATCATGTTAAAAGAGTTTGTTCAGACAAAGTACAATAAGGATATTGCTGCATGCAGTAACGAGGAATTATATTTTGCACTGTTGGAGCTGACAAAGGAAAAAGCGAAAGAAAAGGAAAGTGCGGAAGGAAAGAAAAAAGTATATTACATATCTGCTGAGTTCTTGATTGGTAAGCTGTTATCAAATAACCTGATCAATTTGGGATTGTTTGATACGGTAAAGAAGGAATTGCGTGATGCCGGAAAAGACATCGGTGACATTGAAGAGATTGAGAATGAGCCATCCTTGGGAAATGGTGGTCTTGGTCGTCTGGCAGCCTGCTTTCTGGACTCGATTGCAACACTGGGTATCAATGGTGATGGTATTGGTATCAATTATCATTTAGGCTTATTTAAGCAGGTATTTGAAAATAATTTGCAGCATGAGTATCCAAATCCATGGATTACCAAGGAAAGCTGGCTGACGGATGCAGGAAAGAGTTATACAATTCCATTTCGCTATCATACAGTAGAGGCAAAGCTCTATGATATTGCTGTAACAGGATATAATAATAGAACCAATAAGCTGCATTTATTTGATATCGAAAGTGTAAAAGAAAATTTGGTAGAAGATGGTATTTCTTTTGATAAAGATGATATCGAGGAGAATCTGACATTATTTCTCTATCCGGATGACAGTGATGAGAAGGGACAGCTTCTTCGTATTTATCAGCAGTATTTTATGGTTTCGGCAGGAGCGCAGTATATTTTAGAAGAATGTGTGGCAAAGGGATCTAATCTGCATGATCTTGCGGATTATGCTGCCATCCAGATCAACGATACGCATCCGAGCATGGTTATTCCTGAATTGATCCGTCTGCTGATGGAAAAGGGAATCTGCATCGAAGAGGCAATGGAGATCGTGTCGAAGACTTGTGCGTATACAAATCATACAATTCTTGCAGAAGCATTGGAAAAATGGCCATTATCTTATCTGTGGAAGGTAGTGCCACAGTTAATTCCAATTATTTATGCACTGGACAATGAGGTGCGTAAGAAATTTGATGATCCATCGGTATATATTATTGATGAGAGTGACAGAGTTCATATGGCACATATGGATATGCACTATGGATACAGCATCAATGGTGTGGCATATCTTCATACCGAGATTTTGAAAAACAGTGAACTGCACAATTTCTATCAGATCTATCCGGAAAAATTTAATAATAAGACCAATGGTATTACATTCCGCAGATGGCTGATGCATTGTAACGAGGAATTGACACAGCTTATTACAGAATGTATTGGTGATGGTTTTAAGAAAAATGCAGATGAGTTGGAAAAGTTAGCTGCATTTGTGGATGACGATGTTATTCTTGACAGGTTGTTGTCTATTAAGAAGAAGAAAAAGGCAGAATTAGCAGAGTATCTGAAAAAGACACAGGGAATTGAGATTAATCCGGAAGCAATCTATGATATCCAGATTAAGCGTCTGCATGAGTATAAGCGTCAGCAGCTCAATGCATTGTATTTGATTCATAAATATCTTGAGATTAAAAAGGGAAAGAAGCCGGAAACACCAATCACAGCTATTTTTGGGGCAAAGGCAGCACCGGCATATGTTATTGCAAAGGATATTATTCATCTGATTTTGTGTTTACAGCAGCTGATTGAAAATGATCCGGAGGTCAGCCCATACTTAAAGGTAGTTATGGTAGAAAATTATAATGTAACAAAGGCTTCTAAGCTGATTCCTGCGTGTGATGTTTCAGAGCAGATTTCGCTGGCATCCAAAGAGGCAAGTGGAACCGGTAATATGAAGTTTATGTTAAATGGTGCTGTGACACTCGGTACAATGGATGGTGCCAATGTAGAAATTTCGGATCTGGTAGGAAAAGAAAACATCTATGTATTTGGAGAAGATAGTGATACCGTTATTAAGCGTTATGAAGAGGGAAGTTATTGCTCTCGTGATTATTACGAAAAGGATGCCGTATTAAAAGAAGCGGTTGACTTTATCGTTAGTGATCAGATGCTTGCGGTAGGTGATAAAGAACATTTGACAAGATTATACAATGAATTGTTAGGAAAAGACTGGTTCATGACATTCCCGGATTTTGAAGATTATGTGGCAACAAAAGAGGCTATGTTTGGGGATTATGCAGACCGTAAAGCATGGGCAAAGAAGATGCTTGTTAATATCAGCAAAGCGGGCTTCTTCTCATCTGACCGCACAATTGCGGAATATGACAGAGATATCTGGAAAACAGGAACCGTAAAACCATTCGCATAAAAGTAATAGCTTTTATAAATTTTCTCTTAAACCGGCACTGCACACACGGTGCCTGATACTCCACGATTGTGTGAGTATACTCCTTATTTATGAAAGGGTATTCCAAAGTTTTGTTTGGAATACCCTTTTTGGGGCGTTATGTGTTATACTAATAAGTAAAAAAGAAAATAACGGACAGGCATTCTGTTTTGCAGGATGAAGAGGTGAAAGAATGATTAGGATTTTAGTCGTTGATGATGAAAAAATTGAAAGAAATGGAATCCGTTTTCTGTTAAAGAAGGTCGGCATTGATGCAGAGATGATAGAGGCGACCAATGGTGTCAAGGCATTGGAAATATTGGAAAAAGAGCGGGTAGATTTGCTGCTTACCGATATCAAAATGCCATTTATGGATGGTTTGACATTAATACAAAATGTAGTGGAAAAGTATCATGACATGAAGATTATTATCTTTAGTGGCTATGGTGAGTTTGAATATGCAAAGCGTGCGATGGCATACAATGTTAACAATTACATTTTAAAGCCGGTTGATCCAAAGGAATTTGAAACAACAATGAAAAAAGTCATGAAGGAGATTGAGGATGAGAGACTGGATCGGGAACTACAGGAAGAAAGCATTCAGTTTGTGCGGGAGCATCTGCTTCTTTCTATTATCAATGGCGTGAAGAAGGAAGAGCTTCTGAACCAGTCAGAAAAGCTGATTTCGCTTGACTTTATCAAAAATTATCACTGTATGATGCTTTTGGAATTTGATCGTGAATTCTTTGGCAGAAAAGGGATGGAGTTTAAGGAAGATATTATCAAAAATAGCAATAAAAAGCTGCAATATCTGAACTTAAATCAGCAACAGGCACTTCTTTTGTTTGAAGATATCAAGGAAAAGGAACGCCGCAGTTTTGCCAATGAAATCCTAGAAAATATCAAACAGCGTTATGGTGAGACCTGTTATATTGCGGTCAGTGCCTACTATAATGAAGAGATCATTCTAGCAGCATGTTATGAAGAGATGGAACGTCTGATGGAAAATAAATTTTATCTTCCGGACAGCCATATTTTTGTGGAAAATGATGAAAGTGCCGATGTGGTGGAAAAGACAATTGAAGATGATATGCTGATGAAACAGCTTAGGCAGGATATTAAAGTGAAGGATATGGTTGGTCTGCGGGAGCATTTTGATCTATTGTGTGAAAAATACCGTGGTAAAAAAGCATTTTCACAGATGTATGTGAAATTTGTTTTTTCTAATCTGATGAAAGATATCTATGATACACTTCCGGACAAGAAGCAGTCCGGATTAAATGAAGCGGTAGATAAGTTGTACCGTGCCAATGATTTTTCGGAGGTTATGACGATTTTACAGAAGGGGATCGAACAGTTAGAAGAAGTCTTTGCAGTCAATCCACAGATGATGCACCGTGAGATTGAGACGGTGAAAGAATATATCTATGCTAATTATGACAAGGAATTGAGCGTAGATCTGTTAGCGGAACAGGTATACATGGCGCCAAGCTATCTGAGTCATATTTTTAAGAAAGAAACAGGGCAGAATTTAAGCAAATTTATCAAAGCTCTGCGTATGGAAAAGGCAAAGGAAATGTTAATGGAGTCGCACAATAAGATTGTAAATATCAGTTATGCGGTAGGCTATCCGAATGTCTCTTATTTTTGCCAGAGTTTCCGGGAGTATTTTGGTGTAAGTCCACAGAAGTTTAGAAATCAGGGGGAAGGCGATGAAATCCATTAGAAAAGTATTCAAGGATTATAAGCTGCGTCATAAACTGATGGGAATCTATATCTGTATTGGCACAATCCCGATTTTTCTCATGGGGATTTTTGCGTATTATCAACAGAGAACAACCTTGATCGAGAATGAAACGCAGAATATAGCAGATGCACTTTCACAGGGGGTATCCCGGTTTGATTCACAGGTATTGGTTTATGAAAATATGTCGGATTATATTGCGTTTAACAGTTTGATTTCCAATGTGTTGTTGACGGACTATTCGTCTACTTATGAAATGTATGAACAATATGCTAACTATATCGATCCGGCACTATCTTCTTTGAAATGTTTCAATCCCAATATCAGGCAGTTGACTATTTATGTAGATAAAGACATTGTTCCACATGATACTACAGTGGCATCGCTTGATCTGATTGCAGAGAAAGAATGGTATAAAAAAGCGAAATTGACGCAAGCCGTGAACTGGAAGATTGATATGGACACCAGAAAGGCATTTTGTATCAGAAAGATGCCGATTATGGAACAGGCAGGGAAAAAGGGAATTTTATATGTAGAGGTAGATTATGCAGATCTATTTGCCAGTTTTAAC
This sequence comes from uncultured Lachnospiraceae bacterium, assembly GCA_934317005.1. Taxonomy (GTDB): domain Bacteria; phylum Bacillota; class Clostridia; order Lachnospirales; family Lachnospiraceae; genus Butyribacter. The sequence goes on from CAKREB010000023.1 coordinate 6,438, forward strand.
CAGATTTTTCAGGAAGATTATGGGATTTTTGTTTATAATAAAGATAGGGAGACGGTTTATCAGAGTGGACATTTTACGGATGAAAATGAAGAGTGGGAGTTGACAGATACAGAGCTTTTGAAGGAATTACAAAAGCAGAAGCAGGGAAAGAAAACAGAATATTCCATCGTAGAAAAAACACTTTCTACCGATGGCTGGAATGTTGTGCTGTACCGTCCGGAAAAGATTTTGGCAGATGCAGCAAATAATCTCTTGTATCTGGTAGTTGGACTTGCTACAGTCTGTGTGATAGCATCGTTACTTGCAGCAATTGCTTTTTCAAGGATTGTTGTCAGAGATATTGAGAGGCTTCAAAAGAATATGAAATCAGTCGGAGAAGGAGATATGACCCTTCAGGTTACAAGTGATGCTCAGGATGAGATTGGTGATCTGATCCGTGGATTTGGCAATATGTTGGAAAAGATTAATCATTTGATTCATGCAGTATATGAGGGGAAGCTTTTACAGAAGAAATATGAAATGCGTGCATTGCAGGCACAGATTAATCCACATTTCTTATACAATTCGTTGTCTCTAATCAATTGGAAGGCAATAGAAGCGGGAAAAGAAGATATCAGTAAGTTAACACTTGCGCTGTCTTCCTTTTATCGTACCTCACTTAACCGTGGCAATAATATTTTGACGATTGAACGGGAATTGGAGAATATGGAATCATATTTGAAAATCCAGTCTTGTATGCATGATGATTCCTTTGATGTGATATTAGATGTTGATGAAGATATTTATCCATATGAGACATTAAATCTGATCTTGCAACCACTTGTGGAAAATTCGATTGAACATGGAATCGACCTGTTAGAAGATCGAAAGGGATACATTAAGATCATAGGCAGAATGGATGAAGAAAAAATATATCTGATTGTAGAGGACAATGGTATTGGCATTGAACCGGAAGTATTAGCGTCTATTTTAGAGTTTAAGACAAGAGGATATGGTGTGCGGAATGTGAATGAGAGAATTACATTATATTATGGTGAAGAATACCGGCTTCAGATAGAAAGTGAGGTAGGAAAGGGTACCCGTTCCACGATCACGATTCCAAAACGTAAGATGGAATAAAATGGGAAGAGTATCTTTTGAACTCAAAATGATTTAGATTTAATAGGAAGTAATTCAGAAATGCCGAAAATAGGGAACGGTATCATATCGTAGCTTGTTTTCGGCATTTTTTGGGTTGCATCATGGGGATTTTACGAATATAATAAGAATCACAATTGAAGTTGGGACAATCAATTAGAAAGATAAAAATATATCATAGATAATTGTGATACATAAAGTACAAATGGAGTGAAGACTATGGACAATGACATCATGTTAGAGGGGCTATATGATCAGTTGATCAAAAACTTGCAGACATATCATCCGGCGGCAAATGAGAATGGTATAATCCGCAAAGCGTTTGAGGTGGCAAAAAAAGCGCATGAAGGGCAGATGCGTAAATCAGGAGAGCCTTTTGTGATCCATCCGGTCAAAGTAGCAATCATTTTATCAGAGTTGCATTTGGATAAGGAAAGTCTGATTGCAGCTTTGTTGCATGATGTGGTGGAAGACACGGCTCTGACGAAAGAGGACATCTGTAATCTATTTGGTGAAGAAGTGATGTTCTTAGTGGATGGTGTAACCAAAATCACAAAAATGTCAGAAAATGTGACAAAGGCAGAGATGAAGCTTGAGAGTTTTCGCAAGCTGATTTTGGCAACGGCAACAGACATTCGTGTGATCATTATTAAACTTGCAGACAGATTGCATAATATGCGTACCTTACAATTTCAGCGTCCGGAAAAACAGATTGAGATTGCGACAGAGACGTTGGATATTTATTCTCCGATTGCGCAACGTCTGGGAATTTCGGTTCTGAGCATGGAATTGGAGGATCTGTCGTTTTCTTATTTATTTCCTAAAGAGTATCAGGAAATCAGTCTGAGACTGGAGAGCTTTCAGGTAGACCGGAAGATGAACATGATCCTGTCAGAGATTAATCGTGAGTTGTCAGAGTCGGGCTTTCATTTCCAGTTACGATATGAACGAAAACATTTGTTTAGCATTTACCGTAAGATGATTAATCGTGGTAAGACTCTGGATGAATTATATGATATTGCTGCAGTAAAGTTAATCGTAGGTTCTGTGGGAGACTGCTATTCGATTCTTGGTATTCTGCATAATATGTATAAACCGGTTCCAAATCGTATCAAGGACTATATTGCTATGCCGAAGGAAAATATGTATCAGTCACTTCACACGACGCTTGTCGCTAAAAATGGTATCCGTTTTGAGGTACAGATTAAAACAAAGGAAATGGATATGGTTGCCAGATACGGTGTGTTGGCACATTGGAAATATGGAGAAAGTGAAGAGGCTGCGCGTGAGATCAGCAGAAGCCAGTGGAAGAAATCAATGTGGTTGAAGCGTATTTTGGAGTGGCAGCAGGACATTACCAACAATGCAGAGTTTATCGATCTGGTAAAAGGAGATTTTGATTTGTTCTCAGAGACGATTTCCTGTTTTACACCAAAGGGGGATGTAAAGCGTTTGCAGAAAGGCTCTACGCTGGTGGATTTTGCCTATGCAATCCATAGTGATATCGGAAATAAGATGATCGGGGCCTATGTCAACCGCATGAAAAAGGCACCGGACTATGTGTTGCAAAATGGTGATTTTGTAGAAATCGTTACGGCAGAAAAGGACGGTGGACCACGCAGGGAGTGGTTAAATTTTGTAAAGACAGGGAATGCCAAAAACCAGATTAAGAAGTTTTTCCGTGGAAGTCTGTTACAGTATGGACTGGAAACAGCGCAAAAACGCCAGGAAAAAGAATGTGACGAAAAGAACAATGTTGTGGCAAAGATTGAGCTTTCTCTACATCCGATGCAGGGAATAGAGATATTAAAGCCAATCACTTTATATGTCTTGTCTAAGAAACTGCATGTGCTTGCCTTTGCTTATGAGGAAAAGAGTGCCATATTGAAGTTGAGCATCTGTCTGGAGAGCGAGAAAGAGCTGGAGCAGCTTGTACGGGAAATGGAACTGCTGCAGTATGTGGAAAAGGTAACTTGTAGTAAGAAGGAGCGGTAAGCAATATGACAGGCGATATGTTTCTGAACAGTGGATTTTGCAGAAGGTTTAGCTGATGGCTCTGTTAGGGAGAACAAAGGAGGAAAACATGGAAAATTATATTAACAATGCCCCATTTATTCTTGTACTTATATTTCTTGTTGTAGGCTTCGTGCTGCTAATAAAAGGTGCAGACTTTTTTGTGGAGGGAAGTTCAAGTGTAGCAAAGAGACTACATGTTCCATCTATCATTATCGGACTTACTATTGTTGCAATGGGAACATCACTTCCTGAGACAGCAGTCAGTGTATCCGCTTCGATTACAGGAAACAATGAACTTGCAGTCAGTAATGTAGTTGGTTCTAATATATTTAATCTGATGGTTGTAATCGGTGTATGTGCAATGTTGGCTGCTATAAATGTTGCAAGGGAAACCATAACGAGAGATATTCCGTTTTCATTGATATGTGCCGGACTTTTAATGCTTTTAGGGATGATTGGACTCGGTGATAAGTCTGGAATGACACTTGGGCACTTTGATGGTGTAATATTAATTGGATTCTTTGCAGGATACATTTTCTATATGATTAAGATTGCATTAAAGGCAAGTAGGGAAGGCAGGAAGGTTGAGATTGAAGGCGGTTCTGACGAGGAGATTAAACTGGTTTCCGTTCCGATGAGCATTCTGTTTATCGTAGGCGGAGCAATTGCCATTGCACTCGGTGGAGATGTTACAGTTGATGCAGCATCCAGAATAGCAAGTGAACTGGGAATGAGCCAGACGCTTATCGGACTTACAATCGTTTCCATAGGAACATCGCTTCCAGAGCTTGTAACTTCAATCGTTGCAGCCAGAAAGAACGAAGTGGATATGGCGCTTGGCAATGCCATTGGTTCTAATGTGTTTAATATACTGATGGTACTTGGTATTGCATCAGCAATCAGCCCGATTAGTATGATTACTGAGAATATTATTGATTTGTGCGTACTTATTGTATTTACCGTATGTGTATGGCTCTTTGCAGGAACTAAGAAGAAAATCGGAAAAATCGAAGGCTTCTGTATGGTTGTATTTTATGCAGCATATGCCGTTTATATTATCATAAGATAAATGAGTTATCAGACAATGTTATTATTTTTGAAAGTTTTTTTACAGAATTTATCGCAGCAGATATTCTTGGAATGCTGGTTGGATAGCTGTTAAAGAGTAAGACTCCGGATGGCATGCTGAATACACTTGCCTTTGTTCTCATGAAGGAGAAACCAGTTATGATAGAGAAAAAAGGGAAATATGGAACGGTTTATCTGTTACAGATACCGGATGAGCTTTGCTTTGCCAATCTGGAGTCAGGAATGACAGCATTGTCTCAGGATCGTCAGGAAAAAATACGTCGGTATGCAGTGGAGCAGAGCAAGCTGCAATCCTTTTGTTGTGCATTTTTGGTGAGGGTGATACTGCAAAGGGACTTTGGTATGACATCGGATCAGATACAGATGAACTATCTAGAGAAGGGAAAGCCGGTACTGGTGGATCAGGCGGGAGAAATCGTTCAGCCACATATTTCATGGTCGCACAGCAAAAAAGCAGTAGCGGTGGCAGTAAACAGGGAGCCGGTTGGGGTAGATGTCGAATGGATTGGAGTCTATCGGGAAAAAATCGCTAGAAAGTATTTTTCGCAGACGGAGTGGGAGCACCTGGAGCAGTCGGAACAAAAGGAGCAGGAGTTTTATAAACTTTGGACTAGAAAAGAAGCCTTTGTGAAGCGAAACGGTGAGGGATTGAGAAAGGATTTGTCGCAGATTCCGACGCAGCTGGAAGAGATGGAGAGCCAAAGGTGGGGGGAGTATATGGTGAGTGTCTGTGGAAATGCAGGCACAAAAAAGTGGGAATATTGTGTGGAAGAGTGGGGAAAAATCTACCCGGATTACTATGTATCCAAAAAGGTGGACAGGTAAGAGGGTGAGGAAAGAGGGAGACATGACATATGATATTGTTTCGATTGATTGTAAAAAATAAAAAAAGAACTGGAATGGGAACGAAGAAGGGACCGAAGCTTCGCCAAATGAAAGAGAATCATCCCAGAGCGTGGTTTCCGAAGCAGTATGAAACTGGAAAACAGTGGTGCCTGGAGCAGCATATGCGGCACTGTTTTCTGAGAAGTCATGATGGATTGTGGTTACATGCGCTGTATTTTCCGGCAAAGAATGCAAGACGGACGGTACTATTATCGCACGGCTACCGCGGAAGCGGATTTGGTGATTTTGCGCCGGATGCCCGTTTTTTGCATGAACACGGTTGTAATCTGTTGTTTATCGACCAGAGAAGCTGTGGAGACAGTCAGGGAAGATATATTACCTTTGGAGCACTGGAGCAGCAGGATGTGAAGCGATGGTGCTGGTATCTGGCAAGACATAATAAAAATCGACTTCCTATCTATTTATTTGGAAAGTCGATGGGAGCGGCTGCCGTGCTTATGGCATCGGGAAGGAGATTGCCTCATGATGTGAAAGGGATTATTGCGGACTGCGGATTTGTTTCGATGCGAGAACAGTTTCAGAACATGGCGGCAAACTGGTTTCATCTGCACCATATTTCAATCCTTTTGTGGAGGTTATCGGTGAGTTGTCGTCTGCAGGCACATTTTTCTATGAAGGATGCAGACACTTCATATGCCATGGCGGTGAATAGGCGTCCGATATTATTTTTTCATGGTTCCAAGGATGGATTTGTTCTTCCAAAGCAATCAATAAAAAATTATCGGATGTGCCGTGCACCGAAGGAGCTTGTAATCATTGGCAAGGCAAGGCATCTGTGCTGTGCGTATCAGCAGTGGGAAAAATATCATCAGCAGCTGATACGGTTTTTTGAAAAATATGACGGAAAATAGGAAAATGTTCATAATGTAGTGTTACACCAACAAGAATTGCAAAGCAATTCTTGCAGAGAGAATGCGCAGAATAGGAAATTGCTTGTATCTTAGTGGTGCGCCAACAAGAATTTCGAAGAAATTCTTGCAGAGAGAATGCGCAGGCATTCTCTCTTTTTACTGAACACAAATGGGAAAAGTGTCCGATAAGTTTCGGACACTTTTTTTTGTTTGTCCATTAAGTATCTTCGGGGGTGGAAATGTAGTCCATACTGTGATACTCTGCCGTCTAGAGAATGGATAAGCAAACAGGACAAATAGAATGGGGGATTCGTATGGAAAGGAAATATTATCCGCTGACGGCTGCACAAAGGATGCATCATCTTTGGATCAATCAGTATCACACACAGCAGGTTTCCGGTGTCAGTGTGGTTGCAGCTTTGCAGGCAGATTTAGACATGGGATTGCTGGAAAAATGTATTCATGAGGAGATCCAGAGGTATGGCTGCATGAGAGTACGTTTTACGAAGCCGGATGAACATGGTGAGGTAAAGCAGTACATTATGAAGAGGGACGATCGGAAGCTACAGCAGTTTGATCTGTCAGAGATGACAATGGAAGAGGCAGATGCGGTCATGCAGAGCTGGGCATATGAAACCTTTGACGGAGATGACATTCCGATGTGCGAGGTTCGGCTGATGAAGCTGCCGGAGGGGTACAAAGGATTTTTTATCCATATGGATCACCGTCTGATTGATTCCTGTGGTCTGGTGGTGATGATCAATGATGTGATGAAGTTATATACATATTACCGGTTTGGCGCACCAAATCCAGAGCCGATGGCAGATTATGAGGAAGTATTGCAATTGGATCTTGCGAAAGCTTCCCGTCAAAAAAGATTTCTAAAGGATAAAAAGTTCTGGGATGCTCAGCTGGATGCACTGGGAGAGCCGTTGTATTCTGATATTCAGGGAACCGGAGTGTTGCAAGAGACCAGAGAGAAGCATCATGATCCTACACTTCGTGCGGCGGATATTGAAAGGAAGAACCTGTTTGTGCAGGTAAAGGACTATGTGCTGGAAACAGAACCGACCAAACGGATGTTAGACTTTTGCCAGACACACCAGATTTCTGTGACGAATCTTTTGCTTCTGGGGATCAGGACATATCTTTCCAAAGTTAATAATGGACAGGAGGATATTACGATCCAGAACTTTATCTCGAGACGTTCCACGAAGGAAGAGTGGACTTCCGGAGGCAGCAGAACGATTATGTTTCCCTGCCGGACGGTAATGGCAGCAGAAACAGAGTTTTTGGATGCGGCATATGAGATTCAGAATGTACAGAATCATATTTATCTGCACAGCAATTATGACCCGGACTTGATTGTGCAGGAGATGAAGCGCAGATATCACACTCCGGAGCACACAACGTATGAGAGTTGCTATCTGACATATCAGCCGATGACGGTTTCTGTAGACAATCCATATCTGGAGGGAATCCAAACCCATGCGAAATGGTTTGCCAATGGAGCAGCTACGAAAAAGATGTATCTGACAGTTTCTCATACACCGGATGGAGGGACGAATTTTTCGTTCCATTATCAGACGGCACACTTGTGTGAGAAGGATATGGAAGTGATGTATTATTACCTGATGAGAATATTGTTTACGGGGATGGAAAATCCGGCAATGACATTAGGTGAGATTATGGAAGCTGTATAGAATCAATGCAAAGAGATTGTGATATATATCGTATCAAAAGAAAGGCAGGAAGAGATTATGGAGAAAAAGTTCAAAGAAATTGTGGCAAAATATTGTACGGTAAAACCGGAGGAGATGAACAGCGAAACCAGATTTCGTGAAAATCTGGGACTAAATTCCTTAGATTTTATGTCTATGCTAGGAGAACTGGAAGACACCTTTGATGTGGAGCTAGAGGAGGAAGATGTACAAAAGATCTGGACGATTGGTCAGGCGTTGGAATTGCTGGAAAAGGAGTGTTAGAGATGGGGTTATTGATTGGGGAATTATTAGAAAAAAGTGTTCGTGACCATGCAGATGTGACAGCGGTTCAATGGCTGCAAAAAAGAGAAGTACTTGGTGAGACATATGAAGAACTCTGGGAGCATGTTACCCGGATACGCCGTGGACTGCAGCAGAAGAAGGCTGCCGGAAAGCATATCGCTTTGATCGGAAGCAGCAGTCCACAGTGGATAGAAAGTTATCTGGCAGTGATTACCGGAGGATGTGTGGCAGTACCGTTAGATGCAGGTCTGCCATCGGAGGATCTGATAGAGCTTTTGAACCGTTCGGATAGTGAAGCGTTGTTTCTTAGTGAAAAGCATAAGGCACTCATTGATGAAATCCTTTGTTCCTGCCCGAAGCTGAAACAGATCTGGATGCTTCAGGGGCAAGAGGAACCAAAACAAGATCATGCTGCACTTTTGGAGAAGCTTATGAAAGAGGGACAGCAGGAAGAGATTTTGGAAAACAGTGTGGATGCACAGGATATTGCAACGATCATTTATACATCGGGAACAACAGGAAAGAGTAAGGGTGTCATGCTGACACAGGAAAATCTGGCACAAAATGTGTTGTCTGTTACGATTGCTATAGAACCGGGAACGAAGGTGATGAGTGTGCTTCCCATCCATCATGCATTTTGTCTGGTGATGGACTGGCTTAAGGGATTTTCTCTTGGAGCAACACTCTGTATTAACGACTCTTATATGCATATGGTGCGGAATATGGGGATTTATCAGCCACAGATGATGCTGATGGTGCCGATGATGCTTGAGACATTATATAAGAAGCTTAGCATGGCAGATGCGTCTGCACCGAAACAGGCTGTGGCGCAGGCCGTGTTTGGAGCGAACCTTAAAACGATTTTTACCGGAGGAGCACATCTGGATCCATTCTATATCGAAAAGTTTGAGGAATATGGTGTACAGGTGCTGGAAGGATATGGCATGTCCGAATGCTCACCGGTTATTAGTACAAATTCTGTGGAAAATTACAAGACAGGGTCTATCGGGCGTCCGCTTTCCAATGTAGAGATTGCATTTGAACAGGGAGAAATCTTGGTGCGCGGTAGCAGTGTGATGAAAGGATATTATAAAATGCCGCAGGAAACTGCCGAGGCACTTCGGGGTGGTTGGCTGCATACCGGAGATAAGGGATACATCGATGAGGATGGTTTCCTGTTCATCAATGGTCGTGTTAAGAATCTGATCATTCTTTCCAATGGGGAGAATATTTCACCGGAGGAAATCGAAAATAAATTGGGACTTAATCCTTTGGTGGGAGAAGTAATCGTCACAGGAAAGGATCAGGGGTTGACTGCCAATATTTATCCGGAACAGGCAGTTGTGGAGGACTCCGATATGGATGACCAGAGTATCCAGGAAAGTCTGCAGAGCATTTTAGATATTTACAATCAAAAACAACCAACCTACCGTCAGATCACGGGGCTGGTTGTCCGCAAAGATCCATTTGTGCGTAATGCAACCGGAAAAATCATCCGTGAAAAAGTAAACGAAGACGAAGCTGCCGGTTAATTCAGATAAGGAAGGGTGGCTGCATGAAAGGAATCTGCTAGAAGATGGGCTATCGTGTCAGTGGGAGTAGCGAACTTTTCCTTCGTCCATTTGTGAAGGATACCCAGTGCGCCGCCGATAGAGTAGGCAATGGCAAAGGATATTTCTTCGCGGGAATGTCTGGATGGTTCTGTCAGATTCGTAGCACCTTTGACATATTGATGAAACATGGTGAGTGTTTTTTCGAAGAAAGCATCGCCATGGGGACTGCTAAGAAGCTGTGCCAGAAAAGGATTTTCCTGGATGTAATTGCACAGATTCTGATAAAACTGCAGGATAATGACAGAATTATCCTGCGGTGTATGTTTTTTGACATGGAACTGATCCAGAAGCGTGAAAAGGTGATCGATGGTCTGATCCTCCACCGCTTCCAGTAGATTGGGGATTCCTTCATAATGATTATAAAAGGTACTTCGTACGATACCTGCTGTTTTTATGACATCGGACACTGTGATTTTTTCCAGTGCCTTTTTTTTCGCTATTTGATAGAATGCTTGGCAGATGGCCTCTTCTGCCACGACAAAGCGCTCATCTTGCATATTTTTATTCATCCAACCCCTCATTTCCTGTTTTTTGTTTTACATATATTTTACAAATAAACCATAACACGAGTTGTAGGATTGGTCAAATGGGAGTGGAGAGATCAGTCATTCTATTCTACCGCCCACTGCACTTCTGTGATATATTCTTCCTCCTGTGCAGTCTCATAATCATCGATATGACAAAACTCGATCGGATCATCGATTGTTTTTAAACGGTGTGTTTTGGCATAGTCAGCCAGCTTTGGCACAAATTCCTTGGTACGGGAAAGAGGTCCCTTATACACAATAGAAAGATATTTCCCGGCAGGAAGCGTAAAGTTGCTTTCGTAGGAGATCACATCGGAGTAGAAAAATAAGTTTTTGGTGCGGTAATACTGCGAATTCGGATTGCTGTTGGCAAGATCCAGTGTATAGCAGTCACAGGCACCGATCGTATCGACCTTCATCTGGTGGGAGCGCATATATTTCATAAGATAGTAATCCACATAACTGTCCGGAAGATTATCATCATTGATCATAATACATGCTCTGTCTGGCATATCCAACACACGGATGCATTCAAAATCTGTGACAGAAAGAGCACGCTGAAAGCTTTTAAGACGTGCCTGGATGCTGTTTTTGGTTTCATACAGCTTTACCAGAGCTTCGTTTACATTATTTAATTCCTGTTGGAGCAGGGAAATGGTATTGGCAATATTTCTGTTTTCATCAAAATATTTGATCTGCTCGGTCGTCATGTTAAGACGGAGTAGTTCACGGATCATCGTAAGCTTACGGACATCCTCGACCGTATAGAGACGGTAATTGTTGACCGGATCACGTTCCGGTTTTAAAATGCCGACTTCTTCATAGTAGCGTATCGAATCAACACCGATGTCAAAGAGTTTTGCGAGTTCACCGATACGAAATGTTGTTTTTTCTTTCATAATTTCCTCACTTCATGGTATTGTATGGTATCATGCCAGAGTTTTTTGAGGGATCCCAAAACGCTGCCATGATGGAGTTTCCGAAAACAGGATACAAACATCCATTGCTGTGATTTTTCTTGGAAAACCATGGATTTGCAGGAAATCCTTCAATCCTGTGTACGAAAAGCATTGTTTCGTTTTTTACAATAAAACAGCATTGAAAAAAATTTCAATAACCTATTGACTCTAGTATTATACTAGAATATATCCTTTGAGTAAAGAAACAAACACAAGTAAATAAAAATGAAATGGTACAAAGAGGTACCGATGTATGAGTAGGTTAGAAAGACTTACTGCATCGGTGCCTCTTTTCTATTTATTCGTAGAAAGGATGATGAACAATGAGTAGTGAAACGCAGGATACAGCAATTGATATTCTATATTTAAATGAGGATGACATGATTGAGGCAGGCGTTTTAGATGCGGGAAAATGTGTGGATGTCATGGAAGAAGCAATTGGTCTTCTGGATGACGGTGATTTCATTATGGGTGGTCCAAATCATGATGCACATGGATTGATGTTAGAGTTTCCAAAGAAATCTACGATTCCTGATTTTCCGTTAAATGATTCGAGAGACCGTCGTTTTATCGCTATGCCGGCTTACTTAGGGGGAAGATTTCATGTAGCCGGTATGAAGTGGTATGGCTCCAATGGAAGAAACAGAAGCAAAGGACTTCCGCGTTCCATCCTGATGGCAATGTTAAATGATGTAGAAACAGGAGCACCGTTAGCCTTTATGTCGGCAAACCTGTTAAGCTCCATGAGAACCGGTTCGATGCCGGGACTTGCCGCAAAGCTTTTGGCAAAGAAGGATTCTAAGGTGCTTGCGATTATTGGTCCGGGTGTCATCAACAAATCCTGCTTTATGGCGATTATGTCAAAGATGACGGAGATTGATACGGTAAAGATCAAAGGAAGTTCTCCAACATCAGCAACAGCATTGGCAATGAAAGACTTTGTCAAAGAGAAATGTCCACAGATTAAAAATATTATCATTTGTGAAACGTTAGAGGAAGCCATTCGTGATACAGACATTGTCAGCGAAGCTGTTTCCTGCAAGGAGGGCGAGTGGCCGGAATATAAGAGAGAGTGGTTTAAGCCGGGCGCATTAGTTATTTCAACCAGTACCTTCAATATGGAATACAATTCCATTAAGGATATTAAGAAAGTCGTTGATAATTATGGCATGTATGAAAATTATGCAGACGAGGATGAAATGGAGCTTGACGAGAATGGTGTCAGAAAGCACACGGGATGTATGGGCGAGGATTTCGTCTATATGGTTCGTGATGGCCTGATTGAAAGAGACAGCATCATCCAGTTAGGTGATATCATTCGTGGCAAGGCAGAGGGACGTACCTCTGACGATGAAGTCATCTTAGTATCGATTGAGGGAATGCCAATCGAAGATGTGGCATGGGGATATGAATGTTATCAGAATGCTTTGAAGATGGGAATTGGTGAAAAGCTTCATCTTTGGGATATGCCAAAGGCATTTTAAGGGAGCAGAAGAGATTTGTGGATAGGTACACAAACATGAATCTTTGTCAAAACGTGTACAGAAAAGAGGTAAAAATATGAGTAGAATACAGAATCATCCAATATTAGGTGAGACACCGGAAAAAAAATTGGTGCATTTTACATATGACGGAAAGACGTTAGAGGGATATGAAGGAGAGCCGATAGCAGCAGCGCTTCGTGTGGCAGGAGTTATGGCACATCGCTATACCAAGAAAAAGCATGAGCCGCGTGGAGTATTTTGTGCGATTGGAAGATGTACAGACTGCGTAATGGTAGTAAATGGTAAGCCAAATGTCCGTACCTGTATCACTCCTTTGGAAGACGGCATGATCGTGGAGACACAGTACGGTGTATCAAACAAAAAGGAGGATATGTAAATGGTAGAGAGATATGATTTGATCGTAATCGGTGCAGGTCCGGCAGGACTTTCCGCTGCAATAGAAGCAGCAAAAAATGGCATTAAGCCAATTGTTTTTGATGAGAATGCAAAGCCGGGTGGACAGCTCTTTAAACAGATTCACAAGTTCTTTGGTTCTAAAGAGCACAAGGCAAAGATTCGTGGCTTTAAGATTGGTGAAGAGTTACTGGCAGAGGCTGAAAAGTATGGTGTAAAGGTTGTATTAAATGCTACAGTTATCGGTCTATATCCGGAAAAGGAAGTAACCGTAAAAATTGGCGATGAGGTTAAACACTTTAAGGGCGACAGTGTACTGGTGGCGACAGGCGCCAGTGAGAACATGGTAACCTTTAAAGGATGGACTTTACCGGGTGTTATCGGTGCCGGTGCAGCCCAGACAATGATGAATCTGCATAATATTCAGCCGGGCAAAAGAATTTTGATGCTTGGTTCCGGTAATGTAGGCTTAGTAGTCAGCTTTCAGTTGATGCAGGCAGGATGTGAAGTGGTTGCATTGGTCGATGCAGCACCTAGAGTTGGTGGATATGGTGTTCATGCAGCTAAGGTATCCAGATGTGGTGTTCCATTTTATTTATCCCATACGATTATTGAGGCAGAAGGAACAGACCATGTTACCGGTGTTACGATTGGTGAAGTTGGTCCTGACTGGAAGATTAAACCGGGTACGGAAAAGCATTTTGATGTGGATACGATCTGCCTTGCTGTTGGACTTTCTCCGATGTCACAGCTTTTGAAGCAGGCAGGCTGTGAAATGGCTGATACAAAGGGCGGTTATGTTCCGGTTTGTGCAGAGGATGGAAGTACTTCTATCGAGGGTGTTTTTGCAGCAGGTGATGTTTCCGGCATTGAAGAAGCAAGCTCTGCTATGATCGAAGGAAGAATGTCAGGTGCAACAATCTCTGAATTTTTAGGATATATTACAAAGGAAGAAAAGGAAGCAAAGATTAAGGAATTAGAGGGTGCATTATCCAGTCTGCGTAAAGGTATGTTTGCTCCGGAAAATCGTGGTAAGTTGGTTGAAAAGACAGAAGAGGGAATTGACGTATCTATGAATCTTCTGGAAAAAGGATATGTGGCAGAGGATGAGATTGAGCAGTATCCGGGTGTTACGCATCAGGTAAAGGTTCATCCGGTTATGGAGTGTACACAGAATATTCCTTGTAATCCTTGTCAGGATGCATGTCCGAAGGGATGTATTACAATTGGTGAGAACATTACATCACTTCCGGTAGTAGATACAAGCAAAGAATGTATCGGATGTGGTATGTGTGTGGCTTCCTGCTCCGGTCAGGCGATTTTCCTGGTAGAGGAGGATATAGGAGATAACTTTGGCACGGTAACATTGCCATATGAGTTCCTGCCACTTCCAAAAGAGGGCGATACCGGTATTGCATTGGGACGTGATGGTAAAGAGGTTTGTGAGGCAGAGGTAGTAAAGGTTCGCAGCTCTAAAGCATTTGACCATACAAATCTTCTGACAATCAAGGTTCCAAAAGATATGGTAATGAAGGCAAGATTTTATAAGAGTAAATAAAGAAAACGAAGAAAGAGTCAGAGCACGCTGCCGAATGGTATGGCGGTGCGGAAATGGAGGATAGAATGGTAGATGTTCAGGCTAAGTTAAAAGAGATAGGCGAGTATGTACCGCAGGACGATGACGATATGCTAATCTGTCGTTGCGAGGAGGTCACAAAAGGAGAAATCCGTCGTGCTGTTCATGCAGGTATGTTTACAATAGAAGAGATCCGTAGATTTCTTCGTACCGGTATGGGGCTCTGTCAGGGACAGACCTGTGGAAAACTGGTAAAAGGAATTGTAGCAAGAGAATTAGGTGTGGCACCTACGGAAGTAGAGCCGGCTGTTTCCAGAGCACCTATGAGACCGATTGAAATGAAGGTATTAGCAAAGGATGGAGGTGCTGAATAATGAAGCAGACAGCAGATGTAATTATTATCGGAGGCGGTGTAGTAGGCTGTGCAGCTGCTTACTACATGGCGAAAAAAGGAATTAAAAATATTTGTGTATTAGAGGCAGATAAGAGCGTCGGACATGGTGGCTCATCCAGAAATGGTGGTGGTGTCAGGCAGTCCGGCCGTGACACGAGAGAACTTCCGTATGCGATGTATGCGATCCAGAACATGTGGCCTACTTTATCAGAAGAGCTTGGTGTCGATGTAGAGTATTACCAGAAAGGTAATCTTCGTCTGGGAAAGACCGAGGCACATTTGAAGAAGCTAAATACACTGGCAACCAATGCACAGTCCGTAGGTTTGGATGTGCGTATGGTAGATGGCAAGGAAGTAAAAGAAATCTGTCCATATCTTTCAGACGAGATCATTGGAGCCAGCTGGTGTCCAACCGATGGTCATGCCAATCCAATGATGACAACACTGGGTTACTACAAGCGTTCCGTAGAAATGGGGGTTCATTATTATACAGATGCTAAGGTAAAGGAATTGCGAAAGATCAAAGGAAAGCTTCGTGAGGTTGTCTTAGAGTCAGGAGAAGTTTTTGAAGCAGAGACGGTTGTATTGGCGGCAGGTTATGAGAGCCGTTACATTGCAAGAACCGTTGGCATCGATATCCCGATGACACGTTATTTTGAAGAGGCACTGGTTACAGAGATGCAGCCACATATGTTTGACATCATGCTCGGTACAGCAGATGCTGATTTCTATGGTCATCAGGCAAAACACGGTTCTTTCGTATTTGGTTCTGAGTCCGGCTTAGAGGAGGCTGCTGATATGGCACCTTCTGATCTGAAAACAAATGCGTTGACATTATCCGCCGGATGTCGTGCAGTTATGGGATATATTCCACTATTAAAAGATGCAAAGATTGTCCGCAGCTGGGGCGGCTGGTTAGACCTTTGCTATGACGGTGTACCGGTTATCAGCCCGGTAGAAGAAGTACCTGGTCTGATTCTTGCCTGTGCCTTTACCGGACATGGTTTTGGTACGGCACCTAGCGTAGGACTGATGCTTGCACAGATGGTACTTGGTGAGAAGACAGTAGTGGATATCTCTCCACTCAGATATGACCGTTTCAAGAGTACAAGATAATCATAGGAAAATTCTAAGAATGCGTGTGGAAAGGGAAAGTGTGTTTGATAAACACTGCTATTGTAATAAGCAGGAGTTCCGTTTTCACACGCAGCTTTTATTCTGTGAGGATGCGCCTGCGGGGCGTTTGACTTCTGCGTTTGGAAAGGGGTGGGCGAAATCTGATCGCAGGGCATTTGCCTGAAAACAGTATGTCGGAAATCTAGCCGCAGGGCATTTGCCTGGAAATAGTATGTCGGAAATCTAGCCGAAATGACTCGTTTTGAGGAGATACCGAAAGTACATGAAAATGAGAAGGGGGATTGGTAATGAACGAGACCAATATTTTCAAAAGAATTGTTTATTATATGAATCCAAAGCATATCAATCCTACAATGGTAAAATTGTGGGCGTTTTGGATCGTTTTTAATGTGATATTATTTGCACTGCCTAAGAGTATGGTACAGGGAAGCATTTGGATCTTAGCTCCGCTTGCCGGATTGTTTGTTTACGCAATCGTGACAAAGGATGTAATGCAGAGCCTTTTGATGGGAACGTTTTCCATGTACATATTATGGTACAAGCTAAAAGCAGTCAATGGATTTTTTGATGATCTGTTAGTTAGTCTTGCAGACGAAGAAAACATTACAATGTATATGTCATTTTTCCTGTGTGGCGGTGTGATTGTAGCATTAAAGCGAAGCGGAAGCACACAGGCATTTGCAAAGTTTATCACTTCGAAATTTGGCAAAAATGAGAAGATGATCTTAGCAGGCTCCGGTATCTATGCCGGTGCCACTTCTGTCGATGATTATGTGTCAGCACTGACAGCCGGAGCAGCATTTTCTCCTTTGATGGATGCAATCCAGAAACCGCGTTTGGCACTGGCTTATGTGATCCGTACTTTTAGTATCTGTGTATCGGAAATGCTGCCGTTTGGAGCCTGGGGATATTTTGTAATCTTTCAGATTGCAGCTGCCAAAAATGTAGATGGCAGAGCAGAAGCCACTTCTATTTTTATCCGCACGATCCCGCTGATGTTTTATGCAATCGTTGCATGTGTGATCGCACTTCTGTTTGCCATTGGAATCTTTCCAAAGATCGGGCCGATGAAGGAAGCGTATCGTCTGGCGAAGGAAGGAAAGCAGATGGGAGAATTGACAGACGGTTCCGAGGAAGAGGAAAATGATTTCGATGAGACCGATGAGCGGAAACAGCATGTCAGTATCTGGAATCTGCTGATCCCGATCATTGTCATTATTGTTGCGTTGATTTTGACAGACTTAGATTGTTTCCTTGCATTCGGTATCGCAGCGATTGTTACAGGTGTCCTGTATGTGGTACAGGGAATCTTTACGATCGGGGAATATGTGCAGTGTATCGTAGATGGATTTATCGATATGATGGACATGGTTATGATTCTGATGATCGGCTATGCGATGCAGGAAGTGATGTATGCCATGGGCATGGAGAAGTTTGTCAGTGGTGTACTGGGTGCGGTACCGATTGTCAGCTTAATCCCATTCCTGTTGTTTGTATTCTTTAGCTGTTCCGAGTTTTTATACAGTCTGAATTATACATTGTATCAGATCGCCATTCCGGTGTTAATGGTTGTTTTGACAAGTCTTGGGGCAAATGTAGAGCTTTGTCTGGGAGCTTTGATCTCAGCAGGTCTTTTTGGCGCAAATGCCTGCGTAGTATCGGATCTTGGTATTATTTCAGCACGATCCTGCCGTGTAGAGGTATATGAGCAGTATCGGACTTCGCTGCCATATGTTATTATTGCTGGCGTAATTTCTGCAGTGTTATACCTGATCTGTGGATTTGTACTGTGATATGAGACAGGGAATGTGGAAAATACTATAGAACCGGTAGTGTTGTTTACGAAACTATGTACGGGTACAACCAATTGTTGATAAAAGTGCGATATGCGAACAAAAAATGAGATGATTTCAGGAAAGGAGAGTACAGCAGAGTTTATTCGCTCTAAGGTAAAGTGAGGAGGAAATAAATAAATTTGTTTCCTACGAGTGCGCCTGCGGGGTCAGAAGATGCTCTACTGTAAAGAAAGTATGGAGATAAAGAGAAAAAATTACTCGTCGGGAGCTCCGATGGAAGAAATTGACGGATACAGCCGTATGGTGCAGACCGGGCCTTTTGTGTACTGTGGAGGAACAACCTCGGTGCAGCCGGATGGCTCTGTTGTGTGCGAGGGAGATTCGTATGGTCAGGTAAAATATGTGTTAGAAAAGCTGCTTGCCCTCATGGAACAGACAGGAGCAGCAAAGGAGGATGTCTACTCGGTAAAAATCTACCAGACACCGGATTTTGATGCCACAAAAGGGTATCAGGCATTCGCAGAGATTTTTAAAGATGTTAAGCCGCTTCTGACCGGAGTAACCATTCACAAGCTGACACGGCCAACGCAGTTAGTGGAAATTGAGATGAATGCCATTGCCGGCTCGGCAAAGGGAGCAGAGTGGGATGGCATGAAGCTGATCAGAACAAACTATGCTTCCGGCGCTCCCTTAGAAGAAACATTAGGATACAGCCGTATGGTTCAGATTGGGCCATTTGTATTTGTAGGAGGAACAACCTCGGTACAGGCAGATGGCAGTGTGGCAGGAAAAGGCGATGCAGTCGCACAGAATGATTTTATTTTGAAAAAGGAGATTGCGCTGTTAGAAAAAGTCGGTGCAAAGGCTTCAGACATTGTAAAAATGAAAAAGTATGTCACAGCTGATTATCAGACAGGCTGGGATATGGAAAAGTCAGAGGTTTCCCTGCCAATCAGCCAGATGGTGTATTCGGAGGCTGTTGTAGATCAGCTGACACGGGAAGGACAGCTTTTGGAGACGGAACTGACTGCTGTTATTGGATGTGGTGGAACAGAAAAACTTGCAGAATGGGGCAGTATGGATTTCCGCAAAAAGGCAGTGGATGTGAATGCTGACGGTTATGCAAAGATTGTGAAGACCGGGCCGTTTGTATATGGCGGTCTGGTTCATTCGCTGGATGAGACAGGAAAGGTCGTTGGTGTAAAAGATTCGGAGATACAGGAATCTTATGCAATCAGGCAGTTGACGGACAGTTTGGCGAAGGTGGGGGTAAAACCGGAAGAGGTTGTTAAGTTCAAAGGATATTACACGCAGGAATTTGGCCCACTTTATGGGGAGACAGAGACACCACTTTATGAAAAGGTATATAAGCCAATCAAGCCACTCTATACCGGAGTATATGTTTCCAGTGTCGGAAAGGAAGAAGAAATCTTTACGATGGAAGTGATGGCAGTGAAGGGATGCTGTGACTAATCGCAGGATATGACTTGCATATAGAAAGAGAGATGTGCTAAACTATGTGCGGTTAGATTGAACTAACTGTATATAGTTAGCACATTTTTTGATTTATAGGAAGAGTGGTAAGCAACTCTTCCTATAGCAATAGCATTTCAACAGGAATCGTTTTATGATTTTTACAGAGAGAATGTTCTGAACATTTCTCTTATTGTTGAGGGAAGGAGATTTACGATGAATTTGGCAGTTGCAGAAGGTCTTTTGATTCCATTTGCCGGAACCACGCTTGGAGCAGCCTGTGTCTTTTTGATGAAGCGGCACATCAGTGCCATGCTCCAAAGAGTGTTGACCGGCTTTGCAGCAGGAGTCATGGTGGCGGCATCTATTTGGAGCCTGCTGATTCCGGCGATGGAACAGTCCGAGGGGATGGGAAAGCTTGCGTTTCTTCCGGCAGTGGCAGGATTCTGGCTTGGTATTTTATTTTTATTGTTTCTTGATACCGTGACACCGCATCTTCACATGAACAGTGAACAGGCAGAAGGACCAAAGAGCAGACTGAGCCGTACAGCAATGTTAGTGCTTGCGGTGACAATTCATAACATACCGGAGGGGATGGCGGTTGGTGCCGTCTATGCCGGCTGGGTATCAGGAAACAGTCATATTTCGATGATGGGGGCATTAAGTTTATCTATAGGAATTGCGATACAGAATTTCCCAGAAGGAGCGATCATTTCCATGCCGCTTCGGGCAGAAAATATGAGAAAAGGAAAAGCATTTCTTTATGGAACGCTTTCAGGAGCCGTAGAACCGGTTGCCGGTGTGATCACGATCCTGCTTTCGGCAGTTCTTGTTCCCGTGCTGCCGTATCTATTAAGCTTTGCGGCAGGAGCTATGATCTATGTTGTTGTCGAAGAGCTGATCCCGGAGATGTCAGAGGGAAAGCATTCGAACATGGGAACAATTTTCTTTGCCGTAGGTTTTTCGGTGATGATGATATTGGATGTAGCATTGGGGTGAAAAGAGAGACTGCCAGCGCATTCTCTCAGCAAGAAGCGCTTTGCGCTTCTTGCTGGTGTACCACTATGTTATGAGCACTTCCCAGTGATATAAAAAGAAAATAAGGCAGCGTAAAAGCGCTGCCTTATTCTTAAAAGTATCTTCTTATTGTTTATGTTCAAATAACTGTCCGACATATTGGACAGTGGGTGCCAGTAAAAGCACCATTAATACAGTAACCGCACCGACCTCACCGCCTGTGAGGAAACCAATCGTGGTGCAGAGGATATCCTGTGTATAGCGTATGATCTTGAAGTGGCTTTTTTCATTTTTTGTAACTTTCATGATCGTTCCGTCAATAATAAAAGGAATCGCATCATATGGTGACATTCCCTGCCCGCTATTCATATAACAAGCAGCACTGATTACGAAAAGGATCAATCCCGGGATCAGCAGTACAATGCACAGAAACACAGGAAGGTTA
Organism: uncultured Lachnospiraceae bacterium; assembly: GCA_934317005.1. Taxonomy (GTDB): domain Bacteria; phylum Bacillota; class Clostridia; order Lachnospirales; family Lachnospiraceae; genus Butyribacter. The sequence goes on from CAKREB010000023.1 coordinate 27,278, forward strand.
TCAGAAATATGGAATATATGATGCCAGATATATGCGAAAAAGTCCGCTGTATAACCAACTAAAACCATGTTTCCGAGTGTTCCCCATCCGATTACGGAGCGATAAAAAAGGACAATCAATACTAATAAAATAATATTCAGGATTAACTGATACGTTCCAAAGGAAAGCCCCAGTAATCTGGATACTCCATAATTCATACAGGAAAATGGGTCAGTGCCCCAGTGAGTCAAAACCAACAATGATAAAGCAAATCCCATAACGATAACAGAGATCAGCATGGTAAAAAAGCTTTTTCGCCATTCTTTTGATTGAAAATGCATGATAGAAATCTCCATTCTTGCGTTATTTGTTTTCGCGAACCCATTGACCAATCAGGTGATCTGCTTTTAAAATATGGTTCGTTAGCCAGTCAAGCAGATAATCGATCAATTCAATCAAATATTGCTGTTGGTTCTGATCAATAGAATCAAGTTCTTCCACGCTGCTTGTTACCAGTTTTTCGATAAAGGCACTGTGCGCGATTTCCTGAGATTCCAGATTTGGATAACCGATTTCTTTCATGTATTCTTCTTCATCATGAAAATGCTTTTCGGTATAATCTTTTAACTCTCCTAAAATGGCAATAATCTCATCATATTTGTCATGTAAAAGCTCTGCTGTCACCAATTCATTGGCTTGGCGGATGATAGCAAAGAGCTTTTTATGCTCTTCGTCGATTAGCTCAATACCGGTTTCATATTCTTTTGTAAAAGCAAAAGGATCTTTCTTCTCTGATTTTTTGGTATGTGCTATTTTTCCAATCATCATATCACTTGCCAAAATATGTTTGAAAATCCAGCGAACCATATATTGCAGTAAATTGGTTACTTTCTCTTTGGTGAGAGAATCATCAATCACAAAGTCATTGACCGTTTTTAAAAAAGCAGCATGCTCTTTTTTCTGACGTGGAAGTTCCGGATCATTGATTTTTTCCATATAAGCTTCTTCGTGGGAAAAATGCGTCTGAGCATAATCATGCAATTTCAGAAGCAGTTCCTGTGTTAATTTTGGCAAGTCAACATTTTTTTCAGCAAGAAGTTCATTGGATGCATTAATCAACTGTATCAGATAAGCGTGTTCCTCATCAATTTCTGTAATTCCGATTTTGTAGTCATCCGTTAATGTCAGCATTTTAGTATTCATATAATCATCCTCTCTTGTAAATGATGGTTGTATCTGTATTGTAACAATGTATGCAAAAGGGTAATGACTATACGCGTTTTTTGTATTGGAACATTACATGACGGATGCTATCATTTATGGTGACATTATGCTTCTACATCAATAGAAGAACTGAGTTTGAAAAAATTACCGTTTTCATCACTGCCACCGGTGCTGCTTTCAAGTGCCTGTGCGGTGCTGTCCTGATAGCCGTTATCTGTTGAAATGCCACCGGATTCTGCAGTAGCAGAAAGAGTCTGGGACAATTTACTGCCTGCACCGGAAATGGTTAAGATATCGCCCTGCGCAGAACTTTCACCAAAGGTTCACAGTTTTGAATGATAGCTTGCATACATCGTATATGAAATGATTAAAAATGTGCCTATTTTTCAAAAAGCTTTACGCCGTCTTCCTGTCCATAGACGGCAAAGCCGTTAAAATCCTGTGCTTCAATCTTATTTAAAAACTTTCCGAACTTCTTTGGACGTTCCAGAACAGATACCATATATTCTGCACGGAGCTCTTCAGCATAAGCTAATGCCTGTGCGTAGTTTTCTTTATCGTAGAAAACGGCAATTTTCTTTTTACGTCCCGGAATTTCATAGCCACGTTCCATCAGAATACCAAAGATTCTTTCAAAACCGATGGAAAAGCCAACGGCAGGAATGTCTTCATTGACAAATTTGCCGATCAGATTGTCATAACGTCCGCCACCGGCTACGGCACCGCTATAGCCTTCTGCCTCTACTTCAAAGATTGTTCCCGTGTAGTATCCCTGACCACGTACTAAAGATGGTGTAAAGACGATATCAAAGCTGTTATTGGAGGCAGCTTTGACCGTATCCATAATATATTTCAGGCTTGTAACATATTCTGCATCACATACCTTGGCAACAGAGTCAATATCCAAAGAACCGCTTTCAAAGAGAGCGATGAATTTATCAATTGCTGTGGGATCAAACGCTGCTTCCAGCAGTTCAGCCTTCACACCGTCAATGCCGATCTTATCTAATTTGTCAAAAATGATCGCAAGCTTTTCATTATCCTCATCGGCAAAGCCGGCATAGGCGAAAATACTTTTTAAAATGCGGCGGTCATTAATCTTTACCTGAAACTGATCAATGCCAATTTTCTTTAATGCTTTTGTTGTTGTCAGGATCAATTCAACTTCGGCATCACAGGATGGGTTGCCGATAATGTCAATATCACACTGGGTAAATTCGCGAAGACGTCCCTTCTGTGGGTGTTCGGCGCGGTAAACGCGATCCATCTGAATGACCTTAAATGGAGTAAGAAGATCATTTCTGTTGTTTGCAAAATAGCGGGACAGTGGGAGCGTTAAGTCATAGCGGAGTCCCATGTCAGAAAGGGTGGCTTCCGTGGCATTTCCGCTGGTAAGAGCTGAAGAAAGCTTCTGACCACGTTTTAAGATCTTAAAAATCAGATTTAAGTTTTCACCACCCTCACTTTTGTCTAAGTTTACGGCATCCTCTATAATAGGAGTAGCAATACGGGAAAATCCTGCGTCCTGATAGGTTTCAAGAATCGCATGCTGCAGATAATCACGGATGGCCATTTCCTTTGGTAAATAGTCTTTGGTTCCTTTTACTGGAGTAGATTTCATTGAATAACATCCTTTCTTGCCGGCAGAACATATGAATAGACATGTCTGCCAAAGTGATAGAACTATTCATTGTAAATAAAAATATTACATATGAACGTTAGTGTAATGTGTATAAATGCACACATACCGTTACTTTATCACAAAAAAGTGGGTTCATCAACTGCTTTGCTTTATTTGACTTCTCTTCTATAATAGTGTAAAATTACATTTAATGTGCTTTTACTTTTAGTAAGCATGAATAAAGCCGGTTATCCGGTAAGACAACAACTATGGAGGAAATATGGATAAGAAGTTAAAAGTAGGTATCTTAGGTGGTACCGGTATGGTAGGACAGAGATTTATTTCATTATTAGAGAACCATCCCTGGTTTGAAGTAGTTGCAATCGCAGCAAGCCCACGTAGTGCCGGCAAGACATATGAGGACGCAATTGGCGGACGCTGGAAGATGACTACTCCAATGCCGGAAGCAGTAAAGAAGATTATTGTTGAGGATGTTAGTAATGTAAATGAAGTTGCCTCTAAGGTTGATTTCGTGTTTAGTGCAGTAGATATGACAAAAGACGAGATCAAGAAGATTGAGGAAGAATATGCTAAGACTGAAACTCCAGTTGTTTCCAACAATAGTGCGCATAGATGGACACCAGATGTTCCTATGGTTGTGCCTGAGTTAAATCCGGAGCACTTTGAAGTGATTGAGGCACAGAAAAAGCGCCTGGGTACAACAAGAGGTTTTATTGCCGTAAAGCCAAACTGCTCTATTCAGAGTTATACACCTGCACTTACTGCATTAAAGAAAGCAGGATTTGAACCTAAGACAGTAGTAGCTACAACATATCAGGCAATTTCAGGTGCCGGTAAGACTTTCAAGGATTGGCCGGAGATGGAGCACAACATTATTCCATTCATTGGTGGTGAGGAAGAAAAGAGTGAGCAGGAGCCGCTTAGAATCTGGGGTCATGTTGAAAATGGCGAGATTGTAAAGGCAGATGGTCCGGTTATCACAACACAGTGTATCCGTGTACCGGTATTAGATGGTCATACGGCTGCTGTATTTGTAACATTTGAAGAGGGCAAGAAACCTACAAAAGAGCAGATCTTAAAGGCATGGAAAGAATTTAGCGGACTTCCGCAGGAGTTAAATCTTCCAAGTGCACCAAAGCAGTTTATTCAGTATTTAGAAGAAGATAACCGTCCACAGGTAGCATTGGATGTAAACTATGAAAACGGATTTGGCGTTTCTATGGGACGTTTAAGAGAAGATACTGTATTTGACTGGAAGTTTGTAGGACTTTCTCATAACACAGTACGTGGTGCTGCAGGTGGTGCTGTACTTACAGCAGAGCTTCTTACCGCGCAGAAGTATATTACTGCAAAATAGTAAATCAGATAAGAACCCATATGTGTAAGCAGACTACAGGAAGTGGTCAGGAAAAGAGAGATGGCATTTTGCCGGCAGGAGCAGCTTACAGAAGAAAGGGGGCGTTTCTATGACAGCAAATAACAGATACCGTATTTTGGTCAAGGGAATCGTGCAAAAGGATAATCGTTACCTCATCGTTGAAAAGTGGTATGATGATAACATTGTAGATCCCTATCAGTGGGAGTTTGTTGACGGGGAGGCAGAGTTTGGAGAATCTCCGGATTCCGCAGTAGTACGTGTCATTCAGGAGCAGACAGGTCTGACATCTGTTGTTGACCGGATTTTGTACACATGGACTTTTATGATCGGTTCTGAGTGCAATCTGGGGTTGACATATTTATGTTTGACAGATATGGATGAAGATTCTGTGCTTTTATCAGAAGACTTAAATGATGCTAAGTGGATTGAAGCAGATGAATTTGCAGAATATATCAACAATAAGAGAATGCTGGATGATTTGGAAAAAGCAGAATTATATTAAGCAGTGATAAGGGTGCATCTGTCAGAAGGATCTGACAGATGCTCTCTGTGTGTATAGGGATAACAACAGGACAGGGAAAGTGAGGAAATGTATGGCTCAGATTTTAATAAAAGGCGGAAGAGTGGTAGATCCGGCAAACCAGAGAGATGACGTGGCAGATATCTTGATCTGTGACGGAAAGATCAAAAAGGTTGGCACAAGGCTTGCTTGTGAGGACGCAGATGTGATCGATGCATCAGGAAAGGTGGTCATGCCGGGCCTGATCGATCTTCATGTGCATTTTAGGGAACCGGGCTTTGAATATAAAGAAACCATTGCAACCGGTGCGAAGGCAGCAGCGCATGGTGGTGTGACAACAGTTTGTCCGATGCCAAATACGAAACCGGTCATTGACAGTGCAGAGCGCGTACAGGATCTTTTGGAACGTGCAAAGGATGCACCGGTTCATATACTTCCGGTCGGGGCGGTTACGATAGGGCAGGAAGGAAAAGAATTAGCCGATATTGAGGGAATGAAAAAGGCAGGAGCTGTTGCGTTAAGCGAAGATGGAAAATCGGTCATGGATACGCTTGTTTACCGCAAAGGGTTAAAAGAAGCAGCCCGCTTAGGAATTCCTATGTTTGCTCACTGCGAGGACAAGCAGTTAGTAGATGGCGGTGTGATGAATGCCGGAAAGAAAGCGGAAGAGTTAGGACTTCCGGGCATCACAAATGCAGTAGAAGATGTGATCGTGGCAAGAGATATTCTGATGTCAAAGGAAGCAGGAAACAGGCTTCATTTGTGCCATTGCTCGACAGCAGACAGCGTACAGCTTATCGCTTGGGCAAAGAAGCAGGGACTTTTAGTGACCGGAGAAGTGTGTCCGCATCATTTTACCATGTCTGATGATGAGATTACGGAAGATCATGGAAGATTTAAGATGAATCCGCCTTTGCGCAGCAGAGCAGATGTGCAGGCACTAAAGGAAGGCTTGCGGGACGGTATTATGGATGTGATTTCTACGGATCATGCTCCGCATGGTGCCGAGGAAAAGGATCAGTCGATGAAAAAGGCACCTTTTGGCATTGTAGGAATTGAAAATTCTTTTGCGCTCAGTTATACCGTTTTGGTAAGAGAAGGCTATCTTACTCTGCCGCAGCTTGTAGAAAAGATGAGCTGTAATCCTGCAAAGGTTCTTGGAATTGACAAGGGGACTCTTTCGGAGGGATGTGCAGCAGATATTGTGATTGCAGATATTGACACAGAATATGCAATTGATCCGGATGAGTTTTTCTCCAAAGGAAAGAATACACCATTTGCCGGGAAAAAAGTCTATGGAAGAGTAGATGTGACGATCGTCGATGGAGCAGTAGTTTATCAACGGTAAAAGTGTGATGACCGGTAATGCATGATGGTAAATAACAGACAGAGGAAATCACAGCGCACAGGTGGAATCTGGCTGTAGATATAAGGAAGACAGATATAAATTAGGAAGTGCGCAGAAAAGAGGATTAGTATGATTGATAAGTTGATTCAGAAAATTACAGAGAAAAATGCACCAATCGTCGTTGGATTAGATCCAATGTTAAACTATGTACCGGAGTATATACAGGAGGAAGCATTTGAAGAATATGGAAAAACATTAGAGGGAGCAGCAGAGGCAATCTGGCAGTTTAACAAAGGGATTGTTGATGCTACTTACGACTTGATTCCGGCAGTAAAACCACAGATCGCCATGTATGAGCAGTTTGGCCTTCCGGGAATGATTGCTTTTAAGAAAACAGTGGATTATTGTAAGGAAAAGGGACTTGTTGTGATCGGAGATATCAAGAGAGGAGATATTGGTTCTACTTCTACGGCATATGCGGTAGGTCATCTTGGAAAAGTCATGGTAGGTGGAACAGCGTATGCAGGATTTGATGAGGACTTTGTAACTGTCAATCCATATCTTGGAAGCGATGGAGTTAATCCATTTGTTGATGTGTGCAAAGAAGAAAACAAGGGAATCTTTGTATTGGTAAAGACTTCAAACCCATCCAGTGGAGAGTTCCAGGATCAGAAGGTAGATGGGACACCACTTTACGAGCTTGTTGCAAAGAAAGTAGTTGAGTGGGGAGAGCAGTGCATGGGAAGCACATACAGCAATGTTGGATGTGTAATCGGCGCAACGTATCCGGAAATGGGTAAGACACTTCGCAAGCTGATGCCAAAGACATATATTCTGGTTCCGGGTTATGGTGCACAGGGTGGTACAGCCAAAGATCTTGCTCCTTACTTTAACGAAGATGGACTTGGCGCAATCGTTAATTCTTCCAGAGGAATCATTGCAGCTTATAAGAAAGAGGAGTATCAGAAGTTTGGTGCCTTAAACTATGCAGATGCATCCCGTCAGGCTGTAGTGGATATGATTGCGGATATTAATGGAGCACTGGGAAAGTAAAAAAGGGCACCGCCAGCGCTGGTGCCCTGGCAAGAATTTCGGAGAAATTCTTGTTGGTGTACCACTACTGTACGAGCAATTTCGTATAAAGTAAAAAAGAGAATGCCAGCGCATTCTCTCAGCACCATAACAGCAAATTCTTATAAAGTAAGTGTGTGAAGATATAGAAATGGAGAGAAATATGGCTGATAAAAAGAAAAGCACAGCAGTTATCACCAGTCAGGTGATGCTGTCAGACGGAATTTACAGTATGTGGCTTAAGTTTCCAAAGGATGCAGATGTAGCGGCTGCGGCAGTTCCGGGACAGTTTATTTCATTATATTGTAAAGAGGGAAGCAGACTTTTGCCAAGACCGATCAGCATCTGTGAGATCGACCGCAAGGAGAGCATGCTTCGTATTGTATATCGTATTGCAGGAAAAGGAACAGAAGAATTTTCGACATATGATGTAGGAGATACGATTGATGTGGTTGGTCCTCTTGGCAATGGATTTACCTGCAAAGAAGGAAGAAGCATTTTGATCGGTGGCGGTATTGGGATTCCACCGATGCTTGCACTGGCAAAAGAATTAAAAGGGGAAGTCAGTGTGGTTCTTGGTTACAGAAATGCTGACCAGTTTTTGAAGGAAGAGTTCGAACCATATGCAAAGGTATATGTTTCAACAGAGGATGGCAGTGTCGGAACAAAGGGAAATGTAATTGATGCAATCCGTGCAAACAATCTGGAGGCAGATACAATCTATGCATGTGGACCGATTCCTATGCTTCGTGGTGTCAAAGCGTTTTCGGAGGAAAAGAAGATTGCTGCGCAGATTTCGATGGAAGAGAAGATGGCATGCGGTATCGGTGCCTGTCTTGCCTGCGTTTGCCAGTCAAAAGACAAGGATGCACACAGTAATGTAAACAATAAGCGGGTTTGCAAGGATGGTCCTGTGTTTGACGCACAGGAAATTGAATTATAAGGAGGAAGACAAATGAACCTTTCTGTTGATTTTGCGGGAGTTACGATGAAAAATCCTGTGACGACAGCTTCCGGAACATTTGGTTCCGGTGCAGAATACGACGAGTTTGTTGATCTGAATCTTCTTGGTGCAGTGACAACAAAGGGTGTGGCAAATGTTCCGTGGCCAGGCAATCCAACACCTCGTATCTGTGAAACGTATGGCGGCATGTTAAATGCGATTGGTTTACAAAATCCGGGGATTGATCTGTTTGTAAAAAGAGATATTCCGTTTTTGAAAAAATATGATACAAAGATTATCGTCAATGTTTGTGGAAAAACACCGGAGGAATATATTGAGGTTGTGGAAAGACTTGCCGGTGAGCCGGTGGATCTGTTGGAAATCAATATTTCCTGCCCAAATGTAAAAGCCGGTGGAATCGCTTTTGGTCAGGATCCTAAACTGGTCGAAAAAATTACAGATCAGATTAAACAAAAGGCAAAGCAACCGGTTATTATGAAGTTAAGTCCAAATGTCACTGATATTGCACAGATGGCGAAGGCTGCAGAGGCAGGTGGAGCGGATGCTGTTTCCTTGATCAATACTTTGACCGGCATGAAGATTGATATTAATCGACGGACATTTGCACTTGCCAATAAAACCGGTGGAATGTCCGGCCCGGCAGTAAAACCGGTGGCTGTCCGTATGGTATATCAGGCTGCCAATGCCGTAAATATACCGGTTCTTGGTATGGGAGGAATTGCTACTGCAGAGGATGCTTTGGAATTTATTATGGCAGGAGCTACGATGGTGGCTGTTGGAACTGCTAATTTTCATAATCCAACTGCTACGACAGACATTATCCACGGAATTGAGAAATTTATGCAGGATAATAAGATCGATGATATTCGGGAACTGATTGGTTGTGTGAAATAGAAATAAAAAAGCAGATAACGGGAGTCGAACCCGCCTTTCCAGCTTGGGAAGCTAGCGTTCTACCGATGAACCATATCTGCATATCAATCATTATAGCACTAAAAAGAGAAAATGCAATCATACTTTCTGAGGAATGATGATTGCATTTTCTTTTCTGTTATTTTTTCTTTTCCCACATCCATTCTTCTGATTGGTTTGTAGCCAAATCAAGAATATATAACTTGCTCTGATCAAATGTTTCGTAGAATAAATATTCATTTGTCAGATGCAGGTAATTGTAATCTCCGGACGATAGGAGATTCAATGAGCCGGATGTGATGTCGTATTCGTAAAGCCCATTGTCAGAGCCGTTATCAATCTGGCAATAAATTGTGTTTCCATTTTCACTTACATTATATGTAGCAAGCCGATCGGAAATTAAAGTTTCCGGATTACCGCCACTTATTGCTACACGCTTTAGAGAGTAGTTGTCAGACATATCCATAAAATAAAGATAATCGCCCTGCATGCTGAGTCCGGTATAATTTCCACTCAAAACAGTTGTATCGTTAGAACCATCTGTTTTAATGGAATGAATGGCATGATCCTTTGTCGATCCGGTAAAATAAATTGTTCCATTGGCAGCAGCATATGGTGCGCAGGAATCCTCTAACAGCATTTTGTCTTCCGAACCGTCAATCTTTGCCCGATACAGCAAAAGTCCCTTCTTTTGATCATAATGTTGATAATAAACGTAGTTGCCAAGAAGACGTGCTACCTGTGTTGGTTCTTTGTAAAGATGAGAAACATTATTGCCGTTTAAATCAGCCCGGTATAATCCGGTACAGCTTAAAGCCATAAAGGTATCGGAATCTATTTGTTTTTTATCATTTCGTTTGGTGTAAAACATGTATTTTCCGGCAATGTTTAAGTAGCTTACATTGTCATCGGAAACTTTCTTAACGTTGCTAAGATCAGAATTCATAGAGTACAGCATATTTTGGTCGTATGGATTGGCAAAATAGATAGTATCTCCCGTTTCGCAGAAAAGCCCTCCGTTTAGAAGATTGCCACTGGTGTTTCCGGTTATGTTGTCATCGTCATAAAGCTTTATTCTTTTCAAAAAATAGAAAGATAGAAATAAACCAAGGATAATAACAAGAACTACACTGATGATCAAAATATTTTTTGACTTTTTTTTCATAGAATACTCTCCTCTACTATAAAATATATCTGTATGATAAGTATACCTTTTGAAGCAAATGAATGCAAGGAAAGTCTTGCTATCAATTGCAAAAGAGAGTAAAATGGCTGATGTAACTTGTAAATATCATAAGGCATGGGGGATATATGATATGTATTCAGAATGGGAAGAGGAGGACGCTGTATTTGGTTATGTACAGGTACAAGACAGACAAACCGCAAGCCTCTTATTACATTATCAATAGGGAATACATATAGAAATGAGGGATTTATGAAAAAGAAATTAATATTGGTTTGTATGCTGTTTATGATGTTTGGAGTGCTGTTGACAGGTTGCATGAGGATAGAGGAGAACATACAGGTTCATAAGGATGGCTCCGGTACTTTGTCAGCACAGATTTTGTATCCAAAACAGGAAATGGTTAAATGTTTGCAAAAGCTTTATAAGGTAGACGGCAAGACAAAGACAGAGTCAGATATCGTAGATGAAATGAAAGAGATGGGATATACTGTTGTTCAAAATGGCAGCGAAGAATACTTTGCAGCAGATGGACAGAAAGGGGATTCTTTAACGTTTTCGAGTATTCCAAAGTTTTATCACATGGAATATGTGAATGGTGATGATACCGCAAGTGTTATGCAGGCACTATCTCTTTCCCTGCTTCGCGCGGAAACAACAGGTAATGATTTTGTAAGCGTATCAGAAACTAATTTTAAGGCTGCTATTCCGGCAATCAATTCGAAGATAAATATGGATGATTCTTTACAACAGATTTTTAGTAAAGACATGGATGAAGAATTAAAAAAGGCCGGTTTAGACGATATGAAGACTCAGCTTAAGAAGACAAAGCTTGTATTTTCTGTAAAGTTTGATACAAAGATTACCCGATTTACAGAAGGTGCTGTCTTGTCAGAGGATGGAACAAAAGTTACATTTACGGTTCCGGCATATCCGGATGAAAATCTGACAATAGAAGCTTCCTGTGAAAATGATATTGCCGTGGAAGGAGTTACAAGTGGTATTATTTATGGAAGGACAGTATCATATCAGCTTCCGGAGAATGTGACGGCAAGCCTGAATGGAGTAACAGTACAGAAAACTGTTACATCTGAAAAGAGTGGTGCTTACGAACTTTGCATGAAAAAAGCAGATGGTACGCAAAAAACAGTATATTATGAGGTAGATAAAGCCGCGCCGACTATAAAAAATTTGACGGATAATGGACTTTGTGGAGCAAATACAAAGGTTTATATTTCAGATACACAGGCGGGTATCCAAAGCATTACAGTAGACGGTAAGGAGATTTCTAAACAGCAGCGGATGGACATCGGTGAAGATGGTAAGATTGTAACGTATTATAGTATGAAGTCTTTTAAAGAAGGTAGGCATACATTGACCGCAAAAGATAAGCTTGGAAATACTGTTGTGCTCTCTTTTAACTTGGATAAAACGGCACCGACGGTTCGTGGAGTTAAGAATAAAGGTGTATATAAAAAGACAGTGATGGTCAAAGTTAGTGATAAATCTGGTATTCAGTCAATTAAACTGAATGGAAAAAGTATAAAATCCGGTAAAAGGATTACTAAAAAAGGTGCATATAAACTGGTTGCGATTGATAAGGCAGGTAACAAAAAGGTAATGCGTTTTATTATAAAAAGATAATAGATGCTGTTTCAAAAAACAGCGGAATGGAGAGGAATATGTTAAAATTAGCACCGGTATTTTCAAATCATATGGTATTGCAGAGAAACAAGAGAATTGCTTTTTGGGGAGAGTGTGATAAAGAAGCTGTTACACTTACCTTAAATGGTGTTTCTGTATCTGAAAAAGTAAATAATGGAACATTTTATGCAGAGCTGCCACCAATGAAAGAGGGCGGACCGTATACGATGACGGTATCAGATGGCACAGAAACTATTTCATTTGAAGATATTATGCTTGGCGAGGTCTGGCTGGCGGGTGGTCAGTCAAATATGGAGTTAGAGTTGCAGAATAGTTTTGAGGGAAAAGAAGAATTAAAGCGTGTTTGCAGTGAAAAGATAAGATATTATTATGTGCCAAAGTACTCTTTTGAAAGTGAAGTGTTTGAACAGGCACAAAAGGATAGTACATGGGAGTGTCCAAGTGAGGAAACTGCAGGAAAATGGTCAGCAGTAGCTTATTATTATGCAAAAGAGCTCTCAAAAAAGCTTGGAGTTACGGTTGGTATCATTGGCTGTAACTGGGGAGGAACATCTGCCTCCTGCTGGATGAGTAGGGAGATGCTGGAACAGAGCAAGGCAACTGCTTCTTATGTAGAAGAGTATGACCGGATTGTAAAGGATCAGATTTTTGAGGAATATTTGAAGGAGCGCGAGGAATACATTGCGTATCAGACAGAATTTGAAAAAAATGTGTCACACTACTATGAAACGTGCGAAAATCCAACATGGGATGAAGCAATCAGCCTGTTTGGTGAAAATAGATATCCGGGACCGATGGGACCGTATTCGGAATTTCGTCCGGGCGGCTTGTATGAAACGATGCTTTCCAGAGTGTGCCCATATACCTTATCCGGATTTTTGTATTATCAGGGAGAAGAAGACGATCATAAGCCTGCCACATATTATGAATTGCTGTCAGCTCTGATTAGGCAATGGCGTGGTGATTGGAAGGATGAAACACTTCCGTTCTTATTAGTACAGCTTCCTGTGTTCCAAAATATGGATGAACCGGATTATAAAAACTGGCCTTTGATCCGTGAGGCACAGATGCGGGTATATCAGACGATAAAAAATACCGGCATTGCAGTTATTCTGGAAAATGGAGAGTATGGAAATATTCATCCGACGAAAAAAGATATTGTAGGTAAGCGTTTAGCATTGCAGGCGTTTTATTCTGTATATCATGTTGGAAAGGAAGAGGACGCTTTTGGCCCAATCTATCATGACTACTTCGTAAATGCAAACCAGATGACAATCACATTTGAGCATTGTGATGGTTTTGTATGTCAGGGGGAGGTAAAGGGCTTTGAACTGGCTGGTGATGACAAAAAGTACTATGCAGCAGATTGCACAATAGAGGGTGATCGTATTGTATTGCAGGCAAAGGAAGTAGGGCAGCCTAAGTATGCGCGTTACTGTTGGACAAACTATCAGGAGATTGCACTTTTTGGAACAAATGGCATTCCGGCAGCACCATTCCGAACAAGTTTTGCAGATGGAAGTGTAGCAACAGGAAGCCGCCTGACAAATGAAGGAGTTATGTAGCCTGCAGATATCTGGTGACCATAAAGGTCTTTTGAGGATGAAGGTTACAGGAGAATATTCGTTGAAAATGTATTAAAGAAATAGTGCATATAGCAGGGCAGAGTTGACGAGAGTAAAAAAATGCGTTATAATGAGATGATATTTAGTGCGTCTTGTTATAACGCATAATTGGCGTATTACAGAAAAAACGTCAAACATAGAAGAAAGTGGAGGAATTAAGATGGCAGATAAGAAGAACATTTTGACCTACGAAGGTCTGAAGGCGTTGGAAGATGAATTACAGGACTTAAAAGTAAACAGACGTAAAGAGGTTGCCGTCAAGATTAAGGAAGCCAGAGAGCAGGGTGACTTGTCGGAGAACGCCGAGTATGATGCGGCTAAGGACGAGCAGCGTGACATTGAGCTTCGTATTGAAGAGATTGATAATATTCTGAAAAATGCAGAAGTAGTAGTAGAAGAAGATGTTGATGTTAATGTGATCAATGTTGGATGCAAGGTAAAATTAAAAGACATTGAATTCGATGAAGAAATGGAATATAAAATTGTTGGTTCTACAGAGGCAGACTGCCTGAATGGTAAGATTTCAAACGAGTCACCGGTTGGTATGGCATTGATCGGTCAGAAGGTTGGTGACATTATTGAGATTGAATCTCCTACAGGTGAGATGGTCAAATATGAAATTCTTGAGATTCAGAAATCTGCGATTCAGTAATTAGCAGTTGGTAATATGATTTTAATGAAGGGAGAACCGATAAAGTGGCAGGACAGAAGGCACAGAACAAAGAGCAGGATACAAATGCGCTCTTGAAGGTTAGAAGAGAAAAGTTAGATACATTACAGGCGGAAGGAAAAGATCCTTTTGTAATTACAAAATATGATGTAACCAATCATTCTGCAGAGATTAAAGAGCAGTATGACGAACTGGAAGGAAAGACTGTTTCCGTAGCAGGAAGAATGATGTTTAAGCGCGTCATGGGAAAAGCATCTTTCTGTAATATTCAGGATTTACAGGGAAAAATTCAGGCATATGTGGCAAAAGATTCCGTAGGAGAGGATAGCTACAAGGACTTTAAGAAATATGATGTCGGTGATATTTTAGGTATCAAAGGTACTGTCTTTAAGACAAAGACCGGCGAGATTTCCGTTCATGCAGAGGAAGTGACACTTCTTTCTAAGAGTTTACAGATTCTTCCAGAAAAATATCATGGTCTTACGGATACAGATACCAGATATCGTCAGAGATACGTTGACCTTATCATGAATGAGGATGTGAAAGATACTTTTGTCAAGCGTTCTAAGGTATTGAGCAGCATTCGCCGCTATCTGGATCAGGAAGGCTTTATGGAAGTGGAAACTCCGATGCTTGTATCAAATGCTGGTGGTGCCGCAGCACGACCATTTGAAACACATTTCAATGCATTGAATGAAGACTTGAAGCTTCGTATCTCTTTGGAACTTTACTTAAAGCGTCTGATCGTTGGTGGTATGGAACGTGTCTATGAGATTGGTCGTGTGTTCCGTAATGAAGGACTGGATACCAGACATAATCCTGAGTTTACTTTGATGGAGTTATATCAGGCTTATACAGACTATCACGGTATGATGGATCTGACAGAAAAGCTTTACCGCTATGTCGCTAAGGAAGTAACCGGTTCAGAGGTGATTACCTATGGCGAACACGAAATGGATCTTTCTAAGCCTTTTGAACGCATTACTATGGTTGATGCTGTTAAGAAATATGCAAATGTTGATTTTAACGAAGTAAAAGATACAGAGGAAGCAAAGAAGCTTGCAAAAGAGCATCATATTGAATTTGAGGAAAGACACCAGAAGGGTGATATTTTAAATCTCTTCTTTGAAGAGTATGTAGAGGAACATTTGATCCAGCCTACATTTGTTATGGATCATCCAATCGAGATTTCTCCACTGACAAAGAAAAAACCGGAAAATCCGGACTATGTAGAGCGTTTTGAGTTCTTTATGAATGGATGGGAGATGGCTAATGCATATTCTGAGTTAAACGATCCAATTGATCAGAGAGAACGCTTTGCAGAGCAGGAAAAGGCATTTGAAGCTGGTGATGATGAGGCAAATCATACAGATGAGGATTTCTTAAATGCACTTAGTATCGGTATGCCTCCAACAGGTGGTATTGGATTTGGTATTGACCGTATGGTAATGATGATGACAAACTCACCTGCAATCAGGGATGTGTTGTTGTTCCCGACAATGAAGTCTATTGATAAGTAAGAATGCAGGAAAATCAAGGGTTTCAGCACTTGGATGTACTAAAA
>CAKREB010000024.1 GCA_934317005.1 uncultured Lachnospiraceae bacterium
CTATACACTTCCCACTATCTGGGCGTGTTCGGGACTTACACCCGTTAGAGCGCGCCCATGGCGCGCAAACCGAAAAAGGGCATCCCTTGCAGCGTCAGTCTTGGCATCATGAATAAATGCAATCTGATCCGCCGGGATACCCTGCTTTACAAGTTCTGTTTTCAGATAATTATACACATCAAAGGTATCTGCCTCTTCCCATGAAACGTTAAGCATCTCTTCCTTCCAACCGGATCTTGGTGTACCGATATCGGAAAAGATAAGCTGTGTGCCAATGATACCCTCCTGCTCTGCTTTCCGGTATTCATACAGCACATTTTCCACAACCTTATTAAGCTTTCCATCAACATTGTTCGGTGCATCCGGCATCAACAGCCGTGCATCCGTACCGAGAAGCCTTGCCTCATGAGTGATCTTTAAAAAATTGTCCTCACTGGGATCAACCCCTCCGCTTCGGATACGCTCTGCCCTTGCAACAAATTCCTCCATGACCTGCTTCACATACCAGTCCGGCTCACTCTCCACGATGATATACTTACCGCCACGAAGTGCCGGCACATCCAGGTCCAACATGTCCCTTGTCTGAATATCTGCCACCTCTTTGAACAAATTCATAAGCTCCGGCAGATTTGTAAACTTATTAAATTTCGTCTTAAAACGAAATCCGCTTCCCTCAACAGTAAGCTCTAACGCTGTGGTCTGTTCTCCAAAGTTTGCCGCCCAACTGTCAAAGTGATAAATGCCTAGCTGCTCCAAGGTATCTTTCTGCAGGAAACTCTGCATGACATACATCTCGCACATCGTATTGCTGATCGGTGTTCCGGTTGCAAATACGATGCCCCTGCCACCATTTAATTCGTTGATGTATTCACACTTCAAAAACATATCCATGGCTCTCTGGCTACCGGTCCCGGTAATACCGGAAACATTCATCTTACTAAAGATGGCAAGGTTCTTAAACGCATGTGCCTCATCGACCATAATAGAATCAATACCAAGCTCCTCAAAGGTAATCAGATCATCTTTCCTCTCTTCCGAGGTCATCTTTTTGATCTGCTCCTCAAGCCGCTTTTTCTGTGATTCCATCTGTTTGATCGTCCACCGCTCACTGTTTTGTGACTTCATCTCATCAATCGCATGGGTAATCTCCTCAATCTGTTTCCGGATCATCGCCTCCTTGCGCTCCGGTGAAATAGGAATCTTTTCAAACTGCGAATGGCTCATAATGATACAGTCATAATCTCCTGTCGCAATCCTTGAGATAAACTGTTTCCGCCTGCTCTTTTCAAAGTCCCGCTCGGTTGCCACCAGAATGTTTGCTGACGGATAAAGCCTTAAAAACTCACTTGCCGTCTGCCCGATCAATGCCTTTGGCACAACCATCGCTGTCTTATTTGCAAGACCAAGCCGTTTCTGTTCCATACATGCTGCCATCATCTCAAAGCTCTTTCCCGCTCCAACACAGTGTGCTAACAGCGTGTTTCCTCCCATCAGCACTCTGGCGATCGCATTAACCTGATGCGGTTTCAAATGAATATCCGGATTCATCCCCGGAAATTCCAAATGACTGCCATCATATTCCCGAAGCCGGACATTATTAAATGTTTCATTATAATAATTCACATACTTATTACGCCGCTCCGGTTCTGCGAAGATCCATTCCTTAAAGGCTTCTTTCATCTGATTCTGCTTCTCTCTTGCAAGCATCGTTTCCTTCTGATTGATCTCATAATGGTATCTGCCATCTCCATCCTCAATGCGGTCACGCACGGTTACGGTTCTGAGATTCAGCGTTGTCTCAAAGATCGTATAAGCATCCATACGGGAAGTACCATAGGTTTTACTGGCAGCCACCGAGGATTTGTCATATGACTTATTCTCAATAAACCACTCCATCGTATATTTATTCAGATGAATCTGTATGCCGGAACTATAGTAGGTACTCCGTACTGCCCGTGACCGGCGTGGTGTGTCAAGAAGTTCAAAAATAAACGCTTCATAATCTTCCGGCTCGATCCATGTTGTTCCGATACGCACATCAATCTCGGATGCATCCAGATCTTTCGGCTGTACCTGCTCTAAGGCAGTCACATTATCCGCAAACAGGTCCGGATGTTCCTTTGCCACAGCATTTGCAAGCCGCAGCTTATCCCGGACATTGCCGGACAGGTATTCGTCTGCTGTTTCCCATCCATGATCCGGATCGTGTTCGTTATACTCCATCGGATTTAAGAAGATCAGTCCATTCAGCTCCTCAATAAGTTTTGCTCTGGAGAGCTCTGCTGCCAGATCATCTGAAAAACAAATCTCCTCCGGTGTGGTGCCATTCTCTTTTGCCAGCTTCTCTTTTACTAAAGTCAGATCCGGCTGATAAATACTAAGCATAAATGCGATGTTTACACCGTTAAATTCATTCACGGATACATTCAGTGCTTCTACGGCTGTTTCCACATGATCCACTGCCTGCTTTGCCTTAATGGTCTGCCGGGTAAACATATCTGCCTTTGACACCACGCCGTCCTCATCCACCATTTCCAATGAACAAAGTAAAGGGTAATCACCATCGTCCCGAAAGGCTCTGGCATTACCCTTTGCTGTGATATAACCATATTTTTTTGTAAATTGGTCATATACGGTATTTAATTTCTCCTGTGCCTGTCTTAATGCCTGTTCACTGCACCCAGACAACTGAATGTCGATCAAATGTCTTGTAGCGGTACGTATGGCATCCATGCCCTTAATTCTTTCAAACACCTTATCTCCCACCTCCTGTCTGACCATTCGTGAGTCCTTCCGGAAATAGAGAACACCATCAATGAATGTATAGGTAAAGTTCTTCACATCAGGATCTGCCGGAAGATATTCCTCCGGTTCTTCCCCCTCCTCTACCGTGCGTTCAAAATCGGTGATCTGAGCATGAATATTAGAAACCGCGTGGGAAAGTGCTTCCTGCAGGTCAAAATCCGGATTGTCGTTGACACAGGCTGTCAGATTACTGTTTTCTCCAAACCTTCCTGTATCCCGTATCATGTACCCCAGGATCATCTCAGGGTGCTCCACAAAATAGCTGTTGACCGGGATTTTATCCTCTGTCAGTCCAAGATGCACCCAGTCCGGCTCTGCCACAATCTTTCTCTCCCGTTTCTGAAAGAATAGAATATCACTGGTCACTTCCGTTCCGGCATCTGCCTTAAAAGCAGTATTGGGAAGTCGTATTGCTCCTATGAGTTCTGCCCTTTGTGCAAGATATTTACGCACCGTACTATTCTGCTTATCTAATGTTCCCTTTGTGGTAATTACCGCCACAATACCTCCCGGTCGCACATGATCAATCGACTTTGCAATAAAGTGATCGTGTACCTTAAACTCCATCGCATTGTGCTTGCGGTCATACAGCTTGAAATCTCCAAACGGCACATTTCCAATGACGGCATCAAAGAAGTTATCCTCATAATCTACCGTCTCAAATCCTGCTATCCGGATATCCGCTTTTGGATACAGCAGTCTTGCAATACGACCACTGATATCATCCTTTTCCACACCGTATAGCTGACAGTTTCTTTCCATCTCTTTGGGCATACTTCCAAAAAAGTTACCAATACCCATGCTCGGCTCCAGAATATTTCCCTTGGTGAATCCAAACTGCGATAATGCCTGATACATTACCCCGGCTATCTCCGGCGGTGTATAAAACGCATCTGTCACGGTTTCTCTTGCCGCCCGATACTCTGCCTCCGTTAATAACTCCTTTAACTGTTCATACTCCTGTTTCCAACTATCGTTATCCGGATCAAATGCCTGCGGCAGTCCGCCCCAGCCGACATACCGGGCTAAAATATCCTGTTCTTTTACCGTTGCCGGACGGTGTTCACTCTCCACCTTTTTCAAGGTTTTGATCGCCGTAATGTTCCAGTCAAATCGTGCCTTGGGACCGGCATGGGTTTCCGTAAAAGAATCCATGTGATAATTCTCTACCGGATATTCTTCGGGATGCTCTGCCTCATAGCGTTCATCCGCCCGCCTGCGGTCTTCCTCTAAGATTTCCTCAATCTCATCATCGGTAAGCTCATGCTCCTCCTCTTCAAGAATCTCCCGATACTCTGCATCAATGACTTCATCTTCTTCCTCGTAATCCGGTTCGATATCCTCCTTTATCACAGGCTGGTAATAGTCCCCGGTTAAGATCAGTGCACCGATCTCTGCCTCAATGGTTGTCCAGCTTACATAACCTTCCTTTTCGCCTTCCTCATCTCTCCACTGCAGCCGGAGTCCTTTCCCATGAAAGGTATCATATCCATGCAGTCCGTAACCTTCCAGTGGCCAGCCGGCACCACCCTGCCCATATTCCTTCCGGATGGCTGACACTCTTTCCTTTTTATCTGTAATGTTCTGATAAAATCCATAAATTCTCTCTTTTCCATTCTGAAAGCCACTGCCGCGAAGCAATGTCTGCACCACAAATTCATGAGGAATGTTTTTCTCCTTTTTGGGATTGAGGTAGGTATATTTTCCCGATGCTCTGGCAGCTTCTTCCTGTGCTCTCAGTTCATCCATAAATGTACTGGCAGCACGATCAGGAAGTCCGACTGCTGGTGTCCCCATAAACTCAAAAAGAGAAGCCTGATGATAAGTGGCTTCTCTTTCTTCACTGCCAAATGAATCCAGTTCATTCAGCTCTCTATTCAGTTCTTGTTCGGTTTCTAGTGATATTTGTTCACGATCTGGTGAAGAACGATCTCCTCTGCCAGCCGCTGTCCCTGCTCCCGGATCTCCCACATCTCCATGGTCGATGCCGGATCTTTCGGTTTGTGGCTTTTCAGATACTTCTCCATTATCTGCTCCAGAAGCTGGTTCGCTTCCTCCTCCACTTTCGACAATACTTCCGTCAGTCTCCCGAACCGGATCAGACTGCGGTAACGGCTGTAATAATTCTCCTTCAGATAATCCGCTGCCATGATTCCGAACTTCCCTAGTGTCCGTCCTGTGTCCGGCTCCGCTGTGATGTTCGGATACAGCATTCCGTCCTTCCCTTCGTGATAAGTCAGCTCGATCGTATCCATGCTGCATACTCCTTTCTCGCTTCATCTGCGATATACTGTGGTTAATGTTTCTAAGAACAGTACAGGAGACGTCACATACCAGAGTACCAAGTGCGTAAATATCATCTTCTCTTTTGATATTTACAATCTGACTCAAATCTTGTTCTTTGCTAGACAAGTCAAAACCACATCTTGTTCCCACGACATAGAGGATACTGTTATAGATCAGTTCCCGTGCCGCAAGCTCCGGCGTTTCTTTCTCTTCGCCAATTATCACACGCCCTGTAAGCGTTTCGACCTCAGAAAAACGCTCTCTGAAATCTTCTTTTATTATGCCTTCTATTTGTGATTTTGTAAAGTCTTTTAGAACAAACATTCGGTCTTTTTTTAGATTCCCCTCATGCTTTTCTACTGCTCCTGTCTCTTCCAGATAACTGACAAACTGCTCCAGATTATCTCCTGCAAGACTCCATGTCAGCTCTCTTTTTCTCCCTCCGGTATCACTGATATCAAAGACATGCCGGATATAGGACTTACTAAGTGCCCTTGATGGATACACCACAATTCCCTTGCTACCCCGTTTCACATAACGGTCTACCTTTTTCCATGAATCATAGTCTGCCACCAATGTTGCAGATGGCTTCTGGGCATATACCATTAAGACATTATCAAACTCATAACGGTAGATCTGCCCTGCCAGCCTGCACACATCTTTCCATGCTTCTTCTGTCTTTGTAACCTTATCAATGACATCGGCGTAAATAATTCTTGCTTTATAATCTACGCTCATATATCTTTTTGCTCCTTTCCATCTGCCAGCCGCTAATACGGTCTGGCATAAAATACCACATGGTTTGTCCGAAGGGGATCTAACACCACACCCCGGTTTTCGTTCGCTGCATGTACCATCTTTCCATCCCCAACATAGATTGCTACATGAGAGATATTCCGAAATTCTCCGTTTTCTTTATACGAATAAAAGATCAGATCTCCCGGTTTCAAATCCTTTTTGTTGATGATCATGGCATTCTGATAGCAGTATTCTCCCTGTGTGGAAGCAGTTGCCGGAAGATTGATACCAACCTCTTTATACAGCCTCTGCACCAGTGAACTGCAGTCATAGTACCCTTCCTCATATCGTCTTTCTTGACTGTAATGGCACCCGATCTTTGTCATGGCAAGTTCTGCCACGGCTCCACCACCTGCTACATCATAGTAAGAATTCCACAGATCCGAATCCATCATTTCTTTTAATAACTTCACCTGGTCATCATCTAACTTATCAAGAGCGATATAGTCCTCATAAGTCAGGTTGTGCACCAATGTTCCGGACATGGAAACCTCAACCGTGTTTTCATCACCATCTGCAAGATATGCCTTTACTTTCCGTTTTCCCCATGCCTGCGCCTCGGCATGAGTATCAAAATAAATGTCAAAGTCCGTCCCATATCTTGCAAAGTTTCCGGTATCCTCTACCTTATAGGTATGACCATTCATTACAATCTTTGTTCCCATCGGCACTTTCGGACTGTGGGCATCCACGGCAAGTGTATGATTACCTTTTGGAACCGTTCCGGATGCCGTATGACCTCCCGCCCACTGACCGCAGCAGATGGAACAACTGCAGTATCCGGTAGTCACTACTTCTCCCAAAGATGCCCCTGCCGGAATCTGTGCCGTGCTGCTGGAAGAATCATAATAATTCATCTCATCAAACACCTTTTTCAGATTCTTCTTCCCCTCTTCATCCATCACAAATCCAGCCTGCCCGGTCCCGTACTTCACCATATACACCATAAGCGTATCATTGAAGTTAGACACCGGAGCACCATCTTCCGTGTTCTGATAAGTGATGACATAATCATCCTTTTCCAATTTCATGATCTGATCGTTAAATTCCTTGTAATATTCACAAAGCACGGTGCGTGGACTGTCATATCCCGTATCCGGCTGTGGAAAAAAGATGGATAACGGTGAATTATAAATTACTGCGATCACCGCAACCACGATCACCCCAATAATCCCAACCACCGCAAAAAGTCCTAATAAAACCGGAGCTAATGCCGTCATAATCATCTGCACAGCCATCAGCACAGCAGTCTTTGCCGTTTTTGTTGTGCCTTCTATCAATCCGTCCTGAGAAAACTCTTTCTCTGTTGAAAATTTATCCAGAAACGAATTCAACATCTGACTTTTCACAAAAGAGTGGACACCGGAACCGCTCTGCCTGCTTTTCTTCTGTCCCTTCCTGCCTGTCTCTTTCTTACCAGCCGCCTTTCTTCGCATTTTATTGGAAACCTGAGCATGTTCCGTATCAGAATGTACTCTGCTGCTTCTCTTTTTCTGACTCCTTCTGTCCCGCTGCTTCTTTCTCCGGTAAAGTTGTATTCCTTTTTCGGCTGCCATCTGCACCGGATAGAATGCCGTCTGGATCATTTCCACACTATCCCGGATCTCCTCCCCTCCATCCATCTGCTCCGATGCCTTTTTCACACTGACAGATGCCATCGTATAGAGTTTTCGGTTACGAACCTTTACAGAAGAATCTGCTTTTTCTTTTTTATCCGCTCTGCCGTTTCCTCGCACCTGAATATAGGATTTGGATTTATCATTTCCTGCCGGTTTCTTTTTCTTCTGTATATGAAGCGTCGGTTTCTTCCGGGTATGAAGAACCATCGGCTTTTCCTCAACTTTTCTAATCTTCATTCGTTCTTCACCACCTTAAAACAAGAACCGGAGAATTGCTCCTCCGGCTCTCTTTTCCTTATTCATAAATCAGCCAGCAGTTATCCTGCTCTTTCTTTTCCTTACTTCGTACAGGCTCATAGATCTTGACATCCGTTTCCGGTGCTTCATCTAAATCAGAATCTCCATTCCATTCATCCGAAGTAAAGACGGAATCCTGTGTTCCATCGTCAGCTTCCGAAAAATCCTCTGTTACCTCATCCGAATGATACCCATGAAAGATACTGTCCTCACCAACCATTCCCATTGCAATCTTCTCATGAATATTTGTGTTATACAGTTTGTAAAGATCACTGTCCTTACTGATCTGATTGTCAAAAGGAATGACCACACTGCCACATTTCAACAATCCGGTTCCGCTTGGAGAATTATGCACATACTGAAGCTGCGCATCCGATACTCCAATTACTTCTGCTAACTTGGCACTGTCCACATTTGCCTGTTTTAACAGTGCTACAAACTCACTGTTGGAAAGCAGTGTCATCGCAATATAGTTCTGCAGCAGATCAACCACATTCTGAGTGATACCGGTACAAAGACCTCCCTGCTTTCTCACTTTTTTCCACAACTGCTGTAAATAAGTCGCACTATAATCACTGTTTAAGAGCACATGACACTCATCAATATAAAGCCATGTCGCACGACCACGCTTTCCATTATCAATGATCCTCTGCTGGATCGCTTCCATCATCACAAGCATTGCCACCGGAGCAAGCTGGCTTCCCAGATCCTGAATGCCATATACTGTAAAACGGTTGTCCACATCTACATTGGTCTGATGGTTAAAGATATTAAGGGAACCTTCTACAAAAAGTTCCAAAGATAAAGCAAGCTCTTGTGCCTCCATCTCTTTCTGTGACTTCAAAATATGATAAAAGTCCGTCATAACAGGGACTTTCTTTACTTTCCACGCCTGCATATACAATTCACGAATACAGCGGTCAATGATACTGTGGTGTTTCTGGTTCAATGCGTTGCCAAGAAGCTGGTCACAAAGGCTTAACATAAATTCTGACTTATCTGCGATCACATCACGAATACCCCTCTCGTTTATATGGGCAAGATCGGCAGCTAACGGATTCACATAGTTCTTCGTGTAGGCAGATAAATTCAAAATCGCCCCGCCAAATGTATCCGCAATGTCAAAATACTCATTCATCGGATCAATAACGATCACATCATCCTGCGTATTTAAGAACACATTTCCCATTTCCTGCTTTGCAAAGAATGATTTACCGGAACCCGGTACACCAAAGATAAAACCATTGCCGTTGATCAGACCTTTGCGGTTCCCCACATTGATGTTCTTACTGATCTGGTTGATTCCATAGTAATTTCCACCGACGGCATTTAATTCCTGCACATTAAAAGGCATTAATACAGCCACCGACTGTGTCAGCATGGTACGCATAGTTTCCACCTGTCGTACCCCGATCGGAAGTGCCGTATTTAATGCCTCTCTCTGTTTCAGATAATGTGTATCAATGGTTACGGAGTTTCGTTTTCCGATGGTTTCCACTGTCTCCGTCACGCTCTCCAGTTCCTCCTTACTCTCTGCCACAATGATCAATGTCACTGCCACATAGAAAAGGCACTGGTCGTTTTCACGGACATCATCCATGATCTCCTCGATTTCTTTTTTCTCGGTACGCTTCGCATATGAGATTTCCGTAGAAAAATCATTGTTTTTGTTTCTCACACGCTGCTGCTTGATAATGTCAGATTCGATACCAAGATACTTTTTCTGCAGTGTTTTAGTGGTGAGATCCTTCGGGATCGGAACCACATCAATACTGGTAATGGAATGAACCGGGAGAGATGTGATCTCATTTAAGAATCGATCCGACAGACTGCTCGGATACTTTTTAATAAACATTGCCCGGATATACTTTCCTTCATCCTCGATATGATCCGGGAAGTATTTCAGCATCCCGTTACAAAGATCATTGCGGAAATCCGCTCCTACTTTTCTGGCGTGTTTCAGATCAAAAGAAAATCCTTCCTCCTCGCCAAGATGATAGAAATCATGAAGCACTTTGATCCGCTCATTGCCGCTTAATGCCACAATGTCTGTGCCAAGTTCTCCAAATGCCTTATGGATTGTTGCCTCCAGAGTAGCAAACTGTGCCTTTGCTTCCTCAAAGTTCTTTCGCTCGATCGTCAGTGTCAGATAACGTTCCTGCTCGATCCCCTGTCTGCCCTCTCGGATCTTATCCTCAATGATCTCATTGTAGATCCTGCGGAATTTGTCGAATTCATCATACTGATACTGTAATAAAATCTCTTCTCGAAGATTCTGCATGTCTTTGTTCTTGTTGTTCACAGTGATCTTAAAGTTACAATCCAGTGAATTTAAGAACTTGCAGTATCGCTCAAAAATGTCAATCTGCTCCTCCTCATTTGTGGTGGTATAGTTAATGTCCCGGAAACGGTAACATTTGCTGAAGTGATTTCTGCTCACTTCAAAAATTCCATTCTCCGCCACCTTCATAATCTCTATTGTTTCCTGAATGGATTTGGGAGTCTTATATAATGGCACACTCGCCTTTTTTAACTCCTTAAATCCGTCTGCAAATAATCCCATCTGCATCTCCTCCTATCTCAAATACTTGTACCAATAAGCAGCCACACCGACTACGGCGATAAACACTGCCATCAGTATCATCATCAAAATCATCTTTTTCTGTGCTTTCTTAAAATCCCCCTTGTTATCCGTGCTGACGGCTTTCTTCTGCTTTCCCTTCTCTGCCTGATCTGACGAAATGTCTGTCATCTGTCCTTCCGTGGATATATAAGTCAGCGTCCGGTTGCCAAAAGCAAAGTGCAGCTTTAACTTCATCATTTCCACAAAAGTCATGCCGTTGTAGGAATAAAATCCGGTCAATGCAATCGGTGCAACCACCGGAATTGCAATGTAAGCACTGGTTGTCAGCCCCACATACGGATAAGTAAGAAGCACGATCCCACCTCCTACGATCAGGGAAATAATAGAAAAAATCAGTTGTCTGGCGGTAAGACCAAGAACAACTGATTCCTTGTAATTATCAATATTCTTATTTACTTCAATAACCATGCTAACGCCCTCCTCTGTCCTGTTCTCTTTCTTCTGTTTTCTCTGCTTCCAGACCATTGATCTGTTCGTAGCAACGCATTCCATCCGGATCAATTTCTCTGAGCCTGTCCGGATCAAAGGTATAAAGCGGATATTCATGATAACCACTGACTGCCGTGAATCCGGAGAACTCTCCAAGCTCATTGTCTTTTATAAACTCCTCAGCCTTTGACAGGTTGTTGGTATCCACATACGCACAATATTCCGGGCAGGGTGCGTCAATGTTTACCGTCAGATTGGCAAACATATCCGGTCCTTCATTCAGCCCAATATACAGCCGGTTATTGTTCATATACCTCCTCACTGTTGCTGTCAAAGAAACCTCTCCTGTAAAATCGCTGTTATATTTCATAATCTCTGGCATATTTCTCATCCTTTCCTATAATCCCAGTGCCTTACTGGTTAAACTCTGTGCTCCTTTCACACTCCCCACAGTAAGTGCCACCGTAAAAGTCATTTCACACAAATAAATCAATGTTTTCGTCCAGTCTGCATAATCTCCGGCAAAACTCGGCAGCCCCGCATTGATAAATGCATTGCATACCACGATCGCCAATGCCATCGTCACTGCCTCAAAACATACCGACAGAAAATACTTGCAGTATGTCGCACAGGTATGTGCCACCACCCGGTTTCCGCTCATCGTTGAAAATGCGATAGAGCCAAGAGGCACGATCACAAGCAGCTTTAAGAAGCGGAAATATACCGTGTAGATCAAAAAGAAGCCGCAGATGATCACAATGATGGATAACAGTGATGCTAAGATCAGCATGATCAGACTTTCTCCAAAACCAAGGTTCTTGATCACATCCGCCTGCTCTGTGGCAACCTTCAGCTCTATTCTGTCCCCCTCGGCAATGAGTCCTACCAATGCTCCCACCGACTGGAAAAACGCTTTCATGATCGTGACATTATTGGCTACCAGATATTCCGCAAGTCCAAGCCGGATCAAAATACGAAGGATCACTTCAAACCGCATCTCCTCCCGTATGTCGATGCTCTCCGAACAAAAGCCGATTACAAAGAACAGCACCACCAAAGAGGAGCCTACTGCCACAAAGACCGGCTCCAGTCCTTCAATGACATCCCACGGTTTTCCGTCCTTAAAGGCAGTAGGTGACTGACCAAGAAGTGCAAATACGAGGGATACCTGATTATTCCAGAATGCGAAGATCACATTCAGAAGATCTAAGATCTTATCCCCCAGCTTAAAAATGTCCATGTCATTTCACCTCTCTCTTTCTTAGAATCCAAGAAATGTCAGCACGGACGAAATGCCCGCCATCATAACTCCTGCTACGATTCCTTTGAGTGCAGAATTCATCGTAGAAGAATCCTGCTGTTGATATGCCTGTGCAAACTCCATCACATTCTTCGCCAGAATAATGACACCTACAGCACCAATTACAGCAATGATCAGAGTCTTTAAGTTATCTAAAGGCTTTGTCACGGCTGCAGTACCGCCTCCGTCTCCTCCGGCGGCATAAACTTTCGTAGATACACTTGCCATCGTCATTATGGTTGCTGCCATTGCCGGCAGAAGCACTCTCTTTCCAAATCGTTTCATCTTATTTCTCATAGTCAAAATCTCCTTTCCAAATAAAAACGGAGACAAAAAATGGATAGAGTTCATCTATCCGGCTTGTCTCCACCGGATGGATCAACTCCATCCACTTATCTTTCTTATATCTGATCGGGGATACCCCGTTATTACATAAAATCAGGCTTTCCCTGATGCGTCTGCATATCCATCACTCCTTTCCTCTCTAACACATCACTGTGCACTTTCGTACTGTCTGCGGATCTCCATCATCCTTGTGACCGGTGTATCCGGATAGAAATACGAAAGAATGATATCCTTTGGCACACGCACATCCATTGCCCTCTGTAACTCCGCTTTCTGTTCCTTCGTAAAGGACATATGCATCAGACGGTATGGAATGTTATTAGATGCTTCTTCCTTTTCATCCTGTGCATACATAAGCTCCTTCGCCTGTTCCTCATGAAATTCCTCTACAGTCTGTGCTTCATCCATATCCATAAACCGTTTCTTTAGATCCACCTGCCCAAGCAGTAAGAATTCCTCATAGGACAGCTTATCAATATATACCTGTTCCCCTTTTTTCTGCAGCTCCTCATAATAGGATAATGCCTTATCGTTTAAGATGGTAAATGCCGGTTCTGTAACAGAATCTTCCGACACGCTATTTCTTACATGCACATACGGCTCTCCCTCACCATCTGCACTCTGAGCAAACATCGGATGTCCGAACGGGCTAAACTTATCATCAAGGATCGGATCAAATCCACGGATAAAGATCAGACACTTTTTATTGTCCATCTTGCGTACTTCATCCGGCATCATAATCTCTCTTCCAAGGACATCATAGTTTCTGGAAGAGCTGCCTTGCCGTCCTCTCGTTTCGCCACTGGATTTCTTATCAATCGTAGACTTTCCGAGCAGCTTTGAGATGTATTCATGGGTACTCTGTTCATTTCCTCCTAAATACACCAGCGTATCACAGTTACCGGGAATCGTTTCCCAAGTGTCCTTAAACAACGCTTTTAGCTGTGCTAAGTTCTGAATGATGATCACAGAAGAAATCTCTCTGGACCGCATCGTAGAAAGCAGGGAACAATAATCATCCGGCAGGGCAACATTTGCAAATTCATCCAGCATAAATGTGACATGGATCGGAAGTCTGCCTCCACAGTTAAAGTCCGCCTGAAAATACAGCTCCTGAAAGATCTGTGTATATAGCATACCGATAATGAAATTATAGGTTTTATCCGAATCCGGGATCACACAAAACAATGCTGTTTTCGTTTCCGCATCTCCATTTACTCCTACACCAAGCTCTGCCAGATTAAGCTCATCCTTCGATAACAGGCGAAGAACCTGCTTATTCTCCAAGGTTGCCAGTCTGGAATTGGCACTGATAATAATGGAACGAACCGTATCTCCGGCACCACGCATACACTTGTTATACTGCTTAACCGCCGGATGATTTAAGCCAAGCGGACTGCTTTCCTCCAGAAATTTCATCCGGACATCAAGTGGCGATGGCTTCCCTTTTTCGGTCACTTCCGCTTCTCCCATCAGCTTTAATACAGTAGCAAAGTTTCTTTTTTCCGGCTTTTCCTCCAGCCAGACATAATAAAAGAGAGCCTGTAAAAATAAGCCCTCTGCCTTTTCCCAGAAAGGATCACTCGGAGTAGATCCTTTGGGTGTCGTATTACTCATAATGTTTGTGATCAGCTTGACCACATCCGTTTCTTCTCTTATATAAGAGAATGGATTGTAACAATCCGACTTGTCCATCTCCAACAGGTTGATCACTTTTACATTGTAACCATTCG
Organism: uncultured Lachnospiraceae bacterium; assembly: GCA_934317005.1. Taxonomy (GTDB): domain Bacteria; phylum Bacillota; class Clostridia; order Lachnospirales; family Lachnospiraceae; genus Butyribacter. Next base: position 14,257 of record CAKREB010000024.1, read on the forward strand.
CTTTTAACATCGCTCCGGTACTGCGAAGGATCTCTCCTTTGGGATCGGTAATAATAAAAGAACTGTTCATCTGCATCAGATTCGGTTTTACCTCATAGAAGGTTTTTCCTGCTCCGGAACCACCGATGATCAGCATATTGTTATTTAACTTCGTTTGTCTGGTATTCAGACTCATACGCACATTCCGACTTAGGATACGGTTATTCGTCTCCTCTTTATCCGCTAATACCTTATTAACCTGTTTCACATTTGCCAGTTTGGAAGTACCAAATTCCTTTCCGGGCATATAATTTCGCTGACTGGTATAATACATCACCACACCAATCGCATAGGCAGCCAGTGCATAGCCTATCATGCGGAATGTGTACTCATTAAAATAATCCTTTAAGGGATAGGCACATACCATCTCGAACCGTTCCAGGAAAGCATTAAACTCAATGCCCTCCCTCCATGCTCCTGCCACAAGATAACCTAGATAGGAGGCAAGCACAGCTCCAAGCACGATCAGCAAAATATTCGGTTTCTTCTTTGTTGTCTGCATGACTATCTCCTCCTCACTTCGCTGTGGGTACGGACCACATTCTTATCCGGTGACTGCTTCACCTTCTGATATCTTTCTCTGACCGTCCGCTCCACCCGGTCATAATGCTTGGCATACAAATCTTCTCCCTTCATGGTATAAAGGACACGGTTATCCTCGGAATAGATCTTATAATCCTTTTCCTTATCCAGATAAGTAAGAAGCGTCTTTCCATTGTGAATTTCCATAATGTCCTCTTTTCTGATCCAGATATAACCCACATTGCTGCCATACATCCCCGGTACTCTGGTTTTCACCGCATGGTCATTCTCCGCAGCGATCAACTGCTTCGTGATCGTAATGTCTGTCAGTGCCGTATTCTTTGCCGCAGCAATCTGACGCATCCGGTTTGATAATTCCCGGTATCTGTTGATCCTCTTCTCAAAAGACTCCTGATCCATCACCACCGGATAATTTCCCTGTCCGTCCGGTTCCGACACAACACCAATCGTCTTTAACTTATGGAGCACATCTTCAGCCTGCTTGGATTCCATCTGGAAATCATTCTGAATATCCTCCACACGGATCGCCTTTTTCTCCATAGCATAGTGACCAACCTTTTCGATCAGCCCGTCAAGGATTGGTTCAGTTACATCCGTGTGGAGACTCTTTTTTCCCTTTTTTTCTTTCTCCAGAAAATCAAGAAGCTGATTCAACTGCTCCTCGTTGCCATTCTTCAGATATTCGTCCATATCAAACATACGACCGTTCTTTAACTTCTGGCAGATCATACGAAGTCTCGGTGCCGCTTCACTATGAAAAAGCACCTCCGTGATTCCATCCTTTCTATCTGCATCCGGCATCACAGAATATAAAATGCCGTATTTCTTTGCCAGCTTCTGAAACTTTTTTAAGTCCTCATCCGCAAAGGTAAGTACCTGTATGTCTCCACCTTTTTCCAGCAATCCCTTCAGATTGGTCTTACCCATCGTCTTTTCATGTTCCAAAAGACCGATCAGAAGATTCACGGCTTTCTGCATCATCTCAATGGAGCCGCTTCCCACTTTCATGGCAATCTCAATCGTATCGTAGCCGACACGGATAATCTGTACTGCATCACTTATCTCCGACATCCACGCTCCTCCTCTCTCACTTCATAGGCATGGTTTTCAGCCACTGCCATTTCTTCCTGCCTTCTTGTTTCGGCTGTTTCACGAAGTTTCTCACGGATCGCCTGTTCATCCATCTTTGATAACTCCGATGTACTGACTGTGATTCCCTTCTTAGCAAGAAGTTCTGTGATCCTCTGCAATGCTTTCTTTTCTACGTCTCGGTAGATAATGATCGCATTCAAAAGATTTTCCAACTTTTCCTCAATTACCTGTTCTTCTCTCGACATCAATTACCGCCTCCTACTGGTACATCTTATCTGCAAGCAGGATCTGAATCGCCTGCGCCATCTCTTCCACATCAAAGCCACTGTTTATGATGTCCGACACTTCCGTATCCGTAAGACCGGACTCAATCGCTACCTGAATCTGTTCCATCTGGCTTTTGGAAAGGTCTGCTTCTTTCATCTGCTGGATCAGATTATATTTGGCTTTGCTGCGAAAACACTTCTTCCCGGCAAGGGCTAACAGATGCTCCGGTCCTTTCTTACGGATGTGTTCTATCTGCACGATCTGTGTTCCCCCATAACGGTTTGGAACAACCGCCTGATAACCAGCCTGCCATCCTGGTGTCTTTTTCTTTTCTTCTGCTACGCCCTCATTCACAGGCACCGTCCGCTCCACATCCTCCACAGACTGCGTCTGATAAGTCTGGTTCAAAAGTTGTCGCTCCAACTCTCTGCTATCCCTTTCTTTGATCTGTTTTTCCAGTTCTCCGATCGTCCGCTTCATCTCTTCCATCTCCTTTCGCAGATTTCGTGATTCCCGCAAGGCATCGTCTCTCTCATCAAGGATCTGGTTTTTCTGCTTCCGGTACTCATCCATTTCCTGATCCATACTTTCACGAAGTTTAGAAACCGACTGATTCTCCTCCTGCATCTGCTCCAGTTTTCTGGTAAGCTCTGCTTTTGTTTTCATCAGTTTGTTGAGCTGATCCTGCTGTGTGGAAAGTTCTGCTTCTTTCTGCTCCAGCTTTCCTTCATACTCCTTGCGGATGCTCTCCTCATCCACCGACTCAGTTTTTGGCATCTCATCCAGCTTTTTACTGACCTTCTCAATCAGCTCCGCATTCTGCGATAAAGCCGATAACTGCTCACTGATCGAATCAAGCACCTCTTTTACCTTTTCGTTTTCCTCCGGCACCGCCTGCTTTGCTTCTGCCAGACTATCCTTTACTGCCTGAAGCGCCTTACTGATTGCATGCGCTTTCATATCCGAAGTAACATTCTTCTCGATCACATCCACGGGAACCTCTGACGTGAAACGCAGGATTGTCTTAATCTGCTCTGCACTGTATCCTCCCTCTGCCAGATGTCTCACAAAATCTTCATTAACCTCATTCCTCAGTGCCTGTGACAACTGCTCTGCCTGTCCGGCAGAAAGCTTTACATCCATATAGATTGATACCTGCTTAAATGGCATCCCGTATTCTGACATGTCATTTCTGGCAAGCTCAATCATTTCCTTGGAAAATCCCTGTGAACGCCATTTCTTAATGGCACTGCTGACATCAAATTCACTGGGACTTTTTAATACCTCATTCTCCATATTCTGTACCATCCTTTCCATAAAAAAAGACAACCTATCGTTTCGGCTGTCTGGTTTCTCTTTCTCTATTCTCAATCATCTTCCGCTCTCGCTGCTTTTCCATGCGATCCGTTAATTCTGTGATCATCTTTTCTGCAATGACTCGCCTTCGATGTACTGCCTGCCGCTTCTCATAATTCTCGGCGATCCGGTTATGGATTCCGTTCTGGAGCATGTCTACCTGCTCTTTCGTATATCCCTGTTCTTTTAGTTTCTCCTTTAGGGATTCATAATCATGGAACTCTTTCTCAAAAAACTCATCCCCGTCCAGATAACTATGGTACGCAGGCTGTAACAGTTCCATCTCCTCTGCTGTCTGAAATAATCCCGAAAACCGCTTTTCTTCTTTACAAAGACTGCGCCGCTCCCGTCTGCTTTCTGCCTCTTTTTCCTTTAGGTTGCTGCAGGCAGCCACCAGTTCCGGCAATGTATGAATCTCATTCTCTACCAAAAACATATATTGGTCGTGACATTCATTCAGCTTCCGGATCTCATTCTTATACTGCCAAGCCTTGCTGTAAGGAAGCCGTTTCAATTTACGAATCCTGCACACCTTCGCATAGTAGGTCTTCTGTATTCCGGTGAGCTTCGTTCTCGGCAAAAACTCATCTTCCGGAACCGTAATAAACTCTTTCTCTGATCTGTTTGCATAGGATTTCAGATCTTCCAAAGCAATTCTCTGTTCAATCCTATCCTCCGTATATTCTTCCCCCAGAGATTTACATCTGCAGTACCGCTGCATACCCGGCGGTTTTACGGCAAGATATTTATTCTGCTTGATCTCGTATCCCATCTCTTTTAACATATCAAGAAATTCCTCCATATCATCGGACTGCAGGATACACGCATCCAAATCCCGCCGGATCATATCTCTCCAGATCAGCTTACCATCCCGAAACTCGTTCCAGTCCTTGTAATACTCATTCTTGTGCTGCCCTGCCATTTCAATCTCCATCGTGGCAAGACCATATTCCTCACACAAACGATTTGTGATCGGCTGGATCACCTTTGCCCAGTCTCCTTTTTCATAGCGGTACTTTCTTCCGGTAATACCATTCACGCTGTTAAAAATAATGTGTCCGTGTGTATGTGCCGTATTATCATGAACCGCATAGATCGCTTCATAGCCTTGACCAAGATATTCTTCCGCAAATTTTCGGATGATCTCGAAAGCAGTCCCTGGTTCCACATCTTCTTCCTCAAAAGAAATGATGATGTGATACCCCTGCCTTTTATCTGTCTTTCCAAACTTCTGCTTTGTTGCAAGCATCTGGTCAAATGCCTTTTCCGGCTGACAGTTAATCCCCGTTACATAACGCATATTTTGCGTCTTGTTCGGATCTATAATATAAGTAATTGCCGTCTTTAAATGTCTCCCGGCAAACTTTCTCCCACAGTCATTGATCGTAAGAATCTTAGTGATAGCCACAGTCGTCCACCACCTTTGCCAGCGTTTCGTTCAAACGCCGCATATAGGCAATGAGTCTTTCCTTATCCGCAGTACGATACAGATTAGAGTTATTATTAAACACAATCTCATTGATGTTGACTCCGATCCGGTTGACCTCATTGATCAACACCTTGATTCCACCACGGATCTCCGGATAATCACTGGGCTGCTGTGTGATCAGCAAGCGGAAATAATCGGATTCTGTCATTCCCGCTTCTTCTGCCTTTTTACGAAAAGCAGCGGCATCATCGGTCGTCAAACGATAATGCTTTACCACATCTTTCGCCATCAGCGTTTCCTCCCTTCTTCCCTATGCGCTGCATCCTGATACTTCATATCTTCATGAACCGCCAATGCTTCCGGCATCTTTCCTCCCGCCTGCCCGATCATGGCTCTCGCAACATTTCTCACATCACGACCATAGATTGTCTGGGCAAACATTTGATTCAATGCCGTCTCATCCTCCTTCAGTGCATCATAGGTAAACTTATATTCACAATATTCCGCAAAATCTTTCGGATGATCGACAACCGCCCTTGCTTCCTCTAACTGTTCATAATTCCATTCACAGACCAAATCAATTACCTCATCCATGGTATAAGGAACACGCTGACCGTTTTCTTCTGAAATATCTACACGCATCAGCTTTCCATCATCCAATGTGAGCATAAAATCATGCCCCTGCATATAACCAAGGATCACTTGTGCATCCTCTTCGGAAAGTTTGATCTCTGACTGCAGTGCATTGATCGTGATCAAAAGCTCCGACGGTTGTTTGATCTCATATACATCGCTCATCTTCCGGTACACCTCCTTTTCTTTATCCGTGCCAACTTTCAGGTTACATTTCCGTGGGAGTTCGGAAACCACGCCTTTGTGGTTTCGCCAGATACGCATTTTGTGTCACAAAATGCCAGCAAAAAAAGATTTTGGCTGTCTGGTTAGGGGAGTGTCCCCTAAAACCCCCATGTTTCTCACGAAAGATTCCAAATGATATAGGAAATGCTATCAAAATTCCCAAAATATATAGAATCTGATAGCATTTTTCCTTAAAAGATATAATAAGTGATAGCATTTTCATCACCCGGATTTGTTCGTGATATAGTTTTTGATAGCAAAATCCAAAAAATATATAGTTTCTGCTATCAGATTATCTCAAAATATATAGCTTTTGATAGCACACATTCTTCCTGTTTCCGGCAGATATATAGTTTTTGCTATCTTTTTTCAAAAATGATATAGAAAGTGCTATCATTTGAAGCGTTTTTCTATAGAACTTGATAGCATCTTACTTTTCCGCTCAGAAACAAGCCATTCATTCACATCTTTATATTGGGATGGGACAAATCCACCCGATACTGAATATCCAAGCCGTTTGTACTTTTTCATCATCTGCTGTTCTGCCTTCTGTCCGGGTTCATCATTATCCAAACAAAAACTGATCTTGCGGATAGCCGGATAATCTTTGAGATATCTGTCCAAAGGAACATCTGCAACCATTCCAAGTGCAAGCAGGTCGAATTGCTTATCCGGATAGATCGTCATATAGCTTAAAAGATCAATCGCCGCTTCAAATACCACGATCTCAATACAAGTCTCCCGGTGTAAATGAAATCCATACTGTTTGTCGTTGCCCTCCACATCACACTTAAAGCTCTTGCCATTCCGATCAAACACCCCCCGCATACTGGCAAACTTCGGAGTACCGCTTGCATCCGTCCCCACAAAGACTACATTGTGATAATTCTTTGCTTCATAAAGGATGCCAGCTTTTACAAAATGATCTACCACTCCTTTAGCAATTCCTCTCTGATTCACCAGATAGTCATACAGATAAGCATTGCTCCCGGCATACTCCGGAAGTACAAACTCTTTTCTTTCCTCTGCTGCAATCCCGTTTGGTAAGATAACACCATGCAATGTTTCCTTTGATTCCAGTCTTTTATACCCGGTAAAATCAAGAAGCCAGAACACAGCTTCTTTTACATCCATTCCTGCAAATACCCGTAAAAAATCAATCTGGCTTCCTCCATTCTCTCCTTTCTCATACCTTCTGGACCATCGGAACCAATGTGTCCGGTTATAGATCCGGATGGAATCCATTTCCTTTAAGGTGTGGTACTTCCCGATCCGCCGGACGGTATATCCCAGATGAGACGCCACAGCACATAAGTCTACCGACTTTGCGATCCTAAGTTCTTCCTCCGTGAATCTCATGAGCATCTTCTCCTTTCTCCGCAACAAGCTGTTCATTCCAGTCCATGAAATGATAATCCTCTGCCAGATGAATACATGGATTCTTCATAATGCCCTTTTCCCGAAAGCTGAAATATTCCTTATTATCGCCTCCCACGATGATATGGTCCATCAATGGAATCCCGACAAGACCGGTTACCTTCTGCATCCGATCCGTTAGACGAATATCATCCTTGGATGGTGTCAGATCACCGGAAGGGTGGTTGTGTACCATGATCAATCTGGCAGCGTTTGATAAAATACTGGCTTTGAGCATGTCTCGCGAATTTACTACGGAATAATCCAGTGTACCGGCACTGACAAAACTGCAGTTGATCGGTGTACCATCTGCTTTTAAGTTAATGACGCAAACCAGCTCCCGATCCATATCACAAAGCACCTCACCAACCAGATGAACGGCAGCCTGCGGGCTGTTAAGCTTCTGGTCCGAATAAATGGGAGCATCTCTTACAAGCCGGATACTTACCACATCCAGCTTAAAAGCATCACGACTCATCCTCTGTCACCTCTTCTTTCGGAAACTCTACCGTCACCACCGTATCTTCCGGCTGACTCTGTAACAATTTCTTTAATTCCTCTACACTGTATCCACTCTGATCTGACATCGTCTGCCTCCTATCTCGCCGGACCTTCCTTTTCATAGATCATCGGCGGCTCTGCAATAACACCGTCTAACCCCTTTTCCGGCACATCTGTGGCAAGCTCCAGCTTTCTGAGATCCTTATCATAATGGTATACATTATTGGACAGCCGCTCATCCAAGGTAACAGCAGTCATATTGACATCGTGAACCATTTGTGCCAAATACTCCGGAGCTCCCATCTCTACAGATACTGCGATGGTCTCATGGATAGAAGAAGGGAGCAGATATAGATCCGTTCCTATCTGCTCTGCCAGTTTATGAAGATTTTCCTCATATAACATGGATGCCGCTCCATTTATTCCCATCTCATTCGTGATCACCCACAAGTTTTTTTCCGGAGGTATCTCATCAAACACTCCCATAGATTCCAGTATTTCTTGTGGCATTCCATCTTCGACTGCCAGATCTGCCATCACTTCCTGCATTGACTTTACTCTTGGTGGGCAGATACGCTTTGTATTCTCCACCGCATGCTGAAATAACTCTTCCTCTGTAAATCCACGATTGGCTGCAAAATCATTGGTAATGATCATACTCTGCATTCCATCCCTATCTATATTCACCACCCATCGGTAGATCACAGACAGATCCTGAAATCTTCTGTTTGGAACATCTTTTAAGAGTTCCTCATTCTGTGTGGAATTGACTAAACAAAGGACCACATTGTCCTGAATCTTGTCAGCATCAAGCACCGGATTTACTTTGCTCATCTCTTTCGTAGCTTCCACAACCGCATCTGCTACTTCCGCTAAAGTCGTCTGGATATCCTCATTCTGCTGATAATGCTCATACATCTCCTCCAGATAAATGTTAGGAGCTTTATTGTGATCCGGCAGCATTACCATCAATGCATGTAATGTCCGATTTACTTTTGGTACTGCGTGCACAGATACGGATGCCTCTTTATATTCTGCCGGAAGTGAACTTAAGATATTGTCTTTCACTACTTCCTGAAACATATTAAAATCCATCATATAATTATCATTCCTTTCTCAAATAAACAGGAGAGGTTATTTTCATAGCCTCTCCCTAAACAATCCATATGAAGTTTTATCAAACTTTTCTTCTTTTCCTTCTACGGTTCAGATAAATACCCGCACCGATCAGGAATCCTCCTGCTACACCAAACATCCAAGGCTTATAACCCCCACCGGTCTGCGGAAGTTTCGGCTTCTCCGGCTTATTCTTCAGCTTCAGTGTATAAACTACATTCTCCACGGCACTGTCATCATACTGAAGCAGCACTTCGTGTGGTGTCGTGTCGATCACATACCCTTTCGCAGCCTTTGTCTCTACGACATAATAAGGAATATCTTTCTCGAAGTTCCCCTCTTCATCGTAAGTGCCGATATCAAGCAGATCGGTTTTAGCATATCCTTTTTTGTCTGTGATAAGTTTTGCAAGCACTTTTCCATCTTTATTACGAAGTTCAAACTCTACTCCCTTGATCGGAGACTTTGTCTTACTGTCCGTTTTATAGATTTCAACCGCTCCCTTCACTCTCTCATCAGACATTGCAACCTTTTGGATCTCCCCGGTTTCTTCTACCGTAAATTCCACCTCATTGGCGATCAGATAACCATATGGAGAAGCGGTTTCCTTCAAGGTGTAATCCCCTGCAGGAATTGCTTCTAACTGGTGCGGTTTTCCATCGGTTACCCAGGATGCATATACCTCACCATCAGAATCAATCACCTCTAAAGTTGCACCTTTTAACTCTTTTCCGGTTGTAATGTCCGTTTTAGATACTTCTACAATGATCGGTGTCTCTTCAACCGTGATCTCTTTTTCAAGAACTGCCGTCAAAGGATCTTTATAGGTAAAGTCCACATCGTAGACCGTATCATCCATCACATAGCCTTCCGGAGATTCCACTTCTTTTACATAGTAGTTTGCCAGAGGAAGATCTGCTGCAAAGATTGCCTGTCCGCTGGCAGTAGTCACTGCAGTATCCACCATTGTGTCTGCCTTTACCGCAACTTCACCGTTTACATCAAGAATATCCTCCTTCGCAAACACACCATAAGTTGCACCCTCTACCGGATTCTTTGTCACACCATCTGTTTTGATCACACTGAGTTTTGTCTTTACTCTCTCATTCACAAAATCAGCATTTCCATAAACCACATCGGTATGGTCATCCTTATAAGTGAGCTCTACCGGGAATGGCTCCTCACAAAGCACAAATCCCTTTGGTGCTTCGATCTCAACTACCTGATACTTGCCAAGCGGAAGATCCTCCATAGATGCTTCCCCGTTCTCATCGGTAGTCAGCGTGGCAACAACCGCTCCTGCAGATGCCGGAACACCATTGATCATTTCCAGTGTGCGTTTTCCGTTCTCATCTTTCTGATGATCCGGTGTGTAAATATCCTCTGCTGCGATCAACTGGAATACAGCCCCCGCAAGATTCTGTTCCTCATAGATAAAATCAAGACTTCGATCCTCTTGATCAATGGCACTCATAATACGGTCAACGATCGTATCATACTCTGTACCGGTAAGTACCTCACCGGCTTTGGTAATACTGATACTTCCCTTTACCGGAGTATCTTCAATCACAACCTCGATCACAGGATCACCATCACTGTCCTCTTCCACCTTTACGGCTCCATCCTTTTCCACCACAAAAGGAAACTCTTCCTCGGAAATCAGATAGCCATCCGGAGCAGTGATCTCTTCCACCTGATAATTGCCATATTTCAGTTTCAATGGAGTGGTGATCGTTCCAGAATCATCGGTTGTAAATTCACTCACTTTATCCTTTCCAACCTTCTGTTCCACATACTCATCGGTATCTGTATTCCTGATCTTGAACGTAACACCGGAAAGACAGATCGTGTTGCCACTTTCTGCATCCTTTTTCACCATCCGGATATATGCCTTAAATGGTGCATCGTTTAAGATCCGGTATCTCTGCGGTGTTCTGGAATCCTCTGTCACCTCGACCGTAAAATCATCCGTCTTATACAGATTGTGAGGTACTTTCGTCTCCTTCACAAGATATGTTCCGTATGGAAGTTCCTTAGAGCAGGCATAGCCTTTCTCGTCAGTGACCAGAGTGTCATAGACCTTAGCCGCATCCCATCCCACCTTATCAATCTCAGACTGAAGTTTCACGGTAAATTCTGCACCTTCCACATAATCCGTCTCCGTATCGTCCCCATCGGTTGATACTTTGATGATCTCAAAAGGCTGCTTCTTTACTGTTTCCACCACATGGCGGGTAACAGAAATATTCTGGTGAGTATTCGGTTCTTTGGAATAGTCAACCACATACTTTGTTTCATCAAGCAGGTATCCTTCACTTGGCTCGATCTCCTGAATATAATACTTCCCATAATAGAGATTTCCAAAGTTAAAATTTCCTGCTTCATCTGTCTTCACCGTTGCAAGAAGCGCACCTGCATTTGCAGGTGTTCCGGTACTGTAAAAATCCGTCCCTGCAGTCGATGTGATGTTATCGTTTCCGGCATAGGATACGATTCCTCTGCCATCCGGATAATTCACCGTTTCCAATGCATACAGTCCATAGGTTGCATCGGAAAGTCGGGCATCTCCCTGTGGATCAGAAGTTTCTTTGTCTTTCTTATCAACGGATACATCACAGCGGATCGGTGTATTGGTCATTTCCACCGTATCGAATGAACCATAATCCGGCTTTACTTCCCATACCTTTCCATCATCACGGTATCCATCCGGGACAACCACCTCTTTCACATAATACACATCCTGCTGTTTCACAAACTTCTCAGATGCCGCTCCGTCCAGATCTTCATCATAGTAAAATACCGGCACTTCTGCTCCGGTATCACCATTCATCAATACCCTCTGCGTGCAGGCAACATCCTTAAACACCGCAAAACCGGCACCTTTGACAACATTACCAGACTCGGAATCCGTTTTCTGTACGAGAACACCTACCGTTTCCGGCGTCTCCTTTGCCTCAAAAGCTTTTCCGGCTTTTGTAACCTTTCCACTCTCATCATACTGTGTAAAATACTCCAGACCGATTTCATACACATTTTCATCCACCTGATAACCATCCGGAGCTTTTACTTCCTTCAGGTAATACTTGGATTCTGTCAACACCTCAACACCGGATGCTGCCAAACCGTCTGAATTGGTAACATTCAGTTTACACAACAGATCCGTGCAGGCACTATCCTCATAAAGATAATACTTTGCTCCAGCTACCGGAGTTCCTTTGTAAGAATCTGTCTTATGAAGCTGAAAACTTCCCAGCTTGTAGTTTGATGTTACCTTAACTGTCGCTTCATCCGATTTCTGATCTATAAACTCCTCCAAAAATGTGATCTTCTGCTGAGACACAACGGTCGGTGTCCACTTGGAACCACCCTTTTCATCACTGTATGCTTTTGCCCTTACTTTAATGGTGCTGTCATTCTTCGTGATCTTATTCATCGCCGTCTGATTACAGTACAGATAAAAATTGGATGACGCCTTTGACGCATCCGTCTGTGCCACACAGATATCATACTTCTTCAGATCATTTTCATCATCAATCTTTGATGCATCCGTTTTGATCTCGCCTGTGGTAAGACCTGCCGGAGCACCGCTGATCGTGTATTTGATGTTTTTGATCGTGCCCTTCTTCGTGCGGACAAACTTCTCCTTACTGCGGTATAACCCGTCAGCCACCTTTTCCCATTTACTCTTCGTCGGAGAAATAGAATAGCTGATCGACTTGGTAAGTCCGTTGTCATTGTAATCATCTGTGCTGTATTTCTTTGCATCCGTTACCAATGCAGAAATCTTTGCATATGTTCCGGTATTGCCTTTACCATAATAACTGAGCTTTACCTCACCATTCAGCACATGGATCGCTGCACCGGTAATAAAGTAATCTTCTGTCGCATGTCCGGAAGAATACTTGCTGTTGTGACAGGTTTTATTTAACTCTCTCACACCGTTCACCAGACAATAGGTGATCTCTGGCTTCACTTTCTTCGTACTGCTGGATTTGCTCACTGTTCCGTTTGTTGTCTTTTTATTCAGATCCAGACAATAAACAGAGTGGTGGTAATAATCCCCGGACTCCGAAATATATTTAACCCCCATGGAACGACCACAAAACTTTGCATAACCGGAAAATCCCACTTTCATGGAATCTTTACCATCTTTCGTTCCTGTTGCCGGTGCTGCCTTCAGCATGGCAGCCGGTGCTCTCTGAATGGATAATCCCTTTACGATCTGCGTATCAAGGTCAATATATTCCGTATCTTCACTTCCGGGGGCAGGCTCCTCGTCATCAGCAGTTTCCGTAGTATCCTCTGTCGGAGCTGCTTCTGTGTTATCTGTCTGCTCCGTAGTGATTTCTTTCACCGCGATGGTTCTATGCACCAGATAGGCATCCTTCCCGCTGACAGGTTCAACCTTATAGTAAGTATCATAATCACCCGGCTTGTCTGCATCAAAGCTTCCCTGATCCGGATAATAGCTTACTGCCACTTTCTCCTGCTCATAAACGATTCCTTCCATATCATTCTCAATATCAAATCCATAGCCGGCAGCGATCACAATATCCCCAGCCGTCACCACTTCATCTTCATCAAGATCAGCACGGGCATCGGCATCATACACTGCAAGCGTCTTTGTATCCTTCTCCTCATCGGAACCGGAAGCAAATACATTACTGCTTGGAAGTGCAGCTCCAACCGTAAGAACCGCAGCCATCATCATCGCAACTGCTCGCTTAAAAATCTTCTTATTCATTCGCTGTTCCTCACTTTCTGAAATATTCTCTGTGCGAATCATAATTCCCGCCGTCCACCAGAGATTGTGAGGATTCTCCCCAACTCTCCGGCGAAAAAAAGGCACACCTTGCGGCATGCCTTTTACCCATCAAGTCGGTTCGCACAACCAACTTCCCTTATTCCATTGTAATATAATCAATCAGCCGTTTTCCTGTTACGGCTTCTATATAAAGAATCATTCTGATCATCTTCATCATGGCTGTCACCTCCTCTCCATTCGTCCACAACTAAGAATCAATAACATAACCTTCAGAATGTTACAGCTAATAAGAAAAATGATCTTAAGGATCTCCAAAACTGCAAGCAGTAAATGCAATCCCAGCCATGCACCTCCCTTTATCACCGATAAAAGAAAAACCATTATTGTACTGATCACTCTTCTTACCATAACCATCCCTCCGATCATGCCCATTTCATTACATTGTCTACCATTTCCTCTGTAACATCATCTTCCTTTTTCGTGCCAGTTTCCTTTACCGCTTCCTTTTCAATAGGAGCACTCTGTACCACCGCTGGTTGTCGCACCATTGCAGTCATCATTGTGTCCGCTAAATGAACAACGAAATCCTGATACAGCTCCTTGCGAAGTTCTTCTCGTATCCGATTCTCCATGACCTCCAGTTCTTCACTCGTTACATATTTCTTTTTCTCATCCTCATCTGCAGTTTCCATCCCCTCCGACAACCTGCAGATATAAGATTCGATTGCTTCCATGATAAACTGTGTCTTGGATTTGTATAAATCTCTGTCCAGATTATTTAATATCCTCAATACCTTTACATGCTGCGGATTATCCGGACTAAAACGAAGGCAAAACTGTTCATACTGTTGGCGTCCCATTACAATCCCCCCTATCCAGCTCGATGAATCACTCTCTCAAGATAAATCTTACCGAGATAATCAAAGCCTTTCGCATTTGCCCGGATATCTTCAATGTATCTGACATTTCTCTGCTGCATCTGTCCAAACCGTTTCATTACCGTTGCACCACCGCCCACAAAGATGATCGGTGTCAGATCCATGTTGTAACCAAGCTCTCTGATATAATTTGTGATCGTCTCACAATACTTGTGAAGTTCTTCCAGAATAATGTCCTTGTACTGATCCGGCAAATCGTCTGCTCCATTAAGCATGACCTGTTGAATGTCATACTCATCCACCTCTGAATTAAGCTTTCTGACACATTCCTTATTGATCTGTTGGATACAGGTAATAATACCGGAGTTCTTCGTCACACAAACCGATTCATCTGGACTTTGATTGATGATCGGCATCAGATCAACGGTCCATGAACCAATATCAACAACAAGCACCTTTGCCGGAAACTCACTGATCTGACTGGCAACCGCCGCAAAGCACTGTGGATATACCGAAATCCGTTCAATCGTAATATGATACTGCTTTTTCTCATACTTAAATGTTACTTCCCGGTTCTGATCCAGATACTTGATAAATGCCTCTTTCTCTTTGCCAAAACGGGTAAGAGGAAGTCCCACTGCCCAGTAGACATTAGCAGTTCTCTTTCCAAGCCGGTCTAACTCTTTGGCTGTCGCAGCTAATGAAAGCAGATAATAATTTTCATCCTCCACCTTGCTGTCCTTGACCTTTAATCGCTCGCTTCCGACCTTATAATACTTTCCATCTTTCTCCAAGACGTTTTCAAACAATGCCGGCTCCGTGGTAATCTCACGAATCCCGGAAGTAAAAGTCTCATGTACTGTTTTCATATTTGACCAGCCGTGGTCAATGGCGATAACTACTGTATTCTTATCCATAATGATCCTCCTTTTCCTTAGCAAAACTATCATTTTTATTGTTCCAAGGTTCTTTTTCATTGGAGGCTTTCTTATTCCTCCCCAGTATTTTCTTCATACAAGGAAAACAATAATCTTGTTCCTGTCGGTACGGACAACCTTCGCAGTCTCTATCCCGCTGCTCCTTTTGATCCGACTTATCAGGCATCCTCTCTGTAAAACATTTTTGTGAGATACAACGACTACTATTTCCCCAAAAATACCTGCATTTCATACAATCTTGTATTTCATTATCCAAGCGATCCTGATATTCCACATCTATATGATGCGATCTTTTTCCAGATCCTATTTGAATAATTCCCATTTCCTACATCCTCCTGTAAACAATTCAGTATATTGAATGCTCTTTAAGCATGTAGGTACACATTTTTAATTCATCGTCCTTGTGTACTAAGGAATTACAATCATGTCACATTCGTGAGCACGAGGCTGAATTTATCAACCATCTCCTCTGCTGCCATTTCGAGGACCAGGAGATCCTATAATCTCCTTCATGCGTAATTATCATTCTGCCATGCCAAACATCATTATCTGCTCCATCTTCATCTCTCGATCCTTCGACTCTCATCGCAAATTACCACTGATTATTGTTATGATTACACACCAGAAATCTCCATGTTGTAATTGATGATATTCAATTGTCCTCAGGTATTTTCAACCTGTAGCCATAGAATACACTCTTTGAAACAAATTGTATTGAACTTTAAAAGACCAATTTAGCCCTTTCTAGTTCTCTTTTGTGAACCTTTCGTATTTATTATACAGTTCCCTTTTGTGAACGTCAATATCTTTTTATATTTTTATTTCACATTTGTGAACTATTATGGTATTATAATTAAAATAAACGCTGAATAATGGGAGGTATATATGAACGCCGAAAGCATAGCCGACAAAATTAAAAGATATCGTAAAATAAATAATATGTCGCAGGAAGAACTAAGCACTCTCTCCGGCATCAATGTATCTACCATAAAGAAATACGAATGCGGATACCGTAATCCAAAACCAGAGCAGCTCGTCAAAATAGCAAATGCACTCAATGTTAGTGTTTTGGTATTCCTTTCCTTTGATCTCACTACTACCAGTGATATTCTTGCATTACTTATCAAATTAGCTGAAAACTCCGATTTGGAGATAGAATGTCAAAAAGATAACTCCGATAATTATGTAACAAACAAGATTTCATTGTCTTTCAATGACCCTGCTATAAATCAAACCCTTGTAAGATATCTGAAATACAAAAAGGCATTGGAATCATCAACACACTCTTCTACAGAATCTGCTTCTGATCTCCAACGCCAGTTAGATGAATTATTAATTTGTAAGAAATAAATGAATAATTATCCTAACAAAAAATACATGCCTTAATTAAGCCCATAATGCAAAAATCTATGAAAAAATATTTAATAAGACATTATTCCATTTTTAAAACCATATCATAAAAGTCTAAAAAACTTTTTGTAATGAAAAATCCACTCCCTTCAACACTTAATTCTGGAAATGTATTGTCATCTTCATCTACATCTCCACTTTCAGTCTCATATTCTTCTTCCAAAAATCCAGTTTGTTTCAATCTAATAAAAATAGAATATAATTCGGGAATCGTAAGACCCTGTGTTTTCGCATACTCCTTACTAAAACTATACCATTTATTATTATATGTATGTCCTCTTGTTTTTAATGATTTACTTTTAGCCGCAGATTG
This sequence comes from uncultured Lachnospiraceae bacterium, assembly GCA_934317005.1. Classification (GTDB taxonomy): domain Bacteria; phylum Bacillota; class Clostridia; order Lachnospirales; family Lachnospiraceae; genus Butyribacter. The sequence continues at coordinate 31,178 of CAKREB010000024.1, forward strand.
TTCACAAAACTTTTTATAATCCACTAAATATTGAATTTCTCGATATGACATGGTACTCAATATATTTAAATATTCATCAAACTCATTTACACCAATATGATTTCCTGATAAATATCCATTTCTAATGAGATTTCCAAAAAAAACCACTTTATCATTTGAAGCTAATCGTTTTATAGCCTCTACCACTCTAGCATAATTAATAAGAAATTCTACATCATTTACCATTTCTCTTGTTATAGTAGCACTATCCGACAAGATAACATCAATTAATTCTTGTTCCTTATTTTGCTGAAAATCCTCTAAAGTTTTATCTATAGAAGCATTAACCAAATCCCCTATAACCGGTATCTTCCCAACCACCCCCGCTACTCCAGCGGTTACTACAGGATTTCCTTTTATGTCAATCAATTCATTAACACTTTGCAAAGATGATTTTATCTGTTCAAAGTCCTCATACATAATACTTTTCCTTATATATCATATCCTTCAAAATTTGTTTTAATAATATCAGACATCACACCAAAATCTCTATTTGCATTATCTAATGTCTGATGTCCAACGAGAAAATCATACATATCCAGCATCCAAGGATTGCTACCAAATACATGTTGTCTCACTCTTTTATTAAATACATTTGGAAATAATTTTTCCCATATTGAATATCTACCCATAAATTGCATTAATTCATACAATTGTTGATCTGCATTTCCATTTGCTGCTTCATATTGTTGCGATAAACTATTTATTTGATATGGTAATTCTTTTTGTAAAATAAAATCAGATTGGTCTTTATTATTTTTATCATCATATTTATTTCCAAAGGTGAATTTTCTTAAAAATAAATATCCTGTTGCTCTAGCATGAAATTCTGTCCAAAAAACAAATGGTCTATGTATCATTTCCCTTTGAACAACATCATAATTCTCCAATCTATTCATTTTTACATAATTCATATAATCAAATACATGTGTCATTTCATGTATAACTGTTCCTACCCACTGCCAATCTTTCTGTTTGACCGCATTAAAAAAATAATCTCGGTTTATTGCTATGGTAAACATTCCGCCAATTGTCTTTGGAGGAATTGTCAGTCCTCTATTTGTCTCCACCACTTCTTTGGATATAGAGCTATCTCCTTCAAAAAGTTCAGGTCTTTTTTTTATATAAACATCGCTAATACGCTCTGCAAATATAATATCCACATCTATCGAATTCAAATCTAAATAATTATAATAATCCTCCAAAACCAAAGATAGCATTTCATTTAATTGTTTTTCAATTTCCTCATCCATAAAATACCTCTCTTTAAATAAAAACAAAAAATTACCTTATATGTATTACTAAAAAAATTAGGCAACATTGGAATTGTTTACGTAATAAAACATATACTAAAATCCAACGCCAATAAGTTGAACTAGTAATTTATAAGCATTAGCTAGTTGCAATAATAGATTTTAAAGCTTTATTTCTATATTGCCCCTACCTTATACCAAATCATCACTAGTCTTCATCCTTATTTCATTCGGTATTGTGTCAATTTTCGTAAACGCCTAACTTACAATCAGACACTTACTTTATATCTGTTACATATAATATTATAATTCACTAATCTTCTATTGCCAAAAGATTATCAACTTCGCTATATTAATAATTTTTGTCCTTAGGCGGACACGAATCATTACCATAACTATTACATTTGCGCCATTTTCCATTTCTATCTTGAACTCGCATTTCAGACTGCTGATTAATTGCAATATTCCTTGCAATGCTTATTGCCTCCTTTTGCGTATCTGTTATACGCGTGGCTCGTTCATTATTAGCACCTACAACAGCCCATTTATCACCATGTTTTACAACAAATTGATTTTTTCCCATTTCACTTACCTCCAGTTAATCTATAATTAATCAATTACAAGAAAGTGAAAATAAACTACCCAAAAACATTTTCACTATAAACCATCTATTCTATAGGTATTTAACCATCTTATTTTAAGTAAAATATAATCGAAAATATCTTTATTTTATATTTTTTTCATTGACTAATACCTCCATCACATATTTCGTCCATAAGGAACGATTTGAATTGATTTTAGCAAAAGCATTTGATATACTAGAAGCGTTTAATTACTGGTGGATGGTTTTTCCTTTCACTAAATTATGTAAAGTTGCAAGGTGTTCGCCTTGCAACTTTTTTTGTTACAACAGTATTGCTGTAATCATTTTATATCCTATCACATATCTCATGCATTTCCAACTATATATTGTGTTTTTTGTGATTTTTATCAATATATAGTACTAATTATTTCTTATTTCATCATCTATTGACTTCACTATTTTTTCAATATCACGTATATAATTTTGTACAATCTCTTTTGTAATACTCTTTACTTGCGCATCCGTATGGGCTCTATCCGACTGATGTGCAATAATATTTCTCCTACTGAATAACTCATTCAGACGTCTTTTGAATTTATCTTTTGTACGTTCTGTTCCTTCCCTTTGGTAGAAAGCTCTGTCTGCAATATGTGCTAAATTGATTCCCAATAATTTAAATTGATCTTTCACTGACTCATACGAAATCATTGTAATTGCACGATAATAATTATTTATATATTCAAGAAACCAATCTATATCCTCACCAGATTTTAATGCCACCTCTATAACTTTCATATTGACTTTAAGATTTTCATACTTATCTGTGCGATCCCAATTTTCATTATAAATTTCGCATAAACCATATTTTGTCAATTCGTGCATATAAAAATCAAAAGCACTTGCCAGAAATATAATCTGTGCACGCCAAATATTTTCCCCTTCATTTACTTTTCCTGATTCAATCAATTCATCCGCCACAACAAATTGTGCATTTATGGTTTGTATAGCCTCATCAAAATGTTGCATTATTTGATCTAACTCAAACCTAACAACATTCGTATGAAATTTATCTCGTATATCTTCATTCCTTGCCTCTAAATCAAGGTTTCTCTCCTCCATACAGTCCCCCCTATCCTAAAATATTTTCTTCCAATTCATGAAAGAATTTTTTATTAAGCATAGGTATCGCACCATATTTTCCTGAAACATATCCTTTTTCTAAATTTTCAGATTTACGTACATTTTTAATCTCAACAAGAGAATACAAATCTGTTGCACGTTCATTGTTTAATTGTGTAAACCAAACTTGATCTCTTCTAAACAAATCTGAATCTAACAAACTTGTATCATGTGTTGAAAAAATTAATTGTGCAAATTTATCTTTCTGATAATTTTGAAATAACTGTACAATTTGAAAAATTACTGACTCATGTAAACTAGTTTCTAATTCATCACAAATAAGTATTTTACCTTTATTCAAAATATCAATAATCGGACAAATCATTTGAAATAAGCGCTTTACTCCAGTTGATTCTTCAGTCATCAAATCAACTTCAAATTGATCATATATTACTTTTGCTTCTATTCTATTACCCTCTTTAGTTCCTAGCAAGCTTTTCAATGCATCTGGTAATTGTAACTCTTGTGGTAAATCCGCCAACTTTATTTTTTCAAGTTTGACTTTTACATCTTTAGCTCCAGTTCCTAACGCTCGCAGAATATTCAAAAATATTTTTTTCATCATATCATTATCCTGCATTAACTTAATCGAATACTCTGTCCAGTTATTAATTTCCGGGTTATACACCACTATATCCGTTTTAAAAAACATAAAAGCTTCTTCGATTTCTTTTACATTACTATAATTAGCGGCACAAGATAAAAACAACCTATTATCTTTCAATATGCTAACACTTACATCAAACACCCCCTTGTATCTATCTCCAGGTCTAATCCCCGATCTATCACGCTCAAAAATTTTCACTTGTCTTCCTTTTGGAAAATAATATAAATATTCATCTTGTATCAAATTTTGCTTCACAGAGAAGCCGTATGCATATCTAATATCATTTCGCACAAATTGAATACTATATCTACTCGAGGAATCTTCTGCGCTCAATTTATGACGCGCTTGAAATACTCCTTGCCCTGGCTGATAATTAATACTATTGCTAACCAAATCACACATAAATAACAAAGCGCTAATAAAATTGCTTTTCCCAGACCCATTTGCACCATATATAACTGCAGAACGCAAAACTCTAAAATTCCCATATTCTTTTAAAAGCTCTTCTGATGTATTATCACTTCCTGCAATCATAGAAAAACTCACTTCTTCCTTGATTGATCTATGATTTGAACATTTAAACTCTAATAACATCTTCGACACCTCCTTCTTTTGATATATATTCATATATACCCCCTTTTTAATGTTTTGTCAATTGTTTTTGCTGTTTTTTTGCAAATTTCATGTATAAAACATTAATTTTACGTTATTTAATATAAGTATATGAATAATATTTCATTTTAATCCGAAAAAAAATCGTCAACAACAAATTTTTAAGAAATCATAACTAACCATAATAAAAATACAGCAGGCAATCCAATAGACTACCTGCCATATAAAATACCTTGTATAAAATTTTCAATTGTTAAAACTCAATAATCATACAACATCCGTCACACAATCTATGTAATTCATATTTTTTGAGTACTGAGGCTCGTGATATCACTTCTAGTTTCATATTTTCCTTTTATCCATTCACTCGCCATGTACCAATTATGTACCAATTTTCTACTGAATAACAACAAGTTATAACAACTTTTATCGAACTAATTTTTATCGCAATCTCCCATTTTATAAGGCTTTAAGGACATTTATCAAGATATAGAAACCTATATCGAAATTGCTAGTAAATCACAATTCCTAGTTTCATTTTCTATCTTTCCTTTCTTGTAAACCTTGATTTAGGTTAATTTCTTTTGGTTTTTCGGCGTAATCATAGATAAATACGCAAATTTAATCATATCATAAAGGGAGGGAAATGTAAAATCTTATATTATCTTTTAAAGATCTAAAGCCAGTGGGATTGCGGTAGCCCTATTTCAAACAAATGATACTTTAATCTATCTTCTGTTGTTGCAAATGCTGTAAATCCTAGCGCATTTTCAACAGTAAAACCGAACTCTTTTGCAACCATGGCAAAACTTTCTTTTATTACTTTTACACATCCAGCAATATCTTGTTCCTCTACTCTTTTAATCATAATATACACATCTCCTTAAATCCCGATTGAACAAAATCGCTGCGCGATGGCCTGCCAAGGCTGTGGCGCAGTTTTATTTTTATTAAAAAAGCAGTGGCA
>CAKREB010000025.1 GCA_934317005.1 uncultured Lachnospiraceae bacterium
AATTATACCAAAAAATCGCTTAAACCTCACGGTCTAAGCGATTTTTCTTTAAGGGGAGTTTTTTTACAGCCCCTTTTGCTTTATAAAAAATAGCTCGTATAATGGTGGGAGAATGCGCTGGCATTCTCACTTTATAGTAAGTCAGAAGAAGCTGGAAATGTATAGGTAAGTCAACAAGAATCGCAAAGCGATTCTTGCAGAGAGAATGCGCTGGCATTCTCTCTTTTTTAAGCTAAAGTACCAATAATGATATGCGTTTTGTATTTACATTTGTACAAAATGATGATAATATATATCTATATAGGTAAAGTTATATACGCTAACTAAATTTTTGATACCGTATGATTTGCAGTTTGCAAAACACGGATGGGCTATCCTTACAGGATAGGTGTTTACGGTATGGAATCGAGCAAAGAAGGAATGTTGGAGGGATTGTGTGAAAAGTGATTTTTCACACACGAGCTTTGTGTCTGTGCGCACTTGATACAAAGCCGTTCTGTGTAACAGTGTGCGCAGAAATGAGGAGTAGTATGATATCAAATCAAGTTTTACAAACGACAATAGATGGACTGAAAAATATTACACGTGTTGATATCTGTGTTATGGATATTGAAGGAAAAGCATTGGCGACAACGATTAACAATATCGAAGAGTATGAAGAAGCTGTTATGGCGTTTGTAGAATCTCCGGCAGATAGTCAGGTGCTGCAGGGATATCAGTTCTTTAAGGTGTTTGATGAGCACCAGTTAGAGTATGTCATTTTGGCAAAGGGAGATAGCGATGATGTATACATGGTCGGTAAGCTGGCAGCGTTTCAGATTCGTAACCTTTTAATTGCTTATAAAGAGCGCTATGACAAGGATAATTTTATCAAAAATCTTTTGTTGGATAATCTGCTTTTGGTAGATATTTATAACCGTGCAAAGAAGCTTCATATAGAAACGAATGTTCGCCGTGTCGTCTTTTTGATCGAAACGAAAAACGAGAAGGATGTCAGTGCATTAGAAACGGTAAAAGGTTTGTTTGCCGGTAAGAAGAAAGATTTTATTACACAGGTAGATGAAAAGAACATTATTTTGGTCAAGGAAGTGGAAGAGGGAGAAGACTACGAGGACATGGATATGACAGCTAAAGTCATTCTGGATATGTTGAATACGGAAGCGATGACAATGGTACATGTTGCGTATGGCACGATTGTCCATGAGATTAAAGATGTATCTCGTTCTTACAAAGAAGCTAAGATGGCTTTGGATGTTGGAAAAATCTTCTATAGTGACCGCAATGTGATCGCATATAGCAGTCTGGGAATCGGACGTCTGATTTATCAGCTGCCGATGCCTCTGTGCAAGATGTTTATCAAGGAAATTTTTGGGGACAAATCACCGGATGATTTTGATGATGAAACGATTGCGACAATCAACAAATTCTTTGAAAATAGTTTAAATGTATCGGAAACTTCCAGACAGCTTTATATTCATCGTAATACATTGGTATACCGTCTGGATAAGCTGCAGAAGAGCACAAACCTTGATCTGCGGGTATTTGATGATGCGATTACATTTAAGATTGCATTGATGGTAGTCAAATACATGAAGTATATGGAAAACTTTGAATATTAATTCAAATAGTGCATGAAGGCCCCTACAATGGGGCTTTTTGCTTTTCTATGAAATGGAAACTCTGTAGGATGTCATACATATGGCACAATTAAAAGTGCATCTTATGGTAAAGTGATATGATGTAGCAGGCAGAATTGTGCTTGTAAAAGCTGCCGGAGTAATATAAAATTAAATTGGCTATTTATCTTGAAATGTAAATTGGTTGAAATGAGGTTAATTATGGAACATACAGGTGCAATGATTCGCATGGATCATGTGAAAGTGACTTATCCGACAGGGACAGAGGCGTTAAAGGACATCAGCCTTTCCGTGGACAAGGGGGAGTTTATATTTATCGTAGGAAGCAGTGGTTCCGGAAAGTCCACGCTGATCAAGACTCTGCTTGGGGAGGTGCACGTATCTTCCGGTCAGATCATGGCAGCAGGCAGAAGACTGGGCAGACTAAAGAAAAGGGAACTGCCATATTATAGAAGAGTACTTGGAGTTGTATTTCAGGAGTTTCGTCTATTGGGTGACCGAAATGTATTTGAAAATGTTGCATTGGCACAGCGTGTGATCGGTGTCAGTCATGAGCGGATGAAGAGAAATGTAGCGATGATGCTTGAGATGGTTGGTCTGGCAGACAAATGGAAGAATTATCCCAGTGAGTTATCCGGAGGAGAAAAGCAACGCGTTGCAATCGCACGGGCAATGGTCAACCGACCGGGAATACTGCTTGCAGACGAACCGACCGGGAATCTCGATCCACAAAATTCGTGGGAGATCATGAAGCTTTTGGAAGCAATGAATCGTTTGGGAACGACGATCATAGTGGTAACACATAACAATGAGATCGTAGATAAAATGAAAAAGCGTGTGATTACCTTAAATCAGGGAGTGATCATTAAGGATGAACAGAAGGGAGGATATGTACAGTGAAAACAGTAGGCTATGGATTTAAGCAGGGAATTAAAAATATAGGACAAAATAGATTGTTTTCACTGGCTGCGATCGGAACGATTGCGACATGTCTTTTTTTACTTGGTATCTTTTATGTTTTGATCAGTAACTTTCAAAATATGGTATATCATGCGGAAAGCAATGTAGGCATTACAGTCTTTTTTGACAAAGGAATATCAGAAGAGCAGATAGTAAAGCTTCAAAAAGAGATAGAAGGCTATCAGAATGTGGAAGAAGTAACATATGTGTCTGCTGAGGAGGCATGGAAAAAGTTTCAGAAGGAAATGTATGCAGAGAATGGAGCAGTCGAAGATACATTTGGTGATGAAAATCCGTTAAAGGATTCCGCTTCGCTGGAAGTATATTTAAAAGAAGTGTCCAATCAGAAAAAGCTTGTTGCATCAATTAAAAAGCTGGAAGGTGTCCGCAAGGTCAACAGCTCCAGTACGATTGCGCAGAGCCTGACAAGCTTTAATGCGCTGATCACATATATATCGTTTACCGTGATCATTTTGTTGGTGATGGTGTCAGTGTTCCTGATCAGTACAGCGGTTGCAACCGGAATCCGTGTGCGCCGTGACGAGATTTCTATTATGAAATATATTGGTGCTACCAACATGTTTGTAAAGCTTCCTTTTCTGGTGGAAGGAATCGTGATCGGACTGGTAGGGGCAGCACTGCCGCTTTTGCTTCTGTGGTTTTTGTACGAAAGACTGATTCGGTTTATCATTGATCATTTTTCTGTGCTGGCACAATGGCTGACATTTGTTCCGACAAGCAGAGAGTTTCAGACGCTGATTCCAATGTCACTGATAGTGGGTGTGGGAATTGGATTTTTAGGAAGTGCAGTATCTGTGCGAAAGCATTTAAAGGAATAGACAGAAGGTAAGAGTTACCGGATTAAAGGTTATATAAGGCGTTATTTGCAGGGGAACGAAGGAGGAAATTCCATGAGAAAGAAAATAGGGATCATAGTGGGATGCTGGCTTGCCGGTGCCGTATGGATCGGATGTGGAGGCTTGAATCATATCTTGGATATGACGGGAGAAGCTACGGTTTCTGTAGTGGAAGCTGGGACAAGTACATCTTCAAAGGATATTCAGAAGCAGATTGATGCAGTGAATAAGAAGAAGGAAACGGCACAGCAAGAAAAGAAGCAGCTGGAAAAGGACATTGCTTCGATTGAAACAAAAAAGAGTAATGTACTGGAGTATGTGGAATCGTTAGATGGAAAGCTGACAGAACTTTCCGGAAAGATCGAAGCGAATCAGAACGATATTGCTACGACAAAGAAGAAGATAACTAAGCTGCGAAAAGAAAAGAAGCAGGCTGAGTCGGAGAAAAAGAAGCAGTATGATACAATGACCAGACGCATAAAATATATGTATGAGAATGGAAATACAGGATATCTGGAACTGCTTCTTGGCTCTAACAGTCTGTCAGAGCTGTTTAACAGGGCAGAATATGTCAATAAAGTAACAAACTATGATAATAATATGTTTAAAAATTATCAGTCGGTTTGCCAAAAGATCACAAGAGCAGAAAAAAAGGTCAATGACAGTCTGACAAGTCTGGAACAGTTTCGGGAAAGCTTAAAGGTAGAAAAAGCTTCTGTCAATGTGCTGATGGATAAAAAGCAGGCGGAACTGGAGAAATATCAGTCACTGATACAGGATAAAAGCAGCAGCGTGAAGGAACAGGAACAGCTGCTTGCAAAACAGGATGATGAACTGGAAAATCTTCTGACACAGCAGAGAAAAAAGGCAGAAGAGGAAGAAAAGGCAAGAAAAGCAGCGGAAGAGAAGAAAAAACAGCAGGCTGCCAATAAGCCTTCGCGTAATACAACGGATTCTTCAAACAACAGCAATCATGCATCGGGAGATTATAGCTGGCCGTTGGCGGTATCAGGCACGATCACCTCATATTTTGGATACCGGAAATCTCCGACACCGGGGGCAAGCAGTTATCATAAGGGAATTGACATTGCTGTTCCGGTTGGCACAAGTGTGTTAGCGGCAAAGGGAGGAAAGGTTGTGACGGCAGCGTATTCCTCTTCAGCGGGAAATTATATTGCAATTTATCACGGGGATGGAGTATATTCGTATTATATGCATTGTTCCAGCTTGAGTGTCCGTCAGGGAGCGAGCGTATCGAAGGGGCAGCAGGTGGCACTGTCAGGAAACACAGGTGTTTCGACCGGGCCACATCTGCACTTTGCAATCTATGCGAATGGAGCGTATGTAAATCCGCTAAGTTATGTTTCACAGTAGCAGATGCCTTAGAGCTGTAGGGCAGCAGACTTCATGTGGGCGCAGACTTTGGTCTGGAAATCAGAAAATAACATTTGGGAAAGGAAGCGCAAATGGAAGACAATAAGCAGATAGAAGAAAATAATAAGAAAAATAACCAATTATTTTTACAGGGAGTTTTGACCGGAGCACTAAGCTGTCTGGTGTGTTTCATGCTGTTTATATCTGCACTGAATGTGACAGGCACGATCGACTTATCCAGAGCAGTCAATGGAGCGTCGGGAAAATATGCTTCGCTTGAAAAGAAAATTTTAAAAAAAGTAAATACACTGGAGCTTTTTATAGATGAGTATTTTCTAGACGATATTGATGAAGAGAAGATGGCAGATTCCGTCTATAAAGGTGTGATCAATGGACTGGGTGATGATTATGCTGCATATTATACGGCAAAGGAATATCAGGACATACAGGAAAAAACAGAAGGTATCTACTGTGGTATTGGCTCATATATTTCGGCAGATACAAAGACAGGACTGGTGTCGATCGTAAAGCCTATGAAGGGAAGTCCTTCTGAAAAGGCGGGTGTGAAAGCCGGCGATCTGATCTATGCAGTGGATGGAAAAGAAGTGACCGGAATGGAGATTTCTCAGGTACAGGCGTTAGTAAAAGGAAAAAAAGGTTCTAAGGTCAAGCTGACATTGGTGCGCGATGAGAAGAAGATAGAAGTGACGGTTACTCGTGACGAGATTGTAGAGGATACCGTGCAAAGTCAGATGCTGGATGGAAAGATTGGCTATGTTCAGGTGAGCAGTTTTGAGCAGGTGACATCAGAGCAGTTCCGCAAAGCGATAAAAAAACTGGAGAATCAGGGAGAGAAGGGATTGATCATTGATCTGAGAAACAATGGCGGAGGTCTTTTGGATACAGCAGTTGATATGTTAGACCGTATGCTGCCGGAAGGTGTCGTTGTTTACAGCAAGGATAAGAGTGGACAAAAGCAGGAATATAAGGCTACAAATCCGGATCGCTTTGATAAACCGCTTGTTATTCTGGTCAATGAAAATTCGGCAAGTGCTTCAGAAGTATTCAGTGGCGCGATTCAGGATGAAAAGGCAGGAGTGCTGATTGGAACGCAGACTTTTGGTAAGGGCATTGTGCAGGGAATCTTTGCGCTAGACGATGGCTCCGCAGTAAAGATGACAACAGCAAAATATTACACACCAAAGGACAGAAATATTCACGGAAAAGGTCTTACTCCGGATGTTGAAGTCAAACTGTCAGATCAGGTGCAGAAGCTGCCGGAAAGTGGAAGTAAAGTAGATAACCAGCTAAAAGCAGCGTGGGATTATCTGCAGAAAAAAATACAGTAAACAGAAGAGAAAGATAGTGTGAAAATATTATTTTTACACGCGGGTTTTGTGTCTGCGCGCACTTGGCACAAACCCGTGAGGAGCAAAAACGTGTGCAGAAATGAGGGTTATTATGAAATGTAAAAGAACAGACTTAGAATGTGATGTACAAAAATATGAGTTGGGAAAGGGACTTGAGGACGGTTTCGAGCTGTTTTCGGATATTGTAACAAATGGCTGGATCAAAACAGAGCATCTTTTGAAGGTGACAAGAGAAGATGGAAGTATTGTGTGTCCGTATATTACACATCGTCGTGGAAGAAACTTTATCTGGGAAAATGATTACATTATCATTGAAGAGGATGGCGCAAAGCATGTTTGTGGCGAGGATAAGATATGGCATCGTTTTGAAAAGCTGGATTAAAATGACTATTCTAATAGTAAAAAAAGTGTTGACACAAAATGACTATCGTGATAGTATGACATTGTAATACTATTGCAATAGTCATTTTTGCGTAGTCAGTAACAGGATGAGCACATTCAGGCGCGCAGGATGTAGATTTAGGAAGTTATGCGTGCAGAAATGAGGATTACAATGAGAGTAAAGCTTTATGATTCGGAACTAAAGGTAATGGAAATTTTGTGGAAGGAGGGTAATCAGACAGCGGGACAGATAGCGAAAATACTAAAAGAGGAAATTGGCTGGAATAGAAATACAACGTATACCGTTATAAAAAAATGTATCGAAAAAGGGGCAATCGAGAGATTGGAACCGAAATTTACCTGTAAGGCATTGGTTTCAAAGGAGGATGCACAGGCATATGAAACAGAAGAGTTGATCGACAGAATGTTTGATGGCTCCAAAAAACAGTTTTTTGCAGCATTATTGTCGGAAAAAACGCTGACACCGGAAGAATTGCAGCAGTTGAAGGACTTGGTTCAACAGATGAAATGAGGTGAGAGAGATGTTGATTGATATAAGCATTTCCGCAGGAATTTTAATTCTTTGGACGATATTGCTTCGTGCAGTGGCAAAAAAATATCTTCCGAAAAGGTTTTTTGTGTTTATGTGGCAGATCGTGCTATTACGTCTGCTGATTCCGTGCAATCTTCCTTTTGCGTACAATATTACAACACCGGTAAGAAGAATGCTGCAGCAGGGTAGGTCACTGATGGAACATTCTTCGGACGCCGGTAAGATACTGGTTGTGCGTGAAGGCGGACAGAATAGCTTTGCACAGTCAGTGAACAGAGCAACGGCACCGGTTCAATGGGATGTAGTGATCTGGCTGACTGTGATGGTAGTGTTAGCTGTGTTCTTTGGATATGTGTACTATCGGGAGTCAAGACAGTTAAAGATGGCGATACCGTTAGTACCATCTGTAGAAAACACGATGCAGGCGGGAAAAGTTTTGCCAAAGTGGGTTCGGCTCTATGTATCTGACCGGATTGCAACACCGATTACGTTTGGGATATATCGTCCCAAAATTATTTTTCCAAAACTCTTTCTTTTGTCGGGAAAAGAGGAGATGAAATATGTTTTGACACATGAGTGGATTCATATCAAATATGCAGACAACTTATGGAAGATCATAACAATTGCAGCAGTCTGTGTGCATTGGTTTAATCCGTTGGTATGGTTGGTGTATATTTTTATCAATCGTGATATGGAACTGGCATGTGATGAAAAGGTTATTTCAAAATGGGGAACTGAGGTAAAAGAAGATTATGCAATGGCATTGATCCATTTGGCAGAAAAGCAATATCAGAGATCGCTTTTCGCAAATGGATTTGGAAAGAATGCTATTCAGGAAAGGATTGTGATGATCATGAAATTTAAGAAAACAACATGTGTAAGTGCGGTATGTGCAGCAATCTTGTTGGCAGGCGCTGTGACTGTATTTTCACAGGGAAATACAGCTTTTGCAGACAATGCTCCAAAGAAGGCAGTGACAAAGGAAAAGCAGGCAAAGGAAAATGCATCTGCTGTTTCAGATTCTGATGTGCAGGGAGAGGTTGTAGTAGAAAATGCTTATGACTGGATCTATAAGATGCATCCGGAAGATGAGAAGGTTACTTATGTGATCGACGGAAAAAAGAAGGTAGCAGAAGAAGACGTAGAATCACAGGCAGAGTTAGCAAAGCTTGCGAAAGAAGGAAGAGTGAAGGCCATCGTTGAGAAAGTAAAAGGTGACAGTACAGTGAACGTTGAAACCGAGCTTCAGGAAAATGGAAATGTAAAAGTAAGCGTAAACGAGGAAGAAAATGCAGTAGAAACAGAAATCAAGTAGATAACGGGATTTCCGGAGGGTGCTGTAATGGTGGTCTGATCTGCCTGTCAAATGAACAGTATTGAAATAACGGTATAAAGGTCTATAATGAAGAGGAGATTGCAAAGCAGCAGTCTCCTCTTTGGCATATATAGGCACTGTGAATTTATAGAGAACTTTTTGACTGCATTGCAGGCTTTGCAGTATAAGAAGATAGGAGCAGAGTATAGATGATACAGGAAATAGTAACAAGAAGAAGCATTCGGAAATATACAGATGAAATGGTTTCGATGGACGAGATACAGGATATTATAGAGGCGGCAAGACTCGCACCCTCCGGTAAAAACCGTCAGCCGTGGAAGTTTTATGTCTTTTTGGGAGAAAAAAAGAAGGAACTGATACAGGCAATGAAGGCAGGACTAAAAAGGGAAAGCAGCACACATGATATTTTGCCGGATTCTGCAACTGGTCTGGCAGATGCCTATCATACACTGCAGGTGATGAAGGAAGCACCGTGTGTGATCGTTGTGATCAATACAAATGGAGAATCGGCACTAAAAGAGCTGCATGGACATGATGAACGTTTTCGGGAACAATGTGATCTGTTGTCGATCGGAGCGGCAATCGAGCATATGGTGTTGGAAGCGCAGCAGCTGGGACTGGGAACCTTGTGGATTGGCAATACCTGCTTTGCTTATACAGAACTTGAGGAGTATCTGAGGGAAAAGGGACAGATTGTAGGAGCTGTTGCGGTGGGACATGCAGCGGAAGAACCGATACAAAGACCAAGGAAGAACATAGAAGAGATTATGGAGGTTTGGCAGTGAGAGAAAAGATAGGGGTGTGATGGATAGGGGGGTGATGGATATGTGTATATTTTATGCAATTGGTTCTTCTTTTTTCGCAGGAATCACGGCAATTCTTGCAAAGTGTGGAATCAGGAAAACAGATTCTGATGTGGCAACGGCAATTAGGACGATGGTTGTCTTAGCGTTTTCATGGCTTATGGTCTTTCTTACAGGGGCTTGGGCGGGAATTACGCAGATTAGTGGTAAAACCCTTCTCTTTTTGGTGCTGTCCGGTCTGGCAACGGGAGCATCGTGGCTTTGCTACTTTCGGGCACTACAGTTAGGGGATATCAATAAAGTAGTGCCGATTGATAAATCCAGTACGGTGCTTACAATCTTATTGGCATTAATTTTTCTGCATGAAGGTCTGGCTGTCGCAAAAATCGTGTCTGTCATTTTAATCGGAGCAGGTACCATGCTTATGATTTCCAAAAAAGATACCCAAAATGTATCAACAGAAGGAGGAAAAAGCTGGTTTCTCTATGCAGTATTGGCTGCAGTATTTGCCAGCTTAACTACTATTTTGGGTAAGATTGGCATCACGGAAATTGACTCGAATCTGGGAACGGCAATCCGGACAACAGTAGTATTAGTGATGGCGTGGCTGATGGTTTTTGCGGCAGGAAAGCAGCAGGAACTCAAAAAAACAGAAACAAAAGAACTGGGCTTTATTGCGCTATCCGGTCTGGCAACAGGTGCGTCGTGGCTATGCTATTATCGCGCGCTGCAGACCGGTCCGGCGAGTGTGGTAGTGCCAATTGACAAACTAAGTATACTTGTGACAATTTTGTTCTCGTGGATCGTATTCCATGAAAGACTGACAAAGAAAACAGCATTTGGTGTGTGTCTGATTACGATTGGAACGGTATTGCTGGCAATCATCTGAGTGTGATTGCAGCGGATAAAAAGTACAGAACAAACATTCGATTTCTTCTGTACTTTTTTGTATAGGGATGATATACTGGTGTAACAAGATATTGGTACAGTAGATGATTAATGTATTTAAAAATAGTTTTTGTTGTGCTGTACGAGAACGAATTGGGAGAAGTTATATGGATCATTTTGAATTAGTATCAGAATACGCACCAACCGGCGATCAGCCACAGGCAATCGCAGAGCTGGTGAAAGGTTTCAAAGAAGGCAATCAGTTCCAGACGCTTTTAGGTGTAACAGGTTCAGGGAAAACATTTACGATGGCAAATGTGATCGCAAAGCTTAACAGACCGACGTTAATTATTGCGCATAATAAAACGTTGGCGGCACAGCTTTATGGCGAGTTTAAGGAGTTTTTTCCAAACAATGCGGTAGAGTATTTTGTATCGTATTACGATTATTATCAGCCGGAAGCATATGTACCATCGTCTGATACCTATATTGAGAAGGACTCTTCAATCAATGATGAGATTGATAAGCTTCGTCATTCGGCAACGGCTGCATTGACAGAAAGACGTGATGTGATCATTGTGGCAAGTGTGTCCTGCATCTTTGGACTGGGAAGTCCGGTCGACTATCAGAATATGACAGTGTCGCTAAGACCCGGTATGATAAAGGATCGAGATGACGTGATCAAACGGCTGGTAGAGATTCAGTATACCAGAAGTGATCTGGACTTTAAGCGTGGAACATTTCGTGCAAGAGGAGATGTTTTAGAGATTTTTCCGGTCAATGAATCAGAGAAAGCGATTCGCGTGGAGTTTTTTGGTGATGAGGTAGACCGTATTACAGAGATTGATGTTCTGACCGGTCAGGTACGGGCAGAACTGGAGCATATCGTTGTCTTTCCGGCATCCCACTATGTTGTGGAGCAGGAAGCGATGGAACACGCAATACAGACAATCGAGGAGGAGCTGGAAGAGAGAGTTGCGTATTTTAAGAGTGAGGATAAGCTGTTAGAGGCGCAGAGAATTGCGGAGAGAACAAATTTTGATATCGAAATGCTTCGTGAAACAGGCTTCTGCTCAGGTATCGAAAACTATTCCAGACACTTAGCGGGGCTTGCGCCCGGAGCAACACCAAACACACTTCTGAATTATTTTCCGGAAGACTATATTCTGATGATAGATGAGTCGCATATTACGATTCCACAGATCCGTGGAATGTATGCGGGAGATCGGGCACGTAAGGAGACGCTTGTAGAATACGGATTTCGTCTGCCGTCGGCACTGGATAACCGCCCTCTTAATTTTGAAGAGTTTGAAAGCTATATCAATCAGATGCTATTTGTATCTGCGACGCCAAATGTATATGAGCAGGAGCATGAGCTGGCGAGAGTGGAACAGATCATTCGTCCGACCGGATTGTTAGATCCGGAGATTGCCGTGCATCCGGTGGAGGGACAGATTGATGATCTGATCAGTGAAGCACGTAAGACGATTGAAGCAGGCAATAAGGTGATGGTCAGTACACTGACAAAGAAGATGGCAGAAGACCTGACCGATTATATGAAAGAGGTTGGTATTCGGGTGAAATATCTGCATTCTGATATTGATACTCTGGAACGATCTGAGATTATCCGTGATATGCGTCTGGATGTTTTTGATGTATTGGTAGGTATCAATCTGCTGAGAGAGGGACTGGATATTCCAGAGATTTCTCTTGTGGCCATTTTGGATGCCGATAAGGAAGGTTTTTTGCGTTCGGAGATTTCTTTGGTACAGACGATTGGCCGTGCAGCACGAAATGCAGAAGGGCATGTGATCATGTATGCTGATACGATTACAGATTCTATGGAAAAGGCAATCAGCGAAACGAATCGTCGACGTGCCATTCAGATGAAATACAATGAAGAGCATGGCATTACGCCGCAGACGATTAAGAAAGCGGTGCGTGACATTGTGCGCATTTCTAAGAAGGTGGAAGCACCAAGCTTTGATGTAGCAAAAGATTTGGAATCGATGAATCGCAAAGAAATAGAGATTGTAATTAAGAAGCTGCAAAAGAAGATGAATACTGCAGCCGCAGATTTGAACTTTGAACTGGCAGCACAGCTTCGAGATCAGATGATTGAAGTGAAAAAACAGTTACAGGAGATGGAATAGAACGATAAGATTATGCAGATGATATGGTATCGTGTAAACAGATATTTTGCTACAATTGTATTGGAGATACAATATCTGCAGATTCTTGGAAAGGTATCGTTGACAAGATGAAAATAGGAGTAGATTATTATCCGGAGCATTGGGATAAGAAGATGTGGGCAGATGATGCAGACAAAATGAAGGGGGCAGGTGTGCAGATCGTGCGTCTGGCAGAGTTTGCATGGAGCCGTCTGGAACCGCAGGAAGGACAATATTGTTTTGAATGGTTAGATGAGGCAATCGCCCTTTTTGCACAGAGAGAGATTTCGGTGTTCTTGTGCACACCAACTTGTACACCGCCATTGTGGGCATTTGAAAAATATCCGGAAATCATTCAGGTGGACAAGACAGGACATCGGATTGCGATTGGTATTCGTGGACACCGTTGCCTTAATAGTCCAATATATCGGACATTGTGCGAAAAGATCATTCGAAAAATGGTGTCCCATTATCGGGACAATCCGTGGGTGATCGGTTATCAGATTGATAATGAACTGGAAGCAAATCATTGCTGTTGTCCGGTTTGTGAAGAAAAATTTCGCACTTTTATAAAAAAGAAGTATCAGACCGTTGAGGGTGTGAATCAGGCATATGGAAATTCTGTCTGGAGCGGGGAATATTCGGATTTTTCGCAGGTACGTCCACCGTTTGGAGCATTTCAGACATGGTTAAATCCTTCCTATATGCTTGACTTTAACCGTTATGCTTCAGAGAGCACGGTAGAGTATGTACGTTTTCAGGAACAGTTGATTCGTCAGATTGATCCTGATGCGCTGATTACGACAAATAACTGGCTTTGTGAAAATATGCCGGACTTTTACCGGATGTTTGAAAGTCTGGATTTTGTTTCCTATGATAACTATCCGACTACGTGTATTTCAAAGGATGCGGAAGAACTATATTCCCATGCATTTCATCTAGATCTGATGCGTGGCATCAAAAAGAAAAACTTTTGGATCATGGAGCAGCTTAGTGGCAGTCTGGGAAGCTGGATGCCGATGCAGCCGACACTTCAGCCTGGGATGCTAAAAGGGTATTCCATGCAGGCTATTGCGCATGGTGCGGATGCCGTTTTGCATTTTCGCTGGCGGACAGCGATATCGGGGGCAGAAATGTTTTGGCATGGGATTTTAGACCACAGTAATGTGGCAGGACGCCGTTATCGTGAATTTTGTGATCTGTGTGCTACGGTAAAAAAGATGGAAGAGCTTGATGGCAGTATTGTTAAAAATCAGGTAGCTATTTTATACTCTTCTGAGCAGGAGTATGGATTTAAGATTCAGCCACAGGTGGATGGCATGCATTACTTTACGCAGCTAAAGGCGTATCATGATGCCTTTACGGCAAACGGCATAGGTGTTGATATAGTAGACTGGCTGAGTGATCTGTCTGAATATAAGATTGTGGTGGCACCGACACTTTATATCACCAATTCTGTGATTGAGGAGAGCCTGGAGCAATTTGTGGCAAATGGCGGAACCCTGATTTTAACAAACCGTTCCGGTGTGAAGGATGAGTACAATCGCTGCATTATGGAACCACTGCCGACAGTATTTACCAAACTAACTGGAGCTACGGTTAAAGAATATGATCCGATTGGCAGAAAAGAGCAGCGTGTTGTGATCGCAGAGCAGTTATGGAAAGATCTGGCTCCAAAATGGGACATAGAGCAGGGTACCACATTGGGAAGATACTGGTGTGATATTATAGAACCGTTAGACGCTGTTCCCATCGCATATTATGATGACAATTTTTATAAGGGTGAGGCCGCAGCAACGGTGCATTCTTATGGAGATGGACGGGTATATTATATTGGAACGGTGTGGAATCGCAGAGGCACAATTTCGTTTGTACAGTCTGTTTTGGAAAAAGCCGGCATGGAGTATGTAGCGGGACTTCCTCTTGGAGTAGAGCGCAGCAGACGGGAAAAAGGAGCAAGCAGCTGGACATTTCTTTTTAATAATACAGAACAAACACAGAAATTTACATGGAAGCTTGTGCAGAATGGTGTAGAAAAGGAGAGCCATGATGCCATACTAGAGCCGTTTGCTTGCGTCTTTGAAAAATCTGGAGTATACTGTAAAGAGAACATGTAGTTTAAAATCAGGCAGAGTTTTAGGAGGTGTTGCATATGATGATTGCAGGAATTTCTTCTTATGGAAGGATAGCTAATATATATGCATATTCTAATACACATTACAATCAGATACACAACTCGGCAGTATCGCCGGTCAATGGAGTACCGGGGATTGCAAAGTTAGATGAAAAGCAGGATGAGCAGAAATTTGCCGTTACGTATTCATCAGGAAAAGGAAATGATGTTACGGATGCAGTGGCAGCAGGCAAAGAACAGGCGAGCCTGGTCGAAAGCTATAAAGAGCAGAATGTAGTTACCTATAATCAGTCTAATCCATATGAGCGTGCCAGAATGAGTATAGAAAACTCACTGCTTTCCGGTATGAATTTTGACATGCTGGCATAGAAAAAGGAGGAACTTGTATTGAAGTGGTGGAAAAGAGTTATCTTTTCTGTGATCAGCATCCTTTGGGGATATATTTCACTGGACTATTTGTTTTATGCGTTTCAGCTTTTAGCGAACAAGCGCAATGGAACAGGGGTATATCATCCTAAGGAGGATGGGCCGATGCAGCTGCTCGGCTTCGGAATGTTCCTGCTTTGGTTTATGATAGGAGTGTTCTATATTTATCTTATCAGACGATCGTCAAATAAGATTGATCTGATTGAGTCTGACCGGAAGACAGGAAAAGAAAAAGTAAAACGCAAGTGGTTTGATACAGCGATGCAGATTGCTTTTCTGCTAACCGGAATGTTACTTAGATGGGGTTATTTGTTGTTCATCTATTTCCCAAAATTTAATTGACTATCTTCTTTGGATAGTGATTCCGAAGGATGAGATAGTCAATTGGATTTGGGATTTTTTATTTCTGTAAAGTCCCTTTTAAAGCTTGCGGTGGGGAAAATATTGTCGTATCTGCTGTAAGGTATCAGATTGCTACAAGACAGTGTAGAACCAGTTGCTTGTGAGAAAAAAATATGTTATACTTTTTACGAAAACGGTTAAGGAAGCATGTTAAATTCATTCATGGAAAAGGAGTAAACAAATATTATGTCATCAATAAAAGACATTGCGAAGATGTGTGGGGTGTCTGTTGCTACGGTTAGTAAGGCACTGAATGACAAGGCAGATATTGGGGAAGATACAAAGAAAAGAATTAAAGAAGTTGCAAAAAGTATGGGATACTTTCCGCAATATTATGCTCGCGCAATTCGTATGAATAAGAGCTTTAATATTGGTGTACTTTTTATGGATGAAGGTATGAGTGGGTTGACACATGATTATTTTGCAAATATTTTGAATAGTTTTAAAGTGACGGCCGAAAGCAAAGGCTATGATATTACATTTATCAATAGTAGTAAAAAATATAAAAAAGGAAAAACATATCTGGAACATTGTCGTTATCGTGGATTAGACGGAGTCGTGATCGCCTGTATTCACTTCGATAATCCTGAGGTGATTGAACTGGTAGAAAGCGATGTGCCTGTCGTGACAATTGATCATAAGTACAATGGTCATATTGCTGTGATGTCCAATAACTTTGTTGGCATGAAGGAATTGGTAGAATATGTGATATCAATGGGACATAAGCGGATCGCATATATTTTTGGAGATGTGACGTCTGTTACGCAGCAGCGTCTGGAAAGCCTGCGCAAAACGACAAAGGCACATGGCATTGTGCTGCCGGACGAGTATTTGTGCCCTTCCGAGTATCGAAATCTGGAAATGGCAGCGAAGTACACGAAGCAGCTTTTGAAGTTAGAAAATCCACCGACTTGCATTATCTATTCCGATGACTATTCGGCAGTAGGCGGGATTGGTCAGATCAGGGCTATGGGACTGCAGATTCCGGAAGATATTTCTGTAGCAGGGTATGATGACATTTTTATTGCCGGTCAGTTAAAGCCCCGTTTGACAACAGTGGCACAGGATACAGAAAAGATTGGAAAGAAGGCAGCAGAAAAGCTGATTGCTCTGATAGAAAAGAAAAATGTATCCATGCGGCCATATGTAGTAAATACAGAATTACGGACAGGAGAATCTGTAGGAAAAATTGATTAAGAACAAAGTGGGCAGCGTGTCGACGCTGCCCTTTTGCTATGTAAATTCTAAAATGCTAGATCAAAGCCGCGATATCAACGCTGAAATCGCGTGAGAGATCATATGTCTTTTTGTCAGTAATGACAACCGGACGTGAAAGAAGATTTTGATTGAGTAAAACAACCTTTCCACGTTCATTATTTGATAATAAAACTTCTGTGTTGACATATGCCTCGATGGTACGTTTCATAAAAAGATAAAGAAGACTTGGTTCATACAGGTCTTTTTCTTTTTCTAATGTTGCGATAACGGTAAAAGGACAAATTCCTTTGCGATATACACGATTAGAGGTCATGGCATCATATACATCGGCAACCGCTACGATTGCTGAAAAATTGCTGATCTCCGGTCCGGTCAGTTGCCTTGGGTAGCCAGAGCCATTATAACGTTCGTGATGCTGCAGGGCAGCAAGCTTTACGCGGTTATCGACATCCTTTGTACGCAGGATGTCATATCCTAAGCGGGGATGAGAGCGAACCAGCTCGAATTCTTCGTCCGTCAGTTTTCCGGGTTTTGAAATAATGTCTGCCGGAATCTTTAATTTCCCGATATCGTGTAAAAGTCCACAGGTAACTAAGATATCTAACTCACTTTTCGTTAAGCCTGACCAGGTTCCAATCATATGACAGATCAAAGCAACATTCATGGAATGCATATAAGTCATATCATCAAAGCCGCGCAGACACTGCATCATATCTAATAAATGGAGCGAGTTTCTGGTCTTAGAGAGAATAGAGTCAACCTGCTGCAGCATGTCATCAATGATTTTTGTGCTGTCCTCTGTCAAAAGACTGTTTAAGGATGATTTGAAGTGATCAACGGCAGAAGTAAAATCATTTTTAAAGTTAATAAATTCTTCTGACTGCTGAATACGTTCAAAATAAGTAGGTCCATCAAAGGTCGGAGCAAAATTTGGCGCTTCTTTACTTGTAGAAGTGGCTGGCTTTGCTGCAGTCTGTGTATCTGCGTCAGCATTTTCTAAATCTTCTTCCGAAATATATACTTTGATTGCTTTAATAGCGTAATATTTTAACTTATCGATGATGTCGGGAGTCAGAGTAGTATTACTCTGAATGACAAGATGGTTGGTGAAAGTGTATGCAGCTTCGGAAGAAACCATTCCAGGCTGCAGATTAGCAGTTAATACCTTTTTTGTTTTCATAACGCGATTCCCTTCTTTTTCATTTTCTTCCCGTTGGAAGTGCTGATTTTCCACTGTCTTACTAATTTTATCATGTATGGTAGATAATGGCAATGAAAGAACAGCAGTGTAAATAGAAAAAATAAGCCGCAAAAATTGGCGAATATGCACAAAAAACGGGTGAAAACGGGGAAAAATGAAATTTGTGAAGGAAAACCTTGACAAGCATTATCTGGCATTATATAATAAACAAATGTGGCGTGTGAAAGCTGACCATAGCCCCGGTATAAGCAATCAGACGCAGTTTAGTTTGAAAAAGATATACTTTTATTAAGACAGGAGGTACTGGGATGAAGAGTTATATGGCTAGCCCATCCACAATTGAGAGAAAATGGTATGTTGTTGATGCTACAGGACATACATTAGGACGTCTTGCATCAGAAGTTGCAAATGTGTTGAGAGGTAAGAATAAGCCTATTTATACACCACATATTGACACAGGTGATTATGTAATCATTGTTAATGCAGAAAAGATTAATGTTACTGGTAAGAAGTTAGATCAGAAGATTTACTATAACCATTCCGATTATGTTGGAGGAATGAAGGAAACAACACTCAAAGAGATGCTCCAGAAGAAACCTGAGTATGTTATTGAACATGCCGTAAAGGGTATGCTTCCAAAGGGACCACTCGGTCGTCAGATGTTGACAAAACTTCATGTATATGCTGGTGCTGAGCATGGACATCAGGCACAGAAGCCGGAAGTTTTAGAGATTAAAGAAAGAGCATAATTGAGAGGAGGAAAACAAATTGGCAAACGCAAAGTTTTATGGAACAGGTAGAAGAAAAAGCAGTATTGCTAGAGTATATTTAGTACCAGGTACTGGTAAGGTTACAATTAATAAAAAAGATATTGATGAGTATTTTGGTCTTGAAACATTAAAGATTATTGCTCGTCAGCCACTTGTAGCTACAAACACAGCAGATAAGTATGATGCAAAGATTACTGTTCGCGGTGGTGGATTTACAGGACAGGCCGGTGCCATCAGACATGGTATCGCAAGAGCACTTCTTACAGTAGATGCTGATTTCCGTCCAACTCTTAAGAAGGCTGGTTACTTAACTCGTGACCCTCGTATGAAAGAGCGTAAGAAATATGGTCTTAAGAAAGCTCGTAGAGCTCCACAGTTCTCAAAGAGATAATAAATTCTTTTTGCAAAAGAATTATCACAATCCGGAATGTCTCAGGACGTTTCAGAAAAGTGTATTACACCTCAGGACTTTTGTCTTGGGGTGTTTTTGCTATTGTATAGGATATAAAATTCATATGATTTTGAAGTTTATAATCAGGAAGACAGGTAGGTGACAAAGTATTACGAAAAAACGGTAATACAACCTAAAAATCGCAAAATAGAAAGATGCATCTTTTAGAGTAGCAGATTTTTACTTAATATTTAGATTGAATTTTCTTATGAAAATTGTATAATTGAGGAAGATAATACGCAAGATGAAGGAGATGTTTTTATGGGAAAATACAAGCAGCCTTTTACGATAACAAATAAAATATTATCGTATGTATCGTCGTATCGTCGATTTCCGAAAAAATAGGACAAATTACAGCAATCAGAAACGTGAAAGCAAAACACATCTTAGAAGTGAAAGAGTTAAGGAGTGATTTAAATAAAAATTGATATAATAGGCTCGGTCGCCAGTGGAAAAACTACTCTTGCTAAGAAGGTATCTTTTAGATATCAAGTACCACATTGGGAGAAAGATAACATTGTCTGGCAACGAACTTCAAATGGAGATATAAAGAGAACGCCGGAAGAAAGAGATGCACTGTTTCAGCAAATTATAGCAAGTGACAATTGGATTGTAGAAGGTTCGCCACGTAAGAATTTAAGAGAAAGTTTTGAACTTTGCGAATATATAATAGTTATAGACGAAAGAACTATTATTAGGCTGGTCAGGGTATTTAAAAGATGGATATTACAAAGGGCAGGTAAAGAAAAGTATAATTCAAAGCCTACATTAACGTTTTTGTTATACAATATAAAGTGGGTATTTGAGTTTAATGGGATAAAAAGTTCCCTCTTTGATGAATTGAGTAGTTATGATGAAAAATGTAGAATTTTTAAGCATTCTAAGGATGCCCTGCTATTTATTGAAAATACATATGGATAAATAATGTAAACGAGTCAATGTAAATCATCAAAATGGTTTTCGGTGACTCGTTTTTGATATATAAAACATGTAACATTACCAGATACAGATTTCCTATTTCTGGTCTTGCGTACTTTGCCATAGAAAATATGGTAGAATATGAAACGTAATATGAGAAAGCGACTGCAGGGAAAGGTGGATTATTAAAATGAAAAAAACAGAATTAGAAAAGGAAAGTGGAAAAATATCAGGCTATGCATATACCGGTGCGTTTAAGGGGCGCGCAGCGTATGACTGGGCAGTTGAAACATCAATCTAGATACGACAGGGATGTCATGGTCAGGGAATATGACATGGTGTGGATGGAAAAAATATTGCAGGAGCATTTAGAACAGCAGGCAGATGTAATCTGGTTTCGGGATTTGCAGAAATAGAACGATAGATAAAATCTATTATTTTATTCATATTATTGATTTGATATTATTATATAAAACGACTAAACTGCATAATGGATATGAAATTAAGCAGATTGTGAGGATGAAAAAATGGAATCAATAAAGACAAATGCAGAAAAAGGTGTGCAGTCCGGGGAAGTGGCGCTAATGATCGCAGTGCTGATAAACAGCTTCGGCGTAGTGTTGATGTTGTATTCGGGTTCGGGCATTTCTGCTATTTCCAGTGTGCCATATGCTTTTTCGGAAGTATTTACCAGATTGTCGCTAGGCACATGGACATATATATTTCAGGGACTTTTGGTACTAAGTCTGATGATTCTTCGGAAACGCTTTGTTCCACCATACCTGTTTAGCTTTGTGATAGGATTTGTTTTTGGAGAATTGCTTGATGTACATAAGGCATGGATATCTGTTTTGCCAACAGCACTGCCGTGGAGAATTGGTTATTTTGTAGTCAGTTACCTTTTGATCAGTGTAGGGATTGCACTTTCGAATCGTTGTGGTCTTCCAATCATCCCGACGGATCTGTTTCCACGTGAACTTTCTGATATTACGGGAATTGCGTATTCCAAGATTAAGATTGCATTTGATGTTATCTGTCTTGCGGTTACAGCCCTGTTGACAGGATTGTTGCTGGGACGCATTGATGGTTTGGGAATCGGTACGGTTGTTGCGGCCTTTACAATGGGGAAGATGGTAGGATGGATTGGAGAAAGGATGGATCAACATCTTTGCTTTGTGGTATTTTACGGAAACATCATCATAGTGCAAAGAAGATAGCATAGCAGTTATTATAAAGATTAAGGTGTTAGAATAGAGAGAATGCTCTGGTACAAAGTTAATTTGATGGCATTGTGCACAGGCATTCTCTTTTTTGACACCATAAGCCGGTATGCTATAATTCATATATATAAATATCGAAAAATAAGGGAATGGGGAAAGATATGAACTTAGATTATATTCGCTATTTTGTAAAACTGGCAGAGGTACAGCACTATACTAAGGCGGCTGATAAACTCTGCATTTCACAGCCGAGCCTTAGCCATGCGATCCGTCAGATGGAGGAAGAACTGGGAGTTCCTTTGTTTGAAAAAAGAGGACATAATACAAAACTAACCCAAATGGGGGAAGAATTTTTGGAGTATTCTAAGCAAACGCTATCTATTTTGGATGAAGGAATTTCCAGTATGCATCGGAGCGCCAAAGGAGAGGGATTGATTCGTCTGGGATTTCTAAGAGTGTTAGGGATTCGTTATATTCCTGAACTTGCGATGCGTTTTAAGGAAGCGTATCCGGAACGTAATATTATGTTTGAGTTTCATAGCGGTCGTACGCAGAAGCTGTTAGATGGTTTAGTGAATAAAAAGTATGATATTGTATTTTGTTCGAAACCTTCTTCGAAATATAATGTATCATGTGCGCCTGTGGTATCTCAGAAGCTTGTCCTGATCGTGCCCAAAAAACATCCATTGGCAAAGCGGCATGTGATTGATCTGATAGAAGCTGCTCCGTATCCGCAGATTTATTTTTCAAAAGGTTCCGGTTTACGGGATGTCATTGACGAATTGTTTGCATCTATACAGGTTGTGCCACATATCGCATATGAAACGGAAGAAGATCAGGTGATTGCAGGTCTTGTAGCGCAGAATTTTGGCATTGCTGTCGTGCCTTATATGGATATTTTGCTGAAATTAGATGTTTTCATTATCAACATTAATACTCCTGCCTATCATCGTGAGATTTATATGGTAACATCAAAGGATTACACATTGGCACCGGTAGCAAAACAGTATTCTGAGTTTGTATTGCGGGAAACAGAGAAGCAGAGTGTTATAGTATAAAGGGGAAGAGGCAGCAGAATAAGGTTACAAAAGGATGAATAAAATAATAGATTGCAAAACAAGTATACTGTAGTATATAATATATATGGATAGAGAAAGTTACTTTTGAATGAGATCAATCAGAAGAAACATTTAAGGGGAGTATATGATATAAAAAAGTCCCACACTTGTGGGACGGTTCCTAAGAACGATTAGAATAAATTTTTATTTGAACTCCGTAGTGTAAATTCATATGATGGATTAACCATCTACATATATATTAATGGCATTTACATGAAAAGTCAAATGAATTTTAAAATAAATCAAATTAAAATGTAAGGAGAAAAGGAGAATTACTATGGAAAAGGGAAATACAATGTACTACTTAGGATTTGACATTGGGACAAATTCAGTTGGTTGGGCGGTAACCGATGAAGACTATCAGGTGTTGCATTATCGAAAAAAAGCAATGTGGGGAGTACGTTTGTTTGATGAGGCAAATACGGCAGAAAGCCGACGAATCAGCCGAACAACTAGAAGACGTATTGGAAGACGAAGATGGAGAATTGAATTATTACAGGAACTTTTTTCGGAAGAGATATGTAAGGTAGATGAAGCTTTTTTTCAGCGAATGAAGGATAGTATGCTTTGGTCAGAGGACAAGACAGAGAAACAGAGGTTTTCTTTGTTCAATGATGAGAAGTTTAATGATATTGATTTTTATAAAAAGTATCCAACTATTTATCATTTGCGTAAAGCACTGCTGACAGAAGAAAAAGAATTTGATGTTCGTCTTGTTTATCTTGCATTGCATCATTTAGTAAAGCATAGAGGACATTTTTTGTTTCAAGGTTCTATTGAGAATGCAACGTCATTTTCAACAGTGTATGAGAATTTTCAGAATTGCCTAAGAGATGAGCTGGGGATTGAAAAAGAATGTGTATCAACGGAGAAAATGGCAGAAATTTTGAAAGATCAAAAACTTAATAAGCGTGAAAAATCAATTCAAATTATGGAACTGTTTGAATGCACAAAGTCAGATGAATCATTTAATGCATTAAAAGCAGTAATTGGATTGATTTGCGGATTAAAAATTAAAGTGGCAGCAATTTTTCAGGATGACAGCCTTAAAGAAATAGACAAATCCTCTATTTCGTTTTCAGAAGGAGAATATGCAGCGTTACGTGAAAGTTTAGAACCTGATTTGCAAGAGAGATGTGCAGTAATTGATATATTGAAGGCTGTGTACGATTGGTCTGTGCTGGCTGATATCTTAGATGGTGGGGAATATCAAGGTCAAAATTACTTATCTGTTGCTAAAGTAGGGATATATGATAAACATAAAGAGGATCTTCAGTTATTAAGAGATGTTATGAAGCAGGCTGGAAAAGAAGTGTATCGTGATTTCTTTCATAAAGAAGGAAAAGCAAATTATTGTGCATATATTGGACATACAATTTCTTCAGGCAAAAAGAAACGTGTGAAAAAGTGTTCTTATGATGCATTAAAAAAGGAGATACGTTCTATTTTTACAAAGCATTTAGAGACTACACCTCAAATAGAGTATATATTAGAAGGATTGGAGAAAGAGACATTTCTTCCGTGCCAGGTTTCTATGAATAATGGAGTGATACCTTATCAGGTAAATGAAATAGAAGTTAAGAGAATATTAGAAAGAGCCAGTGTATATCTTCCTTTTTTGAATGAATGTGATGCGGAAGGAATTTCTGTTCGGGAAAAAATTCTTGAGATATTTAGATTTCGTGTACCGTATTATGTAGGTCCATTAAACACAAATCATAATGAGCATGCATGGGCAGTCCGTAAGGAAAATGGTACCATTACACCGTGGAATTTGGGAAAAAAGATTGACGTGGAAAAGTCGAGTGAATGTTTTATACGGAGAATGACAAATAAATGTACTTATCTTGTTGGCAAAGATGTTCTTCCTAAGAATTCATTATTATATATGGAATTTATGGTATGGAATGAAATTAACAATATTAAGGTGGGAGGAGAAAAGTTACCTGTTGTATTAAAAGAAAAACTGTTTGATACGATTTACAAAAAGCAGAAGAATGTAAAATTAAAGGATATTGAGCAGTTTTTAAAGTCAGAGGGAGTTGACTTAGAAGCGCAGCCTCTTTCGGGAATAGATGTACAGCTAAAAGCTTCTTTGGGAGCTTATCATGATTTTCGAAAAATATTTGGAGAGGAAATTAGAAAATATCAAACACAACAGATGGTAGAAGAACTGATTAATTGGGTTACGGTATACTGTGGTGATGATAAAATGCTGCGTAGTGTAATTAGAAAAAAATATGGAGAACAAGAAATTTCAGATAAACAATTATCAAAAATTGTTAGATTACATTATCAGGGCTGGGGGAGATTATCAAAGGAGTTTTTGAATCAAATCCAAGGGGTCAATGTAGATACTGGAGAAGTTGGAACAATTTTATATATGCTTCGTCATACACAGGATAATTTAATGCAGTTATTGAGTCAAAGATATACATTTATGCAGGAGATTGAACAGGAAAATATGTTGGGGCAGATGGAGGCAGAAAAATTTTCTTACTCTGATATATTGGGACAAGTTGTGGCTTCTCCGGCAATCAAAAGAGCTGTGTGGCAGACTCTTTTGATAACAAAAGAGATAACCAAAATTATGGGATGTGAGCCTAAAAAGATATTTGTGGAAATGGCAAGAGCTGATGGCGAGAAGAGAAGAACAATATCCAGAAAAGACCATCTAAAGGAATTATACAAATCCATCCAGGATGACGAAAGAGATTGGATGAAAGAAATTGATGAAAAAAATGAAAGTGATTTTCGAAGTAATAAACTGTATTTGTATTATACACAACTGGGAAAGTGTATGTATACAGGTAAGGATATAGACCTTTCAAGTCTATATGACGCTACGGTATATGACAGAGATCATATTTATCCAAGGTCTAAGACAAAGGATGATAGTTTGGATAATTTGGTGCTGGTAGACCGTCGTGTAAATGCGAAAAAGCAGGATGAAATGCTTTCACCAGACATTCAAGAAGGCAGGCATTCACTTTGGAAATTTTTGAAAGAGAAGGGATTTATCTCTGCAAAAAAATATGAAAGGCTGATGCGAAAGAGTCCGCTAACGGATGAAGAACTGGCAGGCTTTATTAACAGGCAGCTGGTAGAAACTAGACAGTCAACTAAAATAATTGTAGAATTGCTCCGTGAAAATTTTAAAGATTCTACAATTGTATGTGTGAAGGCGGGGGTTGCTTTGCAGTTGCGACATGAAACACTGGAGATGGTAAAAGTCCGAAGCTTGAATGATTATCATCACGCAAAGGATGCCTATCTGAATATAGTCGCAGGAAATGTACATTATGAAAAATTTACAAACAATCCTTTAAAGTGGCTTCGTGAATCACGAGGGGAGCAGTATAATTTATATAAAATGTATAATTATGACCTTGAACGACATGGACGTACTGTGTGGAAAGCAGGAAAAAAAGGTTCTATTTTAAAAGTGCGCAATCAAATGTTAAAAAATGACATTCAATATACACGATATGCTACGGTAAACAAGCATGGACAGAACGGAGGCTTTTTTAATCAGAATATTGTTTCTAAAGATGAACATCCAAGTGTGCCAATTAAGAAAGGCTTGCCGGTAGAAAGATATGGTGGCTACAAAACAATAACGCCTGCATATTTTGCATTGGTTGAATCAGAAGATAAGAAGGGAAAGAAAATACGGTCGATTGAAATGGTGCCTTTATATCTGGCAAGTCAGTTTGAACGTGGCGAAAAAAGCTTTGAAGCGTATTGTGAAAAGGAAATAGGATTGGTACATCCCAGAGTTATTGTATCAAAGATTAAGAAGGATACGTTATTGATAATCAATAAATTTCCGATGCATTTACGCGGGATTAGTGGTGAACAGATTCTTTTACAAAATGCAGTTCAACTATGTGTATTGGAAGAGCAGGAACAATACTTAAAAAAAATAGAAAAATATATTTCCAGAAATAAAGAATACAAGGGAAAAGGCTTATTGGAAATTGGTAAGTATGATGGTTTGAGTAAGGAGCAGAATTTAGAATTATATAGAATATTGTATGATAAATTGCAAAATACAATATATCGATATCGTCCTAATAATTTTGGAAAAAAGCTGAAGGGGAAAGAAAAAGAGTTTGAAAGCCTATCCTGTGAAGAGCAAAGCATATTATTAGACGAGATTATGAATTGCGTACGTTGTAAACCAAATACAGTAGCGGATTTGACAAAGATAGGCGAAAGTCGTAATAGCGGAAAAATTACATTAGGAAAAAGGATTACAAATTGCGAGTCGGTTATTATGGTGAATCAGTCCGTAACAGGTCTTTTTGAAAAAAGAACAGACCTGTTGAAAATATGAGTTGGCGTATTGTTGTCATTTCGAACAGTGCAAAGTTGGATTATCGCATGGGATATATGATGGTAAGGCAGACGGAAGTGACAAAGATTCATTTAAGTGAAATTGCATTATTGATGATTGAATCGACTGCTGTATCACTCACGAGTGCGTTGCTGACCGAATTGACGAAGAAAAAGATTAAGGTGATTTTTTGTGATGAAAAACGAAACCCGTCATCAGAACTGGTTTCGTTTTATGGAAGTCATGATACAAGTGCGAAAGTGCGTCTGCAGGTGAAATGGCAGCAGGAAATTAAAAAAGCAGTATGGACTGAAATTGTTACAGAAAAAATACGGAAACAAATGGAGATGTTGCGGCTGATAGGAAAGAAAGAGGAAGTGGAATTATTACAAAGTTATATCCGGGAGCTTCAGCCAGGGGATGTAACCAATCGAGAAGGACATGCAGCGAAGGTATATTTTAATGCGCTTTTTGGAAAAGACTTTTCAAGGACATTAGATATTCCTTATAATGCGGCATTAAACTATGGATATGGAATTATATTATCTGCTATGAATCGAGAAATTGTTTCTAATGGTTATATAACACAGCTTGGACTTTTTCATGACAATATGTTCAATGCTTTTAATTTGGGTTCTGATTTGATGGAACCATATCGTATTCTTGTGGATCAAAAGGTATATGATATGCAACCGGAAAAATTTGAACAAGACCAGCTATGAAAAGTCAACCATAAATTAGCAGAAAATTTCTTTTTCATATCGGTGGTAAAAAAGGGTAACTTTAATAGAGCTCCCTTAGGGTGCTTTTTCAAAATCTATCGATATTGGTATACAGACCTCTTATTCGAGGTTAAATTCTACTTCGTCAGTGAGCATCTTCCAGATGACTCTGACAAGCTTGCCGGCACAGTGACCAAGTGCATTGTAATGAGACCGGCCTTCAGCCCTCTTGGCATCATAATAAGCCTTGAAGGTTGCGTTGTTTCTGACAACGTTCCAAGCTGCATTTACAAGGGCATATCGTAATACACGAGAGCCACGTTTGGACATACGCGTTGTTTTGGCCTGAAAGTTACCAGACTGGTAAACAGAAGGATCCAGACCAGCAAAAGCAAGCAGCTTGTTTGGATTGGAGAAACGGTGAATATCACCTATTTCACCAAGAATCATTCCACCATTGATATAACCGATACCAGGAATGGTCATGATGACAGAATCGTTGAATTTCATGATATCCGTCATCTCAGCTTCAATCTTTTCTAATTGGCTATCCAGTAACTCGATTTGTTGAATGGTTTGAGTTATCTGAATAGATATAGCGCTGTCGTTAGCACCGACAGACTTCTGTGCAAGAACTCTTAATTCTTTGGCCTGCTCTTTGGTAAAGTGTCCGTGTGAGTTCACTTTGAGTAGATTAGCCAGATGAGTCATATGCATGGAAGCGACTTCCTTTGGAGAAGGTGCCTCTTTTAAAAGAGCATAGACAGCTTTCTGATGCAGACCGGATTTAAAGAAGTACTGAATTTCCGGAAATACCTGATCAACATAGGTTGTCAGTTGGATTTTTAAGCGGGTTCTCTGCTTTATGGTTTTCTGCCGAAAGCGTCCCAAGGCCTTAAGATCCATCATATCTAAATCAAAGAAACTGACGAATCTAAGGTTGTCCTGCATCATAAGAGTTTTAGCAATCACGTATGTGTCGACCTTATCTGTCTTAGTTTTGCGAACGTTATTCTTTCGCATCTGACAGGTTTTGATGGGGTTCAACACACACACTTGGTAAAGCTCAGTAACAAGGTATCGAACAAGGTTGTCACCGTAGTGTGCCGTCGACTCAAGACCGATGATGATGCTGTTCTTGTCGAATGATTCGAGCTTAGAGATCAGCAGTTGGAAGCCATCAGCGTCGTTTGTGAATTTGAACGGCTCAAGAATTATTTCACCGTCGGAAGAAATCGCAGCGGCGAAATGGTTGAGTTTGGCAATATCAATGCCTACAAAAATTTTCATGAGGTTGTACCTCCCTTTCATAAAGTCTGATACCATGATGTCCACCATCGATTATCATCGTAGACTTGATAGAAATAAGTACTCTGAGTGAAAAACACTCCGGCAACATCCAGCTGATAAACAATTCAGATAAAGGTAGCGGCAATACACTCCAGTCGAGTAGTCAAGCTACAGGAAAAAATCAAAAGTCCATAGTATCTGAATTGTATTGAACCACGATATTAAAAAGAAAGGAACGTGTGATAATTAACTTCCTAATTATCATACAAGGAAAAAATGGAACTGTTGTCTGTTTTAAATCAGGAAGTGAAGATTGACAATAAATGTAATTATGTGATTAATGCTATTAAGTTGTATTGCAAAAGTGTATTTGATGCTATTAATGAAAATGATATTTCATTGATTAAGTTTTATCAAACATGGAGAAAAGAGGTATGACATATAGATATATGAGAGTGATTGTAATGTTTGATTTGCCAACAACGACATCAGAAAATATACGGGAGTATACAAGATTTAGAAAGTATTTGATAAAATCTGGTTTTATGATGATGCAGGAGTCCGTGTATTCTAAATTAGCATTAAATACAACTGTTGCGGATTCTGTTATTACAGGCTTAAGGAAGAACAAGCCTGTAGATGGTCTGGTTCAAGTGTTTACTATGACGGAGAAGCAATTTCAGAAGATGGAATGCTTAGTGGGAGAAACATCGTACGGTATTTTGGATAGTGATGAAAGGCTGGTTATATTATGAAGTTGATTCATAAGGAATGGACATTTGAACTTGTTTTTCGGGAAAACTTGATTCAAAGGGTAGTTGTAGAAAAGCCGGAAATACTTACTTCATTTGTTTTGGAAATGCAGCGTTGGATTGAAGGTGAGGAAACAGGATGGATTTTGTCAGAAGATGGAAAATTATTAAAACCATCGAAAGAATGTGAATTGATTTTAGATTATTTTCATTTGGATATTAATCAGCGAAAGATGATCAATTATTTACATACACGATTAGAAACAGAAATCTATGAGTCAGAGTTATTGCTTTCATGGCAGGAACTAAATAGCAGTATGCAGAGATTAATTGAGTGTGGAGTTGAATTGGTTGACCATGATGTAACATATGTAGAACCAGATTTGAAAGCTGTTTTAAAAATGCTTAATGTTTCATTTCGAAGTTGTGCAGAAAGTAGTGTGGAACGTTTGATGGAATATCAGGAGCTGATTAATGAGGTTTTAGGCGTAAAACTGTTTATTATGATTAACGCCACAACATATTTTTCGAATCAAGATTTACTACATTTATATGAGCAGGCAGCATATAAAAAATATTATCTTTTGCTTTTGGATGCGCAATGGAGAGCTATATCACCGGAAAAGGAAAATATTATGATTATAGATCAAGATGCTTGCGTAATACAGAAAAATTTGTGATAATAAGATAAGGATTGAATCTCCGTATGGATTTTACCCATATTGTAGTGGTATGTTTATTCTGTGAGAACTTTAATGGTATAAAATTTGAGGTTTGAGAGTAGTGTAAATTCATATGGTGGAAAAACTCAATAGAATTAGAGCATTTATTGTATAGTGTTTGAGAGTAGTGTAAATTCATATGGTGGAAAAACTTATTTTCTGTATTCCAGTCGTAAGACTGTGTTTGAGAGTAGTGTAAATTCATATGGTGGAAAAACACTGTTTCGCTTTTACAGGCGAAGTAGTCGGTTTGAGAGTAGTGTAAATTCATATGGTGGAAAAACCATTTAT
Source organism: uncultured Lachnospiraceae bacterium (assembly GCA_934317005.1). GTDB lineage: Bacteria > Bacillota > Clostridia > Lachnospirales > Lachnospiraceae > Butyribacter. The sequence goes on from CAKREB010000025.1 coordinate 30,305, forward strand.
CGACAGATAACAACGCTTTAGACGTTTGAGAGTAGTGTAAATTCATATGGTGGAAAAACTACCCGCACGACGAAAGTGTGAGTATTGCAGTTTGAGAGTAGTGTAAATTCATATGGTGGAAAAACTCCATCATTCGGTGCTTTGTCATAACCTTTGTTTGAGAGTAGTGTAAATTCATATGGTGGAAAAACCACGTCATGGTGTGTGGTATGACCGGTACTGGTTTGAGAGTAGTGTAAATTCATATGGTGGAAAAACATCGCACATGCATTTGGTGCTGTATTTGATAGTTTGAGAGTAGTGTAAATTCATATGGTGGAAAAACCCCGCTTTGGATATTGCCCCGCTAATTTTTGTTTGAGAGTAGTGTAAATTCATATGGTGGAAAAACATAAGACCGCAAACGAAACCGTGGAAGGTCGTTTGAGAGTAGTGTAAATTCATATGGTGGAAAAACCAGCAGGAGTAGCAATACTCATTGCATCGGTTTGAGAGTAGTGTAAATTCATATGGTGGAAAAACGATACAACGCAATTCACCGAGTCAGTTTGTGTTTGAGAGTAGTGTAAATTCATATGGTGGAAAAACATTCGGACGCAATCTTCCCAAGAGTAGTATGTTTGAGAGTAGTGTAAATTCATATAGTAGAAAATATCCGTACATATCTATACATATAGCTGTCGGTTTGAGAGTAGTGTGAATTCTTAAAATATGCAATATGATTTTAAGAAACATATTAAAGAAAGTTTAGAAAAATACTTGTTTTGGTGCAAATGCAAAAGACAAGTATTTTTGATGTATAAATGTAAAAAGATATAAAAGAGAGAGAAAAAGTGCAGAAAAAGCAAAAACTATCGTATCGTTTAAAGAACAATGATATGCTATTGCTGACATATAAAATGAAAAATTATCAGTCTACTTTAGTTTTTGATAGGGAATAGTGTATAGTAAGGTTAAGGGGGACTAAAAGATATGAAGCAAGAGGATATAAGAAAGATTATTGATAAGCAGAAGAAATATTTTTACGCCAATCGGACAAAATCGTATTCGTACCGGATCAGAATGCTTTTGCGACTGAAGCAGGCGTTGAAAAAGTATGAGCCAAAGCTGTTTTGGGCGCTAAAGCAGGATCTTGGAAAGTCCAAAACAGAGGCATATCTGACAGAATTTGCTATGGTATATCAGGAGATTGACTATGCGGTTGGTCATTTAAAAAAGTGGATGAAGCCCGAAAAAGTGTCAGGAACAATCGGTACATTTCCGGCAAGAAATTATGTCTGTCGGGAGCCATATGGTGTTGTGCTGATTCTTGCACCGTGGAACTATCCGGTCAATCTTTCGATGATACCGCTGGTGGGCGCGATTGCAGCCGGGAACTGTGTCGTATTAAAATGTTCCGAAACGAGTCCGTGTACTTCAGAGGTTATTACCAAAATGCTTTGTGAAACCTTTCTGCCATATTATATTTTTTGCGCAGACAAGGATATGGATTATGATGAGCTTATGCAGCAGGCTTATGATTATATTTTCTACACTGGTAGTGCACGTGCGGGAAAGCTTGTGATGCAAAAGGCAGGCGAAAGGCTGATTCCCGTGACACTGGAGCTTGGTGGAAAGTGTCCGTGTATTGTAGACCGGACAGCGGATATTGCGCTGGCAGCGAAGCGTATTGTGTGGGGAAAATTACTCAATGCAGGTCAGACGTGTGTCTCTGTAGATTATGTGTTGGCAGATAAAGCGATAAGGGAAGCATTGGTTCGTGAAATCTGTAAGGAGATAGAAAGAAAGTATCATGATGCGCTAAAAGATTCGCGCTATCCGAAGATAATCAATGTATGTCATTTTGAGCGTCTTATAGGGTTGATTGGGACACAGACAGAAAAGATTGGTGGAAGCTATGACAGAGATACAAAAAAGATTGCACCGGCTATATTTCCGACTGCGAAGTGGTCTGATGAAATCATGAATGAAGAAATCTTTGGACCGTTATTGCCGGTTATCGGATTTGACAATCTAAAGCAGGTGGTTTGTGAGCTTGAGAAGCGTCCGAAGCCGTTGGCGTGCTATGTTTTTTCGCGCGATAGGAAAGTAGTGCAAAAGATAGTGGCAGAGATTTCAGCGGGAGGCTGCTGTGTCAATGATGTTGTTTTGCATATTTCAAACCATCATCTTCCTTTTGGCGGTGTGGGAATGAGTGGCATGGGGCAATATCATGGGAGATATAGCTTTGAAACCTTTAGTCACAGGAAAGCAGTATTACAAAACAGCGGAAAGGTAGATATTCCCGTGCGGTATGCGCCATTTTGTGAGTGGAAATACAGGGTGTTGAGAAAGATATTTTGAAAGGGCAGTGGGAAAAAAATAAGTGAAATATTTTGCAAAAGTTTTTAAAAAGATAAAGGGGATATCTCCGAAAGAGTATCGTATGCAGGTAAAGTAAAGTCTATTGTGAAAATATGTGCAGGAGGTTTGCTATGAAATTACGTTATATTGAAACAACATATAAAGCTAATAAGAAAAATACAACAGAAGCAGAGTATTCCTTTGCAGGAGATGAAGGACAGGAAAACTGGCTGATCAATCTGTATCCACAGATGCAATATCAAAAGATAGAAGGCTTTGGCGGGGCAGTTACAGACTCCGCAGGCTATGTATATTCTCTAATGAGTGATGCACAGAAAAAGGATCTGGTCACACAATATTTTGGAAGGAATCAGATGAAATATAATCAGGTAAGAATTCCCATCGACAGCTGTGACTTTTCTCTGGAGCATTATGAGGCAGATTCTGTGCCGGATGATGTGGAATGGAAAGCGTTCTCCTTTGAGAGAGTAGAAAAATATATTTTGCCACTGCTTGATGCAGCGCAGGAAGCCTATGGTGGAAAGTTAGATATTATGCTGACACCGTGGAGTCCTCCGGCATACATGAAGACAAATGGTGAGCGCAATCACGGCGGAAAATTAAAGGAAAAGTATCAGGCGCAATGGGCAGAATATATCTGCCGCTATATTGAAGAGTACCGTGCACGTGGATATCAGGTGACAAAGCTGACACTACAGAACGAACCAAAGGCAGTACAGACATGGGATTCGTGTGTGTATACGGCAAAGGAAGAAAAGGCGTTTTTAAAGGACTATATCTGGACAGCGTTGCAGAAACATCATCTGGATGATATCGAAATTTATATATGGGATCACAACAAGGAACGTGCTTTTGAATGGGCAGAAGAGATCATAGATGAGGAAACGGATCATATGATTGCAGGTGTTGCTTTTCACTGGTACAGTGGAGATCATTTTGAAGCGCTTCGCATGATACGGGAAAAGTTCCCAGACAAAAAGTTGCTTTTGTCAGAGGCATGCATCGAGTACAGTAAATTTGCGGCAGATGATTATTTGAAAAATGCACAGAAATATGCACATGATCTGATCGGAAATCTAAACCAGGGTCTGTCCACTTTTTTGGACTGGAATCTTATTCTGGATGAAGAAGGAGGCCCAAATCATGTGAAGAATTTCTGTGATGCACCGTTTTTGTATGATACAAAGAAGAAGGAATTATTGCAGGGAAATATAGCAGATTATCTATGGCATTTTAGTCATTTTATTGAGGAAGGAGCTGTGCGCATCGGTGTCAGCAGATATACGGATGATCTGGAGATTGCAGCCTTTAAGCAGGGAGAAAAAATTGTGTTTGTCTTATTAAATCAGACGAAGAAAAAGATACCGGCATATATCCGGCTGCAGGATCGCTGTGTTACGATAGAGGCTTTGCCGGAATCTATTGCTACCGGAGTGATTGAATGATGTTACGGTACAAAAATGGCATCATTTCGTAAAATTTTGTAATTCCTTTCTATATCTATTCATGTTATAATATAATGAGTGTGAATAATCCTGCGAAGCAGACAGGAGCTATGTGATATCTGAAATGGATGGAATAGATCAAAACAGGAAAGGTGGTATTATAGTGGAACAGTATATTTATGGTGTAGATCTTGGAGGTACTACGGTCAAGATGGGACTTTTTGATAAGGAAGGAACCATACTTGAAAAGTGGGAGATTGTAACGAGAAAAGAAAATGCAGGTGAGATGATCTTGCCGGATATTGCAGCTTCTATCTTAAGTAAAAATGAAGAGAAAAAGATCACATCAGAGAATATTATTGGTATTGGAATCGGTGTACCGGGTCCAATCACGGCAGACGGAAGAGTGTTAAAGTGTGTTAATCTCGGCTGGGGCGTTTTTTCTGTAGCTGATAAATTATCAGAGCTGACCGGTGTTGCAAAAGTAAGGGTAGGAAATGATGCCAACGTAGCTGCACTTGGTGAGCAGTGGAAAGGCGGCGGACGCGGATTTGACAGCATCGTGATGGTGACATTAGGAACCGGTGTCGGCGGCGGTGTTATCTTAGATGGTAAGATTTTAACAGGAAGCAATGGTGCAGCAGGTGAGATTGGACATTTGACAGTGAATACAGAGGAAACACGGACTTGCGGATGTGGCAAAAAGGGGTGCTTAGAGCAGTATTCTTCGGCAAGCGGTCTGATGCGGATTGCACGCGAAAAGCTGGAAGAATCTGATAGAGAATCTTCTCTCCGTCAGTATGAAACGGTGACAGGCTTAGAAATTTTTAAGGAATATAGAAATGGTGATGCAATCGCAACAGAAACGGTTGAAACATTTGCTTATTATCTTGGAATCGGTCTTTCTCATGTGGCAGCAGTGGTTGATCCGGAAGCATTTGTAATCGGTGGTGGTGTTTCTAAAAACGGTCCGATTGTAGCAGAAATCATTAAGAAAGAGTATGAGAAGAATGTTATGTTCGCATTAAAGAATAAAGAATTCCGTTTGGCAGAGTTAGGAAATGATGCCGGTATGTATGGAGCAGTGCGTATGGTAATCAACGAATAAATTAGATGATTTGCGTAAAATATTTTTAGGAGCGTAATTGTGAAAACAAAAAGGAATCATATCACAGCTGGTATGATTCCTTTTTTCGGTTTGCGCGCCATGGGCGCGCTCTAACGGGTGTAAGTCCCGAACACGCCCAGATAGTGGGAAGTGTATAG
>CAKREB010000026.1 GCA_934317005.1 uncultured Lachnospiraceae bacterium
AATCAGACAGATAACAAGAGAGCTGATTGATATCCAGATGGATGGCTGCAGCGAGGAGGAGCTTTCTGATAAGCAGAAACTTCTTAATGTAAAATATGATGCCTTCGTAAAGCAGTATGGAGCCATTACTTCAAAAGCAAACAGAATAGCATTCAGGGATGACAGCGATTATCCACTTCTTTGCAGTCTTGAGGAAGTAAACGAAGATGGGGAGGTGAAAAAAGCGGATATGTTTTATAAGCAGACGATTAAGGCAAAGACAGTCATAGACAGAGTGGAGACCGCTGTGGAAGCATTAAATGTATCCGTCAATGAATTTGGATATGTAAATCTTGCCTATATGCTTTCTATCTATGAGCCGGATATTATAAATGCAAAGGAAGAACTTGCAGAAAAGTCCGGACAGACAGTGGATGAGATAACGCTAAGTGATGATGCATTAGCAGAGCTTAGAAGGGCAGTCCTTGTGGAAGAGCTGGACGGACTGGTTTTCCTAAATCCAGACCGCTACAACGAGAACAATCCCGACATCGGCTGGGAGACAGCAGACGAGTATCTTTCGGGAAATGTGAGAGACAAACTTCGTGTAGCAAAGGCTATGGCGGCTGATACAGACAATCCGCAGGCAGAAAGATTTGCAGGAAATGTGGCAGCACTTGAAAAGGTGCAGCCGGAATGGATTGAAGCCTCGGATATTGATGTAAAGATTGGTACGACATGGATTGAGTCGCTTGATTATGAGCAGTTTATCTATGAGCTTCTCAATACACCAAGAAGAGCAAGGGCAGTCAGAAGCCAGTTTTACAATACAGGCATTCAGGTACACTTAAATAAGATGAGCATGGAATGGTTCATCGAGAATAAGAGCATGGATAAGCATTCAGTGGCAGCTACTAAGACCTATGGTACAAGCCGCATGGATGCTTATTCTATTTTTGAGGATACGCTGAATCTTAAAACTGTAACAGTAAGGGACAGGATTGATGACGGTGATGGCAAATATCATTACGAAGTCAATAAGAATGAGACAATGCTTGCAAGGGAAAAACAGAACATGATCAAGGAAAAGTTCAAGGAATGGCTGTTTTCAGAGCCGGAACGCAGACAGAAATATGTGGAGTATTATAACGAGACATTCAATAATATCCGCCTGCGTGAGTATGATGGAAGCCATTTACAGTTTCCGGGAATGAATCCGGCGATTGAGTTAAAGCCTCATCAGAAAAATGCTGTGGCAAGAATCCTTCTCGGAGGAAACACGCTTCTTGCTCACTGCGTAGGAGCTGGAAAAAGTTTTGAGATGATGGCGGCATGTATGGAACAGAAGAGATTAGGACTTGCCAATAAGACAATTATGGTAGTTCCCAAACCTCTTATCGGGCAGACAGCCAGTGAGTTTTTAAGACTTTATCCGTCAGCAAATATTCTTGTTGCAACGGAGCGTGACTTTGAAAAGAGCCGCAGAAAGCAGTTTGTATCAAGGATTGCTACGGGTGATTATGACTGCATTATCATGTCACACTCGCAGTTTGAGAAGATACCGATATCTGCAGAAAGAAAAGAGCGGATGCTTAATGAGCAGATAGAGGAAATCAGCTATGCCATTGATGAAATGAAAGAGCGTAATGGAGAACGCTGGACAGTAAAGCAGATGGAGAGCCAGAAGAAAAAACTGGAGGAACAGCTTAAATCCCTTACGGATGAGAGCAGAAAAGATGACCTGATTACCTTTGAGGAGCTGGGTGTGGATTCGATTATGGTAGATGAAGCACATAATTTTAAGAACCTTGCCATATTTTCAAAGATGAATAATGTGTCCGGTATCAGCAGTTCAGGGGCAAAGAAGTCAACAGATATGCAGCTTAAATGTCAGTATCTATCTGAGATTAATGATGGCAGGGGCATTGTATTTGCGACAGGTACTCCAATCAGCAATACGATGTGTGAGATGTATGTCATGCAGCTTTATCTTCAGAAAGCAGCACTTGAAGAGATGGGAATCCATCACTTTGATTCATGGGCAGCCAACTTTGGAGAAGTAACAACAGCCTTAGAGCTTACTGTAGAAGGCAGTGGTTTTAGATTTAAGAGCAGGTTCAATAAGTTTACGAATCTGCCGGAGCTTATGAACATTTTCAGAGAGGTTGCTGATGTGCAGACTGCCGATATGCTGGACTTAGATGTACCGGCACTAAGGGGAGGCAAGCCCATCATAGTTGAGTCAGAGCCTGACTGGTATGTAAAACAGGTTATGGAGGACTTTGTTGTCAGGGCAGAGCGTATCAGAGGCGGAGGAGTCGATCCTAGTGTTGACAATTTCTTAAAGATAACACATGAGGCAAGACTTCTTGGAACCGATGCAAGGCTGATCGATAAGGACGCACCAAATAATCCGGATGGCAAGCTTAATAAGGTAGCAGAAAATGTGTGGAAAGAATATGAGAAAGGAAATGCTGATGGTCATATAGGCTGTCAGCTTATTTTTTCGGATATCGGAACACCGGGACCGGATAAGGATTTCACTATCTATGATTATCTGAAGGAAACACTGGTGCAGTATGGTATTCCAGCAGATGAGATAGCATTTATCCATGATGCCAAGACCGATGCCCAGAGGGATGCACTCTTTAAGGAGATGAGGACAGGTAAGAAGAAAGTCCTTATCGGTTCAACGGACAAGTGTGGAACAGGTGTCAATGTCCAGACACACCTTGTTGCAATGCACCATGTAGACTGTCCTTGGAAGCCAAGTTCCATAGAACAGAGAGAGGGACGAGGTATCCGACAGGGCAATGAAAACAAGGAAGTTGCGATATACAGATATGTCACAAAGGGAACATTTGATGCATACAACTGGTCGCTTGTCGAAAATAAGCAGCGTTTTATCAGTCAGGTAATGACAAGCAAGGCTATAAGCCGAAGCTGTGAGGATATTGACGAAGCAACACTTTCCTATGCTGAGATTAAGGCGGTTGCCACAGGTAATCCGTTAATCAAGGAAAAGATGGAGATTGACAATGATGTACAGAGATTGAAGCTGTTAAAAGCATCGTATGACAATCAGAGATATGGACTTCAGGACAACTTTATGATTAAGTACCCGAAGCTCATTAAGACAGCAACAGAAAAGCTTGCCAATGTCCGTGAGGATGTAAAGGCAAGGGATAAGGAGCTGATTGATAATCCGGAATTTGCCATTACCATAGGCAAAGCAACCTACACAGAGCGTGTGGATGGTGGAACCATGATGCTTGAAGCAATAAGCAAGTGTAAGACCGGAGAGACAACTGCAATCGGTAAATTCCATGGATTTGAGCTGCTTGTGGAAAAGAACTTCCTTGACATCAATTATATGGTGCTTCGTGGAAAGACAGAGTATAAAGCAGAGCTTTCAACCAGTCCGGTCGGCAGTATGGTGAAGCTTGAAAACCTGTTCAATGGACTCCATGAGAACATTGATTTCCTGGAAAAGAAGATTGAGCAGTACCAGAATGACCTTGAAGCATCAAAGACTGAGTATGACAAGCCATTTGCGTACAGCAAGGAACTGGAAGAAAAGCTGGCAAGGCAGTGTGAACTGAATGCCCAGCTTGACCTTGAGAACGCAAAGGCTGTGGATGCAGACCTGAGCGGACCGGAGGAAGAAAGAGAAGCTGATGACAGAATGGAATCTGCAGCAATTGTAGCAGAGGATAAAGGTGCTTATCCAGCCGACAGAGAGGGCAGAACACGATAGGAGAGTGAATAATATGAGCATAAGAAAAGTGGTCGCAGGACTACTGATTACAGCAGGGATTGCCATTATGGCAGTCCCTTTTTTCTGGCGGGCAACCGGAGAAAAACAGACAGAACAGCTCATAAGTGAATTTGAGCAGACATTGGAGGATGATTACGATGAAGAAACAGATGTGGAGGAAGAGCAAACCTCCATTAGTAAAGAGGATGAAGCCATTCTTAAAGAAGGCGGTGTTATCGGCATCATTGAGATACCGGGCTTAGATATCAGGTATCCGGTAATGGAAGGAACCACAAGTAAAGTGCTTAATGCCGGGATTGGTCATATAGAAGAGACTGCAGGAATCGGAGAAAGTGGCAACTGTGTATTGTGCGGTCATAATGGCAGCAGATATGGCACATTTTTTACACCACTAAGTCAGATATCCATAGGTGATGAAGTGATGATAACCGACAAAAATGGATTGAGGCACATCTATTAGGTAACAGAGACAGAGGTAGTAAATCCATATGATAACAGCATCAAGACGCAGGGAGATGAAAAAGAATTAACTCTTTTTACCTGTTCGCAGAAGGGTACTATGCGTTTTGTGGTCAGATGCAGATATAAGGAGGCAGTTGTGGATGAATAAAAGATACAGACTGTGTGATGTGGAAGAAGCTGTATCAGAATCAGAGGAGCTTATTGATATAGCTGATGACATTGCAGAGATAGATGATGATATGCAGATAGTCATAAGCGGCTGGTGTGTGTATGTTGAGAGTCTTAACCTTACACTACGACAGGGAATAGCATGTGTATGGGATGAAGGGGAAAGACTTTTTATGCCGGACTTTGATGTGACAGTTGTGTATGAAGGAAACATCGAAGCAGGCTACTCCAGAAGCAGAGCTTCTGTCGTTAATGAGTCAGGTGAAAGTATGCAAGCATCCTTTCCTGCTGACTCATTATATTATGAGCAGGATGGATTTGTAGTCACTCTTGGCAACTGGTTAAATGGCAGGATGTCAGGTGGACAGATAGAACAGCTTTGGTGTGAGCTTGTCATACCGGAAACTAAAAATACAGATAATGAAAGCGAGGAATAGCATATGAAGTATTCAATTAAGGTAAACGAAGTAAGAAGCAAAGAGGGCAGTAATATCAGGGGATTTGCCACAGTGGTATTTGGTGATTCATTTAAGATTACCAATATCGCAATCCTTGAGAATAAGGATAAGGGAGAACTTTTCGTATCCATGCCAAGATATCGTTCTAATGAGCGAGATGAAAGCAATGGTGTGATCTATAAGGATGTATGTAATCCTATCACAGCAGAGTTTCGTGAGGAACTCTATACGAATATCCTTAATGCTTATGCAAGAATCAAGGAACCGGAAAAAGAGGAAACACAGAAGCAGGAACGTACACAGGAAATGCCAGAGTTTTCTGTAACTGTGACACCTTATGAGAGAGAAGGCAGCAATATCAAGGGACTGGCACGAATTTACTTTGAAAACAGTTTCATCGTAAATAATGTCAATATTCTTCAGGGCAAGGAGAAAATCTTTGTATCAATGCCATCGTACAAGACTAAGCAGGTGGATGAGCAGGGGAAAGCAATCTATCAGGATGTCTGCTATCCGGTAACAAAGGAGTTCAGGGAAAAACTCTATGATGAAATTATCTCAGAGTATGAGAAAGCAAAGGATAAGAGCAATGAAAAGGCAAGAGAAAATGCCGAGAAGAATCATGGAAACCCGGATAAGGACATGGATAAAGATGCAACACCCTTTCGATAATTAACTGTCAGTTTACAGGGGCGGTCAAGGCTGCCCCGTTTACAGAATGGAGGAACAGATATGGATATGGAAGCAGGAAAAACACTTACCAATGAGGAAGTCATAAGAGAACTTCTTGAGTTATTAAAGAAAAATGCCATGAAAGAGCAGGCAAACGATGTATTTGAGATATGCAGTTATGTGGATGGTCTTGAGAAAAAGATTGATTCCATGACGGAAGAGCTTACCAATATGCAGAAGCAGATCAAGGAAATGCAGGAAGATACACTTATAAATAATGCTAAAAAGGCATTATCAGAGGCACAGGAGCGACTTAATACCAGATGTGAGAAGATAAAATCACAGGTGTTTCAGGTGAAAGTGCAGGTGAAATCTACTGCAAAAAGCATTGTAGATGAGGCTAAGGTAAAAGGCAGAGAAGCATTATACAGAGTATCAGAGTTCTTAGGAATAAAGAATAAACTTCTTAATATTCGGGAGAATGTAAGAGGAGCAATCAGAACTGTTGATAAGGGTATAGCCAAAACTGCATTGCTTGGAAAAGGTCTTCGTGAGGCAGGACAGACAGCAGCCAATGCATTTCGTACTTTTGCAGATAAGCCGGAGGTGGATTATTCACAGAAAGAGCAGAATCATACAATAACCAAAGCGGTGATTGTACCGATGAAAGCAGTAAAGAATGTGCTTGTATCAATGGAACTTCATCTGGATGCATCCATTGATAAGCTGGATAATCTGGCGATGAATGTGCAGATAGATAAGGAAAAGCGTGTGGAGAATACGAAGAGTGAGAAGCAGAATGTACCTGACAGGGCAGAAGCAGAGCCGGAGAGAGTCAGTGCAGAGATTGTGTATGCTCCGATGGTAGCTGAAGCACATGAGTATCAGTATAATGCCGATGCATTTGAGGCTAGAGGTGTTGATGATATAAAGCAGGAAGTGGCATATGAGGAAGCACCGAAGGTGAGCGAAGATAAAGCCAGATAGATAAAGATATATCAGTAGAAATGGTGGTATGCCATATATAAGATGTGCCTTGCGGTACATATCACTAATGGACGAAAGCTTTTAATCTAACCTTGTAGTGCAAAAGATACAGTAGAATAGCAAGGTCAGATTGTGATAATGATAAATTGATTGCTTATAGATAAAAAATTGCAGGTTCAAAACATACGATGTATTCGTTAAATTTGAACCTGCAATAAATTACTGTATGAATGAACTCTATATTATCGAGTTCCTCCACCATACGCTGCATGCCATGGCTTTAAACCATAATGGAGTGCCAAACGAAAGCTATTTGTTGTTGAAAATCCACAATTACAATAATAAGTAGTTCCGCCACAAATATTTTTCATTTCTGTTTCTGATAATTTTCTCATCGTGTTTATCTCCTTTCATTTTTATATGTCTTATGATATAGTATAATAGATAAGTAGTCAAGCATAAGGGAGATTTAAGATGAGAAAATGTAGGATGGTATTACAACATGATGAAAACGACTGTGCTGCTGCATGTTTATCTATGATTGCATCGCAGTATAAAATTGATATTCCTTTAGCAATATTTCATGATGCCATAGGTATAGATGAAAATGGAGGTACTGTATACGGAATTGTAAAAGCAGCTCAAAAGTATGGTATCAAGTGTGAAGCATTAGGGGGGGATTTTAATGAATTTATTGAAAGTGTAAAGTCGAGAGAAATTGAATTTCCTTTGATTGCAAATATACTATCGGAAGAAGGGTTTACGCATTTTATAGTTATTAGCAAATCTTCAGGTAAAAAGTTTGAGGTTTTAGATCCGGCAAATGGAAAAAAAATTATTAAGTATGAACAACTAGAGAAAATGTGGTTGGGAACTATTATTGTTTTTGAAGGAAGAAGTAATAAGGAATGTATAAGAATTGTTCCAAAGACAAAAGAAATGATAAGGGAGCTTATAAAAAGTAAGCGAAAAATAATTATTGCATTAGCAGCTCTTTCATTTGCTGTAGCTATTTTGGATTTGACTGGAATTGTATTTATTCAACAAATAATCACGCATGTTATTCATATGTTTGATTCAACTGGTGCTAGAGTAGATCATCGTATAACGACATCAGATAATTCAGCATTGTCTCAAATAATTATCTTTATTGATCAAATTTTACATAATTTTGATTATGCTTTTGGTTTGCTTATTTTTACATATGTTATTCAATTTGGTATTCGCCTTTTACAAGGGAAATATATAGGTAGGATTACAAAGGAAATTGATGAGAATTTAGTGTTGAAGACTTATAATCATATGATACATAGTAATTGTGATTTTTTTGATACAAGACGTAGTGGAGAGATAATGGCTCGTTTTTTTGATATGACACGAATTAGAGAGTGTATTACTCAAATAATTACAACATTATTTTCGGATTTTATTTTTTTCGTAATTTACACAGGGATATTGTATTATATAAATCATTTCTTATTTGTGGTCATTTTTATTGTACTAATTATTTATGGAATTTGTATTTATGCATTTTCAAAACCGATAAAAAGAATTTCTACATATATCATGAATAAAAATGCAAAAATTATATCTTATATAAAAGAAAGTATTCATGGAATATATGATATTAAGATATATAAATCGGAAGTATTGTTTTTCGATAAAATGAAGGCATTATTTTGCGATTTTACTAGTACGATTTATAAGGGTATAAATATATCTGTGAAATTTCAAACGATTTTGAAATTAATTTCTTCAATTGGATTTGCAGTTGTTTTGTGGATTGGAAGTCGAATGATTGTAAGAGAACAGATAGATTTAAGCGGATTAATTGTTTTTTATCTTTTAATTGGTATGTACTTAGAACCATTAAAAAATATTATGAATTTACAAAATGAATATCAAAATGCAGCAGCAGCGTTAGATAGACTAGATGATTTGTTAGAAAATAATTTAGACACAAATACACCTTTAAGCGGTATTTACCCTTCAAGGATTACCTTTTCAGATGTAAGCTTTAGTTATAAAAACAATTGTGATATTATTACAAAATTGAATTTTGAAATTCAAAGTGGGAGTACAATTTCAATAATAGGAAAAACTGGTAGTGGAAAATCTACAATTGCAAAAATGATAATGGGATTGATATTACCAAAAAGTGGAGAAATTTTACTTGATAATAAGCCAATTAATTCATATTCTGATGGAGATATTAGAGAGGCAATAAGCTATGTTCATGAAGATAATGTTATATTTTCTGAAAGTATTTATAGTAATATTGTAATGAATAGTAAAATTGAATTTTCCGAGTATATGAAGATTTGCGATATTTGTTTAATTACCGATTTCGTAAAATGTAATGAAGAACATTTTAGCAAAGTATTAACAGAAAATGGTGCTTGCCTATCACAAGGAGAAAAGCAAAGAATATTTCTAGCAAGAGCATTAGCTTCAAAACCTAAGATTTTAATTATGGATGAAGCAACAAACCATTTAGATATTATTTCAGAAAGAAAAATAATAGATAATATTTGTAAAAATTATGTAGAAACAACTATTATTTTTATTACCCATAGATTACCTAGTGTATTAAATAGCGATATGATATTAGTAATGAATAATGGAAATCTGGTTGGGAAAGGAACACATGATGAATTATATGGAAATAACGAGATGTACACTGAATATATAGATCAGTTCAAAATTTAATTCAAGGAGATTATATAATAATGATAAATCAATATCTAGTTGTTTTTTTAGTATCAATGATGCCACTAATAGAATTAAGAGTGGCTATTCCAATTGCTATTGGAATGGGATTACCCATACTCCCATCTTATATAGTAGCTATTGTAGGTAACATGTTACCAGTTCCGATTATCTTCTTTTTCGCAAGAAAGGTGTTGATCTGGGGAAAAGATAAAAATGTAATTGGTCCTTTTTTTGATTTTTGTCTTAAAAAAGGTGAAAAGGGTGGAAGAAAGTTAGAAGAAAAAGCAGGAAAAGGTTTGTATTTTGCATTATTTTTATTTGTAGGTATACCAGTGCCAGGAACAGGGGCTTGGACAGGAACATTAGCTGCAAGTTTATTGGACATGGACTTTAAAAAAAGTACTATTTCTTGCATGATGGGTGTAATTTTATCTGGTATTATTATGGGAATTGTAAGTACTGGAATATTTAGCTTTCTGTAATAGAGATTTATTTTTTATAGGATAGATAATATAATATTTATTCGACCCTGGCATCATCTTTATAGGAAAATTATGAGCAATAGATGTTGTGTTTTCAGCGGCATCTATTTTGAAAACTGAAAATAACACAAGTAAAAGTGGAGAATTAACCACTAAAAAACAACGAAAAATAATGAATTCACAGGGAGGAAGATTATCAGAATGCGTGAGTAACAACGAATAATGAGAAGTCAGCATAAGTCATAGTAAACTGATGATTGTGTAAATTGGAGAAGGGTTGAACTTTAGGGGATACAAGCAATGAATCTAACAGAAAGTAGATTTAAGAACAGACTATTGGAAAAACAATTTTATGAGGTTGATTTTGCTAAAGTATAATTTTAACGATGTGTATAACCAAGTTAAGAAAAATGGCAGAAGAAGCCGATGATTCTGGAATAATAGGAATGATTTCAGGGATAATCAAGAGCAAATATACGCCCAGAATAATCTAGGCGTATATTTACTCTTGATGTTTGAGTTTTATTGCTATATCAGCATTCTGTTCCGACTTAATCTTCTACATGGAAGACATCTTCCACCATCATATTAAAGTATTTTGAAATCCGCAGCATAAACTCTGCGGATGGGGTACTTTCTCCACGTTCTATTCGACCGATGGTTTTGGTACAGTATCCGGTAGCTTCAGCAAGTTCATCCTGATAGATGCCACGCTGTTCACGGATTTCTTTGATATTGTTGACAACCGCCATAAAAATTCCTTCTTTCAGATTCTAGCATTTCTTAGCATCTATTATGAATGATTGCGTGTCCAATAAAAAGGACTTGTAGCAATCGGTGCCAATCTTATTTACAATTCTTGGTAATATCAGCGGGATTACATTTTCCGAGAACCTTACCAAATATATCTAAACGATCATCTTCTCTGACCGGGATAGGTGAATATTTTTCATTGAGTGAAATAAGAAAGATTCCGTCTTTATCGTTCTGTAACTTCTTAATATAGGCTTCTCCATTGAGAGAGAAGATACCGATTTCCCCGTTATCAACAGATTCCTGTTGTAATACCCATGCAATCTGCCCATCGTGAAATTCAGGCTCCATACTGTCACCACTGATGCGTACACCGAATGTAGTGCCTTCGGGAAGAATTGTTTCATTAATTCGGACAGTTTCTTTTGGTCCGTCTACAAGGAAATTACCAGTACCAGCAGATACCGCATTTTCAAATATATCAATGCTGCGGAATGGAATAACCTTAGCCATTTGCTTCTCATACATTCCGGATGCGTGAAGCAGATTGATATAATCCATAGCTTTTTCTCTGCCTTCTTCAGTAAGTGATGAAAATGGATCTGCAGGATTTACTCCAAAATATGCTTCATACATATTAGTGATACCAAGGATTCTACACACCTTGTAAAATATTGTAACGCTTGGCTCGGCAAGATTTCGCTCCCAGTTGGATATGGCTTTGTATGAAATAGATATGCCTTCCTTTGCTAATTCATCAGCGAGGTCCTGCTGGAGCAAGCCTTTCTTTTTTCTATATGTAGAGATGATTTCTCCGATTGAGTACATAGTCACGCCTCTTTTCTGTAAAAATGTGGTCTGTTTCTATTCCATAGTATATAGCAATAGTACCAATTTATCAAGCTCAAAATCCAATATTATGAGAAAAAAAGGACATATGTGTCCGTTGACAGTCAAAGAATATTGGAGTTATACTATCACCTGTAAGAAACATTACTCATATTCTTGGACAGATATGGATTTCAGAACAGAACACTGGAGGTGGAACAGATGGGAGAAAGAGTTATACTTCATTCAGATATTAACTGTTGCTATGCTTCGATTGAACATCTGCATCATCCGGAGCTTGCAGGAAAGCCACTGGCAGTAGGCGGTGACCCGGAGGCAAGACATGGGATTGTCTTAACAGCCGACTATATTGCCAAGAAGTACGGTGTGAAAACAGGAATGGCACTCTGGCAGGCAAAGCAGGTCTGTCCTGACATAACATTTGTTTCACCAAGAATGGACTTATATCTTCGATTCTCAAGAATGGCACATGAGATATATGCAGAATATACGGACAGACAGGAGCCATATGGGATTGATGAGTGCTGGCTTGATGTGACAGGGTGCAGTTCCCTTAAAGGAGATGGATTGCTCATTGCACAGGAAATCAGCAGGAGAATGAAGTCAGAGCTTGGCATCACAGTAAGTGTTGGTGTTTCTTTCAATAAGATATTTGCAAAGCTTGGTTCAGATTATAAGAAGCCTGATGCAATCACAACTATGTATAAGAGTGAGTTTAAGCAGAAGGCATGGTCACTTCCGGTGGCAGATCTTCTATACGTTGGCAAAAGTACGAACAGAAAGCTTGCATTATTTGGTATCAAAACCATAGGTGATCTTGCAAGGGCAGATGAAGATGTGCTTAACAGTCACCTTGGAAAGATGGGCAGTATCTTATGGTCGTTTGCTAATGGCTATGATGATTCACCTGTCAAGCTGGAGAATACCCACGCTCCAATCAAATCGGTGGGAAACAGCACAACGACACCAAAGGATTTAGTATGCGATGAGGATGTAAAGATTGTTCTTTATATTCTGGCTGAGAGTGTTGCAGCAAGACTACGTGAGAATGGATTCAGGTGCAGAGTGGTTGAGATAAGTGTCAGGGATAATGAGTTATTCTCTTTTACCCGTCAGAAAAAGATTGACCATGCAACTAATATCACCGGAGAGATAGCTGCATATGCTTATCAGATATTTAAGGAAAACTATAACTGGAGCAAACCAATCCGCAGTGTTGGTGTCCGAGGTGCAGACTTAGTAACAGATAATTATTGGGAACAGATTGATTTGTTCTCAAATGTGGAGAAGCGTGAAAAGCAGATGAAGATGGATTCAGCGGTGGATGAGATACGCAGAAGATTTGGATTTTACAGTATCCAGAGGGGGCTCATGTACCGGGACAGGATTCTGTCGGCAGTCAATGCAAAAGAAGAACACACAGTACATCCACATGGGTACTTTTCAGGTTAGTAACGAGAAGTACCAGTAGAGTAAAGAAGAGGGAGGCGGAACATGAGCGAAGCAGCAGGAATTGATCTGGTAGACAGGGCACCATTGACGGAGAAGCAGCAGAATGTGTATGAAAGTATTATGCAATATCAGAGAGTTAATGGTTATGCTCCTACTATCAGGGAGATATGCAAGATGGTAGGGGTGGCATCGACTTCAAGTGTTTATGCACATCTGAAAATATTAGAAGAAAAAGGCTATATAGCAAGGAAGATGGATGCTTCCAGAGCAATAGCAATCTTGTAAGGAAGGTGATTACATTGAGCAATAAGGTATATGTTGATGTACTTGCAGAGTTTTCAAAGGACGGACTGCTCATTCCCAAAGAGATAACATGGGAAGATGGCAGAAAGTATGAGATTACACGAGTAAAAGACAAGCGCAGAGCAGCCAGTACAAGGGCTGGCGGCGTTGGAGAGCGTTATACCTGTGTGGTAGATGGAAAGGAAATATTCCTTTTCTATGAAGATAACAATATGTGGTTTATGGAAAGAGCCGGAGCCTGATGTGATTGTGTGCTGACAGCACAATTCATATCAGTTGGCTTTAGATCAGCAAAGCCGGGGAATGTGCAGACATTCATCGGAACTCCCGGCAAAAGGCTTGCAAAGGTGATTTCCCTTTCCTTTACGAGTACAGAATTGTAGATTGATGATTTTGTATGAATAAGGAGCGAACTGAATTGAACAAAGAGTTAAAAGTTATAGATTTTTATTGTAAGAAGTGCAAGAAGAGTATGAAAGTTTCATACATGGTTACAGGTAACAGAAATTATCCGGTACTGCCGAGAGTTATGATTAAATGTCACTATTGTGGTAGAGTAATGACCTTGAAGAATTTCAAGGAAGGTGAGCTGCTGGATAAGGTAGAACAGGATAAGTATTATATCTGATACATACAGTCAGGCATCAGATGCTGCGGCAGATATTTGGTCGCAACAGGACAAGACAATTAAATTAGTGGTCATCATGATATGGGAGACACCTGCAATAAGCGTAAGCTGATGATACGCAAAGGTGCCATCCTAAGGACGCATGAAAAATTAGAAACCAGTTTGAGGACTGGGACTGTTTTTCATGTGTACTTTTTTATTTGCTAAAAATTACATATCTAGGGAGTTATTGTCCGTCCTCAAACGAGTTAACGGTAACAAGTTTGAAAGGACAGACGATATGAACGGATACAATTATGATGCAGTAGAGGTAGGGAAGAGAATACGTACAATCAGAAAAAAGAACAAAGTGACACAGGAGCAGCTCGCAGAGAAGCTGTTTCTTACAGCAGAGAGCGTATCGAATTTTGAAAATGGAAAAACAATGTGTATGCCTGAGAATATAGCAAAGATATGTGAGCTGTTCGGGGTGACATCTGATTACATATATTATGGGATAGAGAGTGCATCAAAAGTTAAGAATCCTTTAATGGACAGCATAATGGCTAAGCTTAGTGGCTGTAGTGCGGATGAACTGGACAGGATTGATAAGATGATTTCCTTATTTCTTGGATAGATACATATAGAGAATGATGTGATATAATCATATATATAGTTGGAGGTAGTCTTTATGGTGAAAACAGATAAAGAAGTCAACAAAGTAGTCGAAAAGAAAATAAGTAATTATAGAAAAAAACTATCGAATAAAGAAATGTCAGAGATTATAAATACTACATTAAGTAATGGCGCATTTGTAGCCGATAAGTATGCCTTTTCTTTAAATGATGTTAAACAAGAGTTTAAAAGAAACCATCAGTTTAAAAATATTATAAGCTCAGGTGCTTATTTTTATTTTCAGAATAAATTGTGCGTATGCTTAAATAATACGATAGTTGTTAATAATGATGGAGTATATTATTCGGAAGATGTAAAAAAGAATCCTTCATTGTATTTTTTGACACGAATCAATCGAGGTCATTTACATAGAAAGCCTAGAAATAATACATGTGAAATAAAGGTGAGAACATATTTCATACATGCAAAACAATATCAAGAACTGTCACGCAAAGGTCGTGTCGTAATAGATAGTACTAGCTATCTTATGAATGAGGTGGGAAGTTATGTTAACGGTACAGGAGGTCTAGGTCCGGGGGATTCATTTGGGTTATACTTCACATGGCTAATGGATGAAAAATATAATATTTCAAAAAAAGAGTTAGCAGATATTACGGGGATAGATGAGCGCACAATAACTAGAATGCGAACCAAGGAAGATTATTTGCCTTCTTTAGAATTTATAATTGCTTGCTGTATTGCAATGTCACTTTTACCATGGGAGAGTGACAAACTCATAGATCTCGCTGGTTACAAACTTAGAACAAACTTGAAAATAGAAAGAGGTTATATAGCATTAATACATGTTTTTTACCAGTGTAGCATAGATGAATGTAATGAGTTCCTGGAACAAATGGGACTGACATCTCTTTCATCTATAATAAAAACTAAGAAAAAAAATAAACAGTAGGACATTGCATGTCATATCTTAATACTGAATTTAAAGGGAAAAGAAGTAGGAAGCAGATGGAATTCACTGATTTCTGCTTCTTTTTTTGACATCGTGTGTCCTATGCAGAAATGAAAAAAGTAAGTATTCTATAATCATAAAGAGGAATCAGAAATATCAAAACTGGTTCCTGTTAAAAAGAAATCCCGATGATATAATAAAAGAAAAACGTTGGAGGAGTCATAAGTATGAGCATAAGAGCTGCAGAAATTTACAAGGATATTTTAACAATGAAGAACATTTCAGAACAGGCACAGGAGAGTTATGTTAGGAATTTGCGTAAAAAGATGAATTTTTTGGTGGAGAAGGTGGCGTTAAGAAAGGTATCAGATTTTAAGGAGGGAAATAATATACTCATCCCTAATTCGGATGCTGCTATTGTTCGTAATTTATTAATGAGTTCGTTAGATGATGAGTATCCACTTATTGTAGACTGGTTCAATGGAAGCCTAGATTTATCAGATTCGGAAATATGTCTGCTTTTATATTGGTCTGTAAAAGAACCAATTATGAGGGCGGAAATGACTGGTGAATCTGATATGGTAACAGTAGATGAATGGTTAGCAACAATTAAAGGGTTGTTAAATGTAGATATGGCAGAAAACACTATTGCTTTGAAGAATAAATTGGAGGAGTTTCGAGTTAAAACATTGGTAAGAGACAGTACTGTTTCTTGTGGAGATATTGTAATAGGTCATGAAAATGGATTTAGGGACTATGCATCCCATTATGAAAAGAAAAAGAAAACCTTATCTGATGAGCTTTTGAAGAGTATTGTCAAAGATTTGAGTTTTCAGGAGGATTACTATCATGTATTAGAGCAAATCATTGATTTTATGATAGAAGATGCTAAAGACAAGGCTATACCTGCTATTGAATGCTATGCTTTAGCAAAAGGGGTATCGGATTGTGAAACAGCTATAGAAATGATTAGAGATCCTGAAAATATAACGATGGTTTCAGAATACTATCCATGGCTAAAAAAAATAGGAGCTTTTTTAAAGGATAATCCTGAGGAAACGAAAAGAATCGAGGAGTATGCTCAGGTAAAGAATCTAGAGAAGTTCTTTGAGTAAATAATATTTTATAATTTGTTGTGAAAGGAAGGAGGTGTCAGTGGAAAGTTGGAGCACAAAACAATTCATTATAATGCTGTTGAGTTTGGAAGACGAATTAGGACAATTCGTAAACAGAAGAAAATGACGCAGCAAGAACTAGCGGAATTATTGTTTCTTTCAGAGGAAAGCGTTTCAAATTTTGAAACTGGAAAAACTATGTGTATGCCAGAACATGTTATCCAAATGTGCCAGATATTTGATGTTTCTGCTGACTACTTCTATTTCGGTAAAAATTATAAATTACAGGGGAATGATGGTATAGAACGTATATTTCAACGACTTAAGGGATGTAACCCATTTGAACTGTCAAAAATTGAACAGATAATAGACATCTTATTAGCTAAGCCAGCTGCTTAGTCTGACATATAAATTGTTAGACTAGCAGTTGGCTTATTTTGTTGTAATTAATAATTGTGAGAATAGAAGTCAATAATAGGTATATTATTTGCTATGAGATAGTTACCAATGCCACTTTCAATGTCTGATCGATTTAGCTCTTCTGGAATATTATATAGTGGAAAAATAAATACATATGATTCATCCCAACTTTCGCCCAAGTGAGATATTATTTTGCCTGATGTAGTATCATAATTAAAGTTTATGTCACAACTGGCTCCGATTACACCGATGTGATGTTTTTTCTTGGTGAATTTTAACCAAACAATATCTCGTTTATCTTTTAGATTATAAATTTTTTTATAGCTGGCATAATCAAAACGTCTGAGTTCACGAGCTTTAGGAATTACCTTCGGATTACTAACTGCTGGAATACATAGAGAACAAAGGTATTGATTAATAAGCTGGATGATTACTTCATCATCGACAGTATTCATATTGTATTGCTGTCCGGCTTTAATATATCTGATACAATTTTCAGAAATTGTACTGTGTTCTTTAGATGGAATTATCCATTTCAAATTGTCTGCGTTAATCATGAAAATGCTACTCCTACAAAAATGTTAAGTCAATTATAACACCTAGCAAGTGATATACAAGAAACAAAAAACCTCGAATAGTATTCGGGGTTATTTTTATAAAAGCCGAATACCAATAGATTAAATTAAATATGGATGTTTTGTAAAATATAATTGTGCTTAGGAACAGCACACCACGAGAGTGGAGGCGCCAAAACTCTCCAATACAAAAATGTAAAGGAGACAACAAAATGGATAAAAGAGATTTTAACGTAGTAGGAAACGAAGGTACAGATAATCAGGAGCTTGCTAAGGGAATTGCATTTGTAAAGTCCCGCAGAGCAGAACTCAATGTAGTCCAGATGGTTGAAAGTATGCGTGATCAGGCAATACCTAATGGAGTAATCATTAATGATGCGTATTGTGATCGCTCAATGACAAGGGACTATGACAGAGAAGCACTGAATGCTTTCTTTGCAACACTTAAAGAGGAAGATTTTGAGGTTGTAGTAGTCAGAAGCCTGAATGAGATCACCGATGACATTTATGATTTGGAAGAATTTGTAAAGACCATCACAGACATGGGTATATGGCTCTATTCTCTTGAAGTCGGTCCGGTGCCAATTACTGTATCTCATGCAGAGGACTTTGGATGCTAACGGAGTCCTTCGGCAGATTGACAACAGAAAATCATTCCGGTCGGGACAAACAAGTCCCGGCTGTGAAGGATTGCAGATTTACACAGACTGCATTCGGAACAGTTGTACATGATTCAAGTGGGAAGTGGCTTGGTCAGTATGAAACAGAAGATGCAGCTGTAGAGATGTTAAGAGAAATGGCAAAGGACATTGGAGGGTACGACGATGAAATATGAAGGATATAAAATTGGTCCGGTGATTCGTGATATCCGTAAGGACAA
>CAKREB010000027.1 GCA_934317005.1 uncultured Lachnospiraceae bacterium
AAGGCATGCGGAGTTAATGGATTGCGCAGTATGGCAGTGAATCTGAAAAAGACCAATCCAAAAGGATGGGAAAAAGATCAGACACCAGAAGAAGGACCGGAGAGAATCGTATATGAACTTCACGTAAAAGAATTTTCATGGGATAAGGCGGGTGGTTTTCCGGAAGAATATCGTGGGAAATACAAAGCATTTACGTGCAGACATACGACTTTGAATGAGGATGGGATTCATCCGACCGGTCTGGATTATTTAAAAGAACTCGGGGTGACACACATTCAGATCATGCCGATGTATGACTATGGTTCTGTAAATGAAGCAGGAGAGGATACGGAATTCAATTGGGGATATGATCCTGTTAATTATAATGTGCCGGAGGGCTCCTATGCTACAGATGCCAGACATGGTGAGGTAAGGATTAGGGAAATGAAAGAGATGATCCAGGCAATCCACGAAGCCGGGTTTGGTGTGATCATGGATGTGGTCTACAATCATACGTATTCACTGGACTCCTGGTTTCAGAGAACTGTACCCTGGTATTTTTACAGGGTATTTTCGGATGGGAAGATCTCCGATGGTTCCGCATGTGGAAATGATGTTGCAAGCGAAAGAGAGATGTGTGCGAAATATATTCTGGAATCAGTGCTTTACTGGACAGAGGAATATCATATTGACGGATTCCGTTTTGACCTGATGGGACTTCTGGATGTAGATTTAATGAATCGGATCCGAAGTGAACTGGATCAGCGATACGGAAAAGGAAAGAAGATTATTTACGGAGAACCTTGGGCGGCAGAACAGACAGCTGTAGAAGGCGGTAAAAAACTGGCGACAAAAGAAAATATTGGACTTCTGGATGAAAATATAGGAGCATTCTGTGACGGTACCCGAGATGGGATCAAAGGCTCTGCACTACGTGCAAAGGAAGCAGGGTTTATAAACGGTGCAGAAGAAAAAGAAGATGAAATGCTTGCAAGTGTGGCAGCATGGTGTACAAATCCTTATCATGCGGAAGGATTTGAGAATGTCAAAGCACCTTCACAGATCGTAACTTACGTGTCAGCACATGACAACCATACCTTGTGGGATAAATTAAAAGAGACAGTCGTAGAGGAAAAAGAATGTATGAGGCTGAATAAAATGGCGGCAGCAGTCTATATGACTTGTCAGGGAACACTGTTTTTCTTATCAGGAGAAGAATTTGCCCGTACAAAAGATGGACAGGATAATACCTTTAAGGCGCCGATCACTCTAAACCGTCTCGACTGGGAAAAGGCATGGGAAAACAAGGAACTGGTTCGTTATTATCAGGGGCTGATTGCACTTCGAAAACAGCTCTCTGGGCTTTGTGACAAATCAAAAGACAGTTATAAACGAATTACGGATATGTGGAAAGAAAAAGACGTAGTAGGATTTACTGTGCTCAATGATAAAAAAGCAAGATGGAGTCAAGTAAAGATAATTTATAATGCAAGAAAAAGTAGTTATAAAGTAAAATTCTTGAATGATGGCTGGGAAATCTTAAGCGATGCGGATGACAGCTGGTTCTGGGAAAAAGGAATCTGTGCGGACAGACAGATAGAAGCCGCACCGCAGAGCGTGTTGATACTTGGACATAAATAATGATAGGAGGAATAGTGCATGAAGTGGATATATGGCAGACAGGATTGGAAAACGTTGGAGAGAGGACTTGAAAACTGCTATCTTTTAACTAATGGTCTGGGAGGTTTTTCTTCGCTTACGATGACCGGAGCTGTGGCAAGAAATGATCATTCGGTATTCATGGCATGTACGAAAGCTCCAAATCACAGAGTGAATATGGTTCACCGTATAAAAGAAGAACTGGGTATTGGGGAAACACAGTATGTTCTTTCAACTCAGGAGTTTGCGGATGGAACAAAAGAAGAAGGATACCGTTATCTTACAGAGTTTTCTTTCAGAATTCTTCCTTTGTGGCGTTACCTGACAAGTGGAGTGGAGATAGAAAAAGAGATTGCGATGGCACAGGGTAGCAATCAGATTGCAGTGAATTATCATATGAAAAACCGAGGTCAGAAAGAGGCCGTTCTCTGTGTAACTCCGTTTTTTCAATTTGAACCTAAAGGGGAAGATTTGAAAGAAAATAAGATATTTTCAAGACAAGAGCAAAAGATTACTGATGGAAAGTATAATCTTTTCTTTGAAACAAATGGGGAGGCAGAAGAATTTCAGGAAAAGAAAGAAACGTATTTTTATCGCTACGATGAATGTGATGGAAGACGAGAAAATGGAACCGCAAGTGCAGTGTATCAGATCAAAAAGCGGGTAAAGCCGGGAGAAGAGACAGATTTGACAGTAATTTATTCGCTGGAAAGTCGGATTGGTATGGATGCAAAAAAATTATTTGATGAAATTAAAGAAGAACAGATCCATCATCAAGAGAAGCTTATAAAGACTTCAGGTTTGAAAAATAAACTGGCACAGACACTGGTATGTAGTGCGGACAAGTTCCTTTCAAACAGAGAGTCCACGGATGGATTGACCATTCTTGCCGGTTTTCCTTTTTTTGAGGATTGGGGAAGAGATACAATGATTGCACTTCCGGGAATTTGCATCTCCACAGGAAGATTTGAAAGTGCAAAATCAATTTTGCGGACATTTGCATTTTATGAAAAGGATGGATTGATGCCAAATCTGTTTCCGGAGGGGGAGAATGAGCCACTTTATAATACGGTAGATGCGGCGTTATTATTTATCAACTGCGTGTGGTTATATTATGAAAAAACTCAGGACATCAAATTTGTAGAGGAAATGTATCCGGTAATGCAAAGAATTATTTCCGGTTATGAGAGAGGAACAAATTTCAATATCCATATGGAAGAAGATGGTCTTATCAGTGCCGGAGCGGGGCTGGATCAGGTAACATGGATGGATGTACGTGTGGGAGAAATCCTTCCGACACCAAGACATGGGAAACCGGTGGAGATCAATGCTTACTGGTATAATGCACTTTGTATTATGCAAAAGTTTTCTGAAGTTTTGAAGAAAAATGAAGAGCAGAAATATGGAGAATTCGCACAGAAAGTGAAAAAATCTTTTACACGAGAATTCTGGATGGAGGAAAAACACTGCCTGAAGGACGTAATCTCAGGAACAAAGGCAGATACACAAATTCGCTGTAATCAGATATGGGCGGTGTCTATGCCATTTACAATGTTGGACGAAGAAAAAGAAAGACGGATTGTAGATACGGTGTTTGAAAAGCTGTATACGCCGTATGGACTTCGGACATTAGATCCAAAAGACGAGGAATTTCATGCAAGCTACGGCGGAGAGATGATAAAAAGAGATCTTTCCTATCATCAGGGAACCGTTTGGACTTTTCCGATGGGTGGATATTATCTCGCATATCTAAAAGTAAATAAAGATTCAAGAGAAGCAAAAGAGATTGTGGCAAAGCAGTTGGAAGTGTTGGAAAGTGCAATGCGTGAAGGATGTATTGGCCAGCTCCCTGAGATTTATGATGGAGAGATTCCGGTTTCTTCAAAAGGATGTTTTGCACAGGCGTGGAGTGTAGGGGAAATCCTGCGTGTTTATGAAAAATTGGAGGAATAATAAGATGGAGTTTACCGGGGTATATCATAAAACATCAGAGCAGATGAGTTATCCGTTGGATGAGGACAGACTAATTGTAAATATTAAGACCGGGTATGATGTAAAACAGGTATTTATTCATTACGGAGATCCTTATGAAGCAGGAATCCTGGGGGGAAAGGAAAAGTGGATTGGAAAAAGAGAGGAAATTATTTATAAAAAACGTCTGTCGCATCAAATCTGGTGGACAACAACGCTTTTTCCAGAATATAAAAGATGTAAATATTATTTTGAGCTGAGAACAGAAGAGGAAGTCTGGTATTATTTTGAAGATGGTTTCCTGACGAAAGATCAGCTTCAGATGGATGGTCGTATGCAGCAGTGCTTTATTGTACCTTGGATGAATCCGGCAGATATAAATCGCACGCCGGCATGGGTAAATGATACGATTTGGTATCAGATTTTTCCAGACAGGTTCTGTAATGGGACACCGGAAAAAAATGGAAATGATATCACACCGTGGAGAAATTATGGAACTGTGACAAATCAGGAAAAATTCGGAGGAAATCTGGAAGGAATCTGCCAGAGACTATCATATCTTCAGAACCTCGGAATTACTGGTATTTATTTTAATCCGATCATGAAAGCAGAGTCCAATCACAAATATGATACTACGGATTACACAAAGATCGATCCAGCCTTTGGCGATGAAGAAACAATGAAGGTGCTTTGCAGGGAAGCGCATGAAAAAGGAATCCGCATTATGGTAGATGCAGTATTTAATCACTGTGGAAGAAAATTTGCGCCGTGGCTTGATGTACTGGAACACGGAAAAGATTCTTGTTATGCGGAATGGTTTATGGTGGAAGACTGGGAACAAATCGGAAAAAGAGCAGATACCAGAGACAGGCGCTTTTACTCTTTCGCATTTGCAGATACGATGCCAAAATTAAATACGAATAATGAAGAAGTAATTGAGTATTTTTGTAAGGTCTGCGAGGAATGGATTCAAAAATTTGATATAGACGGAATCCGTTTTGATGTAGGAAATGAAGTATCACATCGGTTCTTAAAGCGGATGCGAGAACATTTAAAAACGATAAAACCGGACATTTATCTGTTGGGAGAAATCTGGCACGATGCAAGCCAGTGGCTGCAAGGAGATGAATATGATTCCGTTATGAATTACCCGCTGCTCAGTGGAATCCATGACTTTTTCCTTGATAAAACGATGAAAAAAGAGGAATTTGAATATATGGTAAATCGTTGCTATACCATGTATATGCAGCAGAATAACGATGTACTTTTCAATCTGCTGGATTCCCACGATACAGAGAGACTTATGAATCGTTTTCATAATCTGGATAAATTCTATCAGCAGCTTGCAATTCTCTTCACACTTCCGGGAAGTCCTTGCATTTACTACGGAACAGAGATTGCGATGGAAGGTGCACATGACCCGGATTGCAGAAGATGTATGCCATGGAGTGAGATCGAAAGCAAAGAGAATAAGGAAAAAATTGCAATGATGCGGAAACTGATCATGCTCAGAAGAAACGAGAAAATGTGCAGAAGCCCGCATTTCCATTTTCCGGATACGTACAAAAATGATCGATGTGTAGAATATATAAAATTAGATGAAGAAGGTAATAAAATTGAGGTTCTGTTAAATGCATCGGAGGAAGAAATAAAAGTAAAAGGAAATGGAAAAATTCTTTTTGCCCGAGAATTTGATGGAGAGATACTTGGTGTGAACGGAACACTCATTCGTAGAATTTAGAGAGCATATAAAGAAAGAGGAGAGGATATCCCGGTAGAACCAGATAATCTGCCAGAGAGATATATTGAACATAACATTAAAGACTGTATAGGGAATGTGATTCTGTCAGATGTAAAACCGATGCATTGTCAAAATGTCCTTAATCAAATGAAGGATAAATATAGGACTACGACAATATGATTCTCAATGCATGTATTAAGGCACACAATGGCTACAAGGTGTATTGAAGGAAATATGCGTCCTAAAACTTTGCAAGTAATATTAGGGCATTCAAATGTAGGAATTACCATGAATCTGTATGTCCATGTGACAGAAGATGAAAAGGTAAAAGAGGTAGAAAAGATAGAAAGAGCCTTAAAAATTGTGTGGTAATTTGTGTAGTAAAATAACATAGAAAGGCGAAAGTGCTTGAAAATAGGGCGTTTTCGGATAGGTATAAGATAAAATGAAACTAGGAATCGTGATTTACTAGCAATTTCAATGTAGGTTTCTATATCTTGATAAATGTCCTTAAAGCCTTATAAAATGGGAGATTGCGATAAAAATTAGTTCGATAAAAGTTGTTATAACTTTATGTTATTCAGTAGAAAATTGGTACATAATTGGTACATGGCGAGTGAATGGATAAAAGAAAAATATGAAACTAGAAGTGATATCACGAGCCTCAGTACTCAAAAAATATGAATCACATAGATTGTGTGACGGATGCTTGTCAATTATTGGAAAAATCAATTTATTGATTGACAAATGGATTACGTGGGCATAATATAATAGTAGAAAGCACTGGACATCCGCACAAAGGATGTAAAATATTTGTGGATTTGCTATAGTGATACATTATAGCGACCTGCGTGGCACAGTATCTGAGGTGATGTTGCCATATCCAGTATGAGGATTAAGTCATATGCTTTTGGTTTGAGCAGAAATGTTCAAGCGAACTGCCAGTGGTTATTCAGAGGGAAGCGTTTTCGCTTCCCTTTTTTATTTAGAGAGGAGCACAAATGGGAAAATCTGCAATTTTGAAGAAGATACATAATGCTGCGAAGAATTATCAGAGATATTTGGCTGGAAAAACTTTTATGTATGTATATGAAGAAAAAAGCATTGAAGTAGTTTTCAAAAATTCCTCATTTTTACATTTAACTGGCGTAAATACGAAATTAAAGGCAAAAGAGTTTTATAAACATGCGAAAACTAAGAATGGATTGAAAGTACAAGAGTTTTTCTTTGATAAAAATCATCCGTATGATCTGGCAGAAAAAAAGACGGATCATTTAGAGGATTTATACAGGATTACGAATATGGAAGTTTTGATCACAGAGGATGTAGTTACCTTTACAGCAAATTACAAGATAGGTATTACAGATTTGCAGTTTATTTTATTATGCGGAGAAAATAGAGATAAGCACGGAAAATTGATTGATGATTGTCTGGTGCCATATTCCTTTCGGATAGAAGAAATTGGAAATGAAAAGTTTGGAGAGTTATATGAAGTGGATTTCATTTTTTGTAAGCAGACCAATGAATCAAAATATGAAATAATATCCTATAAGGGGGATAAGGAAATTGGCACAATACCAGAAGAAATAAGGATGAAGATTAGTGATGATTTGGTATAAGGTGAGGGGCAGTATAGAAATGAATCAATAAATGAAACCTTAAAAATTATCCTTGTAGCCATTTATTTCTTACAAATTAATAATTCATCTAACTGGCGTTGGAGATCAGAAGCAGATTCTGTAGAAGAGTTTGCTGATGATTCCAATGCCTTTTTGTATTTCAGATATCTTACAAGGGTTTGATTTATGACAGGATCCTTAAAAGACAACGAAATTGTGTTTGTTACATAATTATCGGAGTTATCTTTTTGACATTCTATCTCTAAATCGGAGTTTTCAGCTAATTTGATAAGTAATGCAAGAATATCACTGGTAGTAGTGAGGTCAAAGGAAAGGAATACCAAAACACTAACATTGAGTGCATTTGCTATCTTGACGAGCTGATCTGGTTTTGGATTACGGTACCCGCATTCGTATTTCTTTATGGTAGACACATTGATGCCGGAGAGAGTGCTTAGTTCATCCTGCGACATATTATTTATTTTACGATATCTTTTGATTTTGTCGGCTATGCTTTCGGCGTTCATATGTACCTCCCATTATCCAGCGTTTATTTTATTTATAATACCACAATAGTTCACAAATGTGAAATAAGAATACAAAAAGATATTGACGTTCACAAAAGGAAACTGTATAACAAATACGAAAGGTTCACAAAAGAGAACCCCAAAGGGCTAAATTGGTCTTTTAAGGTTCAATACAATTTGTTATAAAGAGTGTATTTTATGGCTGCAGGTTGAAAATACCTGTGGACAACTGAATATCATCAATTACAACATGGAGATTTCTGGTATGTAATCATAACAATAATCAGTGGTAATTTGCGATGAGAGTCGATGGATCGAGAGATGAAGATGGAGCAGATAATGATGTTTGGCATGGCAGAATGATAATTACGCATGAAGGAGATTGTAGGATATCCTGGTCCTCGAAATGGCAGCAGAGGAGATGGTTGATAAATTCAGCCTTGTGCTCACGAATGTGACATGATTGTAATTCCTTAGTACACAAGGACGATGAATTAAAAATGTGTACCTACATGCTTAAAGAGCATTCAATATACTGAATTGTTTACAGGAGGATGTAGGAAATGGGAATTATTCAAATAGGATCTGGAAAAAGATCGCATCATATAGATGTGGAATATCAGGATCGCTTGGATAATGAAATACAAGATTGTATGAAATGCAGGTATTTTTGGGGAAATAGTAGTCGTTGTATCTCACAAAAATGTTTTACAGAGAGGATGCGTAATAAATCGGATCAAAGGGAGTAGCAGGATAGAGACTGCGAAGGTTGTCCGTATCGACAGGAACAAGATTATTGTTTTCCTTGTATGAAGAAAATACTGGGGAGGAATAAGAAAGCCTTCAATGAAAAAGAACCTTGGAACACTAAAAATGATAGCTTTGCTAAGGATAAGGAGGATCATTATGGATAAAAATACAGTAGTTATCGCTATTGACCACGGCTGGTCAAATATGAAAACAGTACATGAGACTTTTACTTCTGGGATTCGTGAGATTACCACGGAGCCGGCATTGTTTGAAAACGTCTTGGAGAAAGGTGGAAAGTATTATAAGGTCGGAAGCGAGCGATTAAAGGTCAAGGACAGCAAAGTGAAGTATGAGAAGAAGCAGTATCATATTACGATTGAGCGGATTTCGGTATATCCACAGTGCTTTGCGGCGGTTGCCAGTCAGATTAGTGAGTTTCCGGCAAAGGTGCTTGTTGTTGACATTGGTTCATGGACCGTTGATCTGATGCCGATCATCTTTGTGGGCGGTGGTGCAACGGTAATGAAACGGTTTGGACAGATGCAGCAGAGAAATGTCAGATACATTGAAGATATCCGGGCAAATGCGAAAGGCTTTGATTATCTCGGTAAGATTTATCTTGAGAGAGTGATTCATCGAGCTGGATAGGGGGTGTAATGGGACGCCAACAGTATGAACAGTTTTGCCTTCGTTTTAGTCCGGATAATCCGCAGTATATATGCGATTGGACTTCCTGCAATTATTGCACAGGAACTTATGTCTATCATGGTTTACGTGATGAAGTTGATTTTGAAGTTCAGTTCGTTTGCACAGATTGAATACGGATTGTATAAAGTGCAGCAGTTTGTGCTGTTTCTTGCCTTTGGATTTAGAGATGCGATTCCTCCGATTATTGCTTTTGCAACTTTATTTAATGCGGGGCAGTCAAGAGAATATTTTATCGGAGCAATGAGAATTATTTCCATCAGTTTTATTATTGCTGGAATCAATGTAGCATATCAGGGGGATTTGGCATTGAACGGTGATATGGAATCGCTGGTGATTTCATTGCACAGACAACGTGTGGTTATATTACCATTGTCAGGCATTTTTAAAATTTTTGTCAGAAGCGGTCAGATGGGAGTTTCGCTGATCTGGTGGGCATTTCCAATAACAGAGATTATTGCATGTCTGGTGGGATATGTATTTTTAAAGAGAAACAGAAAGAACAAAGTGGAAAGTTTAAGTTCAGGATGAGGTTTTATAGTATTTTGGTTGTGGACCTATACATAGTTTGTTATAATAAATTGTAACTAATGACGGATTTAGATTGAAAGTGAGGTACAATTATGGTGGTATTTTGGCGTATTAGAAATATCTAATGGCATGAAACTATGTTAAGTAGTTTTATGCAGAGAATGGTGCAATAAACTATTTAATAAGGAGAATACCATGATATTTCAGGATAATATTGCAAAAAAATATTTGCAGATACATAGCAGAAAGTACGGAATTTTAAACAATTTTTATTTTTATTGTAAAGAGAGTTTCATTTATAATAAGTTAGGATTTATTTTATCGTTGTTTTTAGTGCCAGCCGGGATTATAAAATCCGTGGCTTCGATATTTATTCCTAAACTTGTGATTGATTCGCTTGAAAGTTTTAGAAGTGAATATACATT
The DNA here is from genome assembly GCA_934317005.1 of uncultured Lachnospiraceae bacterium. GTDB lineage: Bacteria > Bacillota > Clostridia > Lachnospirales > Lachnospiraceae > Butyribacter. The sequence goes on from CAKREB010000027.1 coordinate 9,908, forward strand.
CTTGATAAATATTATTATCGTAACGGTTGTTATTGCTGTCTCGTCTATTGTCGAACTGTTGGTAAAGAATACGATGGAGCACAATATGAATTCATTCGTACTGATACAGCTCAACAAATTGTGGATTGAGAAAGTGTCAACCATGGATTATGAAGTATTTACATCAGAGCTTGGAAAGCAGTCTGCGAGCAAGGCGAGAATGACACTTGAGGGAACAACCAGATGGGGCATAGGTACATATATTCCAAGATTGTTGGAATTATTAACGGGTTTTATCGGCTTTATTATATATGGTGTGATGCTCATATATGTTCATCCTCTTGTCCTTGCTGCTCTTATCACAGCATATGCAGTAAATATGGTTGTGACTCTTTATGCAGAGAAGAAAAAACAGATGCTGAAGGACGATGCTGCAAAAGCAGAACGAAAAATGAATTATTTTGCTTATAGCACCAGAGGTTTAAGCATAGCTAAGGACATCAGAGTATATTCCATGAGAGAGTGGATTAGTCAGATGGCTGGAATGGCAAGGCTTGATAAGAAAATAGTAGATGACAAGGTTCAAAACTATCAACTGTTTGTTCTTATCGTCAACGGTATAGTTGTCTTGTTGAGAGATGGTTTAGTATATCTGATATTGATATGGCTTACTCTTAAAGGTGACATTACTATTGGCAGCTTCGCACTGTATGCAGCCGCAGTAAATGGTCTTGGTGAGTGGTTAGCGCAGATAACGACAGGGGTTGGTGCATTTAGAGAAAGTGATAATAATGTAACTGATTTCAGGCAGTTTCTTAGTTTGCCGGACGGAAAGATTGGTTCTGAGGAGAAATTGGAACTTTCCGGTGCTCCGAGCATAGAACTGGATAATGTTTCGTTTTCTTATGACGGTAAGAATGATGTGTTAGATAATGTATCATTAAAGGTGAAACCGGGTGAGAAGATTGCTATGGTTGGTTCCAATGGAGCCGGAAAGACTACACTTATCAAATTGTTATGTGGTTTGCTGCATCCGTCAGCCGGGCAGATATTGATTGACGGAATCCCGATTTCATCTGTTGCCTGGGAAGATTGCTCAAAGGCAATATCCGCAGTTTTTCAGGAATCTGTGCTGTTGCCTGTCAGTATTAAGAGAAATATTGTCATGAATGATAAAGCAGTTGATGAAGAAAGGCTGGCTCGCATTGTAACTCTTGTAGGACTTGAGGATAAGATTGCTTCATTGGAAATGGGACTAGAGACACCGTTAGTAAGGCATATCACTGAAAATGGAACGGAATTTTCAGGCGGTGAAGTTCAAAAACTCTTGTTGGCACGAGCAATTTATAAGGAATCTCCTGTTTTGATTCTTGATGAGCCTACAGCCGCAATGGATCCAATTGCGGAGCAGAATGTTTATCTGCAATATAACGAGTTATCTAAGAACAAAACGGCTTTTTTTATTTCTCACAGACTGTCCTCTACAAGGTTCTGTGACAGGATAATACTTATTGATGGCGGCAAAATCAGAGAAGCCGGTACACATGATGAGCTTATGGATAAGGGTGGTCTGTATCATGACATGTATATGATACAGAGCAGGTATTATCAGGAGGGGGTGTCAGCAATATGAAAAAGAACGGCAGAACCCTCTTAGATGACATTAAATTGATTCATCGCGGAATGAATGAATTTGAGATATTTCTTCCGGGACAGCTTAAATTGTTGTTCGTATATTCTGCGATAACCATGCTAATACCGTATATTGGTATCTGCATGACATCTGTAGTTATAAGTGAGCTCAGTTCGCAGCAGCGGGTATGGGTATTGACTGTGAGTGTAACTGTTGCAATTATGCTGACATTGATACTTACGACAGTATCGGCAGTTATCAATAAACGGATTTCGGTTGGTTATAACCAATTGTTTCCGGCACATGAGATTAGACTTAATGAGAAAGCAAATGCTATGAAATTCAGTCTTTTGGAAAATGAAAAGATTAGAGAATTGCGTGATGAAGTATCTGGCAGCATAAGTTGTTCAGGTGCAGGCATGGGAAGTCTTTACTGGGACTGTGAAATAATCTTTAAGGCTTTGTTTTCAGCAGCGACTGCGATTGTGCTGTTGGCATTTAATGCAGGTGTTAAGGGGACTACACTGGGATTTGACAACACTTTGTTTGGATTTGCAAATTCTGTCTGGGGATATTTGGTGTTGACAGTTATTATTATCATTTCTGCAGCCGTATCATCGAAAATGACGAGCAAAATATTTGATGTTTCTTTTGATGTATTCAAAAACGGTGCCAGATACAATCGGTATGCAGACTATTACAAGCTGGAATACCTTTCTGACGATAAGTCAGCTCAGGATGTTCGTCTGTATGCTCAGAAAAATCTGATTTTGGACGAGGTCTTGGATAAGTGTTATATTCCGTTTGCAGAGGGTGATAAGAGAGAAAAAGATGCTTCGAGCAAAAATAACGGAATCATGCTCTTGTTAAGTGCCCTTACAGGCGGATTTGTCTATATCCTTGTTGGTGCTAAGGCGATAAATGGCAGTATAGGAATAGGTAATGTATTGCTTACATATTCTGCTGTTACAATGCTTATCAAAGCACTGACAGATTTTGCGATGACATTTACTGACCTTAGGAATAATAATGAGCATTTGCTAAGATACTTCGATTATGTTTCTTTGGAAGAAGAAACCGGTGCTGCAGATAAATCTGTTGATTGTAATTATGCACAGGTGAATATTGATAATGTATCGTTTAAGTATCCGGGCTCTAAGAATTATGCACTTAAAAATGTGTCTCTTTTCATAGAAAACGGACAAAAAGTCGCAATAGTTGGAGCCAACGGTTCGGGCAAGACAACTTTGGTAAAGCTGATATGCGGATTGTACGATGTTACAAAAGGTTCTATTAAGATTAACGATACAGTGGTAACAGCACGAAATAGAAATGAATTTGGAAAGTGGCTGTCGGCTGTATTTCAGGATTTCAGCCTGCTGGCTCTGCCGATAGGTAACAATATTTCAGCAGGCAAATTATATGACGAATCCAAAGTTTGGAAAGCGTTGGAAAAAGTCGGGATCAGGGAAAAGATTGAGAAGTACCCTGAGAAATTAGAACAATCTCTGTTTAAGGATTACGATGATGATGGCGTGGAACTGTCTGGTGGTGAGGCACAGAAGATAGCCATAGCGCGAGGCATTTATAAAGATGCGGCTTTGATTATACTTGATGAGCCAACAGCAGCACTAGATCCGTTTGCAGAGTATGAGATTTTTACAAAGATGAATGATTTATCGCAGGATAAAACGACGATATTTATAAGTCATAGGCTTTATTCATGTAAATTCTGCGACAAAGTAATCGTTATGGATGGCGGTGAGATAGTACAGGTGGGAACGCATGATGAATTAGTTAAAATCAAGGGCAGGTATTCAGAAATGTGGAATGCTCAAGCCAAACATTATATTGTAAATAACTAAAAACACCGGAAGAAAACAAAAAGCGAAAGGCATCAATGTTCTATGATATGTTGGTGCTTTTCGTGGAAAGGTAGATTATAAACTATGAATAATAAATTTTAAGTGATAAATGATTTAGCGGATTATGGAAAGATGCAATGATACCAGTGCTTTCACATATGAAATTAAATCTCTTAAAACAGGTGAAATCTCAATCGGAATTGACCGAGCTGAAAGCGAGGGATACTTCTTGTCCGAAGGGCAAGAAGGTGGAGTTGAGAAAGATTATAACAATCGAAATTTAACGCTTGAGAAAAGAGGAATAAACATGGCAAAGAAAGAAGAAAGATTTGAAGTTATATTTAGAGACGGAAGTCAGCTTAAGGATGAAGGGGTTCGTCAAATCCTTGTAGATAAGGAAACTGGGGTTAACTATCTTTGTTGGAAATCCGGATATGGAGCGGGTATTACACCTCTTCTGGATTCTGAAGGAAAAGTCATAGTTACAAAGTAAAATCGGAATTGACCGGACTAGAAGAGAGGGATACTTCTTGTCCGAATGACAAGAAGTTAAAGAGATAACATAATGAAAAATCTAAAGTTAAAAAAAGCATCTATAAGAGATCTTGATCAGATAAGGACGCTGTACTGGAGACTTTTGGACAGTTCTCCGGAATATGGTCGGATCTTACAGTGGAAAAAGAATATATACCCAAATGATAATGACTGGAATAATTATATTATAAATGATGAAATGTATTTGATTTTGGATAATATAAATGTGATTGGTGCAGTAGCGGTAACCAATGCGCAGTCAAAAGAATATAGAAAGATTCACTGGAAAGTTAAGGCGGATGATCAGGGAGTAGCGGTAGTTCATCTGCTAATGATTTTACCTGAATATCAAGGAGGTGGAGCAGCAACAGCAACACTTGATGAAATTATCAAGATGGCTACAGGCAAACAGAAAAGAGTAGTGCGACTGGACGCAATCGGAACTAATGTGCCTGCGCAGAAATTGTATGAAAAATACGGCTTTGTTAATTGCGGAACAGCACAGGAGTACTATGAAAGTACCGGAAAGACAGAGTTCGTGTTTTATGAATATGCGCTAGCAGAGCAGGAGTTACATACGGAGAAGAAAAATATTTGCTAAATTGGAGGTAAGTAAAATGGATACGGTGATACAAGATACCATGCTTTTCTTTGACAAGCATGAAACAGCTTATCCTCTGTATGAGCAGTTTCAGGAAAAGCTGCTTGCCCGTTTTCCGGAAAGTCGAATCAAGGTGCAAAAATCCCAAATCTCATACTACAATAGACATCTGTATGCTTACGTGTCCTTCTTGAAGGTAAAAAAGAAATCAGAACTCCCCGAAGACTATTTTGTGATGACGCTGGGGCTGTCTGCTCCATTGGACTCAAACCGGGTAGCGGTAAAAACTGAGCCTTATCCGGGACGGTGGACAACTCATTTTGTCATCAGCAATTTATCCGATTTAGATGAAGAATTATTTGATTGGATTGAGCAAGCATATCAATTTGCTCAGGAAAAATGATGATGTACAATTCCGGTTTGCAGAATTAATAAAATCGGTATTGATCGAGCTGAAAGCCAGGGATGCTTTTTGTCTGTAGGGCAAGAAGATATAAAATCAAATTTATAACTTCCAGCTTGCAGAATCGAAAAAATAGGAAATTATGGAGATAAATATATGTTGACTATCGGTTCAATTGTATGGGGAGTAAAAGATATTGAAAAAGAAATCTTATTTTGGTGTGAAGCATTGAACTATAGATTGGATTTCAGAGATGGTGATTTTGCTATGCTGTCTCCTATAGATGGAGAAGGAATAAATCTTCTCTTGAAGAGCACAAGCTCCCCTAAGGCAAGAAGACATCATATGGATCTATTCACATATCATCAGAAGGAAGAAGTTGAAAGGCTGATCTCTTTAGGAGCAACACTCAAAGAATGGGATTATGAAGAAGATGCTGATTATATTGTACTTAATGATCCTGATGGAAATGCATTTTGTGTTATTCAGCTATAAATTCCGGTTGAACAAAAATCGTTAAGGAAAGAATCGAATATGGTGCAAACGAAAAAACAGTCTTGAGATTTTCATTAACTGTCCTTTCGTTT
>CAKREB010000028.1 GCA_934317005.1 uncultured Lachnospiraceae bacterium
TGTTAAAGTTTTGACCTGCCTGCTTTTCGCTTGGCTTGTCCGTTTTTACCAAATACTTGGTCTCGCGTATTCTTATCGATGCATGTGTTATCAATAAGAATGTCTTGAAAATCTTTTTGGATATTTCATATCCTTTATCTAGAATTTTCAGGGTTGTTTTACTATTTAATTATCAAGGTCTGCTGTTGTTTTTCTCTGACTCTTTGTTGCGTCAGCGCGTTACATTTTATCACACTGACAAGTCTTTGTCAACAACTTTTTTCTTTATTGTTGTCATTCATTTCTTTCGTGACAACAAACAATATGTTATCACATTTTCAAATGTTTGTCAACAACTTTTTTCTTTTGTTTTCCCGCCGCTTCTTGTCTTTTCAGCGACAGCGTGTTATATATTAATACAATTCTTTTTGCTTGTCAACAACTTTTTTTCGAAACTGTTCTCACTTTCCAGCCGACACGCTTCTACTTTTTTGCGACAGCGAAATATATACTATCACGCTTGTCGATAATTGTCAACAACTTTTTTTACAAATCCTTCCATCTTCTATCCGGATGATCCGCCCACAGCACTGCGCTACCTTTTCATCATGTGTCACAATAAGAATGGTTGTTCCCTGCTCATTCAGCTTGCAAAACACCTGCATGATCTCTTTTGTTGTCTGGGAATCCAATGCTCCGGTTGGTTCATCCGCCAGAAGGATGGAAGGAGCATTGACGATCCCACGCGCGATCGCCACACGCTGCTTCTGCCCACCAGACAGATTACGCACTGTCTTGTGTGCATATTCTTCCATCCCTACTGCTTTTAGCGCATCCACTGCGTGGCTGCGTCTTTCTGCTCGCCGCAGCTTTTTCCCTCTCCCCGCAAAGTCCAACGGGATCATTACATTTTCCAGCGCTGTAAAGTCCTCGATCAGTGCAAAGTCCTGCATCACCATGCCAATCTTTTCATTGCGCAGTACAGATAACGCTTTCTCCGAAAAATCATCCACTAATTTTTCATCCAGATAATATGCCCCCTGATCCCAGGTATCAATGCAACCTAAAATATGTAACAAGGTTGATTTTCCTGCCCCTGATGTTCCCACAACGGCAGCCATTTCACCATCTTCAATGGTAAAAGAGACATCACGAAGTACCTGGCACTCCTGCTTTTTTCCTTTTTGATATGCTTTTTCGATATGTTCTAACCGGATCATTTTTCCATCTCCTCCAACGCTTTTTCCAGATCATTGAATACATAAAAATGCATCGTCATCTTCTCCTGCTTTTTTGCCGGGAACAGATTTCCTGTCGGGAAACGTTTCGATATCTCCTCTCCAAAAGTAAATCCACCGGTTTCCACCGTCATGCTGTGCCCACTGATCGTGCATTGCAGATCCTTCGTCCCATCATAGTCAAAGAAAAAGTGGACACGCACCGTTTCTTTTCCCTGCTCCTGCCCGTCCGGCACCGGCAGCGTTCTATAATCCACCAGATCCATAAAATACGTCGAACCATATGTCTCCTTGTCTGTCCTTGTCAGGATCAGTTTGGCAAAAAGCCGGTAATACTCCAGCTTCTCCTTTTCCGTTGTCAGAACAGACTTTTTCTGACCGGACACCACCTGCACCTTCTGCAGATGCTGGTACATATCAAGCGAGAACAGCTGATTTTCAAAGCCTGCAATAAACGGATCATATGTAATGTACTTTCCGCCAGCCTCACATGCTTCATACGCATTCGCCAGCTCTCCCTGTCCGACACTGGTTGTCACCTGATAATCATAGTCCTCCGGCTCCTTCACATATTCACAGTCTCTCGTCACTTCAAACGGGATTGCCAGCGTATATTCCTTTTTGGCTGTCTCTGCTCCAAAGATCACCCGGTAGCTGCCCTTCTCCAGCACATCATATCTCTGTGCGATCTCATACTGTTTGCTCTCATAAGTCACATCCGGATACTTTTTGTCATCAACCGCTATATCATTTGGTGTACCGTATTCCCAGTTTACCTTTCCCTCATTGCCAAATGCTTTCCACTCTTTTCCGCTCTTTCTCTGTACGATATAATTATCTGAAATCATCGTCTGGGAATCTAACGGGAAAAATATATCAAAATAAATGCGTCTGCTGTTAACGAATTTCACATAGATTTCCCCATCCGGCAGCTGCCCGATCTTTTCTGCCACCGGCTTCTGCCCCTGCCATGACCTGATCAGAGCAAAAGCTCCCAGGATCACCACAACTGCTACAGCACCTATGATCCCTCCTATCTTATACTTTTTGTCCTTCACTGCAATCCCTTCCTCTCTGTGCACTCCTGCACCATCCTTACTGTCTGTATCCGAAACACATTTTCATCCAGAACGGCTTTCAACGCACCCTCTATCCTTTCATACAGGCGAGAATGTTCTTTCTGCCCTTTAACAGGCGCAGTGTCAGCATTCCACACAATGAATACACTGCACACAGCACCAGATCAAGCCACGCAGTCCGCCAGTAAAACATCCCTGTATGCCATGCATACCCTGCAGCCACCACAGCCGTAAAAAAGGACAGCACAAAAAGCCTCTTCCAGTACTGCCAAAACATCCACCGCTGCCTGCAGCCCGACAATGCAAAAATCCCGTATCTTCTTAGTATCCTGCCGCTGTTGATAACAGTCAGAGTGATCATCCCAACTAACGACGCAAACAGCAGTATGGTGCAAAACGGAATGTATTCCATCACCTTATAGTAACATTCCTGATATGTCACATCCTTTAACTGTCCGAAAGTCTCTGTCACCCCTTCCTTCTGCAGGATCCCTTCGATCTCCTTCATCTCCTCTGCTGACATCGTGCGGTCAAAATACGCAATCGCACTTGTCTGGTCACGGTGCTTTCCGGTCTTATCGGAGCTGCACAGGATCGTCCGGTAATCCGCCGGCAAAAAGGCTGCCTTCAGATCACTCAATGTATATGCTGTGCCGTTGCCGTAGGTACCCATGATATTAAAATACAATCCATCTGCAGGCAGGATACCGGTAACGACATAACCGGTTCCGTCAATGGTGATCTTATCTCCCACATCTGCATCATTTTTTCCATTGTCTACGATCACACAGGGAACCGCACTGCCCCCTTCCGTAACCTCCGTAAAATATTTTCCTGCTTTCACATCCATCGAAAACAGCCGGCTGCTCAGCCGGTCAAAGCTGATCACCGCATCCTGATTGTCCACCAGTTTTTCCTCGGTAAAGCTCCAGCCCCTGAACTTTGGATGCGCCTCCACCTTTTTCCTGACCTTTTCAAAGGAACCATCCGTATGGTCATGAAACGTTGAAAAATAGATCCCCTCATACGGAAAAGAAGTAATCTTGTGATAGTCCTTCATACTCTCTTCATAAATCCCTGCGATCAGATAACTTCCAACCATAACCACGATAAGCTCTAACGCAAACACAAGCTTAGCCATGCGCTGCATGCTATTCCACCTCCCCCTGATATAACTCTTTGACTGGCTTTCGTATCAAACGTATCGAACAGAGCAGTAAGAACAGTATCGTGATCATACCGCATATGATTCCCGCTGCCCCAAAATACAAAAGCTCCATTCCCTGCCTGAGACTGACCATTCCCAGATGATACATCTGTGGATACAGCAGACGGTAAGCTGCTGCCGCCAGCAGAAATGACACCAGAAACAGAAGAGTTATCTCACAGACTGAAAAAAAGTATAGCCAGTACCTTCTGCAGCCACACAAACGGTATATCACAATGTGATACCGCTGTTTCTGTATGATGTACTGGTAAGCTAACGCTACATTGAAAATGCAGACAAATACCACTAAAAGAAACAGATATGTTTTCTGCCGTTCCAGTTCGATCACCTGATCTATCTGTTCCACCGTACACCGGTATGCCGGAAAGATTTTCTGCAGCTTCTCCTTTAACTGCCGGTACGTTCCGGCACTCATGCAGCCACAAATAAATGAAAGGTTCTGGATCGGAAGCTGCTCCTTTGCCACGGTCGTAACCGGTATCTCACTATATTCAGAATCCCAGTGCTGCACCTCAAACACAGAATTTCCAAATGTTATCTGTTTCTGTTTTTTATTCGTTTTGATCAGCTTGACGCAGGACTGATACTGTTCCTTTGTAAAGCTGTTATTTCCTCCTCTGAAATAATACAGTGAGCTGTACAGATCCCCCTTTTGCGGCACCAGCGCCACCGAAGCATAGATATGTCCTTCGATCTGCCCCTTATATTGATCAAAGGTATCGCAGACCGCATCCCACTGCTGCAAGCTCATCACATCTCCCTCAGCCGTACTTTCTGGTGAAAAATGTATAGCAGCTGTCATAAAATGATGACTGCGCACCGTCTCTCCATAAAACAGCAAGAGCATAAAATAGCTGATTGCGAGTACGCCTATCAGAAAATATAATTTCACTCCCATGCTGCGAAACGACAACCTAAGATATCTCAATATCTCACCTCCATAATCCATATAAAATATGTTTGCCGAACAATTATGTACTAATCTTTTAATAATGATATTTTTATGCAGTTAGAAGGTCTGGTGATATCTTCCATGCTAAATACCAGTCCCTTTTTCTCCAATTTACTAAATACATCTCCCTCAATCTTGATATCCTGATCCACCCCGCCTGCCCAGTAAGCAACATTATCTTCCGCCACAAAGGAAACTGTAACAAAGTCTGCCCTCACCCTGACATATTTTCTCTTGGGATGCTTCTCCATAAAATCCCAATCAAAGGTTTCAAATCCACTAAAAGCAATCTCATCTTCTTTAAGATACATCAAATTGGCATTTTTCTTTGACTCATCAAACATGAGCAATATAGGCGACATAACCTCCATCTTATTATTTTCACAATCCCAGCCAACAATCGGCACACAGGATAAATAATAATCCCATCCCTTTCTGTCAAGCCACTCTGTCCCGATTATCTCCCTCGCCTGATGACGCAGTGCATTGATTAGCTTTTGATCTGAAAACACAATCAGTTTATTATAAAGCTCACGTTGTAACTTCTGTATTTCCTTCACTGCTTTTGCCGGAACCGAAACACTATCTGCTTCAACGACCGGCGCCTCGTGGTGATAACCTGCAGACATTGATGTCACATCCTCATCCTCATAATCAGATCCTGCACATCCGCTACAGGCTATTATTACACAGCAGATCAATACAATCGTCTGCAATAAACCATATTTTCTCTTCATAAATATGTGTTCCCCCTCTTTCCAGACAGTCTTAATTTTCCATTTTGATACACTAATCCCTCAGCAATGAGATTTTTATACAATTAGAAGGTCTGGTGATATCTTCCATACTAAATGCCAGTCCTTTCTTCTCCAATTTACCAAATACATCTCCCTCAATCTTGATATCCTGATCTACCCCGCCTGCCCAGTAAGCAACGTTATCTTCCGCCACAAAGGAAACTGTAATCATATCCGCTCTCACCCTGACATATTTTCTCTTGGGATGCTTCTGCATAAAATCCCAATCAAAGGTTTCAAATCCACTAAAGGCAATCTCATCTTCTTTAAGATACATCAGATACGCATTTTTCTTTGATTTATCAAACATAACCAGTGCAAGTGATGTAAGATCCATCTTATTCTTTTCACAATCCCAGGAAATGACCGGAACACAGGATAAATACCACTTCCACCCTTTACGGTCTAGTAATTCTGCTCTTTTCATCAGCGCCCTCGCTTTATAGCGCATCGCCTTGATCACCTTCTGATCGGAAAATACGATTAATTTACGATAAACCGCACGTTTTAAATCCTTTATTTTTAGTTCCTCTTCTTCCGAAACAGAAACACTGTCTGCTTCAACGACCGGCACCTCGTGGTGATAACCTGCAGACATTGATGTCGCATCCTCATCCTCATAATCAGATCCTGCACATCCGCTACAGGCTATTATTACACTGCAGAACAATACAATAATTTGTAATAAACCATATTTTCTCTTCATAAATATTCTTCCTCTGTCAACTATTCATTGTCATTTTAAATTTACGAACAACCTTCTAACATATAACCCAAAGATTAACAGTAATTGCTTTTGAAAGTAACTGCTAATCCTTGGATCCTTTTTCTAATCTTCTCAACCCTATATGCGCTATCCCAATTTTAATAACCTGCTAAAGTAATGCCTGCCACAAATTTTCCACCAATCTTTACCTGAACATAAGATCCCATTTCACCGGCTCCTTTTTCCTTTGCAGTAGCAACATGTCCAAAATCCCCCTTTTTTACATCATCAATATGCACTTCCGATCCACCAACGCGCAAATACCCCTCTGCACGTCTTTCAAGACTTGGATTTTTCTTACTCAAAGCATTATAAATAAACTTTGTCGCATTACTTCCATTATTAGTACACTGATATATAGTCTGTGAACCTGCACCTACACCTGTATCACATATAGAAGTCTGATCCACTAATGAACCAAAATTAGACATTTTATTTCTTACCACCTTTTCCGTCGCTGCCTGAGCAAAACTGCCTACTGTTACAACACTGCCTGCTAATAACAATGCACAAATTGACTTAACTAATATTTTCTTTCGCATCATAAATTCCTTTCCTTATCTCAAATAAACCTCTGTACTTCCGTACACTATATGTATGCTTCATTGCAATTACAAATAAATGATAACTGCTCTTTCTATCTTTTTGCCTATTGAGAGTTGTTCTCTCATATGCTATTATATTAAGTGTGTTTTTATATAAGCGTTCTTATCATATCATTCATCCAAAAATATATGACAAGAACGCTTTTTCAATGCATTCTCTGCAAACAACTTCTGATCGTCGATACATTCTTTCACCTCCTAGCTCTTATTTAATCAATCTATCATTTCTGCTATTACATTTACGAATATATCACAACTCAATATTTATTTCAATAGTTGTTTAGATTATATAAATATTATTTTACTATTGATTTTCTGTATCGTTTACTATATAATAAATTAGAGAATAAAATTAAAATATATTTCTGATACACCGCTTTCTTTGTACTTGATATGCGTTGTACTCCAGAATAAATGAGGTGACTATGGCTCCACGAAACAGTTTTAAAAGTGGTTCCTGTGAAATGTTAGTATTGCATATTCTTGAACAGTACGGAGACTGTTATGCATATCAGATTTCACAAATTATCCAGCAATTATCCGATAACAAATTATATTTTCCTGAGGGTTCTTTATATCCTGCCTTTTATAAAATGATCGATAATCACTATATTTCTGACTATAAAAAGCAGGTTGGTAAACGGCGGATCAAGGTCTATTATCATATTGAAGCCGAAGGAAAAGAACGCTTAAAGTATTTGTGCAATGAATACTATGAAACAAATGCAAGTATTGAAAAGATACTAAATTATGATTATTCCCAAATAGATAAGGACAGAGATCTCAATGAATAAAGCTTCTAAAAAATATTATAAAAGTATTAAGGCATTAATTCCCTGCCGTGGAAAATACGAACGAACGTTGTTAAAAAATTACAAATTACAGATCACAGAATTGAATGAACAAAATACCAATATCGAACTCTGCGACTTAGAGAGCCGCTTTGGTACAACAGAGTCTGTGATCAATGCATACTATGAGGCTGTTGACACAGATAAGCTTATCAAAAAATTGCAAATCACAAAATTAATACGTTTTTGTATTTATATTGTTCTTATCCTTACATTGATTGGATTTTCATTCAGTGTATGGTTAAATATAAAAACTTATCATAATATCAATTCTGCTATTATTACACACGAAAAAATTATCATTAAATAGTACAAGGAGGATTTTCCATGAAAAAACTTATTTTTTCTCTCATATCTGCATTATTGTTTATTTCTGTTACACCTGATGTTGCATCCGCACAAAGTCCAGATACAAAAATTGAATATTTTAATGATGGCAGTTATCTTGTCACTTATATTACGGAAATATCAGATTTTTCTAACATCACAACATATGCAGCGACCACAAAAACGAAAACAAAAACTGCAAATTACTACAATAGTTCAAATGAATTATTATGGTTTGTTCAAGTCAAAGGAACTTTTACCTATGGAAATGGTTCTTCCAAATGTACCGCCTCAGAAGTCAATGCCGGTTCTTATAATTCACACTGGAAACTATCGAATAAAAGCGCTTCTAAAAGCGGGAATAGTGCTACCGCATCTGTTACAGCAAAGTTATATAGTGGCTCCGAAGTTTTTCAAACACTACATAAGTCTGTTACATTATCTTGCAGTCCGACAGGACAATTTTCATAATGACCAATGTATAGATATAACAAAAGACTCCCTCAGCATCACTGCCACAAGGGAGCCTTTTGTGTTTAACCCACCATTGAATAATTAACTCTGCTTTGCTTCTTTTTCTATGCTCTTCTCCTGCTCCTTTTCTCCTCTGCTTACTCTGCATAATGTCTTTTCATAGAATTCTGATCCATGATCAATACATAAAATACTTTTCCGTAATGTTCATTTTCCACGATTCGTCCGTGATCCAATACATACAATTGTGTCCCATCACTTTTTACCATTGAAAAGCTAACATAATCGTTAGAGTGCCCCTCATCCGCATAAATCTGTCTCCAGATATCCCGTTCTACCCGTTCCTGTTCCTCTTCGGAAATCAAATTATGAAATCTACGTTTTGTATACCCAAAAAATTCATCCAAATTGCCACATCCGGCAAGCCGTAGCATCTCATGGTTTGCGAAAAGAAGTTCATCATTATCCGGATCTGCCCGATAGATCAAAAATGCTCCCGGAAGATGTTCCGAAACATCCTTCAACGCGAATCCGAGCTGTGTACGGATTTTACGAAATCCCTCTTCATAAGCCATACAGCCTCGCTTATCACGGCGTTTTACCTCATACAAAGCGGCATCTGCATATCCAAACAGCTGCTCTTTCGTTTCTGCGTGTGCCGGATATTCTGCATACCCCAAAGAGATATAGAAAGCATGTTCTTCTCCCTTGTGACAAAATGTTCGTTCCATATGTGTAAACTCTTCTAACAGTTGTTTTGCCGATTCACAGGTCATGCCCGGTAATAAAATGATAAACTCATCACCGCCATTTCGTCCCAGAACCGCTCTATCCGAAAAGTAATCTTTCATGCCCGCAGCCAAATTTTGCAACGCCTGATCACCAGATGCATGTCCATACATATCGTTAATAAATTTAAAATTATCAACATCCAATTCAGCCACTACACATTTCTCCCCGGAATGCTTCCGGAAATATGTTTCCACCACCTCATCAAAGCCACTGCGATTATAAATTCCGGTCATCGTATCTGTCAAAGCCAGTATTTTTAGACGTTTTCGTTTTTCTTCCAAGATCAGAAGAACCGAAACAAGCCCTGTCAAAAGGAGTACAATACACATCCCACCCCCAAAAAAAGTCATAGCTAAGTTTGTTTTTTTCCAACCTTCATCTGGCATCACCTGTAATTTCCATTTGTCTGCACCTATCGAAAAAGAATGCGAAACCGGTTTTTTCATATTTCCACCACCACTGCACACTTCTTCGTATACGTCATTCCACGGTGCACTTGTCTTAAGCAAGCGGAAACGATACCCAAAATCAATCAATGCCTGCAAAGAATCAGAATAAATCTCTGGTACACGGATGATCACAATGGTAAATCCCCAAAATACTTTCTTACCATTTTTTTCTATATACACCGGATTACGTACGGCAATTCCCTTTCCTCCCTGTTTTAATGTAACGGGTCCCTGCATCACTGTCAGCTCATGATCTCTTGCATAGCAAGAGTATCTACCTCTATCCTTGTCATGGAGCAAATCGATTTTTCCTGCTTCATTTCCCTTTGCCGGATAGATATCCGTCACCGTACCCCCCGGCGCAAGTTGAATGCTCTGAATATAATCTGTCATCATGTTTTGGGCAATATTTTTAAATTTATCGCATTTACCATCTTCGCTGATTATAATCTGTTCCAGTGTATCTGTTACATGGACTCCCTCTCCGATTTCTGCCACAATACGCTCTCCATAAGTCATTGCGTTCAACCTGGCATTCTCACGCCGTTGCTGCTGCTTACTTTCCTGAATATGATATACCACACTTCCCAGTACAATACTTCCTATCAGAAATGTCAAAATTGGTATAAGTATTTTTTTCCTTGACATCATAATCCCTCATTCCTTTCTCCAGCCGCAAACTTTGGTCCGCAGACACAAAGTTACCGTGCAAAAAATGTATTTTTCACACGAAACACCACTTTCTCTTTTGTAATCTATACATAAACATTATTTGAAATGATTTCTTTTACTACATCCATCGCCAAACCATTCCTTTATGCTGAATCTATAATATCGTTGTCCTTTTCGAGATACAAATCGGTTTTATACTATCACTCCCCTTCTCGGATTTCAAATCATGTATCAATTTCCAGTCACATTTCATTATATATAGAAAAAACGCAAACAGAAAGAGAAGAGAAATAATTTATGTTAAAATCAAACACATGGTTTGGTATAGCTACTATCTCCCATTTGTTAGTAGATATGTGTTGTGCCTGTCTGATTGCCATTCTGCTACATTCAGCTTGGCTTAGCTGTTCTAGCTGTCATTGCAATCGTTTTGATCCGTAAGCACAAAAAAGAAGAGGAAAAAATGAGCGAAGAACGAAAAAAAGCTGAAAAAGAAGAAAAAACATTACATTTCTAAAAAGACAAAAAAGAGACAGGAGTCGTGAAACCTATGATGATACCTATTTTGCAAAAACTGATCATCCGACAAATCTTGATGTATTGATCCAGAATTTTTTCAGGTCATTGTCTCACCCTGATGCCAATGACCTGAAAAAACTGAAAGAAGCCGTTATGGATTCATCCTTCTGATAAGACCATAAAATAAGGCAACCCCACATAGCTGATTCTGCCTTACTCTCCTTATTTAACGTTGATGCCACTGGCATATTGCTGCAGAAACTGTTTCTTTCCACATGGTCTTCCAAAATAATATCCCT
>CAKREB010000029.1 GCA_934317005.1 uncultured Lachnospiraceae bacterium
GATACATGAGTCCTATGGAGTACAGACGTAGACTTGGATTGGCTGTTTAGCCTGTCCAAGAAAATGTCCGCACCCTCCGGTGTGAAATTTTTTCTGTAAATTTAGATCTTCTATGATAATTGTTGCGGCTTGACAGCGGTTTCTGCTGTTAAGCCGTTGTTTATTTAATAGCAAAAATAAGCTGACAGGCTTTGATGTGGAATACATTCGCAGAATGGTATTCCTTGTCATAGGCTTTTGGTTTTCAATATCTCTGTATCCGTATTGGCAGCTAATTATCTCCCTGCCGTTTTTCAAAGCAAGGAAATTCACACCCGAAGCAACGCCGCTGTCAACGGCTTTTTTTATTGCATTATAAATTTTATCGTACATATTATTCATCTTCCCGATATTACAGTATTTCTTTTATCCATTTTATACAGTGCGGTACCCAGTCGGAGCAATATTTAACAGCATCTGAAATATCTTTCTTTTTGCTTACAGTTTCATCACAAAGAGATAAACCGTGATGACCCTTTGGATATATGTGCATTTCCACATCAATGCCCTTTTCGTGAAGTGCCTCTGCAATGTATAAGGAATTTTCAAGGGGTACCAGCCCGTCTTCGCTTGTGTGCCAAATAAAAGCATGAGGAGCATTTTCTGTGACCTGCTTTTCAAGGGACATTTTCTCTAAAAGCTCAGGGTCGGGATCATCACCCAGCAGACATTTCATACTGCCGCTGTGAGTATATTTGCCTGATGTGATAACGGGATAGCATAATATCATACCGTTGGGCTTATCCTCTCCGTGTTCGATACCGAGTGTTTCCTCGGCAATCTTTTCCTGCCAGAAAAGCCCCGCTGTACAAGCTGAGTGACCTCCTGCCGAGAAGCCCATTACAGCGATTTTTTCGGGATCAATGTGCAGCCTTTCGCTGTTTCGGCGGATATATGTAATTGCAGCCAGAATCTCAAGCATCTGCAGCGGATAATGCTGATATTCGCAGGCATAATTCACCACCTCACCACCGCTGCTGCAATTCCGTTTCCTATCATTCTCAGAGCAACAGGCTCTGCTTCACGTTCCGAGCACCACCAATAACTGCCTCCGGGACAAATTACAGTACAAGGGAAGGTCTGTTCGGTATCGATCTCCTTCCATACATCGGGAATATATAGTGTGACCTGTGTTTTTTCCTTCGCCCTTGGCAAATTTGGAAAATGCTCTTCAAGATAAATTTTTTCGCAGTTCATTCTTATTTTCCTTTCCTATTGAAAGAAATGCTACGGCATGATAGAATGACCGTATAGACGGAAATGAAATTGATAAATACGGATATATAACATAGCGGAGGAACACACATGATTATCAGTGAAAGAATTTTTTACATAATGGAGCAGAAGAACATGAGCCAGTTGGAACTGTCGAGAAGAACCGGGATTGCAACAAGTAACATCAGTGACTGGAAAAAGAAAAAGACAAATCCAAAAGCAGACTGTCTGCTATCCATATGTGACGCATTGGACATTACACCGGAACAGCTTTTAACGGGAAAAGGAATTGATCCGGAATATAAAGATGCAGATATGGATTATGAAGTTACCAGGTCGGACATTAAGATATTGAAGCAGATTCATAGCCTTGGAGACGAACAGTATAAAAGGCTGATGGCATATATGAAGGCATTGCAGAAACTGGAGCAAATGGAAAGCATTGTGGAGGAATAATGGAAGAAACAAAAGAATTGATTACTACAGATGCTATTCGGAGTAAGGTGTACATACTTCGTGGACAGCAAGTAATGTTGGATCAGGATTTGGCAGAAATTTATGGTTATCAAGTTAAAAATTTAAATCAACAAGTAAAACGTAATTTGACAAGATTTCCAGAAGATTTTATGTTTCAACTAACTAAAGAAGAAGTGGAATTGGTGAAATCACAATTTGTGACTTCACGGAATATAAATTATTTTGAAGGGCAAGAAGGAGGTCGTAGAAAGCTACCATTGCATACATAGAAATCTATCAACAGGCAAAGAAATCAATCTATGTTGTGGATGATTATATGAATGCAAAATCATTACAGCATCTTTCACAGAAGGCAGATGGTGTGGAAGTCATTTTGTTCACAGAGAATGGAAAAGGTGGGAGAGGATTTCTTACAGGCTCTTTGGTGATGGATTTTCATAATGAATATCCAACGATTCGGATTAAGCCGAATCCTGATTGTCACGACAGATTGATTGTACTTGATTATGGTGAAGAAACAGAGAGGGTATATCATTGTGGAGCATCCAGTAAGGATGCAGGGAAAAAGCTTTGTGCCATTAATCAGATTACAGAGACAGCAATCATTCATCCGGTAATAAACAGATTACTTTCATTGCCAGATAAACAGGTATAATTAGTAGCCATGCGGTATAGTGGACAGGTACCATATAAAATGTTTGTTTTGGCATATATTTTGCAAAAGAGAACATGATAATTACATAGGAGGTTTGGACATGGATAAAATAAAGAATATGGATTTTGCCACAGTTGTAACATTGAAGGAACAGGTTGCCTATCAGGAAGGGCAGGTTGTCAGCAAGACTTTAGCGCAGAACGAGCATGTAAGCATTACACTGTTCGCTTTTGATAAAGGGGAGGAGATCAGCACACATGAATCAGGCGGAGATGCTTTTGTAACCTGCCTGGATGGTGTTGGAAAGATTACGATTGATGGTGTGGACTATGAGCTGAAAGAGGGGCAGTCTATTGTAATGCCTGCGAAGCACCCACATGCAGTATTTGGACAGGAACAGTTTAAAATGCTTTTAGTTGTTGTATTCTAATCAGACAGAAAAATATCAGGTATCAATAAAAAGGTAATCTGCGGATTGATGTTAGCGGATTGCCTTTTTATTACGTTGTAGAGCTTTTTAGGCTTTTTGCAGAGTAGTAAAGGTAAAAGCTTAGAGTGAATCGAACAGGATAATGCATACAGGTAGTTATCAAAACTAGATAACATAGAAAAAGATAAAATTATATATTGACATTAATGCTACAAAGGGGTACCATTGTCTTTGGATAAATACTTTGATTTTCAAAGCATTTACGAAGAAGGTATCGTGTGAAAGGTTACAGTTTCACACGCGGGATTTGTGTCTGTGCGCACTTGGCACAAACCCGTTATGCGCAAAAATGTGTGCAGAAATGAGGTATATCATGAAAGCATTACAAATCGGAGATAAGATTGCAAGAATACCGATCATTCAAGGTGGTATGGGAGTTGGCGTCAGCCGCTCTAAACTCGCAGGAGCAGTAGCAAGCGAAGGTGGAATTGGTGTAATTTCGACAGCACAGATCGGTTATGATGAGGAAGAGTTTGAAAGTAATCCTGCTGCAGCAAATATTAAGGCGATCAAAAAGCATATTCGTCTGGCAAAGGAGAAGGCAAAGGATGGTCTGATCGGAGCAAATATCATGGTGGCATTGCGCGACTATGCAGATCATGTAAAGGCTGCGGTGTCGGCTGGTGTAGATGTCATCATTAGTGGGGCAGGTCTTCCGGCGAAGCTTCCGGAATATGTAGAGGGGAGCGATACTAAGATTGCACCAATCGTATCTTCAAAGAAGGCAGCATATGTGATTCTTCACCGCTGGGAGAAGAAATATCATAGAACCGCTGATTTTGTAGTGATTGAAGGACCAAAAGCGGGAGGACATCTTGGATTTTCAAGAGAAGAGTTACAAAATATTGATAAGATAGATTATGATACAAATATTCGTGAGATTATCGGTACGGTAGGAGAATTTGCAAAGCGTTTTGGCAAAAAGATTCCTGTCATTGTAGCGGGAGGTATTTTTACATCGAATGATGTAAAGCATGCAGTTGCACTGGGCGCAGATGGGGTGCAGGTTGCTTCGCGCTTTGTCGCTACAGAGGAGTGTGATGCAGCGCAGGCATACAAGGATGCATATATTCATGGGTCACAGGATGAAATTGAAATTATTAAAAGTCCGGTTGGAATGCCGGGAAGAGCACTGCACAATCATTTTTTAGAGGAGGTAGAGCATGGTAAGCTTCCGGTACGCAAATGCTATGGCTGTATGCGGCAGTGCAATGTAAATGAGATTCCGTATTGTATTACGGATGCGCTGACAAAAGCTGTCCGCGGTGATGTGGAAAATGGACTGGTCTTTTGTGGGGCGGAGGTTGGAAGGATTCATGAAATGACCACGGTTCATCAGCTGATGGAAGAACTGGAGGAAGGCTTTGAATAGGTTTTGCAGGAAAAAGCAGGGTGGCATCTTTTGAAAACAGGATGTTAAAAAAGAAGATACAGCTTGACAAAAAGAAAAGAATAGGCTAACATAACGGTGTTATCAGATAACGGCGTTATGTTAGCCTTTTTATAAGTTGGAAAACAGTTCATAAAGAGAAGGTATAGTAGTGTTTCTTTTTATGAAATAGACAAAGGGACATCGCAAAATGATCAATAAAAGAATAGGGAATGAGGTTAGGCGTGTGAAAGATGAGAAAGAAACAAGGGAACGTTTGTTAGAAAGTGCCCAAAAAGAGTTTATGGAAAAAGGGTATATGGGAGCGTCGCTTCGCAGTATCTGCAAAAATGCAGGAGTTACTACAGGGGCACTTTATTTTTTCTTTGAAGACAAAGAGGATTTATTTGGTGCTTTGGTCAGACCGGTATTGGAACAGTTGGAAAAAATCATGCAAAATCATTATCAGGCAGAAGCAAAAGCAGCCGGTGTAGGGATGGCAGAAAATCAGGACATGGACAATGATCGGGAAGCATGTGAAATGGTGATTCATTTTATGTATACACATTATGATGCATTTGTGCTGTTGCTGATGAGATCGCAGGGTTCTGCATATGCTGATTGTGTTAGTGAGATTACAGATCTGACAAGCAGGCACTATAAGAAGCTTGCTGCATTTTATGCAAAACAGGCCAAGATAGAGCCGTTAGAGGATGGAGTGATCCATTGGGTCGCACATATGCACATTGATATCTTTGTATATCTGTTAGAACATGTTAAGACAGAAAAAGAGGCAATGCGTTATATACCCGGAATTTTGCAGTATACGACCAGCGGATGGTGGAGCATGTTTGAAAAATGATCTTAACAGGCCGCAAAGGTCTGTTTGAGTAAATATGGCATCGAAGTGTGCAAAGAACATAACAATGTTATCTTGTTGAGAAAAAATATCAATAACAGGAAATCTCATGAACTTTGCGTCATATTGTTACAGTTAAGGTAGAAATTGTGGATGGAGTAAAAAAATGAAAGTCGATATGTTGAAAACAACATTCGGACAGAAGATTAAAGGAGGTAGCAGCGTGTACTTAGAAGTTAGGGATATCAGGAAAAGCTATGGAGAGGGAGGCGGTTACATCGAAGTTCTCAAGGGGATTTCGACAAGTGTAGAAGAAGGACAGATGTGTGTCATACAGGGAGCCAGTGGTTCCGGCAAATCTACCTTTTTAAATTGCGTAGGAGGTCTGGAAAGTGTGGAGCATGGTTCGATCAAGGTGGATGATAAAGAAATTGTTGGTTTGTCACCGGAAGCACTTTCGGATTATCGCAGAGATAACCTGGGATTTATTTTTCAGTTTTACAATCTGGTACCTAATCTTACGGTGCGGGAAAATATTCAGGTGTGCGAGTATCTGACACAGCATCCGTTAGATGTTTCGGAACTCATGGAAACTTTGGGGCTGACCGAGCATCAAAATAAATTTCCTTCACAGCTTTCAGGAGGACAGCAGCAGCGCTGTGCGATTGCAAGAGCTTTGGTCAAAAATCCGAAGCTTCTCTTGTGCGATGAGCCGACAGGAGCGTTAGATTCCAAAACATCCAAAGACATTTTGATCCTATTAGAAAAGATTAATCAAAAATATGGAACTACTATGCTGATCGTTACACATAATAATGCAATCAAAGATATGGTGCATAAGGTGATCGTGATACGCGACGGACAGATCAGCAGGGAGTATGAAAATAAAGTAAGGGTATCAGCGGCGGATCTGGAAGATCTGTAAAGGAGGAAATCATGCAAAAAATACTAAGAAAACGTGTTTGGAGGGACTTGCGGGCAAATGCATTCCGGTATCTTGCGCTGGGAATGTTGATCGCACTCGGAATGTACATTATTGTTTCTTTGATCGGTGCTGCAGAAACGCTGATGCAGGGGCTGGATGCGCAGGCACAGGAGCATAAGCTTGAGGATGGTCAGTTTTCTGTTTTTGTTCCATTAAAGCCGGAGGAAACAGATAAGTTAAAAAAGCTTGGGATTACATTGGAAAAACAGTTTTATTTGGATTTTCAGATGAAGGACGATTCCGTTGTGCGTGTTTTTCAAACGAGAAAAAAGATGAATTTACTTGCCTTAGATTATGGGAGAAAGGCGAAAAAGGAAAATGAGATTGTTTTAGAAAACAGATATTGTGAAGAACACAAAATTGAAGTAGGAGATTTTATAAAGCTTGCCGGACAAAGCTATCAGGTGACGGGGATGGGTTCGACACCGGATTATGATGCACCGTTAAAAAACTTTTCGGATGCCAGTGTAGACAGTAAAATGTTTGGAACGGCATTTGTATCAGAAGCAGGATATCGCAGGTTAAAAGAAACACATAAAAGCATGAGGACAGAGGAGTACGTGTATTCCTATCGGCTGCAGAACGGAGTAAGCAGTCAGAAAGTAAAGGATACTGTCAGGAAGTTTACGTTTGATGCAGAGCAGGTAAAGGATAGTTATTTTCAGGATTATTGGGAAGAAACCGGAGGTAAGAAAGAAGAGCTTACAGATGGTATCGAAAAGCTGCTTGATGGTTCTGATCAGATGAAAAATGCGTTGGAAAAATTGTCGGGGAAGAAAGAGTTACTGAATCAGGCAACGCAGATGATTTTTGAAACGTATCTGAATCAGGCAAATGATGCATTGAAAGAATACGGATGCAATACCCTGACAGAGGATAACTTTGAAAAAGAGTTAAATAAGGTGAAAGTACAGTCAGAAAGCAGTGTGGTTCGCCTAAGCATTGGTTCTGCAATCGATCAGTTAAAGGAGCTGAAATCATACAGGGATGGGGTGAAACAATATACAGAGGGTGTGGAAAAGGTATCAGGTGGCAGTAAAAAATTATATGATGGGATGAAAGATTTAAAAGAAGGCTCAGATGAGTTGATCGATACATATTTTACAAAAGACGCTTCTAATATGACCTCTTTTGTGAAAGCAAAAGAGAATGTCCGCATCAGGGCGGCGGCAAATGACCAGGTGATCAACAAACAGGCAGGAATTGCATTTGGAGTGGTTTTGATCATACTGTTTACATATGTTATTTCGGTCTTTGTAGTACATGGAATTGAAAAGGAAAGTACAGTCATAGGCGCACTCTATGCAATGGGAGCCGGAAGAAAGGATCTGATCATACACTATCTGACACTTCCGGTTGTTGTAACCTTTGTTGGTGGTGTGATCGGGCTTTTGACCGGAATCAGTCCGATAGGAATTTCGACGCAGATGCAGGATACCTATCATTACTTTTCTGTGCCGGGGGTTTCTGTAATCGTACCGGTATATCTGATTCTGTATGGTGCAGTGATGCCTCCGGTAATTGCACTTTTGGTAAATTATCTTGTGATTCGCAGGAAACTCTCTAAAACAGCACTTTCGCTTATGCGAAATGAAACAAAGCAGCCGCATGGAAGCAATGTGAATCTTGGAAAGCTTAGCTTTGTTCATAAGTTTCAGATTCGTCAGATGCTTCGTGAAACGCGAACAGGTCTGACGGTTATTTTAGGAATGTTTATCAGTCTGATATGTATGATGCTTGCACTGGACTGTTATGTCCTATGTGTGCATTTAAATGAGGATAGCACAAAAGACACAAAATACAAATATATGTACTCTTATAAATATCCGGAAAAGAAAGTAAAGTCTGGAGGGGAAGAGGCATATGCATATTCCTTTAAAAAAGAAATATTTGGATATAATCTGGATGTAACATTGTTAGGAGTCAATAAGGACAATCCGTACTTTGACCTTTCTGATATGAAAAAGGGACAGAGTAATGTAGTGATTTCCTCTGCTATGGCGCAAAAATATCTTCTGCATGAGGGGGATAAACTGATCGTAACGGACGAGGAGGAGGAAAAAGATTATGCATTTACCGTTATGGGAATTACAGAATATGCACCGTCCTTTTATATGTTTATGGACATTGACAGTATGCGGGAGCTGTTTGGCCAAAGCGATGACTATTTTAATGTAGTATTTTCTGATAAGGCATTGAATCTGCAAAAGGGACGGTTGTATTCGATAACGACTAAGGCTGAAATTGAGAAAAGCTCTGCCGTATTTACACAAATGATGATGGGAATGGTTGTGATGATAACGATTGTTTCTACGCTAATCTTTTGCGTTGTGATGTATCTGATGGTAAAAGTGATGATCGACCGGTCGGCGTTTAGTATTTCCCTGATCAAAGTCTTTGGATTTCGCATCAGCGAAATTCGCAGGCTATATCTTAACGGTAACTTTTTAACAATTGCAGTAGGCGCATTGATCTGTATTCCGGCATCTAAGGCGGTGATGGATGCAATGTATCCTTCTCTTCTGGTGTCCAATGTAGCGTGTGGAATCAATTTGAGTTTTTCGTGGCAAATGTATGTAGTGCTCTATGTGGGAATTATTTTGTTCTACCTTTTGGTCAACCGGCTTTTAGTTCGTCGACTGCAAAAAACTCCGCTGACAGAGGTCTTAAAAAATCGTGAATAAAAATGTGAAAATATCTGTTGTCAGAAATCTGATTTCTAAGTATAATCTATATGATTTTTAAGAATTGCATATAGAAAAAAGGTAAGCACAGGAAATGAGGGATGAAAGATGAGCAAAAGAAAACAGGAGATTTTAAAGCGAAGTGCGACGGCTGTTTTGGGCATGTTGATTTTTTCGATAGGAATTAATGTTTTTATGGTACCGGCTGATCTGTACAATGGAGGAATGTTAGGAATCAGTCAGGTGATACGTACTGTTCTGGTGCGGTATCTGCATCTGTTTTCCGGGACAACGGATGTAGCAGGTATGATTAATCTGGTGCTTAACATTCCTTTGTTTGCACTGGCTTTTTGGGGGATTAGCAGGACGTTTGTATTTCGAACGGTTGTGTGTGTAGCGAGTCAGACGGTCTTTTTAAGCGTGATTCCGATTCCAAAATCACCTATTGTCGCAGATACTTTAACAGCAAGTATCATAGGAGGAATCTGTGGCGGAATCGGTATTGGTATTGCCCTTCGCTCAGGCGGCTCCAGTGGTGGCATGGACATTGTAGGGATGTATTTTACAAAACGATTTAAAGGATTTAGTGTGGGGAAAGTGTCCCTTTTTGTAAATGCTGTAGTATATGGAATCTGCGCACTTTTGTTTGGTGTACAGACAGCTATTTACAGTGTGATCTATGCGGCTGTCAGCATGTTGATGACAGACAAAGCACATACACAGAATATTAATACCGAGGTTGTTATCTTTACAAAAGAGAATCCAAAGAAGATTGTGGATTGTATTGTAAATGATTATTCACGTGATGCAACCTGGTGGGAAGCGAAGGGTGGTTACACGCAGGGAATGACCTATATGATCCTTACGGTGCTTTCCAAATATGAGTGTGCCCATTTGCGAAGAGAGCTTCGCACGATAGACGAGCATGCCTTTTTGGTAGAAAAGGATAGTATCAGGATTGGTGGAAAATATGAAAAACATCTGTAAAGCATGTGTGTTTTACTCACCTAAAAACATGGTTTGACAAAGCATACGCCCTGTTTTTGTTTCAAAGATCTGTTCTAAAGCATGGCGTATGTTTTTTTCAGGCAAATGATCCTCGTACATGTTGACAAGAAAGTCAGCTTCTACCAAAATACGGTAATCCAGCCCATCGATATTCTGATAAGTGTGGTGGTGCCCGACAAGATAGCAGACGCGCTCGATGATTTGTGGCTGGTAGCCGAGGCGTGCGAGCAGATTTTTAGCGACGGCGGGACCTTCCTTTTCCTGAAGGCTGCCTGTGCAGCTGCCGTATTTTTCTTCTGCCGGTTTGATGCCGATATCATGGACAACAGCAGCAGTTTCTAGTACAAACTGTGTGTATTCATCCAGTTTTTCTTCTTCACCGATTAGTTTTGCAAATTCATATACTTTTAGAAAGTGTTGAATTCGTTTTGGGTCTTTTTGATAATATTTTATCATTTCAAGAATTAATTCATTTGTATGCATGGGATACCTCTTTTCTTTACAACATATAACAATTCGTATGTGCCTTTCCCACAATTCCTAAGCAGTTTCGCCAAAAGCATGCGAAACCCGCAGCTTATAAGCTG
>CAKREB010000030.1 GCA_934317005.1 uncultured Lachnospiraceae bacterium
ACTATGCCCTCTCTGCAAATTTCCTGTTATGGTCTTCCTATCACAACAATCTTTCCTGTGCTTGCCACATCCCGGTAAACCACACCAAGATTTTCATTAAGTGCCTCTACCACCTTGCCATTTCCGACATAAACTGCCACATGGCTGATGTTCTTATATCTTCCGTTGCCTGTGAAACTATAAAAGATAAGGTCTCCCGGCTGTAACTCATCAAAGGAGACAGTATTTCCGGCTTCATCCAGTCCCTGTGCCTCCGCTGCCGCCGTGGTTGCACCGCCGTAACTAATATCCACACCTGCATCCTTCCACGAATAATAGGCTAAGGAGCTGCAGTCATAATAGTTACCGCTGTCTCTTAAATCCTGACTATAAGGAAAACCAACTCTGTGTAGTGCATAGGAGCAGACTGTTTTCTGCCTGCTGTCTGTAATTTCGTTTAGGATGGCATTGATTTCATCCTCAGTCATGGAGCTTACTCCCGGACTTCCGCCTCCGTCGCCACTTCCGCTTCCTGCATATCCAAGCTGTCCCATAAACTCTGGACTCATGATCTGCTCAAGCATTTCCACATGATCAGAGTTAAACCCATAGACTGAAATCATATCCCTGTACGATTTCAGCGTTACATTCACATACAGAACAGACTTCGTGACAGTAGTCACATTTCCGTCTGCATCTGTTTCTTCCACATCCTTTGTTCCGGTGCTTGTGGTGTATGAACACATATCATTTACTACTGCCTGCAGCCAGCCTTTTGAAGTGTCATTCATGACTGTTGCAGTATCTCCGACACCATGCTTGACCATATAGACAGCCATGATGTCATAGTAATTGCTTGGGTTTTCTTCCATACCTTCATAATCCACATAGACAAGCTCTCCAAGGTCATATCCGGTATGTTCATTCACTTTCGTGTTCACATCCCGGTTAAACTCCTGCACATAGGCACTCGTTACTGTCTGTACTGTATCTCCTGATTCAAGTTGTGGCAGGAATAAAGCAAATGGAGAATTGTAAAGGATTGCTATCACCGCTATAACCGGAACAGCAATCATGGCAACTACAAGAACAAGTAATAAAAGCACCAATCCTATAATCGGTGCAGCTGCCTTTACCCAGGTAATCGCTTTTCGCACAATCAGATCCTTTACCAGCTTTGCCACGCTATCCGTCTGATTCTCCTGTGCTTTCATCTTATCCAGAAAGTACTTTATCTTCCTGCTCCGGTTGGTCATCTTTTCATCCTTGACCTCTATGGACACACCTGCAGCATATCCGGCTGCCATGCCGATTGCAGTACCAACTCCCGGTGCAACCGCTGTTCCTGCCGCCGTAGCAGCTGCCTTTGTAGCAGTTTTTGTTGCAACCTTGGCAGTAGTCTTGGCTGTTTCTTTTGCCGTCTCTTTAGCTACTGCCTTGGCTGTATTTTTGGCAGCTTTCTTTGCTGTCTTTTTTGCCAGCTTCTTTCCTGCATCTACCTTCTTGATACGCTTCTTTGCCTTGGCTGCCGCCTTTTTTCTAAAAAGTGCTGCACCCTTAGAAGCAGTTCCGGTAACAGGGCGGCTAGCTTCATATGCAAGATATGCTGCCTGCGATACTTCCTGCCCGCCTTCCATCTGCTCTGTTACTGCCCCGGCTGTAAGTGCACCTGTTCTTCCTGCAATGTGAAGATTGGTGTTCTTGGTCTTGATGGAAGTGTTGGCTTCTTTAAGGTTTCGCCTGAATCTTGATAATCCCTTATTCTTCGGCTCCGACTGATGAATGGTACTCTTGCGATAGGACTTCTTTTTATCATCAGATACCTTTGCACCGATAGTCTTAGGACATTTCTCTACTGTATAGATGTTGCTGCCTTTAATCTTGGCTCCATTTGGTTCGTGGGCATGAATCTTGGCTTTCTCCTTGGTGTGAATGACCATTGGCTTGTCATCAACCTTTCTAATTTTCAATTTTCTCACCTCCTACTTTGAAAAATAAAATAAGCCGCTAGGGAGCAAAAATTACTCCTTAACGGCTATGTAAAATCATTCAATATTCAATTATTAAAAGCAACATGAAACTGAAAGTTTCACATTATCTATTACAATGTAAATAATGCTTTTTCGTAGTCCTTAACATAATACTTAATATTGGTTCTACCTTTTTGTATTACAGTATGTCCCTCATTCTCAAGCATCTCCTTTTGTGCCTCAACTCCTCCGGGATACTTTGCATTTAATTCCCCATTTGCTTTTAATGTTCTCCAATAAGGTGTTTTATCTTCTGCACGCTGATAACTCGCCCATGCAACTATTGAAACAAAAATTCCAGCTGTGATTGGCTCTGTAAAATCAGCACCGCTTTGTTTAGCAAAGTAATCTCTTATTGTACCTACAGTAAGCAATTTACCACAAGGCACAAGTCGCATTACTTTGTCATAGTCAATAGGTGGGGCAAAGTACATTTTATCTCCACCATATTTTTCAATGCTCTTTTCATCTGTTATTATTTGAACTTTAGGCATATCCTTGCTATCCATAAGCATAGCATTAAAATCTTTTTTATCTTCATTTGCCATAAGTATCACCTCCAAGCCAATCATATCTCAATAAATATACTCATGCAATGAGACGGTTTTAAAATTTCTCTCAAAAATTCATATTCGTCTCTCCGTTAAACACACCGGCTTACTGGGATTTATCAGTTAATAAGTTTACTCGCCAGTTTGTATACTTGATTTATTTCTTTGCTTTCTAACTTCCAGTTATTGAGTTCATCTTTAATCAGCTCCGGAAATTTTTTACTAATATCTCTTAAAGCATTACCTACTGATTTCCTAACATATTCACTCGGATCTTCTTTTAAGGCTACAATCCGCCTAATTGCTTCATTCGGATTATCTTTGAAATATGGTCTACTTGTCCATATTCTTAATCCTTCCGTAACTGCTCTCCTCGTATTTGGATTATCATTTTCTAACCATTCATCAATGATCGGAAGTGCTTTTTCATATCCTGTATTTTTGCAAAATTCATCAAATGCCTTTGCTAATACTTCCTGAACTCTCCAATTATCATCTTTAGAAACTTCATCTCTCATAAATGTCAAAATATCATTTTGTTCTGATAAGTATCCAAAAAGAAATACACCGTACATTCTTACTTGATAGGTATTTGAGTTATAAGCTAAAAACGCCAACTTCTTGACAAATTCTTTATCATTAGATCTATAATCGGATAAGGCTCTTTTTTCTTCCTCTTTAAAACCATTTTCTATCAAAGAAAATTCTTTTTCTAAACTCGCAATATAATTTTCCAAACAAAATCACCTTACTTTCAAATTCAAATTTTCTTTTCCCTAATAATTACAAATATTCCTTGGAAATTGCTTCCACACCATACATTTCCATAAATGCATCCAGGTCCGCTGCATCCCCAATCAACATATTCTCGTCAAAGTGTACGATAAGCATATCTTAAAATCCAGCCACATGTTCTCCGGTACAAATGATACATTTTAGAACTGCTTCCTTATTTATTTTTCATATCGAATCTTATATGCTTTCTTCTTAAAAATAGGGAATATCTAATTTATTATCATCAAGGTCGGACATTCATCCGACCTCTTGATTATACTATAGATTCTATAAAAATTCATCTGTTATCACTGCAGCATTGCTTCTTTTTTCTTCTGTTCCGCAATCTTCTCATGAATGTTGGTATTATACAGCCTGTACAAATCCGTATCCTTGCTGATCTGATTATCAAAGGGAATTACTACCGAACCACACTTAATAAGTCCCATTCCAGAGGCGGTATTAGTTACGAACCGAAGCTGTGCCTCTGATACCCCGATAACCTCCGCCATCTTTGAACTGTCTGTATTTGCCTGCTTCAAGAGTGCCACAAACTCAGAGTTTGCAAGCATTGTGGTTGCTGTGTAATTCTGCAACAGATCGACAACATTCTGCGTGATACCGGTACAAAGACCTCCCTGCTTTCTTACCTTCTTCCAGAGCTGCTGCAGATATTTTGCAGAATACTCCGAATTAAGCAGGACATGGAACTCATCAATATAGAGCCATGTTGCCTTGCCTCGCTTACCATTCTCAACAATCCTGTTCTGAATGGACTCCATCATAACAAGCATTGTGATAGGACTAAGCTCTGTACCTAAGTCCCTGATGCCATAGACTGTAAATCTGTTATCCACATCCACATTTGTCTGGTGGTTGAAGATGTTAAGCGAACCATTTACAAAAAGTTCCAAAGACAATGCAATGTCTTTTGCCTCGTCCTCCGGCTGTGCCATGAGAATATCGTAAAAATCACTCATTACCGGGATATACTTCTCTTTGCTCCTTGCAATGTCGATATACAGTTTTCTCACACAGCGGTCGATGATTGACTTCTGTCTTGAATTTAAGCTGTCACCGATGCACTGCTCACAAAGACCAAGCATGAACTCGCCCTTTTCTCTTACCATTCCCTTGGAATCATTCGGATCAAGGCTCCATACATCCATCTCCAGCGGATTCACATAGTTATCCGTGTAAGTGGACATATTTACCACTGTTCCACCATAGGTCTCAGCAATATCAAAGTATTCGTTCATTGGATCTATGACGATTATTTCATCATCTCCCGACAAGAATACGCTGCCCATCTCCATCTTGCAGAAGAAGGATTTACCGGAACCCGGCACTCCGAAAACGAATCCATTTCCGTTTATCAGCTTCTTTCTGTTTCCGATGTTCACATTCTTGCTGATCTGGTTGATGCCATAATAGTTGCCTGTACTGTCATTTAATTCCTGCACATTGAATGGCATAAGTACTGCAAGTGACTGGGTAAGTAGTGTACGCATTGTCTCCACCTGTCTTACTCCAATCGGAAGTGCTGTGTTGAGTGCCTCCCTCTGCTTTAAGTAATGTGTGTCAATCGTGCAGCTGTTACGCTTTCCGATAGTCTCCACAGTCTCACATACACTCTCAAGCTCCTTCTTGCTTTCTGCCATAAGAATAATAGTTACTCCCACGAAGAAAAGGCACTGGTCATTCTCACGGACATCATCCATGATTTCCTCAATCTCCTTTTTCTCCGTTCTCTTGGCATATGAGATTTCCGTAGAAAAATCGTTATTCTTATTACGTACTCTCTGCTGCTTAATGATATCCGACTCAATGCCAAGGTATTTCTTCTGAAGCACCTTTGTGGTCAAATCCTTTGGCACAGGCACCACATCAATGCTCGTGATGGAATGAACCGGAAGGGAAGTAATCTCATTGATGAATCTGTCTGACAAACTGCTCGGATACTTTTTGATAAAAAGTGCCTTGCAGAATTTACTCTCATCCTCAAAATGGTCCGGGAAATATTTCACCATCCCATTGCACAGATCATTTCTAAAATCTGCCCCGACCTTCTTTGCCTTTTTGATATCAAAATCAAAGCTGCCCTCATCTCCAAGATGATAATAGTCATAGAGCACTTTCAGTCTCTCATTGCCATTAAGCGGCACAATCTCTGCCCCAAGCTCAATGAAAGCCTTGTGTATCGTTGCCTCAAGGGTAGCAAACTGTGCCTTTGCCTCCTCGAAATTCTTTCTCTCAATCGTGATCGTCAGGTATCTCTCCTGCTCAATCCCCTGTCTGCCCTCAATAATCTTCTCTTCAATGATGTCATTGTAAATTCTTCTGTAATTATTGAAACCATCATTTTTCTCAGCAATCAGAACCTTGTCACGGAGTTCATCCATGTTTTTGTTCTTATTGTTGATCGTAATCTTATAATTACAGTCCAGCGAATTTAAGAACTTGCAGTATCTCTCGAAAATACCGATCTGCTCATCCTCGGTTGCTGTCGTGTAATTGATGTCCTGAAAGCGGTAGCATTTGGAATACTTATTTTTGCTTACTTCAAAAATGCCGTTTTCAGCCACCGCCATAATCTCTATGGTTTCCTGAATGGATTTAGGTGTCTTATACAAAGGCTCACTCGCCTTTTTCAGTAACTTAAATCCGTCTGTAAATAAACCCATGTCTCTAACCTCGCTTTCTTATAATGAAAGCCCGCCGGGAACTTCACCCTGCGGGCTGTGTTCCCGACCTTTCGGTCAGATACTATTCGTTTCTAATGCATTGCCTTATATGCAGCAATGCCTGCTGCTGCCGCCACAATGACTGCAACAAGTCCAAGCAGCATGTTTCTCGTCTTTTTCTTCATTGCTTCAAACTCCTCCTGCTTCTTTACAGCCGAATCAGCTGTTACAGTCTCCGGTTCAGCCTTTCTGCCTTTCTTCTTTACCTGTTCATTCTGTTCTGCTTCTAACTGCTTTATTGCAGGCTCTCCCTCTGTTGATACATAGGTAAGCGCCCTGTTGCCAAACATAAAATGCAGTTTCTTTCCCATATACTCGTAGAAATTCATCCCATTAAAGGAATAGAAACCACCAAGAGCAATCGGTGCCACACAGGGAATTGCCACATAAGCAGAACCCGTAAGACCGATATACTTGTAAAGAAGAAGGACGATACCGCCACCGACCACTACACTTGCAATGGAAAATATAAGCTGCCTTGCAGTAAGCCCCATTGCAACCGATTCCTGATAGCGGTCAATATCCTTGTTTACTTCGATTACCATTGTCCCTGCCTCCTATCTTGATAAATCCTTTGTTTCCGGCTTTCTTGTCATTCCAATATTCGCCTCATACTTATCCATTCCATCCGGACACAGTTCCCTAAGCTTATCTACATTGAACAGATAAAGCGGATATTCGCAGAAACCGCTCCTTTGCGTGAATCCTGTAAACTCTCCAATGTCATTGTCTGTAATAAACTTTTCAATATCCGGCATGTCATTCACATTCAGATATCCGCAGTAATTTGGTGCTGCAACCGACAAATTCACAGTCACATCCCCAAAAGGCTCCTCATATCCATCTTCATTACACATAAGACCGATAAACATTGCCCTGTTATTCATATACTGCTGGATATCAAATGTCACCTGCGTTTCTCCGGTTATACTTGAATTATAAGTAACCTGTTTCTTTTCATTATCCATTTCTGCCTCCTTCTATAATCCAAATGCCTTGCTTGTAAGTGTCTGTGCACCCTTCACACTTCCAACAGTCATTGCTATCGTAAATGTCATTTCACACAAATAAATAAGCGTCTGTGCCCAGTCAGCGTAACTTCCTGTAAATGCCGGAAGTCCTGCATTGATAAATGCATTACATACCACAATTGCAAGTGCCATCGTTACTGCCTCAAACACACATGACAGGAAATATTTGCAGTAGGTAGCCATTGTATGGCTGACCATTCTGTTTCCTGCCATCGTGGAGCAGGCAATCGCACCGAGCGGCACAATAATCAGGATTTTTAAGAACCTGAAATACACTGTGTAGATGATAAAGAATCCACAGATAATAATGATGATTGCAAGCAAAGCTGTAAGTATCAGCATTACCAGACTTTCACCAAATCCGAGTCCCTTAATGATGTCTGCCTGTGTACTGTCAATGGCAAGCTGCGTCGTTGTCCCGGCAGATATAAGTCCCACCAGATTTCCTATGGAAGTAAAAAACGCTTTCATAATCGTGACATTATTTGCAACAAACCATTCTGCAAGTCCCAGTCGGATAAGCATACGAAATATAGACTCAAACCTCATCTCATCTTTTACATCTATGCTTTCCGAGCAGAAACCGATAACAAAGAACAGCACAACGAGGGATGAGCCGACTGCTACAAAGACCGGCTCTATACCCTCAATGACTGCCCAGGGACCTCCGCCCTTGAAACTGACCGGTGACTGTCCAAGCATTGCAAAGACCAGGGATATCTGATTGTTCCAAAACCCAAACACTGCCTCAAGAAGTGCAAGGATCTTGTCTCCAAGCTTAAAAATATCCATACTTGTTATTCACCTCTTTCCTTTTACTAAAAGGGGAAATGCATTTCCCCAATCTTAGAAGCCTAAGAATGTCAGAACTGTTGAAATACCAGCCATCATGACACCTGCCACAATTCCTTTCAGAGCGGAGTTCATGGTAGATGAATCCTGCTGCTGATATGCTTGTGCGAACTCCATGACATTCTTTGCAAGAATGATGACACCGACCGCACCAATGACTGCAATGATAAGTGTCTTTAAGTTCTCAAGCGGCTGTGTTACTGCGGAAGTACCTGTACCTGCTGCAAAACAAGTAGTGCTCATAAGCATCACTCCCATAAGTACTCCGGATACTGCCGGAACCATTCTTTTCTTAAAATGAAGTAATCTTCTCTTCATGCCTTTTCCCTCCAAACCCTTGTTTTCTGCGCTATTGCAGACTGAATTGTTAGTTACTGTAATCTGTTCTTTTTTCATGATAAAAATCTCCTTTTTCTTGATGTGTGACAGATATGGAAAAAGCCAGAAAGGAATGTACACATTCCAATCCGGCTGATTTCCGAATGGAATATATACATTCCTCTCTGTCCTTGTTTTTACTATATGATTATCAGGCAATGCCTGTTGTAATGATTAATCGGGCTTTCCCCGATGCGTTGTGCTTCAACCACCTCCTTATATGGCATGAAAAAAGCACTCTAACCTGTTATTGGCTAAAGTGCTTGTAATCCTGTTATTAAATTATTTATGAGTCAGACAAACTTGAATTTTTCTTGTTACTTATTTTTTTGATTGTGGCGTTTCTTATTCCACAGTGAACCTACCAACATACCGA
>CAKREB010000031.1 GCA_934317005.1 uncultured Lachnospiraceae bacterium
AAGCACGAGACGGGATTCGAACCCGCGACCCTCGCC
Organism: uncultured Lachnospiraceae bacterium; assembly: GCA_934317005.1. Lineage (GTDB taxonomy): Bacteria > Bacillota > Clostridia > Lachnospirales > Lachnospiraceae > Butyribacter. The sequence goes on from CAKREB010000031.1 coordinate 37, forward strand.
TTGGCAAGGCGATACTCCACCACTGAGCCACTCGTGCATTTGCTCGCTACTCGCGAGCACAATGAGTATTCTACACGAATCTCATCCTAATGTCAACACTTTTTTTATTTTATTTGACATTTATTTGAAATAAGACACACCTGATTCGAAGATATGCTGATTCTGGTTGCCATAAATATTCATGGCTACACCCTCTCCGATACGCTCTGAATGCGCCATTTTTCCGAGTACACGTCCATCCGGACTTGTAATACCCTCGATTGCCGCATAAGAACCATTTGGATTGAAATCTTCATTCATCGTAGGATTTCCATTCAGGTCAACGTATCTGGTTGCTACCTGACCATTTTCAAATAACTTTTTAATCACTTCATCGGAAGCTACAAATCTTCCCTCACCATGAGAAGCCGGTATTGCATAAACACCACCAAGCTCTGCCTTCATCAACCACGGAGATTTGTTTGTGCAGACCTTTGTATAAACGGACTTTGAAATATGACGTCCAATGCTGTTTGTCGTTAATGTAGGGGCATCTGCTGTCTGTGGCTGAATCTTGCCATACGGAACCAGACCAAGCTTGATCAGTGCCTGGAAACCATTACAGATACCGAGTGCCAGACCATCACGCTTCTGGAGAAGTTCGTGCACTGCATCCTGAATCTTTGGATTTCTAAAGATAGACGCAATAAACTTAGCAGAACCATCCGGTTCGTCACCGGCACTAAATCCACCGGAGAACATCAGAATCTGCGATTCCTTAATTGCCTTTTCAAATGCCTGAACAGATTCTACGATCTGACTTTCTGACATGTTCTTAAATACAACTGTCTTGACATCTGCGCCTGCTAACTCAAATGCCTTGCCGGTATCATACTCACAGTTTGTACCAGGGAATACCGGAATAAATACCTGTGGGCGTGCAATCTTATTCTTTGCCGTATATACAGTTTTTGCATCGAAAAGCTTGTCTTCTAATGGTTTCTGCTCAACATCCGAACGTGTTGGGAATACGCTTTCAAGCTTATTTGTCCAGCTGTCCAATGCTTCCTGCATCGTAATCTCTGTATCCCCTACTACAAAGACTGCTTTTTCTGTAATCTTTGCAATCTTCTGGTACTCTGCCGTAATCTTATCTAAATCTTCCGGTGCAACTTCTGCGATAATAGAGCCGTAATCCTTTGCAAAAAGCATATCTTTTGACACGCTGTCATCTATTGTTACACCAAGCTCATTACCAAATGCCATTTTGCTGACTGCCTCGCAAATACCACCAAAGGTTACTGCATATGCAGATACTAACACTTTATCATGGATCATCTGCGTAATCTTGCCATAAAGCTCCATTAACTGTTCAAAATCAGGCAATGAGTAGGCATCCTTCTTAATATCAAACTTCACCAATACATTTCCGGCCTTTTTAAGCTCCGGTGTCACAACATCCTGTAATTTTGCAACGTCAACTGCAAAAGAACACAGTGTAGGCGGTACGTCAATATCATCAAAAGTACCGGACATACTATCCTTTCCGCCGATAGAAGCCAGACCAAGCTTCATCTGTGCATCATATGCACCCAGTAAAGCTGCCATTGGCTCTCCCCAACGCTTAGCATCCGTGCCAAGACGACGGAAATATTCCTGAAATGTAAAGCGGATCTTACGATAATCTCCACCGGCTGCCACAATCTTTGCTACAGAAGCAAGAACCGAATAAACAGCACCATGATATGGACTCCAGCTTGTAAGATATGGATCCATGCCATAGCTCATCATCGTAACGGTATCACATTTTCCTTCCAGTACCGGAAGCTTTGCAATCATAGTCTGTGTTGGTGTAAGCTGTGTCTTTCCACCGTAAGGCATGGTAACTGTCGCAGCACCGATAGAGCTGTCAAACATTTCTACCAATCCCTTCTGTGAACATACATTGAGATCATTTAATGTGTCTAACCATGCTTTTTTAACATCTGAAACATCTTTTTTCTGTTCAAAGTAATTTTCCTTCTCAGAAGGCATGGTTACTTCTACATCTGTTTCCTGATGTGCTCCGTTTGTATCAAGGAAAGCACGTGAAATATCAACGATCACTTTATCTCTCCATGATAAAACAAGTCGAGGCTCTTTTGTAACCTCCGCAACAACAACTGCTTCCAGATTCTCTTCTGTTGCATATGCGAGGAACTGATCTACATCCTTAGGTGCAACAACAACTGCCATACGTTCCTGTGATTCTGAAATAGCAAGCTCTGTTCCATCCAGACCTGCATATTTCTTTGGTACCTTATCCAGATTTACACGTAAACCATCGGCAAGCTCACCGATTGCAACAGATACTCCACCGGCACCAAAGTCATTACACTTTTTAATCATAGAGCTGACTTCTTCTCTACGGAACAGACGCTGGATCTTACGCTCTGTAGGTGCATTACCCTTCTGAACCTCGGCTCCGCATACGTCGATTGACTTTGTCGTATGTGCCTTAGAAGAACCTGTTGCACCACCAATTCCATCACGACCCGTACGTCCACCAAGCAAAATGATAATATCTCCCGGATCACTGTTTTCACGGATTACATTGCGGCGAGGTGCAGCACCCATTACGGCACCGATCTCCATACGCTTTGCCACATAATTTGGATGATAGATTTCATTGACAAGACCTGTTGCAAGACCGATCTGATTACCATAAGAGCTATATCCTTTTGCAGCACCGGTTACAATCTTTCTCTGCGGAAGCTTTCCTTTCAGGGTATCCTTCATAGACACCGTCGGATCAGCAGCACCGGTTACACGCATTGCCTGATATACATAGCCACGTCCTGAAAGCGGATCACGGATCGCACCGCCCAAGCAGGTTGCTGCTCCACCAAAAGGCTCAATCTCTGTCGGATGGTTATGTGTTTCATTTTTAAAGAATACTAACCACTCTTCTTCCTTTCCGTCAATCTCAACTGGAACAACGATAGAGCATGCATTGATCTCATCTGATTCTTCCATATCGTCTAACTTACCGTCAGCCTTTAACTTACGCATTGCCATCAATGCAATGTCCATCAGGGAAACGTATTTGTCATCTCTTCCCTTGTAGATTTCCTGATATGTCTTTTCATAATCTTCAAATGTTTTCTGAATCGGTTCTTTATAATATCCGTCATCAAAAGTTACATTTTTTAATTCCGTTAAGAATGTTGTATGACGGCAGTGATCTGACCAGTAAGTATCTAACACACGGATTTCTGTCACAGACGGATCTCTTTTTTCTTCCGTTGCAAAATACTTCTGAATATGTAAGAAGTCCTTAAATGTCATTGCCAAATTCAAAGAAGAATATAACTCATTTAATTCTTTTTCCGGCATATCCTTGAAACCGTCAAAGATTGCAACATCTGCAGGCTCATCAAATTTCTGTACCAGTGTATCCGGCTTCTTTTCATCCGTTTCTCTGGAATCTACCGGATTGATACAATAATCTTTGATCTTCTCGGCATCAGAGGCACTGATCTTGCCTTCAAATACATATGTTGTTGCAGAACGGATTACCGGCTCTTCCTTTTCGTTTAACAGCTTCACACACTGTTCTGCTGAATCTGCACGCTGATCAAACTGTCCCGGTAAATATTCAACCGAAAAGATAAGCGCGTCCTTTGGTGCATCAAAGCTTTCCTCAAAATAATTGTCAACAGGTGGTTCTGAAAATACAGTACCGAGTGCCTGCTGATAAGTAGCATCGCTTAAATTTTCCACATCATAGCGTATCAGAACCCGTACAGATTCCAAAGAGCGTATTCCAAGATAACGACTCACTTCTTCCTTTAATTCTTTTGCGCGAACTGCATAAGGCGCTTTCTTTTCCACATAAATTCTTCTTACATTTGCCATTTTCCGTGCCTCCATTTCGTAAGTTGTAAAACACGTACAAGCCATATGGTTTCTCCTCCATACGGCTTGTGCGATATGTCTTTTGTCAGTCTGTGCAATAGCTTTCTACTGCACGAATATTTCTATGCTTACTACTATTTCTCACTAGAACTCTTTGCAGCATCTGATGAATCTTCCTTCATATTCTGTAAATCTTCTGCTGTTACAATGTCTGTCGTTACAGTACCGATCGTGACATCTGTCCAAACATCCGTATTAACATCAATCTTATACTTCTGTTCTTCCTTGTCATACCATGTCTGATATGCACTGTCCTGTGCTGTCTTAATCGCACTGTCGCAAGCTTCTTTATATGCATTATTAGAATTATTATCTACCATCTTTACCACTACATAGTAGTTTTCATCTATAATTGCTTCGCTGACATCATCATTATTCATCTTTTTAATCTTCTTGAGATTTTTATCGGAAACGTATGACCATCCATCCTTTTCCGTAAACTTACCGTCTTTTTCAAAGGTAACATTTTTCATATCACTGGTCTTTAAATCTGTAAAGTCATTACCTGCCTTTGCCTTAGCTGCAATTTCCTGCATCTGTGTCTTTAACTCAGACTTTTCCCTGTCAGAAAGTGCTGTTGACTTTCCGTTGGAATCTTTCTTTGTCAATGCTCCATAGTAATACTGAATATCATATTCACGGTAATCTGCCTTTTTGATATCCTTGATAGCAGCCTTTTCATCTACATCTTTGTTTAATGTCTTCTGCTGATCTTCTTTAAACTTGTTAGCCAGTGCTCTCTTTTCAAAGCGGTCTGTCAGATTTGATTTTGAAATATTTAACTGAACCTTCTGAAGCCATGAAAGTCCCTTTAATGCATCCTCTGCCTTCTTTTCGGCATCCTTTTTTTCATCGGATGATAATTTATACTTTGCTTTTACGGCCTTCTGATACAGAATCTCATACTGCACTTCGCTGTTTAAGATTTCCTGCTTTAATCCAATTGAATTAGTAATTCCGGATGCTTTGCTTCCTGAAGAGCCCTGATAATCAGATTCCCAGATAGACTTTCCGGTATATGTTTCATACATCTCATTGTATGGCAGATATGTACTTTCTACCTCATAGATTGGATACATCATATCATTCATGGTAATCTTGGTATCACCAACTTTTACAACTACCTTTGGCTTAAACTGCTGAATACCAACACCGATACATAATACCAAAACAACTACCACACATAATACGGTTAAGATAATCGGTTTTAAATCCCTTCCGGCAAGAAAGCTTGTCTTTCTGATCTTCTTTGCCGGAACAGCCGCAGAAGATTCTTTCTTTACTTCCTTACTCTCATTTTGCTGATTCATAATTTTTTTTGATGAATTCATGTCTACTCCTCCAAATATATTCTAGCGAAAGATTCCACGCAAATTTTATTACGTCTGAAACGCAAAACGCTATCTTCTATTCTATCGTAAATCAACAAGAAGTCAAGATATATATCTTGATTATTCTGTGAAATTTACGCGATGATATACTCGTATATCGCTTTTTACGATAGGAATCGGACTATTTTCAATGCCCTCGATGATTGCTTTGTCATTGGCAATACAGATAACACTGATCACCCTGCATGTTTCCAGCATAATTTTTGGTTTCTATACTAATAACTCCATGTGGATCTACCCGTAACAATCTGTCGAGGGTGATTCTTGTATATGCATCTTGAATGTATCCTTTTTCTAAATTCAGTTCCATCTTACCTCTCCTTTTCCTATTTTAACCCCGGATCATCTTATAAAGTAAAAAAGCTGAGAATACAAATTCCCAGCTTTTACTATGCGGAAAAAGGGACTTGAACCCTCACTCGGTAACCCGAACATGAACCTGAATCATGCCTGTCTGCCAATTCCAGCACTTCCGCATCTGTTATGATATTTATTCAAAACACGATTAATATCATAACAGCTTTTTTTACAGTTGTCAAATGTTTTTTAAAAAAATTTGTTTTTTCGATTTTTTAAATCTGTAAGCATCTTTTGCGCAAAACAATTCCTGGTCTATTTTCCAAGATCCTGCGGACGCAGGGTATCCATCATACTGTCTGTGTATGGAGCAAGACTAAGTCTTATGAAATATCCCTGTGGGCTGTCACATACCGGGCAATTTTGCGGTGCTGTTGTCGATTCAACTACAAAACCACAGTTTAAGCACATCCAACCCGTCTTAACATCTGAAACAAATAATTTTCCTTCTCTAAGCAGATCAGCAAATGTTTTAAAGCGCACGGCATGAATTTTTTCAATGTCTGCGATCATATAAAATTTTCCGGCAATCTGGTGAAATCCTTCTTCCAAAGCAATATCTCCAAACGTACGGTAAATCTGATCTGCCTCCCTCGTTTCATTATCGAAAGCCTGCAAAAGCTGTACTTGTATCTTATCAGATTTATTGACAGGATAAGATGATTCACCTATCACAATTTCCTGACCATCCATTTCACTTAGATATTTATAAAAGACTTCTGCATGTTCTCTTTCCTGCGATGCTGTCAGATCAAACAGCTTTTTTATCACAAAAAGATCATTTTCCATCGCAATCTCTGCCGCAAAAGTATATCGATTCCTTGCCTGACTTTCTCCTGCAAAGGCTTTCATCAGATTTTCTTTCGTCCTGCTGTTTTTTAGCTCCATAATTTCCTCCAATCTTATTACAAATTTTTTGAACTTTTAACTCTCATCGTACCTATGGATAGCTATATGCCTTTTTCAAAAAATTATGCAGATAGAAAACCAAAAACGATAAAACTTGCTTTTGACACTCTGATCCTATAAGGAACAAAGAGTCGCTTGCGACTCTTTCGCGCTTGAGCGGAATGCGTAGCATTTTCTTCTTTTCCGCGAAATGCGCATCCTCACGGAGTGTTTTTTGTGTTATAGGAAACGAGAAGTTTCCTATAACAATCGAGTAGGAGGGAAAATTAAATAAATTTTCCCGACCTCTCACACCACCGTACGTACGGTTCCGTATACGGCGG
>CAKREB010000032.1 GCA_934317005.1 uncultured Lachnospiraceae bacterium
ATTCAAATGGCAATAAGAAAAAAATCATAGTAAGCACGATTGTAGAAAATGGAAAAGATATAAAACTAACGATAGATTCGAATTTGCAAAAAGAATTATATGAACAATTTAAAGATGATAAGAGCTGTTCAGTTGCTATGAATCAGTATACGGGAGAAGTATTGGCTTTAGTCAGTACACCTTCATATGATAACAACGATTTTATTAGGGGCATGTCAAGTGAAAAGTGGAATGCGCTGAATGAAGATGAGAACAAACCTATGTATAATCGTTTTCGACAGGTCTGGTGTCCAGGCTCTACGTTTAAGCCAATCATAGCTGCTATTGGATTAACAACGGGGGCGATTGATCCTAACGAGGATTATGGAAATGAAGGTTTGAGCTGGCAGAAAGATTCATCATGGGGGTCTTATCATGTAACGACGCTTCATGCCTATGAGCCAGTTATTTTAAAAAATGCTTTGATATATTCAGACAATATTTATTTTGCCAAGGCGGCATTAAAAATTGGTGAAAGAGATATGGAAAGTTCATTGACAAAATTGGGATTTAATGAAGAACTTCCGTTTGATATTAAAGTGGCGAAATCGCAGTTTTCTAACACAGATAAAATTGAGAAAGAGATACAGTTGGCTGATAGTGGGTATGGACAAGGTCAGATTCTTGTAAATCCTTTGCATATGGCTTGTATATATTCTGCATTTTGCAATGAAGGAAATATGATAAAACCATATCTTACATATAAGGAAGATGCGATACCGAACGTTTGGATCACAGCGGCATTTACAAAGGATGCAGCACAGATGGTTTTGGAGGATACAAAAGAAGTCATAAACAATCCTCATGGTACTGGCTATGCAGCATGCAGAACGGATATTACATTGGCTGGAAAAACAGGAACTGCAGAAATCAAAGCGTCAAAAGAAGATACAACAGGAACGGAATGGGGATGGTTTTCTGTTTTTACAACGGATGAAAATATGGATCGTCCTATTATGATTATTAGTATGGTAGAAGATGTAAAGGGAAGAGGTGGAAGTGGTTATGTTGTCAAAAAAGATAGTCAGGTTCTTGAAAAGTGGTTGTCTGATAATTAGTATAGGATTTTTGATGGAAATTTCGGGATGTAAAGGGAATACAGAAGAACCAGTAGCTTCTGAATCTGTTGAAATTGTCGATGAGAAAAAAATAGATGACAATTTTATAAACATTCCGATAGATATTTATGTGGAAGCTGCAAAAAACAATGAACTAACGGATATGGAAACCGTATGTAAAGTCATAAAAAGATTCGGGGAATGCGGATATGCAGCGGTTGATTGTGAAAATCGAGTTGATATGACACAAATGCAAAGTGTGATGGATTTTTGTGATTCGGTAGAGAACCAGAAAGAAGCAGAAGTGACAATTATCCAAGTGAGTAGTCTGGGAGGATTTTCAGTCTATCATTTACAGACAGAAAATGGAGTGGTTCATGTGAAAAGATGTTACTACGGATATAAAGATGGAATTATGAAAAGTGAAGATGAGGGTGAATATCAAACCGATTATTGGAGATATACCGATGATGGATATCTGATGTTTTCTGGAACTTATTTTTCAGAAGAATTGTATGTATTAACATTAAGTTCTGCAGAAGAGCATGTAGCATTTCGTATACTGCCATTGGATGCAAAGTGTCGGGAATTAAATGAAAAATATCTTTTGCCAATAGGATATGAGTTAAATAATATGTTTTTAGTGGATTGGAATGAGGATGATTTTGGAGAACTGAATTTCTATGACATGTTTGATTTGTTGTATCCAAAGTTGCATAATGAAAAATTTCCATATGTAGCAGATGATAACTTAGGCATAGGTGCAGTTTATCATATTCCTAAAACAGAGTTTGAAAATGTAATTATGGAATATTTTAATATCGACAGTGATAAATTGCAGAAAAAAACTATTTACGATTATCAAACTCAAACATACGAATATAAACCAAGAGGATTTTATGAGATAGAGTATCCAGAATATCCATATTCCGAGGTGGTTGGGTATACGGAACATTCGGATGGAACGATTACGCTCAATGTTCATGTAGTATATCCGTATGCAGGAGATTCTGATGTATATATGCATGATGTTACGGTCAGACCGTTATCTGATGGTAGAGTACAGTATGTATCAAATTACATTGTTTCAGAGGAAGAAAATAACAACATTACATGGCATACGCCACGCTTAACCGAAGATGAATGGAATGATATATATGGAGGACAGTAATGGAAGATATAAAATGGTTTATAAAAAAGTTTGGAATCATTTTTGTTATCCTCTTGGTGATGATTGTAAGTGTAGGAATCTTTTTTGAGAAGAACGTCAGAAAATCATCAGCAGAGGAAACATGGGAAAAGCCAGTACAGATATCAGATATAGAGTTTTGGCAGGAGGAGTCTGATTACGAGAGGGAAAATGAAGATAATTCGCCGTATTGGATTATTCCTCAGTCAAAAAGTTTACTGTCTGAAGAAGAGAGCAAAAATATCCAAAATGAAGCACTAACTGCGGCAGAACTGGTGAAGGTGGTATATAAGGATATTGTAATTATAGATGATGTACCTGCCTATGCTTCTGGAATTGATGGTTTTACAAATGAACAGGGAGAACAGGTTATAAAAATACTTGGAAAAAGTGGATATGTATGCGTTAAAGAAAATGTAGAGATGCAAAATTATGATAAATTGCAAAATTTCTATAAAAGTTATCTTATTGGTCAGGATACATTGATAACAGTATTTGTGGTTCAAGCTGATGGATTGCTTGGCGCACAGACATTTGTCTATCGAAATGAAAAGTTGCAAAGTTACTATGTAGGCATTCGATGGAGAGAGGGCGGAGAACCAGAGATACTTGGAACTTCGGTAAGTGATTTGTCAGAAATTAAATTTACTGAAAAAGGATATTTTATTTATACGTTTGAAAATCCAGTTGCGCATGCAGGATTGAGAGAATATTGGAGAGTAAAGTTACTTCCAGAAAAATGCAGAGAACTTACAGAAAAATATATAGCTGGTCTTAGTTATGTAAATTATAATATGCTGGTTGTAAACTGGGATAGCAGCAATGTGGAAGATATATTGATGCCTTGCATGTTTGAGGATATTTATCGAATTTATACAGGGAAAAATTTAAAAACGGACAATTGGGAGATTCCAGCAGAAGAATACGAGAAAATAATGACTACATATTTCCCGGTATCCACGGAACAACTAAGAAAATATTGTAAATATAACGAAAAAAGTAATAGCTATGAATATGACATGATTT
>CAKREB010000033.1 GCA_934317005.1 uncultured Lachnospiraceae bacterium
TTAATCTTGCCATTTCCTTTTCAAGTAAATCCAGTTCATCCTTTAGGATTGGATAGAACTGAACCTCTGTGATGTAATTAGGACAGTTATAAAAGAAACAGCCATCTCCATCGGTGCAATTACCTCGTCTAAAATCGTATAAACATACTCCTGTAGGCAAAGGATTGAAACTCATTGTTTTTGCTAATCCAGTGATTACATCATCAATCTCATCCTCGGTTTTTCCATGAAATAAATCATCAAGTTTACCCTTGATTTCTTTTGCACGAAGTCCTGCAATCTTTGACTCTGGACTTAAAATCATATCGGAATAGATTTCTTTAACTTCTTCTTCCTGCAAGGTAAGATAGTGTGCTGTCATTTCGATAGAAACATGCGAATACTGTTTCATAATCATTGCGATAGGTACTTTTCTTTTGATTAGTTCCCTTACAAAGGTTGCTCTAAATTGATGTGATGTAAGGGGATATAACTCGCCTTTGTTGTCTCGAATATCATATTTATTTATAAATGGACTTAATTTCTGGTCATTCCAATGCTCTAAAGAATACACATTGATAGCATTTTTCTTTTTAGCTGACTTACACAGAAACAATTCTTTTAAACCACTTTCCTTACGAAGCTCTGCTGTGTATTCTGAAAGCTCTGCAATGGCGTCTTTTACAATGTCATTGATAAACACCTTATGAATGATAGGCTCACCCTTTTCGGTCTTACCAAGTGTTACTTCCATGTAATCGCAATCATCTGATGTGCGCTGTACACAGCCTTCCTGTATGGATAAAACCTCGTTAATACGAAGTCCTGTCTGACTCTGAATGATAATACCTGCCTTTGTAAGTATATCCTTTTCATCATGTACGGCATGGTACAAAATTTTATCAAACACATCCTCTGGAATAGGTTTTGTTTTGTTAGTTTTCATAGACTTTTTCGTATTCCATAACTGGTTAGCTGTCTCTGTCTTTGGAAGATGGAACTGTGGTACATTCCATCCCTTTATCTGACCGATACGGATGATTTCTTCTACCACATGACACGCTGAATTTCCTGTGCTTGTTGCCACTTTCTTTTCGTCCTTCATCCAAAGATTGAAGTTAAGATAATTCTCCAAAGTAACATCTGCAAAGCTGTGAATGCCGCTTATAGAACAGTATTCTATAAACATTGGAAGATAACCATTGATATAATTTCTAGCTGTCTGTGGCTTTACTTTACCTAGTTTGTAGTATGCGTACTGCTTAACAGTTTCCTTTATATCTGCGTCATATATATATTCAAAACGGATATATTTCTGCGATTCCTTTGTTGTTTTAGCAGTAATAAAAGGTCTTAAATCCCATACATCATCACTGTATCGGGAGTTGCCTATCATTATGCTGTTTAAGTCTGTATCAGGCTCTATGACCTGTAATTGTAAAGCCAAGTTAGTTGCCATTTTGCAATCCCTCCAATCTTTCAACGATGACTTTTAATACCTCTATGGTCGGTATAAAGTGTTCTGCGTAATGCTCGCCATAAATAGCACCTTCTTCAAGCTGTTTTTCAAGGTTTGCCAAATGCTGTTTATGAGCCTCTAAATACTCTGGTGTAGTGATATAACGACTGCAAGTGTAGCATTTCTGTCTTTTAAGAAGTCTCGGACAGATGTTTCCATTTGTAACAGGCTTCGTGCAGTAGCCATCACATAACCCTGCAACACACTTATCTTTATTAGCCTTAAACCATTCAAACTCTGATACATTATCAAAAGCACTGCTCTGTATCTGATTGATGTTGCCGATAACACCGACACTCTTAAATACTTCTGCTCGTTCCTTATCCTTTACATCTGCATAGAAACGCTTTGTAACGGATGGATCTGAATGACCTAACACCTGCTGAATAACATTTATGTTAGTTCCTTTGGAAAGCATATCTGTTCCAAGAGTTCGTCTGAACTGATGGCTTGTAAGGTTGTAGTAATCGCCATTGGCATCTTTAATGTTGTTATCCTTAATGAATTTCTTAAACCACCAATTAAAGCATTTTGAATTAAGATTCATTACCTGACCAGCACCATTTCCTTTAGGAACTCTCCAAATCATCAGAGTATCTTTATCCTTTTCATCAGCTTCATTACGAAGCTCTGATGTAATCTCAACAAGATTCTCTATCGCAGCTACACATTCGCTTCTAACAGGCATAGGAGCCTTATCCTTGCGTCCTTTGTGCTGAGTCCACTCGATTGTATACCCACTAATCAAATGTGGCTTAATACAGTCAATACGGAGTTTTAAGAGGTCTCCTATACGCATCCCTGTCGATTGAAGAATAATGATGCCATGCTTAAGATATGGGTTTTCTTCTGTTCTAAGAGCCTCATTTATCTGTGCTACAACATCATCTGGGATAAAGTCGATTTTTACTTTTCTGTTGATTCCTATGTATTCACTTCCAATAAAAATTTCTGTAGTTGGTACATCATTAGGTCTATGAATCTGACACCAACGAATTACTGATTTCAAACAATCCAGTCTGATTTTTTGTGAATTGTATGTTAATGGTTTACTTGTTTTATCGGATATATATGTTCTCAAAAAGGAAATATAATTATCGACATCGACATTATCTAAATCTCTTAGTGTATCTATTTCCCTTAACCTGCAATACTGCATAAACAACCAAAAGTATGACCTTATTTCGTTATACAATGTACTTAAAGTTTTATTTCCAACCCTGTAATTCTGCCAAACATAGTCCTTTACAACATCCTTGATTTCTTCGCTTGAAATATAGGAAA
>CAKREB010000034.1 GCA_934317005.1 uncultured Lachnospiraceae bacterium
CCGGAAAACCACACGGACACAACGGAAAATCCGGATTTTTCCACACAAATCACATAAAAAATCACTATTCGTATACCACAATACACCGGTCTGATATCGTGAAGGTGGACGTACAGTAGGATCAGGTAAGGTTGCTACAATCATCGAGTAATTTCGTGTAAATAACGAGAAGATTATATAAACCAATAAATGTCCGGAGAGTGCTTGCACTCTTCCGGATATTTTTTGCTTTATAGGAAAGTTCGATTTTCGTCGAACTTTTGAATGAAAATGGCCCGCACAAAGGCGACCATGGGAAATAGACGGTTTGGTTTTAGAAGATATAAAAACCTTCTTCACCGAAATCGTCATCATCCAAATCATCAAATTCGTGTAAAAAATAATCCATATACAAAAGAAAAAAGGATAGATTCTCGCCATCGATTAAAAGAAAGAAGTATTTTATGCTTTTCTCTTGAGATAGCTCGTTCTGGAGTTGGTTTACAACACGACAGACCGTGGATTCGGAAACCTGACCGTTATTCAGAGACTTCTTTTATTCTGCATGAAAAGATGAAAATAAGTTTGTTATAAAGTGCTTGTTAATACATAGAAACTCTAAAAAGAAGAAATATGGGTTTGATAGAAAATATAAAAAAATTATTTATGGGTGCACCGGCTATATTTTAGCCGGTGCTAAGACTGGTTGTTCAGCCGGAAGGCTGAACTGTTACCGCTCATTTACACTTTTGTATATATTGGAATAGCACTTTAGAAAACACTATGGTAAAATAAAGTGAAGAAAAATCGGGAGTTATAGTAAAGGAGGTTTACAATGGGGTTTTGGATTTTTATGTTGATTATGGATTTGCTTCTTTCATTTACGATGATTGGTTTTGGAAGATATTTTATGAAAAAGGCTCCAAAGGAAATAAATTCAGTATTTGGATATCGGACTTCGATGTCTATGAAGAACAAAGACACATGGGAATTTGCTCATAAATATTGTGGTAAAGTCTGGTATGTCTGTGGAATGGTTATGTTGCCGATAACAGTAATATTCATGCTTTTAGTAATTGGAAAAAATGAAGATTGTGTTGGGAGTATAGGAGGAATTATCTGTGGTGTTCAACTTATTCCTTTAATTGGGTCTATTCTCCCAACAGAAATAGCATTAAAAAAGAATTTTGATAAGAATGGAACAAGACGATAACTTCCAGTTTGTCGACTAACCGCCTACCGTTATGGCAGCACCCATGCTTCGATTATAACAGTTAAAACACCAGTTCCTCTGTTTTCTGGAGATAATTTCCGATATGCTTTTTGCTTGCTTTTTTAGTGAGTGCGATTTTGTATGAAAAATCGTTCAGATTCTGAATACTAATCTTTTCATTAGTAAAAAGAGCACTAGAGAGAGAGGCAAGTGGAAATATTTCAGGTTCGCCACGTTGATTCTGGGAATGTATTTCACCACTATTGTAATCTTCATCTGTGTAGAGTTCTTTGAGACATAGCTGAAAATGGTGGACGATGCAATCAAACACATGCTCCAGATTGTAGTCATTGGAGATAATGACAAAGTCATCTCCACCGACATGACCGATAAATTCATTGTTCCGGCAAGCTTCTTCCATACATTTTGCAACTGCTTTAATCATGCTATCTCCATTTTCAAAACCGTAAGCATCATTATAGGATTTGAAATAGGACTACCGCAATCCCACTGGCTTTAGACGGTGGGTTAAGGTAGCTAAAAATCAGAAATTATTGTATACTCATGGCATGGGAACATAGAAATCTAAAAACAGACATAAATACCTATTACAATATCACATTATTTTTGTCTGCAAATATAGAAAGAAATTACTGGTTTCGAGACAGATATCAGATGATATAAAACAGTTTTCGTATGAGATATGTCAGAGACACAGTGTGATAATAAGATATATGGAAACAGATAAAGATCACATTCACTACATGATAGAGACAGAACCAACAATGTCTATTAGTAAGATTGTAAACCTGATGAAGAGCTATACAACATACCATATATGGAAAAGATATCCTCAATATTTACGAAAACAATTCTGGAAAGAACATACCTTTTGGACAGATGGATATTTTGCCTGTAGTGTAGGAAATGTATCGGAAGAAATGCTGAAAAGATATATAGAAAATCAAGGTTGAGAAAGA